>CAOJOK010000001.1 GCA_948440265.1 uncultured Clostridia bacterium
CGCTCCCGCTCGAAAATGCTTGCTTTCCTTGAACTGCTCGTTTCTATGCCGTCAGCCTGACGGCATATCCGCATCGAAATGTGACGGCACAAACCACACTTGCTTTTTTCAGTGGGGGGGGCGTGCCACGCAAGAGCATTTCGACCAATTCTCCCCACTGTCGTTTCACCGTTTCTTTTCCCACTGTCATTTCGACCGAGCGAAGCGAGCGGAGAAATCCCCTGCAATAGAACGAATACAAACTATATTCTTTTAAGTATTCGAAAAACCTGTTTTTTAGTCTTTCTTGTGCCTGCGCCGTCAGCCTTATGCCATACAAGCGCCCCATTTCATTGTCAACCCACTCATTTTTTCAGGTCACGTACAAGAAGTACGCTCCCGCTCGAAAAACCTTGTTTTCCTTGTCTTTCTTGCGTCTATGCCGTCAGGACACGCATTATTGCGCGACTGCACCCCGACGACGACATATCAAAATACGGCGGCACAAACCACACCTTATTTTTTTTGGTGGGGGCGTGCCACGCAAGAGCATTTCGACCAATTCTTTTCCCAATGTCATTTCGACCGAAGCGCGCCTTAAAGCGCGCGAAGCGGAGAAATCCCCTGCATCAGAACGAGCACAAGCTCTACTCAAAACCCCTTCTGACAGGCATATAAACTTCGCATTTCATCGTCAACCCACACATTTCTCGGGTCACGCACACGAATCACATCAAACGGTTATCCAACGGAGAAAGCAATGAACGAAAGACTTTATTGCGTATACATTATGAGCAATCAAACGAACACAACGCTTTATATAGGAGTGACAGGGGATATAAACCGCCGAGTCTACGAGCATAAAAACGGACTGATAGAAGGGTTCACCAAAAAATATAACGTTGATAAATTGGTGTATATTGAACACTGTTCGGATATAAACGCCGCACTTGCAAGAGAAAAGCAACTGAAAAAGTGGAGCCGAAAAAAGAAAGAAGTGCTGATAAATTCATTAAATCTCCGTTGGAGCGATTTAATGTCCGAGTGACCGACCTATTCTTGAATGTTTCGACTTGCGCGTATGGACCCATTTGATTTTATTCCTGCAATAAAACTTCTAAAAACACGCAAATCCGATTGACAAATCAACCCCAAAAAACTTACAATATAAGGAGAGCCTATGAATAAGAAACGTACAATCGCGCTGATAGCGCACGATAACAAGAAAGCCGAAATCGTGGAGTGGGCGAAAACCAACCGCGACATTTTGAAGAATCACAACCTGTGCGGAACGGGAACGACGTCGCAGCGCGTGCGCGAAGCGACGGGGCTCGAAGTCACGGGCTATTTGAGCGGACCGCTCGGCGGCGACCAGCAGATAGGCGCGCTCGTTGCGGAAGGGAAGATAGACGTCGTAATGTTCTTTTGCGACCCGCTTTCCGCATTGCCGCACGACCCCGATGTCAAAGCTCTGCTTCGTATCGCCGTAGTTTACGATGTGCCGATTGCCACCAATAAAGTGACTGCGGACTACATACTGCACTCGTCCTTGCTTTAGAACTCGTTGCATAAACGAATATCGGCAACTTACAGTCGCGCTCGTTAGGCACCTGCCTTAAGCGACTGTTTTTCCATTATAAAGGCGATTTTTATAGTCTTATGTCTGTCAATAATGCCACTTATGTCACGCATAATACAGTAAAATGCCGCAAAAATACTTGAAAACGCCGTCAAAGGAGCGAAAAATGAATGTAATAGAGAATTTCACGGGCAAAGCGGACGGCTATGCGAAATACCGCCCGACCTATCCGAATTCGGTATATGAATATATCTTGAATGACTGCGGCTTGCCGAAAAAGCCGATATTCGCCGACGTGGGCGCAGGGACCGGGAAATTTTCTTTACCGCTGATAAAAGCAGGGCATACGGCGTATTGCGTGGAGCCCAACTCCGATATGAAACAACTACTCGACGAAAACACGAAAGACTTTCAAAACTGCATCACGGTGTCCGCGACGGCGGAAAACACGACGCTTGCGGATAATTCCGTCGATTGCGTAACCGTCGCGCAGGCGTTTCATTGGTTCGACAGACAGGCTTTTAAAACCGAGTGTAAGCGCATACTTAAAGCCGAAGGGAAAATCTTTTTGGTCTGGAACTCGCGTGTGGAAGACGAACTGCTGACCGCGCTCGGGGAAATCAATAAAAAATATTGCCCGAAGTTCAAGGGCTTTATTGGCGGCATACATAAGAACGATACGTCGCAGTTCGACGACTTTTTTGCCGAGCCCTGCAGCCTTGTTTGCTTCGATAACGATTTGTATTATGAGAGCGCCGACGCCTTTGTCGGTCGCTGCCTGTCGTCGTCGAGCGCGCTTACGGAAAAAGATAAGGCGTATGACGAGTATGTGCGCGAACTGAAAAAACTGTATGCGAAGTTCGAAAATCGGGGCAGAGTGAATATGCGAAACCGCGTGGAAGTGTACTCGGGAAAAGTGTGACGAAAAAGCATAACAAAATAAGTTTTTTTTCGACGCTTAAAACCAAAAATCTTCTTGCCGCTTTTTACGGTAAAATGCTATAATCGTAAGTACCGAAATTAAATCGGAGGTTGGGTTATGGCAAGGTCGATAGTGATTACGTCGGGCAAAGGCGGCGTGGGAAAGAGTACGATAACCGTTGCGCTGGGCAGGGAGCTGTGCCGCCGCAATCAGCGCGTCGTGCTGGTGGATACAGATATAGGCTTGAATAATTTGGACGTACTGCTCGATATGGAGCACCGCGTCGTATACGATATTTTGGACGTGGTGAAAAACCGCTGCCGCGTCCGACAGGCTCTCGTCGAAGACAATTCGACGGCGGGCTTGTTTTTACTGCCGTCCGCCCACGCGTATGAAGCAAGCGAAATATCCGCGCAGAATATCCGCTTGATAGTCAACTCGCTGTCGTCGTCCTTCGATTTTGTGCTTATCGACTGTCCGGCAGGCGTGGAGCTCGGCTTTCATCGCGCCGTAGCGGCGGCACGGGAAGCGCTCGTTGTGACCACGCCGCACGTATCGGCTGTGCGCGACGCGTCGAAAGTGATACCGATTTTGAAAAGCTACGGGCTCGATTCGCGCGTGGTGGTCAACCGCTCCCGCGGCGATTTGGTGGTAGACAGCG
This sequence comes from uncultured Clostridia bacterium, assembly GCA_948440265.1. Lineage (GTDB taxonomy): Bacteria > Bacillota > Clostridia > Christensenellales > Pumilibacteraceae > MGBC157735. The sequence goes on from CAOJOK010000001.1 coordinate 3,142, forward strand.
AAATGGCGGACAGCGCGGGCATAGCCGACGTGCTCGGCTGCGGCATAGCTGGCGTCATTCCGGAAGACGATTACATAAACCTGCAGTCCAACGTCATACCCGTGCGCCGTAAGAAATCGGACGGTCTGACGGCGATAGAGGTGCTGGCGCAAAACGTACTGTACGGCACCGAAACGGTGTACGACGTGACAAAGAGATACCGCGGCATACTCGGCGCATTCAAGCGCGGACTGCGAAAATTGGTGTAGGATAGGGTATGAAGACGGTAACGGACAGGATTAGAAATTCGGTCAGAAACGGGCGCGACTCGAATGCCGAACACGCGTTGAAAGTATTGAAATCGGACGAACACAGACTGCTGGAAGATTACTTCGATTTCGACCCGAAAAATCTCAAAATGACCGCCGACCTGCTTGCCGACGGGAACGTATCGCTGACGATAACGCTCAAAGCCAAACGCTTCAAAGCGGTCGGAAAAACTCTCGATTGATTGACTTTTTCGCCGCCGCGCCGTTTGTCTATACAACCGCATTTTTATAGACGGTATTTTAAAAATTTCAAAGCCGCGCTTTTTAGACAATTCAAAGCCGCGGCAATTTTTTTCGGACAAGGCATATCCTTGCCTGCGGCGAATATATATACTGTATGGACAAGTATGACGGAATGAATAAACCGGAAATAACGCTGTCGGCAAATGCCTGCGGCGCGTCGTTTCGCGCAGACAAAGATGTGCCCGAGAACGTCGGAAAAAAGGCGCACGACGGCAAGTCGGGGAGAGAGCGCGGCGGCAGAATAAAGAGCTTTTTTGTCAGAATGGCAGTCGCCGTCATATTGCTTGCCGCCATCTTTTTTCCGCGCTTTGTCCCCTATAAAGGCTCGGAAAATGTCACAAATGCGGTAAAAACGGTTATTATGACAGACATAACAGGCGATAAAAACATAGGAAAGGGCAAAATCGCGGATATAATACGCGAAATTATCGAAAATTTCAATGCTCGGAAATAAGAGAAGAAAGGGCGGAAAATCGAGCCGCAAGATAAAAGCGAGTAAAAATAAAAGGCGCGGTCTCGGCATAGGCGGCGCCCGTCTGCACATATCTTTTTCCGTCGTTTTAATGGCGGCGATTGCCATTGCCGCAGGTCATTTGAGAGAAACGCTGTCCTATGCCGCCGCGGTGATTCTGCACGAGTTCGCGCACGCCAGTGTGGCGGCTCGGCTGGGGTACACGCTCGACGTGCTTAAAATAATGCCGTACGGAGCGGCTTTGACGGGGCGTTTCGAAAGCGCTCGGGTAAGAGACGAATTTCTGATAGCCATTGTCGGACCGCTGTCCAATCTCGTGTTCGCAGTCGTGTTCGTGGCGGTGTGGTGGCTGGTGCCGTCGCTGTTTTATTATACGGAAGTTTATGTGACGGCAAACGTGTTCACAGCGGTGATAAACCTTTTGCCTGTGTTTCCGTTGGACGGCGGAAGGGCGGCGCTGGCTCTGCTGTCCGTGAAAGTGCCGAGAGAAAAGGCGTATCGCGTGCTGCGCATAATCGGCTTTGTCATAAGCGCCGTCGGTATAGTGTCGGCGATAATTTTCTTCCGCGCCCTGAACTTTTCCTATTTCACGTTTTTGGTGTTTGTGTTGAGCTCGGCGCTTTTTCCCGATAAAAGCTCGGCTTATAGGAGACTGTACGGTATGTCTTATCGAATGGACAGAATAAAGGCAGGACTGCCCGTCCGCGAAATAATGGTGCACGTCGACACCACGCTTATGGCTTGCTCGGGACTGCTGAATCCCAACTATTACTCGCGTTTTATCGTCACCGACGACAAAATGGCGCGCCGTGGCGAAATAGACGAAACGGCTCTGGAAGATTACCTGGTCGCATATCCGCTGAATACGACGGTTTTGCAGGCATTGCAGTCTCCGAAAAAATAGCTACCTTGCCGAAAAGGGCGGAATGACTCTGTGTAATTTCGGTATGCCGCTTTGAAGTATTTTTATATGCGATAAATAGCCGCTTCGAAGCGCAGTTTCGGCGGTATACTTGACAGGGCGCGAAAGACGGTGCTATAATACAAAAGACGGTTGCGATACATAAAACCGCAACGGCAAGGAGAGAAGCAGACAATGAAAAACTGTCCGCATTGCAATAGAATGAATAACGACGACGCGCGTTTCTGCGACAGCTGCGGCGCACAGCTGGCGGTGACGGATACGCCGCCGGTCGGGCAGGATGCGGCAACGTCGGGCGGAAACGACGGCAAAACCGTGCTGATAGAGAATAGGACGGCACTGTCCAAACAGATAATATCGAATTTCTACCGTCCGAATTTGTATTTCGGATTGACGTTTATATCTGTCGGCGTGATTGGCATTGTTTTGAGCGTCTTTTTGCCGCAGTTGAGCAAGATATGGTGGTATGTCATTATGGGCTTTGTGGCTGTCATCGGCGCATTGTTTTTGACGATATACTTTCAGAACAAAAAGAACGAGTTGTTCGACGAAAACAAGAGCCAGACTTATTCTTTCGACGAAGACGCCCTGACTGCGCGCTATTATGACGGCGACAGGGAAGTGTCGTCGGGAACAATTCCGTACTCGTTTATTTCAAAAGTTATTTTCGGAAAAGATATGATTGCTATTTACTATCAGAAGAACGGTTTGGTTTATATTGTCGACAGACGCGGCTTCACGAAGGGGAGCGACGAGGAACTGCGCCGCCTGCTGAAAGAGCGCTGTCTGCCGACGGCGACAAAAAAGTTGTAAAGGAAAAAACTTGCGAAAAATCACCGCGTGTGGTATATTAAGGATATGGATATAGACGTTTTGAAAAAACAGGCTTTAAGCGGCATTGCGCTGGACGAAGTCGGAAAAGAATTTTTTGCGGACAAGACGCTGACAAAAGAGCAGATACACACATTTTTGACCGCGCTTTTGAAAGAGAAGGCGTATGAAAACCTGGCTACCGTAATGAGTTACGGATACATAGACAACGTGGAATCGGGGCGACTGCCGAACCAAAAAAAGTGCAACCGTCTTTCGAATAGATATTTCAATAATTTTATGGAGCTTGCGGAGTATGCCGAAGTGGATAAACAGCTTGTATATCCTATGCTTTTCGCCGCATTCGACGCTCCGAAAAGTAGCTATTTATACAGCTTTGTCGGCGGTATAGACGCGTATTTCACCAAGTTCACGTCCGCCGATTACGATGCGGCACTGGAAATAATCCGCCGCTACGACAAAAAATACAAGTGTCTTTCCACGCTTATGGAAGCCGATAAGACGCGCACCGTAAGCGAGATTTTAAACCAACTGATATACGGCAAAAGCGCGAATAAAACACTGCTACGCAAATACATTCTGGAAAAGCGCGTGGACATAGTTCCGTCCCTTTGTCGGGAATATCTCAAATCGCACGTCAGGGAAAAGGAAGGGATAATCCGAATACTTCTGCTGTATAAAAGCGACCCTCGGGCGGCGCGCTTTTTGGAAGAAGTGGAAAAAAGCGAAAAGTCGGTGACGATAAAACGCCTGATAGAAAAGGACAGAAACTGCTCGAAAAAGACAAAGCCGTCGGCGGAAGAGGAGACAGTCGGCAAAATAGAAAAGGACGGCAAGACGTACACGCTTACGCCCAATATAGATTTGACGGTCACGATAACTCCGCAGCCCTGTCCGAAGGAAGCCAAAGCGGCGGCGGAAAAGATTGAAAAAAGACTGCGCGCCGTCTGCGAAGAAATGGAATCGGATATGGTGAACAACGTCCGCGTGCCGTGTAAAGAGTTCACAAAGCGTATCGAAACCGACCCTATTTACGCCTGTTTGGCGTCCTCTCTGCTGTTTTCCGTGTATAAAAACGGTACTATGTCAGACGTAATAGTTGTGGAAAACGGCAAAATCAACGATTTGGACAATAAAAGGCGGGATTTGCACGACGAAGAAGTCGCCGTCAGTCATCCCACGGAATGGGAGAAATATTCCTTTTTAAAGACGTTGACGGTAGAGCAACCGTTCAGTCAGATAAGACGGGAAATATATTATCCGTCCGATTCGGAAAAGACCTACAATTATTGCGGCAGACTGCGCGGCGTCGTAATCACGGCAGGGGAGCTGAAAGCGGCTCTCAATAAATACGGATTTAAACTGCTGAATAAAAACAGATACGCCGAAAGCTGCGGAGCGGCGAAAACGCGCGGCGACGTGACCTGCGTTCTGGAATTTTCGGCAACCAATTTTGCCGACCCGCGCAGGCTCATTTCTATGAACGACGTGCGCTTTTATAAGTACGGCGATTTGATAAAGCTCGGCGGTCAGACCTATCTTGACGGCGTACAGCCGTATTCGATAGCACAGCTGCCGGCTGTCACATTCAGCGAATTTTTGCACGACGTGTTCGAATTGCTCGGTTTGAGAGGTGAGAGATGAACGAAGCGAAACTTAAAAAGATACTCGCCAAAGTGGACAAGCCGTCGAGATACTGCGGCGGCGAACTGAATACGCCGAATATAAAGGCGGACGCGCCGTTTAAATATCTGCTCTGTTTTCCGGACGTGTACGAAGTGGCGATGTCCAACCTCGGAATAAAGATTCTGTACGGCATATTGAATAACAGGGCGGACACCGTCTGCGAAACGGCATACGCACCGTGGGAAGATATGGCGAAGATTCTCGAAGAAGAAGATTTACCGCTGTTCTCGTCCGAAACGCGGCGGCCGATGTGCGATTTCGATATGATAGGCTTTTCGATGCAGTACGAACTTTCGTATACCACCGTGCTGTATATGCTGCGGCTCGGCAAAGTCAAACTGCTGTGCAAAGAGCGCGGCGAAGACGACCCCATCGTTATGGCAGGCGGTCCCTGCGTGGTCAATCCTCTGCCGCTTGCCGATTTTATCGACCTGTTCAGCATAGGCGACGGCGAGCAGACGCTGGACGAGCTTGCCGCACTGTATAACGAAAATAAAAAGTCGGGCGGAACGCGAAAGGACTTTTTGGAGAAAGCGGCGAAAATAGAAGGGGTGTATGTGCCGAGCGTGGGAAAAAAGAACGTCAGGCGCGCGGTGATAGCCGACCTCGATTCCGCATATTTCCCGACCGCGCCGCAGGTTCCGAATATAGAAGCCGTGCATAACCGCGCCGTGCTGGAAATTTTCAGGGGCTGTACGCGCGGCTGCCGCTTCTGCCAGGCGGGAATGATATACCGTCCCGTGCGCGAGCGCTCCGTGGATACAATCGTGAGATATGCCGAAGAATTGATAGATAATTGCGGATTTGACGAAATATCGCTCTCGTCGCTGTCCACCTGCGACTATCCCGATTTGCGCCCCCTTCTGCAAAAACTGAAACCGATAACCGACGCGCGCAGAGTGACGATAGCGCTACCGAGTACGCGCGTGGACTCTTTCGAAGCGGAGTTTGTGGAACAGTCGAGAAAGGGTTCGCTGACGTTTGCGCCCGAAGCCGGAACACAGCGCCTGCGCGACGTAATCAATAAGAACATAACGGAAGACGATATTTTCACCTGTATGCGCCGCGCGTTCGAGAAAGGCTATTCGTCGGTCAAGCTGTATTTTATGATAGGTTTGCCGACGGAAACGGACGAAGACCTGCTTGCGATTGCCGATTTGGCGGCGAGAATAAAACGCCTGTACCGCGAATGTGCGACGGGCAGGGGATTTGTAAATATAACGGTGTCCGCGTCGACGTTCGTACCTAAACCGTTCACGCCTTTTCAGTGGGAACCGCAAATAGGCAAGGACGAGATTCGCCGCAAGCAGGACCTGCTGAAAACCGCGCTTTCCAAAATAAGAGTGAATTTCAACTATCACGGAAGCGACTCGTCGGTGCTGGAAGCCGTGTTTGCGCGCGGCGACGAAAAGCTGGGCAAGGTCATTCTGAAAGCGTCGGAAAAAGGCTGCGTTTTCGACAGTTGGGGAGAGTATTTCGACTTCGAAAAGTGGCAGGCGGCGTTTGGCGAGTGCGGCGTAAAAATGCAGGACTATACTCGCGAGTTCGGGGAAGAAGAAGTCTTGCCTTGGAGCTTTGTCGACGTCGGCGTCACGCAGGAATATCTGAAAGAAGAACGAGCAAGGTCACGACAGGCGGAAACAACGCCCGACTGCCGCGGCAATTGCCGCCGTTGCGGCTTGCAGAACAGAAAAGCCGCCTTCAAAAACAGTTGCGCGAAACACATAAAACGCGAACTCCCTCGCAAAGGCTGAAAAACGCTGAAAACGAAATTAAAATGGTGGGGTAGGCAATGTGTTTTTCGCCCGAACTCTGCCGCCTCACGCAAATTCATTGTAATAATTCGTTTGACACACTCGATATTGGTTCGTAGCGCATATCGTTCGAAGCGTCTTTTTATTCATACCAATAGGTATGTATTTTTTTTGTTGTTTTAGTGTCTTTTTGCGTCAGCGCCATTTTTATTACCATTCTGCCCGTTTTTCTTTCTCCACCGTCATTCGCTCAAAGTGCCCGTTCTTTTTTTACTGTTATTCCGCCCCAAAGCGCGCTTTATCTTTCCGCTTTCATTCGACCTTTCTTTTCCCACTGTCATTACGACCATTCTTTTTCTACCGTCATTTTCGACCGTTCTTTTTCCACTGTCATTTCGACCGAGCGTCAGCGAGCGGAGAAATCCCCTGCTGACGAGCATATAAACTTCGCATTTCATCGTCAGCCTTCGCGTTTTCTCGGTCACGTACAAAAAGTACGCTCCCGTCGAAAGCCGCTCGGACTTCCTTGAACTGCTTGTTTCTATGCCGTCAGTCTGACGGCATATCTGCGTCGAAATACTGTGTCAAACTGCGACTTTTCTCGGGTCATTTACGGAAAGTAAACTCCCCGTCGAAAAGTCTTGTTTTCCTTGTCTTTCTCGCTTCTCTGCCGTCAGTTTTTCGCTGTCAAAGCGCACACAAGCTTTTCCTTTAAAGCGTCGCAAATACTCATTTGCCTTGTGTGTCAAAGCGTGGAATCTCTAAAATAGGGCAGAATAAACGCTTAAACAAGCAAATAAAACCCGAAATCGGCTACTTATGTCTGTCATAACAGCCGATTTTCTGTCGTTTTCTCCAAATTGTATACCATTCGGTTCTCCTTTCCGATACCATTTTGTTTGAAATGCTTATAAGCCCATTTTAACGCCATTTATCGGAATTCCTGTTTATTGCATTTCAACTATTTTTTTCGCTATCATTTTGTCCAAAGCACGCTTTCTCTTTCTACTGTCATTCGCTCAAAACACGCGTTCTCTTTTACTATCATTCTGCCCAAAGTATGTTTTCTTTCTTCGCTGTCATTCGACTGAAACGCGCCTATCTTTTTTTTGTCCTTCTTGCCAAATTGCGCGTTCTCTTTTCATTGTTATTCGCTTGAAACGCACGTTCTTTCCACTATCATTTTGTTCAAAGTGCGCATTCTCATTCAGCCGTCATTCGACCATTCTTTTTCCACTGTCATTTCGACCGAAGCGCGCTATTGCGCGCGAAGTGGAGAAATCCCCTGCATCAAAGCGCACACAAACTTTTCCTTTAAAGCGTCCGCAAATACTCATTTGCTTTGTATGGCAAAATACAGCAATCTCATTATTTCATCAAATCGTAAACCTTTTTCATTTAACAATTCGCGCGTATAATTTTTTCCAACGACTGATATCTTAATTTCAAGTCTAATCGACATAAGGCTTGACAAGTGCGGTGTGAGTGATATATAATATAATAAGCCTAAAAAACGGCAGTATCGAATCGGTCAAACAAGGAAGCGAAAATGAATGTTTTGTTTCCTTTTCGATTTTTTCGGAAAAACGGAGAAAAGCAGTGATACTTTGTAAATTCACAAAAACGGACAGCGCGGTATATCTGCCGCATCTCGACCTGTTGCGGGAAATGGGTCGGGCGGTTCGCCGAGCAAATTTATCCGTTAAATTCTCCGAAGGTTTCAATCCGCACGCACTGCTGTTTTTCTCACAGCCGCTTCCGCTCGGGCTGCCGAGCACGGCGGAATACTTCTGCGCGGACAGCGACGACGACCCCGAAATATTTATGAACGGTTTAAACGGCAAACTGCCGCGCGGCGTCCGCATACTCGGAGCAGTGAAGTGCGAGAAGGCGGAAGTCCACGCGCTGACGTCTCACGCGGCATATCGCTATAAAAAAGCGGCAAAAGCCCCCAATCAGGCACAATTAGACGATATTATGTCACGCATAACTGTGGAAATTCCCGTAAAAACCAAGAAAGGGCAGGTCGTGACCGACGTCAAATCGCGCATAAATTCGCTGAAAGACGAGAACGGCGAAACGGTGGCTGTGCTGGGGTGCGGAAAGGAAAATCTGCGCGCCGACTCTTTCGGCAAGTTTCTTTCGTCCGAGTTCGGCTGGGGCGAAGACTATGACGTCTTAAAGGAACGCGCCTTCATAAATGCGAACGGCGCTCTTGTCGATGTCGACGCATATTACGGTCTTGCGGCAAAATAACAGAGCAAATTCTCATTCGATATTTACGGCTTCTTACTTATGAAATCTTGACTTTATCACAGCCGTTTATAGATACAAACGTATGCAATAGGAAATAATAATCGGAGTGAAAAGTCAAATTTTAATAGACGTAGACAGCTGCACGTCGTCGGTATCACTGTTGGAAGACGGCAGACTGAAAGAATATTACGTCGAATACAAAGACACAAACCGCTTGACGGGCAATATTTATAAAGGCAGAGTGGTAAACGTCTTGCAGGGACTGCAGACGGCTTTTGTCGATATCGGCTTGGAGCGCAACGGCTTTCTTGCGGTAAACGAAGTCGTGGACCATAGAAGCGTGCTCTGCGGCTCGGACAAACTTCCCGATAAATTGAACGTCAAAGCGGGCGACTACATTATGGTGCAGGTGGCGAAAGAAGAAACGGGTATGAAGGGCGTGCGCCTTTCGGCTAATATTTCGCTTCCGGGCAGAAACGTCGTTTATCTGCCTATGCTCGATTTGATAGGCGTGTCCAATAAGATAACCAATGAAGACGAGCGCCTGCGCTTGACAAGACTGTTGGAAAAAGTGAAGCCGCGCGACGGCGGCTTTATCGCGCGCACCATCTGCGTCGAAGCAAAGCGTCAGGACGTTTTGGACGAAGCCAAACAGCTCAAACGTATGTTTACGGAAATACAGGCGGCGTATGACGCGGCAGGCGACAATATAGCTATGATACACAGCGAAGGCGGATTGATTGTCCGCGCCGTTCGCGATATGGTTTCGTCGTCTGTGGAAACGATAGTGTGCAACGATTCGGAAACGTATAAGAAACTGCGGACCGTGCTCGGCAATATCAATCCGCGCTTTATCGATAAAGTAAAATATTTCGAAAGCGACTATGATATGAGCGAAGTGTACGGCGTGCTCAAAGAAGTGGACAAACTGCTCGAGCATAAAGTGGCTCTGCCTGGGGGCGGCACGCTCGTCATCGACCGCACCGAAGCGCTGACGGCAATCGACGTCAATACGGGCAGATTTATCGGCAGGGACAACAGCCACGAGAACACCGTTTTCAGAACCAATATCGAAGCGGCTACGGAAATAGCCGCACAGCTGCGCTTGCGCAATATCGGCGGAATAATCATAATAGATTTCATCGATATGCAGGAGCAGGAGCATAGAGACGCCGTCGTGGAAACTCTGCGACGGGAAATGATGTTCGACCGCGCTAAAACGCGCGTGCTCGGTATGTCCGAGCTTGGACTCGTGGAAGTCACTCGCAAAAAGACGGGGCACGAAATAAGCGATATGCTGCTTACGAACTGCCCGTACTGCAACGGCAGCGCGCATACCCATTCAGGTGACTATCTGGCAAAAAAATTAAAGGCGAGACTTATGCGCCTGTTCGCCGAAGGTGAATATACGGGCGCGTCCGTCACGCTGAATCCGGCGATTTTGGAGCGTATCGGTTCGCGCGGATTTTTCAGCCGCATACTGACGGAAGGGTGGAGCGATAAGCGGATATATTTGATACCCGACGAAAAACTGCCGCCTGCGGAATTCAGAATAATGGCGCATAAAAGCGACGTCATTTCCGTGCCGATAACGGCAAAATTGCTGTACTGAAAAATCGTTGACGAAGCGCCGTAAAATTGATATAATATACGGTAAGAGCGATTTTGAATTTGCTCGGCAATATTGCGTTTTTCCGCAGTCTGCGCCTTGCTTTGGGCGCAATGAAAGAATGGATTTTTGAGCGCACGCCGTAATACTCTTAATCGGTTTTGCAAAAGGAAATCGGTCTTGACCTGCGCGAATGTGCGAAAGCCTAAAAAGAAACCTGCAAAGGCATAAACCGTTCTTTTGCAACATAAGGCGAAAACATTGCAGATTGCGGCTATATATTCGGTACTATGTCTGATATAACGGCACAGAAATCAACTAAATTCGAGTAGAAATCGCCGATTTTCGAGAGCTGTGTCACGCATAACACTCTCAAGTGCCGCAAATGCACCACCCAAAACGGTCAAAACCGATTACAAAATATGATTCCTTAAAGGAGGTAAAAAGAAATGCGTTATATAAACAAAGAATACGGATTTACTTTCCGACCTCCTTTTTTCGAAAAATTCTATGAAGAAAAGCCCGAGGGTCCGCCGCTTACCGAGGACAATTTTCCGGGCAGATATATTCAGGGCGTCGGCTATGATTTCGGCGCGATAAACGGAGCAATGCTGGTCGGAAAGCACGGCTCGCTTTGGGGTATAAAGGTCTGTTACTTTCTCGGAAACAAGTGGTACGACAACGACGATTTTATATTGAATATGGCGTCCTCTTGCGCCAATACCGTGGACGGCAGTTTCGCCCGCTTTTCCAGCGGACCGCTCTGTGTCAACTGGGTGAAGCATAACGAGCAGTCGATGATTATTCAGGTGTCGGCAAAGCGCAAACTGCGTGTCCGCGTCATATTCTATCCCTGTTACGATTTTCTCGGCGAGCTTTCGATAGAAGGTTCTTTCGTCAAGGGTAGAAGTCCTTATGTGGGTATAATCGGCGGCGACGTCTCCTTGACCGATACCAACGCCGTATACCGCAACCGCTATCAGGTGATTTTGGACGATAAGCCGGAGCGCGAATTTTTTATGGCGCAGTCGCTGTCCAAACCGTCCGACTCTGCAAACGGCGCGTTCAACGAAGCGATAATGGAGTTTGTCATAAACAAAAACCAACCCAGCGTATACCTGTATGCCACGGTCGGCGACGAAGATATTTTCGATATGGAAGTGCCGCGCGTAGACAAGATTGTCAAGCAGATAGAAACCGCGGAACTTCGATACGGGGTCAACAAAACGATGGGTTCGGGCGTACTGGGCGGACCCGTGGAGAAAATGCTAAACTCCGTACTCTGGTCACGGATATACTATCCGTACTTTATGCGCGAAATATATTCTCCCAATCGTACGACGCTGAACAATAACTTCGATTTGGACGGAGCAGGGGAAAACTGCGCCGCGCTGTTGGGTGCGGTGGCAGGCGTTGATAAGGCTCTCGGACAGCTCGAATATACCGTCGAAGACAAGATTATGGCGGTGCTTTCGGCGTGGCATATTCTGGCGCGCATCCCCGATAAAAAGCTGATAATTCCGTACTATAAAAAGCTCAAAGAGCTGTATCCGCCGGAGTCCGCGCTCGTCATTGCCGACCCCGACAAGAACGAAGTCGCCTATAAGTGGGAAGACTCTCCGTTGAAAGAAAAGTATGTGCCGTCGGCGATGTTCGGATTGGATTTGTCCTGCCTGAAACTGCTGGCGTTCGATATAATGCAGCGTATCGCCCTGTACTTCGATTTGGCGGATTATGAGAAGTATGCCAAGGCGTGCAAGGAAATGCGCCAGCTTGTGAACGATACTTTCTGGAACGAACAGTGCGGACTCTATATGAATAGATACGTTATGGGTCAGTGGGCGAAAAATTACGGAGCGACAAGCTTCTATCCGCTGATTGCAGGCGCCGTCGATACTCCGCAGAAACTGTCGAGCCTTGTGAACTCTCTGACCGATGCTTCGAAATTCTGGGGCAAATACGTCATTCCGACGCTCTCTATGGACAATGCCGAATACGGCAGACGCGGCAAACCGAACAATAACGGACACCGCCAGCCGCCGTATCTCGAATACCGCGGAAGCATAGTACCGTATGTGAATTATATAATATACCACGGACTGTGCCGCTATGGCTTGGATGACATCGCAGGGCAGATAGCTCTCAAAAGCGCCAAGCTCTGGGCGGATAACGAGAGCGATAACGTAGTCAATTATTCGCTGTATCTTCCCACGGGTAAGCGCGTGAAATCCAAAGAATACCTGTCGGGCAACGGCAATATGCTCGCGCTTATGGGGATGCAGGAACTGATTGATTCCGAGTATTTCCGCAACGATTTAAAGACGCAGTCCATTCGCTTCGGCACGTTTGTGGAAGGGGAGAATTCGCTGTCCAACGTGCGCCTGCTTGATAGGGCATACAGTATCGACGTGAACGACAACTCCACGATTTTGATAGTGGATAACGTGAAATTGTTTAAGGGCGAAGGCGGAAAATTCGTGGTTCGGAATTTCATAGAAACCAAAAACGGCTGCGAATTTCTGATTGACGCCAGGGCAAATATAACCGTCAATTTAAGCGTTCCCGACAAACTCGATAAAAAGCTGACAAAGTACTTCTTCATAGTTCCCGTCGGAAAGTCGAAAGTGGTCGCCGAGGGCGGTATGGTGAATATTCAGCCCGTGCTTCCGGAAACGGTGTAGGGCTAAAGGCACGCCGCAAAGATAGACCGCAAAAAGAGATTATGAAATAATACAATAGCAGGAATTTGCAAAAAAAATTATCCTCTCCGCTCGCATAGGGGCAGAGAGGATTTTTATATAATCAAGGTTAAAGATTTATAAATCGGCTTTAACCTTGATAAAATTCACATTCACACATTCACAAGTCTGCTACACAAACAATTAAGTGTTAAAACCTTTTTATTAAACTTTATCCTTGTACTTGTAGTTTGTTTTAAAAACGAGGGAATATACGCAAAACCCGATAAAAATTATAAAATTTATCGTGTTATGTATGACATAGTAGTATATTATGCCACACACAATACACTAAAATCATACATAAAGTGCAGTTTTGCCGTACATCGGGCGCCGTTTTTTGCTCCGTATACATTGCTTGAGTTTCTTTGAAAAGCCCACAGAACGATATGAAAATATAAATTCGTTTTGCGTTCGGGCTTAAAAAAGCAAAATCGGCTTTTCGAAAAAGGGCAAAAAAAGAAGCTCTCCGAAAGGAGAGCAGTCTTTGTTTTATTGTAATTTACGGCTTTGACGGAATCAATACATTCCGCCCATTCCGCCGCCCATTCCGCCTGCGGGTGCAGGTTCGGGTTCGGGCAGGTCTGCGACCACGCTTTCGGTGGTGAGTAGGGTTGCCGCAACGGACGCCGCATTTTGAAGTGCCGAGCGCGTAACTTTCGTCGGGTCTATAATGCCCTTTGCAACCATATCGACGTATTCGTTTTTAAGCGCGTCATATCCGTAACCGGCTTTGTTCTTGGTAAGTATCTTGTCGATGACGACGCCGCCGTCCACGCCTGCGTTGACCGCGATTTGTTTAACGGGTTCTTCAAGGGCTTTCAGTATAATCTGCGCGCCCGTCTTTTCGTCGCCTGCAAGGGTTTCTATGAGAGCCTTTACGCAGGGGATAGCCGAGAGCAGGGCGGAGCCGCCGCCGGGAACGATACCTTCTTCCACAGCCGCGCGCGTAGCCGCAAGCGCGTCCTCTATGCGCAGTTTCTTTTCCTTCATTTCCACTTCGGTTGCCGCACCGACGTTGACCACAGCCACGCCGCCTGCGAGCTTCGCCAGTCTTTCGGCAAGCTTTTCTTTGTCGTAGTCGGAAGTGGTGACGTCCATCTGCGCGCGAATGGATTTGATTCTCGCCTTGATGTCCTCGCTCTTGCCCGCGCCTTCGACGATGGTCGTATTGTCCTTGTCCACTTTGACCTGCTTTGCTTTGCCGAGCATATCGATGGTGACGTCCTTAAGCTCTATGCCGGTTTCTTCGGAAATAACCGTGCCGCCCGTGAGAGTGGCGATGTCTTTAAGCATTTCCTTGCGTCTGTCGCCGAAGCCGGGTGCTTTGACCGCAACGCAGTTGAACGTGCCGCGAAGCTTGTTTACCACAAGCGTGGCAAGCGGTTCGCTCTCGATGTCGTCTGCTATGATGAGCAGTTTCGCCGCTTTCTGAACCACCTGTTCGAGAACGGGGAGTATCTCCTGAATGTTGCTGATTTTCTTATCGGTGATAAGCACAAGCGGATTGTCGAGAACGGCTTCCATCTTGTCGTTGTCGGTGACCATATACGCCGAAGCATATCCTCTGTCGAACTGCATACCTTCGACGACCGTGAGATTGGTGTCCATAGTTTTGGATTCTTCGATAGTGATAACGCCGTCTTTGCCGACCTTTTCCATTGCGTCGGAGATAAGGCTGCCCACCATTTCGTCGCCTGCGGAAATGGAAGCGACCTGCTTAATGGCGCTCTTGCCGTCCACGGGCTTGCTTATGCCTTTGAGATGCTCGACGACTGCCTGCGTAGCGGCGGCGATACCCTTTTTGACGATAATGGGATTGGCGCCTGCGGCAACGTTCTTCAAACCCTCTCTGATAATTGCCTGCGCGAGAAGGCAAGCGGTAGTCGTGCCGTCGCCGGCGATGTCGTTGGTTTTCGTGGAAACTTCCTTGACAAGCTGTGCGCCCATATTCTCGAAAGCGTCCTCGAGTTCGATTTCCTTTGCGATAGTCACGCCGTCGTTCGTGATGAGGGGAGCGCCGTACTTCTTGCCGAGAACGACGTTTCTGCCCTTGGGACCGAGCGTGATTTTAACGGTGTCGGCAAGCTTGTTTACGCCTGCTTCCAAAGCCTTTCTGGCTTCTTCGCCCGTCTTGATTTGTTTTGCCATAACTGATATACCTCCTGATTACTTGTCCAAAATGACTGCCAGGACGTCAGACTGTCTCATAATGGTGACTTCCTTACCGTCCACTTTGAATTCACTGCCCGCATACTTCGAGCAAAGCACCTTGTCGCCGACCTTGACTTCCATAACGACTTCCTTGCCGTCCACGTTTCCGCCGGGGCCGACCGCGATAACGCGTGCCATCTGCGGCTTTTCCTGGTCTTTGGCGAGTAGAACGATACCGCTTTTGGTTTTTTCTTCGGCTTCTACAGGCTCTACGACTATTCTGTCAAATAAAGGCTTGATTTTCATAAAGCATCCTCCTGAAAATATTTTTACGTTTTTAAAAATCGGTATATTCTCTCATACCGTGCCATTATGATAGCGTAAATTTTCATATTTTGCAAGCGATTTTATAAAAATGTGCATTTTTGTCTTGCAAAATTTCCGCTTTTTTGTTATAATGCCGATAGTTATATAAAGATTTTATATAAAAATTCAAAATTCCCTACAAATAAGTAGGAATTAAAAGATTTACGGAGACAAAGACAATGGATAAATGGGATAAAAGATTTATGGAAGTGGCAAGATTGGTGTCGAGCTGGTCGAGCTGCTATCAGGAGAACAGACAGGTCGGCGCGGTGATAGCAAAAAACAAGCGCATACTGACCACGGGTTACAACGGCGCAAGCTCGGGAATAAAGAGCTGTAAGGAAAAGGGCGTGTGCATAAGGCGCGAGTTGAATATAGCGTCGGGAACGCAGCACGAGATATGCTATGCCACGCACGCCGAACAGAACGCGATAATACAGGCGGCGAGAATGGGGGTGAGCATAGAGGGCGCGACGCTGTACTGCACGCACCAGCCCTGCGTCATCTGCGCAAAGATGATAATAAACAGCGGAATTACCCGAGTAGTGTACGAACAGGGTTATCCCGATAAATTCTCTTTGGATTTGTTTGCGGAGGCGGGGGTTACAATTGAGCGCGCCACCCCCTGACGGCACATTCATCGCAAAATACGGCGTTAAACATCGCATTTTCTCGGGGCGAGTACAAAAAGTACACGCCCTTTCGCAAATGCTCGTTTGCCTTGTCTTTTGCGCGACTGTGCCGTCAGCCTGACAGGCATATAAACGTCGCATTTCGGCGTCAAGCGGCGCATTTTTTCGGGGCGAGTACGTCAAAGTACACGCCCTTTCGCAAATGCTCGTTTGCCTTGTCTTTCTCGCGTCTATGCCGTCAGCTTTTTCCTGTCATCTCGACCGAAGCGCGCTTTTTTAAGCGCGCGAAGCGGAGAAATCCCCTGCAACAGAACGAATACACGCTCTTTCCCTAAACCTTTCACCTCTTGTTTTCCTTAAAACCGCCCAAAACCCCCTAAACTCCCCAAACCACCGCCACCGCCGCACCATTCCTTTCCGCTCTCCAAACCCCGCACGCCACACCCATAGGGTAGGGCGCAACCCCTTTTTCTCATACCACCGTTGAACACCGTCCCGAAATGCCGACGGCGGTTTTTTTGTTTTTCCGCAATTCCTATCCAAGAAAAAAATCGAAAAAATATTTTGAAAAATGCTTGACAAATTTTTACCGCAGCTCTATAATATAATCAAATTTGACTTTCTTTGACCTTTGACTTTTGACTTTGACCTTTGTGCCGAAGAAGAAAGTCGGTCGGAAGAATCGAAGGAGGACATAAATGGCAAACATAAGCGACTTGATAGAAAACTTTTTATTGGAGACGTTGGGCGACAGCGACAGTCTGAACATCAGCCGAAACGAGCTGGCGAATTATTTTTCCTGCGCGCCGAGCCAGATAAACTATGTGCTGTCCACGCGCTTCACGCCCGACCGCGGCTATGTCATAGAATCGCGCAGGGGCGGGGGCGGCTATGTGACCGTCGTGCGCCTGACAAAGAGCGCGGACGAAACCATAGACGAGATATTGAACCGCTCCATATCGGACGGTATCGGCTATAACAAGGCGGTGCAAATTCTCGAACGCCTGACGCAAAGCGGAATAATCACGCTTCGGGAGGCAAAACTAATAGCGGCGGGAATTACCGATAAAGCGCTGATAGCGCCCACCGTGGCAAAGGACGGACTGCGCGCCGGCATACTCAAAAGCGTGATATGCCAGCTGTTAAAAGAGAGTAGCGACGAATAAGGAGGCAAACAAAATGCTTTGCGACGAATGTAAAAAAAACGAAGCTGTGTTTCATACGAAACTAATCAAGAACGGCATAGTCAGAACCCGCCACTTGTGCGAGGAATGCAGTAAGAAATACAGAGAAGAAGAATCCCTGCTGAAAAGCTTTGGGGGCGTAGACGAGCTTTTTTCGTCGTTTGCAGGGCTGATGTTCGGAGGCGGCGGCTCACAGCGCCGTATATGCCCCAAATGCGGAACGACGGACGACGAGTTTATAAGGACGGGTTACGTCGGCTGCCCCGACTGCTACCGCGCTTTCGAAAAAGTGGCGACGCAGGCGATAGGGCGTATTCAGAACGACCTTCGCCACGTCGGAAAAATACCGAACGGCAAAGACCCCAAGACGGAGATAACGGCAAAGATACAGCGCCTGCGCGCCAAACAGCAGGAAGCGTCGGACGCCGAAGATTACGAAGCGGCGCAGAACTATCTCAACCAAATCAATGAATTGAAAAAATCGCTGGAAACAGGCAAAAACTCGAACGGAGGTAAGAAAGATGAATAACGAAAACTCCGTAGTAATATCGAGCAGAGTGCGGCTGGCGCGCAACGTCGCGGGACTTCCGTTTCCGCACAAACTCCGCAGAGAGCACGGCGCTATGATTGCCAAACAGGTGTACGACGCATTGGCAAAGAGCGGCACATACAATCTCAACCGCGTGTCCGCGTCGAACGAATTGGACTTGGACGTGCTGAAAGAGAAACATCTCATATCGGAAGATTTGCTCCGCGCGGAGAACGGCGCGGCAATCATAAACGACGCCGAAACCGTCAGCATAATGATAAACGAAGAAGACCATATCCGCGAGCAGTGCATACTGCGCGGATTCCGATTGGACGAAGCCTACCGCGAAATCGATAAGATAGACGACGTGATAGGCGAGAAAGTCAAGTACGCTTTCGACCCCAAATTGGGCTATCTGACCTGTTGCCCCACCAATATCGGCACGGGAATGAGAGCGTCCGTAATGATGTTTTTGCCTGCGCTGTCGCTCACAAACGGCATAGAGAGCTATGTGAACGCCGTGTCCAGACTGAATATGACGGTGCGCGGCGTGTACGGAGAAGGCAGTAAGGCGGACGGGTTCATATATCAGGTGTCCAACTGCAAGACGCTCGGAATAAGCGAAGAAGAAATCATCTCTTCCGTCGATAACTGTATCAATAGTCTGGTCGAAGCCGAGCTTGCCGCGCGCGACAAACTGTTCCGCAGCGACGGAGCGGCGATACGCGACAGAGTGGGACGCGCCTGGGGCATACTGACAAACGCCTATTCGCTGTCCACCGACGAATTTATGTCGCTTATGGCATACGTCAAACTCGGCGCGTACGACGGTTACGGACTGATAAAGATAACCGACCCCGACCGATTGGAAAAACTCGTAACCGAAGCACAGCCGGCGAATATAGTCAATATAAGCGGCAAGGCGCTCGACGGCGACGCAAGCGGCATATCGCCTGCAAGGCGCGACATAATGCGCGCGTCGTATGTGTCCAAAACATTGAAGTCGATAGGCTCTCGGGCTTGACGGCGAAACAAAATAAAACAGAAAGGAGATAAAAATTATGCAGTCTTATAACGGATTTTCCGACAACTTGAATAAAGCAATGCAAAAAGCGCAGGAAACCGCGGAGAAATATTACAGCCCCGTCGTCGGCACGGAACACGTCCTGTACGGAATGTTGTCCACCGACTGCCGCGCAGGCAATTTTCTGAAAAAGTATAACGTATCGTCCGACGTGTTCACGGCGTACTTCGAATCGTACGAGCCTTACGCAGGCGTCAAAGCCGAGCTCTCTCCGAGAGTGGAGCAGACCATATCGCTTGCGGCACAGTACGCGAGCAGGACGGGCAACCGCCTTGTCCACAGCGAGCATATGCTGCTTGCCATACTGTCCGACTTCGGCGGCGTGGCGTGCGGACTGCTTATGCGCACGGGCGTGGACGTAAGACAGCTTACCCGCGCTCTCGTGGAAGAAATCAACCGCAGAACGGAAGCGGCAATGTCGGAGTCGGACGCGGCACAGCTGCCGGCACAGCTCAAAGACCTCGGCGTGGACGTCACGCAAAAGGCGAGAGAGAACAAAATCGACCCCATAATCGGCAGAAAGGAAGAAATTGAACGGATAATTCAGATTCTCTGCCGCAAAACCAAAAATAATCCCGTGCTGATAGGCGAACCGGGCGTCGGCAAGTCCGCCGTCGTGGAAGGTTTGGCAAAGGCAATCGTGGAAGGCAACGTGCCCGAGCTTCTCAAAAACAAAATAGTGTTCGGTATGGATATCGGCTCTCTTATGGCAGGCACGCGCTATCGCGGCGACCTGGAAAAGAAACTCAAAGACGCCATAAACCTCATACGCGAAAGCGGCAATATAATCGTTTTCATAGACGAGATTCATACGCTTGCAGGGGCAGGCGACCGCGACGGCGAAGTTTCGCCTGCCGATATACTCAAACCCTATCTTGCGCGCGGCGAAATGCAGACGATAGGCGCGACGACGACCGACGAATACCGCAAGTTCATTGAAGCCGATAAAGCGCTCGAAAGACGTTTCCAGCCCATAATGGTAGAGCCTCCGACGGTGGAACAGACCATAGAAATACTGCGCGGCTTGCAGGCAAATTACGAAGCGTTCCATAAGGTCAAGATAACCGACGAAGCGCTTACCGCCGCCGCACGCCTTTCCGATAGGTATATCACGGACAGATTCCTGCCCGATAAGGCGATTGACCTGATAGACGAAGCTATGAGCAGGGCAAAGGTCAACGGCAATATCGTGCCGCCCGAAATCAAGAGTCTGGAAGAGAAATATGCCGAGCTCGAAAAGCGCAAGATAGAAGCCAAGAACAGCGAGAATTTTCCGCTTGCAGGCAAACTGCTGAATGAGCAGAAAGAACTCCGCAAAAAAATAGACGACTTGAAACTCGGCTGGCAGAAAGCAGGCGAACAGGCAGGCGACTGCATAACCGCCGAAAATATAGCCGAAGTGGTTTCCAAATGGACGAAGATACCAGTTATGCGTTTAAGCGAGAGCGAAACACAGCGCCTTGTAGGATTGGAAGAAATCCTGCATAAGCGCGTGATAGGTCAGAACGAAGCGGTGGAAAGCGTCGCCAAAGCCATACGCCGCGCAAGGGCAGGACTCAAAGACCCGAACCGCCCGATAGGCTCGTTCCTGTTTTTGGGACCGACGGGCGTCGGCAAAACCGAGCTTACCAAAGCGCTCGGGGAAGCTATGTTCGACGACGAAAACGCAGTCATAAGATTGGATATGTCGGAGTTTATGGAGCCGCACAGCGTGTCCAAACTCATAGGCGCCCCTCCGGGATACGTCGGCTTCGACGATAACGGCGGACAGCTTACCGAGCTTGTGCGCAGAAAACCCTATTCCGTCGTACTGTTCGACGAGATAGAAAAGGCGCATCCCGACGTGTATAACATTCTTTTGCAAATTCTCGACGACGGCAGACTGACCGACTCCAAGGGCAGGACGGTTTCGTTCAAGAATACAATAATAATTATGACGAGCAACGTCGGCGTGGCGGAACTCTCCACGACAACGCGCGGTCTCGGTTTCAGCGTGGATACGGTGAAAGACGATAAGAAAAGAACGGAGGAGATACTCACCGACGCGCTTAAAAGAAAGTTCAAGCCCGAGTTTTTAAACCGTATAGACGTCGTGAGCATTTTCCATTCGCTGTCCAAGGAAGATATAGGCAGGATTGCCGACATAATGCTGAAAAAAGTGGAAAAAACTTTGGCGGATAAATCGATAACGCTCAAAATCACTCCGGCAATGAGAAACTTCGTCATAGACCGCGGTTACGACGCGGAGTACGGCGCAAGACCTCTCCGCAGGGTGATAGAACGCCATATCGAAAACAACGTAGCCGAAGCCATACTGACGGGCAGGATAAGAGAGGGCGAAACCGCCGTCGTGGACGTCGACGCGGACGGAAATGTGAGCGTTCGATAAAAATTTCCGTTAATTTGGAAAACCCTATTTACAAGCGCGAAAAAGTGTGGTATAATATAGGTGTAAAAGGGGATAAAGGTCAAGCCCCTGTGCAAATATAACGTACTATGGGAGGTACAAATAATGAGAATCGAATACTTGACAAAGAACTACACGGCGACGGAAAAACTCAAAGACATCATTTCCAAGAAAGTAAACAGACTCGACAAGTTTTTCGAAGACGACACCAAAGTCAAGGTAATGCTCAAACAGTCCAACGACGTGTGCACTCTGGAGCTTACGATATTCGTCGACAACGGCGTATTGAGAAGCGAAGTTTCGGGTGACAATATGTATAACAATATAGACATAGCTCTGCCCAAGCTAGAAAAGCAGATAATCAAACATCATAAAAAGCTGGCGGATAAATCCAAAAAATTCCGTGCGGCGGAACTTACCGACGCTTTCGCCGCGCCTGCCGTCGAACAGGAAAAGACGGGCGTCGTTCGCACCAAGACTTATCAGCTTATCCCTATGACCGTGGAAGACGCGGTGGAGGAGCTGGAGCTTATCGGTCACAGCTTCTATGTTTTCGAGAATACCGAAACCAACAGGGTCAACGTGCTCTATCGCAGAAACGACGGAAATTACGGCTTGATAGACGCGCGCACGTCGGTGTGAGATGTTAAATTTCGGCACATATATAATATAGAATAGAAAAAGTCTCCGAAAAGGACAAAAAACATTCTTTTCGGAGCTTTTTCGTTTTCTCGAAATGTCAAGCGTTTTTCGCTAAAAATAGGAAAAATATTTTTTATAAATATGTTGTTTTTTTCTTTGTAATATTGTATAATAACCGCGGATAAACAAATCAAGGAGACTTAAAAATGAAACTCAAAGTCGATTACAACAATATGATGTGCTCGTCGATAGGCGAGCGCGGCATAAAGGACGAAGCGTTCGAAAAGAACTCCGCCCTGATAGAAAAGGCGAGAAAGTCCGTGCTGGACAACCGCGGCAAGGGCTGGCAGCAGTGGTGCGACTCTCCGTTCATAAAGGATGCGGAGCTCGATAAAATAATCGCTTACGGCGAAAAAGTGAGAAAGGCGGCGGAAAGCTATGTCGTGCTCGGAATAGGCGGTTCGGCTTTGGGCGCGATAGCCGTGGCAAGTTCCCTTCTTCACCTTCACCATAACGAACTTCCGAGAGAGAAGCGCAACGCGCCCAAGCTCTATGTAGAAGATAACGTCGACCCCGAAAGAATGAACGCCCTGCTCGACGTGGTGGACGCCAAAACGACGTACTTCAATGTAATAACCAAAAGCGGCGAAACAAGCGAAACGTTAAGCCAGTTTCTGATTGTGTACGACCTTTTGAAAAAGGCGCTCGGCAAGGAAGAAGCGGTGAGACATATAGCCGTCACGACGACGATAGGCAAGGGCACGCTTTACGCGCTTGCCGTAAAAGAAGGCTTCGAAATATTCGGCGTGGAAGCGGGCGTCGGCGGCAGATTCTCCGTTTTCAGCCCCGTCGGTCTTGCACCGTTTGCCGCACTCGGTTTGGACGTCAAGGGCTTTTTGAAGGGCGCGAGAGAGGCAAGCAAGGCGGCGGAAGAAAAGGACTTGAACAAGAACCCGTCGCTCATAACCGCATATTTGCAGTATGAAGCAATGAAAAACGGATGCAATATAAACGTAATAATGCCGTATTGCGACGGCTTGAAATTCACGGCGGACTTCTTCTGCCAGCTCTGGGCGGAATCGCTCGGCAAAGCCGTGGACTTGAAAGGCAACGTCGTCAATGCGGGTCAGACCCCGACCAAGGCTCTCGGCGTGACCGACCAGCACAGTCAGGTACAGCTCTATACCGAAGGTCCGTTCGATAAGGTGGTGACGTTTATCGGCGTGGAAAAATTCCGCAAGGACAAAACGATAACCGACGATAAGGACATAGACGCCTGCGACTTTCTGAAAGGTCATACGCTCGGCGAACTCATAAACGCCGAACGCGTCGCGACGACCTATGCTCTCACCAAGGCGCAGAGAGCCAACTTCACGATAATTCTTCCCGAAGTAAACGCCGAAACGGTGGGCGAACTTTTGATGTACTTTATGTATCAGACGGCGTTTGCAGGCGCAATGCTCGATATAGACACCTTCAATCAGCCGGGCGTGGAAGAAGGCAAAAAAGCCACGTTCGCAATGCTGGGCAGAAAGGGCTACGAGCAGAAGCTCGAAGAAGTGAAAAAAGCGCCGCACAGCAAAAAGTATATCGCAGGCTGACCGTTTTTTCGCCGCCTGTCAATCGCTTGATAAAATTTCGGCGATGTGCTAAAATAAATGTAACCGCAAGGACCCGTAAGGAGGTAGCTTTTGAGGGTAGGAATTTCCACAGCTTCGTTTTTTAACCGTATCGCGACGGAAAACTGCTTCGCCACGTTGAAGCAGATGCACGTCGATACGGCGGAAGTGCTATTGAATACTTTTTCGGAATACGAAAAACCGTTCGTAGACGCGCTCGTGCAGAGAAAGGACGATATATACGTCCATTCCGTGCAGGCGCTTGCGGCGCAGTTCGAGCCGCAGCTTTTCAACACCAATCCGCGCGTGCGTGCGGACGCCGAAGCCATTTTCCGCAAGGTCTGCTATGCAGGGGCAATGCTCGGGGCAAAGTTCTATACTTTCCACGGACCTTCGCGCTTGAAACGCAGAAACTATACGTTCGACTTTGCCAAGTTCGGCGAAACGGTGAATAAGCTTTGCGAGATAGCCGAAAGCTACGGTCTGCGCCTGTCTTATGAGAACGTGCATTGGACGTATTTCAACTATCCCGACTTTTTCAAACAACTGAAAAAGGAATGTCCCACGCTCTGCGGCACGCTGTCGCTGGCGCAGGCGTTAAAGAGCGGCTTCGACGTGTATAAATATCTCGACGTAATGGAAGACAGGGTGTCCACCGTTCACCTGTGCGATACGGTGAAAGACGATACCTTGCTCCCGGGAAAAGGTCGGTTCAACTTCGAAAAACTGTTCAAAGAACTCGACAAGCGCAACGTAAACGTCCATATCTTCATCGAAGTCTATTCGAAAGACTATAAGGACACCAACGAATTGAAAGAAAGCTATGACTATATCCGCAAACTGCTTGCGGACGTAATGCAGAGCTGACGATATTAAATTTATAAGGAGAATAAGTATGAACAAAAAGACTGTCAAGGACGTAGACGTCAAGGGTAAAAAGGTGTTCGTTCGTTGCGACTTCAATGTGCCGCAGGACGAAAACGGCAGAATAACCGACGAGAACAGAATAATCGGCGCATTGCCGACGATTAAATACCTGCTCGAACACGATGCCAAAGTCGTGCTTGCGTCCCATCTCGGCAGACCCAAAAACGGCTTCGAAGCAAAGTTCAGCCTCAAACCCGTTTGCGACCGCCTCAACGAACTGCTCGGCAATAAGGTTACGCTGGCAAACGACGTAATCGGCGAAGACGCGAAGAAAAAAGTCGCCGCGCTCAAAAACGGTTACGCCGTACTTTTGGAAAACGTCCGCTTCCATAAGGAGGAGGAGAAGAACGACCCCGAGTTCGCCAAGGCTCTGGCGCAGTTTGCCGACGTGTATGTAAACGACGCATTCGGCACGGCTCACCGCGCTCACGCGTCCACGGCAGGCGTGGCGGACTACTGCAAGACCAACGTCGCCGGCTTTTTGATTGAAAAGGAAATCGAGATAATGGGCGGCGCGCTTTCCGCACCCAAACGCCCGTTCGTAGCCATTTTGGGCGGAGCCAAGGTTTCGGACAAAATCGGCGTCATAACCAACCTTTTGGATAAGGTGGACAGCCTGCTCATCGGCGGCGCAATGGCTTATACGTTCAGCGCGGCAAAGGGCGGAAAGACGGGTATGTCCAGAGTGGAAAAGGACAAGATAGAACTCGCCGCCGACCTTATGGCAAAGGCAAAGGAAAAGGGCGTAAACCTCTATCTTCCCGTAGACAATGTGATAGTGCAGGAGTTCAAAGCCGACGCGGCAAGCAAGGTCTGCAACGCAGGCGAGATTCCCGACGGCTGGGAAGGTCTGGACATCGGACCCAAAACCGCGGAACTGTTCGCGTCCGTTATAAAGACGGCAAAGACCGTCGTCTGGAACGGACCTATGGGCGTGTTCGAGTTCGAAAGATTTGCCGTCGGAACAAAGGCGGTGGCAAAAGCGCTTGCAGAGAATAAGGACGCCGTAACCATAATCGGCGGCGGCGACAGCGCGGCGGCAGTGGAACAGCTCGGGTTTGCCGACAAGGTAACGCACATTTCCACGGGCGGCGGAGCCAGCCTCGAATATCTCGAAGGAAAAATCCTGCCCGGCATAGCCTGCCTTAACGATAAGTAAGAAGCAGAGAAAGCCAAACTGTAAAATAGAGCAAAAACAGCACCCCGAAAATCCGAATTGCGGACACGGGGTGCGTTTTTTCTGTTTTTTTCTTCATAATTTGTTCATAATTACTTGATTTTTGACGTATCTTGTGGTAATATATAATCGTATAATGGTATAATGTAAGGGTATAGGTATACCTCGGTAAAAGCACACGGTGCTGAAAAGTCCGATTTCGGAGGCTTCGATAATGAACAAAAGCAAATTGATTTGCACAATACTGACGTTGATTATGACGGTGACGCTGTGTTTCGGCGGCGGCGCGATTCTTGCCACTGCGGAAACTTCGCAGCGAACGGAAAACGCGGTGACGGAAGGGGAACAGACTTCTGCGTCGCCGACTGCGGAAAACGTCGCGGGCTGGACCAAGACGAGCACGGCGGCAGGCGCATATCTGTATAAGAATTACGCCTACACCGGCGGCGTGCAGTCGGTCACATTGCCGAAAGGCACCTATAAGCTGGAAGCCTGGGGCGCACAGGGCGGCACCGACGCGTCGGGTATAGGCGGACACGGCGGTTATGCCGCAGGCACCATAACCCTTACTGCCGATACGACGCTGTACATTGTTGTCGGCGGCGCAGGAAAAACAGGAGCAGGTGCTACTTCTCGCGGCTATAACGGCGGCGGCAGTGCGGGAACTTACGGTACTTCGGGCGGCGGCGGCGGCGCTACGCATTTTGCAAAGGCGACGGGCGTGTTGAGCGCGTTAAAGAGCAATAAGGGCGCGGTGCTTGTTGTCGGCGGCGGCGGCGGCGGCGGCGGAAGTACAGGTACGGCTTGCGGCGGCTGGGGCGGAGCCGACCCCGGACCTAATGCCGCAGGCAGCAAACATATAAACAATAACGATACTTATTTCGGACAGGGGCAGGACTGTGTCCTCACCACCGCTGCAGGCAACATTGACGGCGGCGGCGGCGGCGGCGGTTACTACGGCGGTAGCGGTGCTTCCGGCGACTCGCAGGGCGCGGGCGGTCTGTCCTTTGTGGCGACTTCGCTGGCTTCGCGCACGTTCTACAACGGCAACGTGGCTATGCCCAATCCCACGTCGTACGGCGCAAACTATACGAAAGGCACGGCAAACTCCGGTCTCAACGGCTATGCGAGAATAGTTTGCACCAACCTTGCTCCCACGGTCAAAAGCAATGTTTCGTTCACGCTGACGAGAACGGCAAAGACGAACATAACGGGAGTTTCTCTCGTAAACGACGGCTGCCCGTATCAGGAGAGCGGACACGTTTTCGTAAACAACGCGATATACACGAACTCCGCCTGCACGACGGCGGCGACGTCCTATTTGGAATACTCTCTCGTTTCGGGAACGACGAATACTCTGGCGGTAAGGGCAAAAAAGATATTTGCCGAAACGACCTTCTATGCAAACATTAAAGACGCGGCAGGCGCAACCGTCGTGACCTCGTTTAAGATAAAGGCGACGAGCTTCGGCGCGATTACCAAGCAAGCCGACGGAGCCAAGGCGAGCGGCACGGGTATATACGGCAAGTCGGTCAAGACAAGCACGAACTATCCTCTGCTTACGGCGGTCAGCTCGTCTGCAAGCTGGGGCGCGGCGGATATATATAACGACGCGGGAACGGGCAGACAGACCTATATGATAACCAAGCCGCTGGAACTCAACGCATACTCGGGCGGCGGTTACACTTCCGTTACCGTATCGGTCGCCGACCTTGCAAAAGCCACCGACCAATATCCGTCGGGAACCTATCTCGACAACGTGTTCTTCACGTCGTTCTCGCTGTCGGGCGCAGGCACATATTATAATATAAGTTACAGCGGCGGAAGCGCCAACGCCTCAAAAGCGTCGTCGTTTACGATAAGCCCCTTGCTTGCCAATAAGGCAGGCTGGTTCAGAATACCCGTCACGATAGGACTTTTCGAAAACTCCACGAACGCCGAACTCACGTCGGCTTCGTCGGGCAGACTTGCCGTCGATATAGTGTTCAGAATAGGCAACGAGCGTCCCACGGCGAATGCGGCGACGCACGTTCAGCTCAATACGTCGAGCAAGCTCTCTCAAAAAGTGACGCTGGCTCAACTCGTGACCGACCGAAACACCAACGACCTGTCGTTCTATGCGGGAAGCAACCTGACCGACGTCGTCAAGGTTCCGCAGTACGAATATTTCGGCGTCAATAAGTTCGGCACGGCATATACGTCGGCGAACATAACGACAAACTATAACGTCGGTTCGGCAAAGTCCGACGTCGTCACAAGCGCGGAATCCGCGACGGCGACGGGATTCAGCCAGAACAGCATTTTCAATGCGAGTATGTCGTCCAATGTGTATAACGAAGCGTTCGTTTCGTACACTCTGGACAGCACGGGCATAACCTTCACGGCAATAAGAGCCACGCGTTCGCAGTACGCGGCAGGCAGAGCCAAGGCAGGTCTCGGACACTTCTATGTGCTCGTGCACATAACCGACAGCGGCGATACGCGCGACACGGGTATATGGTATCCGATAGCGATAACGGTGCAGGATACAAGCGCCCCCGTTTCGCGTTCTCTGTCGTATGAGCTCGACGCTCCCGACGAAGGGGAGGGCGGTGTGAATGCGGCAGGCGAAAGCGTCGTGATTGCGCCGTACTATGTCGCCACCGACCCCAATGTCGGCATAGGCGCGCTTGCGTCGGCGGACTATAACACCCCTGCAAAATACGTGCCCGACGCGCTCGGCATCGACCCGTCCGAGTTCGCGCTTTCCACAAGCACGTTCTTCTTCAACGACTTTCTGCATATCGACACCGACTTCGGCTCCACCGTATCGAGCTCCGACTATGCGACGAACAATGCCGATTCGATAGGCTTCGGTATGTATATCCGCGCCGAAAAAGTGCCGCTCTATGCACCTGCAAGCCGTTTCAACAGACTGACTGCGGCGCAAAAGACGGCGGCGGAAATAACCGTCAACGGCGACGTGGCTTCTTTCTACGGCATAAAACTCACGGCGATACGCTCCACGCGCGACTTGTGGCTGGACGTTCCCGTCAAACTGACCGACACGTTCGGCAACGCCGTTTCCACCGTGGTCGCGGTAAAGGTGAATAATCGCGCGCCCGAAGTCAGAAACGATATGTACTTGCAGAACATCGCCGAGCGCACGGAAGAAACCGTAACTCAACCCGACGGCTCGACGGAAAAAGTCGTAACCGTCACATACAGCGTCGCAAACAGCCTGCGCAACGTGTTTAAAATAAGCCCGTACGACTTGGTTTACGACGCAGACCTTGCGGTTCAGCCTACAATAAACAATACGACCACGGGTTCGGCAAACAACTCCAACCCGTCGAACAGCGGCAACGCCGCGCTTGCGGATACGATTTACGCAAGCCCGAACTCCGTCCGTAGCCGTCCCGATTTGAGCACGCTCGGTGCGCAGGGTACGGCAGGCAAGCTCGGCGGCGACAGACTGTCCTTCGTGACGTCCTCTCTGCCGTTCGACTACACGGGCACGGAATATAAGCAGAGCAGATACATCGGCGAATTGAGTATGATGTATGTGCCGTCGTCGGCTTCCGAAAGCGGCGGAACGATGGACTATCTGCAAATCACTCCGCTGTTGCGTAACAACGGTAACAACGCATATACGTTCGAGAATGTGCAGGTCACCGACAGCTCGGGCGCAATCGTCACGTTCAATATTTATGTCAGAGTAGTCAACACCAAACCGACGCTTAAATCGGGCATACCCGACGTGTTCTACCTGTCTGCGAATTACGACAGCAGTTACTCTTTCCCGAACAGCAGTGACAGCGACAAGGGCGGCGAGTCCGTCGGCAACGATTACGCCACGACTTGGCAGCCGAGCACGGGCTATAACGTCCGTGAGTTCGCTCTGCGCGAAATAGTCACCGACGCCGACACGGCGGACCTTTCTTCGCTTGCGATAATGCAACAGCCTCAGCTCGGCTATATGAGCGGCGGCGTGTTCACGGAAGTGGCGGACTATTCCAAATATGTGACCGTCGACTATAATACGATAGGAACGGGCACGCGCTCCAATTACTCCGTAATAAGAATAACGGGCAAAAGCTCCACGCAGTCGCTGGAGCACGGTCTGTTCATTCAGTTCAAAGTGACCGACGGTTTCAATAACGGCACGGAATTCTCCTATTTGCAGATACAGGTCGAAGTGCTCAACAGCAACCCCGTGTTTATCGGCTCGACGCAGTTCGATAAAAACGAAGACGACCCCGACGATACCGTAAACTATTGGTTCTCTCAACCTGCGAACAACGCGGACATTCTCGCACCGAGATATATCGCGCCCGACTCTTATACGTCGGAGCTTTTGACGAGCATAGGCATAGTCGGTCTTGACGAAAAGAACCCCGCGCAGGCGGCGAAAGTGACGGCAAACAGAGTCAAGTTCTTCTCGCTCGACTATGACGCTCTGCAGCGCATAATGCCCGACAACGAAAAGGCGAATATGCTTCCGATTGCTTCGCTTAAAACACCTGCGGCAGGCGGCGGCTATTACGATACGACCACGCCCGCAACCGCAGTGACTTTCACGAACCCGTATCCTTCGTTTTCCAACGAGAGTAAGGAAGTCGCGGACACCGTAAAAATCGTGTGGTTCATAAACAGCGCGGGCACCTATCATTTGGTAGACCCGAGCGACCCTGCCGATTTGGCTAAATACTCCACGACGTTGCAGGAATGTCTGGAAACCGACTCTCTGCGCTGGGCGGTCAAGATAACCCCTGCGGCAAGCTTCGGTAACAGCGGTCTGGAAATCACCGTGCGCTACCGCGACAGCTCGCCCGACGGCGGTTGCACCACGTCGCTCAATCTTCCCGTGTACGTCGGCAAACGCCCGAATACGACGGTTTTGAAATCTCGCGCTTCTGCGACGTTCAACTATGCGATAGGCAGTCTCGGCATAACCAAAAACCTTGTCGCGTTCGCCGACCCGAATAACGACGCGAACAATAACCGCTATTCGTACAGCGACGGCACGAACAATATCTATCCTTCGGGAAATAATTTCTTCTACAATCCCATAAGATTGGAAAACAACGCAAATACGGGCGCCGATACGTCTGCTTACATTCCCGTAAGCTATCTGGCTGTGCCGCAGGAAATAGCGCACAGTATGTCGTATACGGTAGACTTCGTATACAGCCGCTATTTGAGAGACGAGCACGGACTTGTCAATCCTGCCAACCCGACAGACCTTACAAAGAATATGTGGGCGAGTATGACGCTTACCGACACCGCGACGGGCTTGACCTGGACGGGGGACGAAATAGCGAATAACCCGTATATCGATTTGCAGTACACAGATAACTCGTCTGCGATTGCGGCGGATAAATATTTGAACACTCCGCTGTACTTCTGGAATAACGCGGAAGAAAACAGAACGGGCGACGCGCCTTTGCGCGAAGACCTGTTCGGCTTCAAGCTCACCAAAAAATCGGTGAGAAGCAAGGGCAGATTGGAGCTTTCCATACAGCTCGCAAAATACCAGTACGATTCGGGCAGTAACAACACGACGGTCACGGGCGCAAAAGGACAGCGCTCCGTAAATGCCGATACGAATAAGGTCGACCCCGTGGAAACCGTTACGCTCTACATCTATGTTCCCAACGACAATATGCAGTTGAGCAATCCCGTTATGGAGCTTTCCACGGCGGCGCTCAATAAGGCAAACCCGTCGTCCGGCACCGATACGCCCGAGTTCACTCTCGGTTCGCAGAACGCCATAATCTCGCTCGTCAACGACGAAGCGGCGAAGAACGCGTTGAGCCGCACGGCATACCGTCTGTTTGCGGAGTACGACTATGATGCAAGCGCCCCGAGAGACTACCTGACGGCGCCGTATAAGTCGCCGATAACGGGCAGTGTGTCCACGCGCACATATAAGGAAAACGCATACTTCCTGAATTCGTCGATTGCAAGTCCCACGCAGGACCAGATAGCCCGTATTTTGGACGGCACGAGCGGTAACCGCACATACGGCAAAAACGTGACCGACGCACAGCTTGCAGGCTACTTCGGAATAAAGGAAAAGGACGCAAGCGGCAACGCGGTCAACCTCGCCGACGAACTCGATAAAATAAGAGACGGAAGCAGACAGGCGGTAATCAACCCCGGATATACCAACTTCTTCACGGTGTCTCCTTTGGGCAGAGACGATTCCAGCCTTTCCTTTAGGGCAGTCCGCCGTATATCTTTGGACGCGGCAACCGTGTACGATAAGGCAAACGGCGGCGTAGAACCCGCGCCGTCCGATATAATTTCCGTTTACGAAAAGTATATCGCGTCGCAGGAACAGCTCAAAGGCCTTGCCGTCAAAATGGTGGATAACAAAGTTGTCGTGTACTATCCGTTCAGAGTAATCGTATACGACGATTACGAGGGAAGCGGCTTCTTCGACGGCTCCTATCAGCTGTTGGAAGTAGACGTGTATATCGGCAACTCTACGCCGTATGTGAATAAGGCTATGGTAAGCCTCGACAGCGCGTCCGGCACTTACTATTACAATGTCGACATCGCAAAGGGCGATTCGTATATGATGCGCATAAGCGACTTCTTCGGCGACAACGATATGCGTCTGAACAACGTGTACGCATATCAGACGAGAGAGGAGCTGGAAAAGTCGGGCAACAGCGTGATAGACATAAATACGTCCGATTACTATGTCGCGCCTCCTGCGGAAACAACGGGCAACGTGTTCAGCACACTGCGCCTTACCGCGGTGACCGACGTGGAAAATATTGCGATAGAGTTCAACGGCAAATACGACGTCGCGGCAAAACAGAGCGCGGACGGCACGCCTAAAACGGGTTATTATTACGATAACGCGTTGATAGGCAGTATCCGCTTCACGGCAATCAACCGCGCCAAGAAAGTCAGCAAATTCACACTGACGTTCTCGGACAATGCCCGCGTAAGCGTCAGCATCGAATTCAGAATAACCATAAGCAACCAGGCTCCCGTGGCGCTCATTGCCGACGGCGGTCAGACTTACGTCAAGTCCACCGACATCAAGATGCGCACGGGCGAAGTGTTCACCGTGCTTGCCACAAGCTGGGATAAATTCATCGGCGGTATGTACGACATAACGGGCGTAACCCCGAACGCCGTGTTCGGCGACGACTTCTATACGAAGGGCTATGTGGAAAACGGCAGAACGGTTCAGCTCAACAATGCGCAGAAGACCGAGATAACCAATAAATACGCGATAGGCAGATTCAGCGATTACGAACAGTTCTCCAACAGAACGCGTAAGAGCAACTCCCACGCCGACGCGTACGCGAAGTTCGAATTCTCCGACGTCGGTCAGGAATCGAAACTGAAAGACAGCAGAAGCGAGTTCATATTCGACTCGACGAGAGTGTCGAGCACCTATGCTTACGAAGACGGACGCGGCAACCGCTATACGTCGGGCAGCCTCGGCTATCTTGCGCTTGCCGACGACGACTTGCCTTGGGGCTTGAAGTTCAGAATAACCGACAACGTGATAGGCATATCCACCGACGCGATAAGCGCACTGCCGCTCAATACGCTCGGCGACTCCTATGCCGTGGCATATCAGTTCCGCGCCAACAGCGGCTGTAACAACGTGCCCATAACTCTGCGCGCATACGACGCGGAGGGCAAGAGCATACAGTTCACGTTCCGCGTGACCGTGGAAAACTCCGACCCCGCGCTTGTGGGCGAAAATGTGGAATCGGAAAAATACGGCGGCATCAGGTTCGACGGCGGCGAATACCGCTTGACGATGACGTACGGACAGTCGCTGGAAATACCCGTTTCCGCGCTCGCGTTCGACAACGACGTAAACGACAGATACAATTTGAGAATACAGCGCGCATACAACGGCTCCGCGTTTGAAATAGACGGCTTCGGCGGCGTTTCGTCGAACGACTATATCTCCGTGGAAGATGGTCTGTCGCGCTTGACCCTGCATTGCACGGGCGTGCTTTTGGGTGATAAGACCGATACGCAGCTGCGTTTCAGAGTAATAGACCCGCTTGCGGCAAAGCCTTTGCAGATAACCATTCGCATATCCACGAAGTACAGTCCTTTGGCAGACGCAGAAAAGGCAAATAACTTCGAAGTCAAGTCCGTCGAAGAATATTACGACGTGCTCGACAATACGCCGAGCGTGCTCAAACTCGTCGGCAACGGTATCGAAAAGGATAGGGTGAGCGACGGCGACTTCGGCGCGGCTGTGCGTTACGGCGTGCAGGCATACGCTCTGTTCGACATACTTCCCAACGGTTCGTTGAGAACGGTCGACGCGGCAACCGCAACGGGCGCAAACTCCGCGGCGTACGAGCTTCTGACTTACAGCACCGATACGGGCAAATCCACGGAAACGGTAAACGAAATCGCACTCAAAAAGTTCGAGTATATCCGTAAGTATTTCGACTTCGATATATCGTCCTATGACGCTTCCGTGTCGTTCATACCGTACGGTATGCGTTTAAGCGGCTCGCTTCCGCTGTACTTCAAGGTCACCAAGACCGTGGGCGCAGGCAACTATGACGAGTCCGTAAACCGCGTGGGCGGCTTGACCGCAAACGTCTCCGTCAAGAACTCCGCACCGTATGCGGTGGGCGAAACGGCAGGCAACTCCGGCGTGTTCGACAATTCGGAGTCGGCAGTGCGCCCGTCGGCAAACTATCTCACCGTTCGCGGCTGTGCAGGCTATGCGCAGGAATATCTGCTCTGGAACCGCGACGAGCGCGACCGCGGTCTGTTCGCCGACTATGACGAAGAAGACGAACTCTCGTTCGTGGACTATGAAGTCGTGGAAATAGACGACGGCGACGGACACACGTCAATGCCTCACGACGGCTGGCAGGAGGATAAAGCGGCAGGCTTGCCTCAGGCGTTCAATATAATAGTGGGCAACGGCAGACTCCGCGCGGTGATAACGCGTAAAGTCGTCAACCCCGACGGCGCGGATAAGGCGTTCGTCATACCCGTAAAAGTGACGGTGAAAGATAAGTCGGGAGCGCTCTCGTCCACAGTGATAACTTTCGAAATTCATAACTCCGCACCTATGTTCGAAGAGTATAACAGGCCCGATAGCACCGATTATAACCAAAACGAATACTCCGTGATAGACGCAGGGGAAGAATACCTGCTCGAAATGGCGGTGCGCTTCGGAGAGACGAGAGAAATCGACTTGTCGAAGTTCCTTTCGGACGACGATATGGCAGGCGGAGAAAAATTCACTCTCGCCGAGTATACAAAGGACAGCAGACTGTCGCTCCACGATTTGGATTACAGCGGCAATACGGGAATGGGCAACGTCCATTATGCAGGAACAACCGAACAGCCCCGTATGTTCGCAGTCAAGCTCGCGGATAAGAACAACTTGAAATTCTCCGTGGAAGGCTTGTCGGCAGACCGCGGCTTAACCGCAGACGTCATTGTGATATTGCAGGATTCCTCGCTCGTGCAGACGGAAAAACTGTTGAGAATACGCCTTGCGGTTGGCAACAGCGCGCCCGTGCGTATCAAGGAAGACGCGACGGTAACTCTTATGGGTTCGGACGATTTGTCCGTCGTGGCGTCGTCGCAGGTCGAAATATCGATAACCGATTGGTTCAACGACCCCAACCCTGCGGATAACGGCGGAAAAGACCACCTCGACAGCAAGACCTATATGCGCATATACGCATACCAGCTCGGCGATATACAGTCGGGAGATATTTCCGACGACCCGAATACTGACAACGACCCCAACCTGTTCGTTGCGGCATATCCCACCGACGACAATCCTCACTTGCAGAAACTCCGCATAATGCCGAGAGCCAATAGATACGGCTCGCAGCAGCTCATCGTCTATATAACCGACGACGGCGCAGTCAGTGCGGCAGGCGCGTATAACATTATGCTGGAACTCACGATAATCGTCGCGCGCGACTTGAATTCTCTGGAACTCATAGACGGAACCGTGCCTTGGAT
The DNA here is from genome assembly GCA_948440265.1 of uncultured Clostridia bacterium. Classification (GTDB taxonomy): domain Bacteria; phylum Bacillota; class Clostridia; order Christensenellales; family Pumilibacteraceae; genus MGBC157735. The sequence goes on from CAOJOK010000001.1 coordinate 38,657, forward strand.
GCGCGAGGAGGAGATAACCGTCGAAAAGATAATTCCCAAGGAGTTCGCGCTCGGATACGGCATACAGAATATCCGCCAGAACGTGGAAACCGCAAATTACGAAAACGGCGCGGTAACCGTCCGCTTCGACGAAAAGAACGGCAACTATTGGGTCAAGGGCGTAAAGCGCCCGGGCGCGTCGGGATTCAAGGTCGGTATGATTGCCACGCTCGTGGCAGGCACCTCCGAGCCGAAAGATTTGTTGTTCGATATGACCATTCTGCCCAACGAAGCTCCCAGATATCTGGTCGCAAACGGCGCGGACGTAACGGAATACAACTATGAAACCGACGTGTTAAGCGACGAGAGAACGATAAGGATAAAAGCGGAAGATTGGTTCTTCGACCCCGAAGTGGACAATATGACTCTGCTCGACGTCAAATCCTCGCACACCTTCGTCGTCGGCGCCGAACTCAATAAGGAAACCAATGAAATCGTATTGAAGTTCAAGGCGCGCGGAAGCTCGTCCGTGAGCGTAATGCTGACCGACGCGACGGGGCAGGAGTACGGCTATACGATTACCGTAATCAATACCACGCTTCCCGAACTCAACTTCTTCTTGGGAATGGTTCAGAGCATAGCCCTTCACCCGTGGAGATACGTCGGCATAGTGGCGCTCATAATACTGCTGCTGCTGCTCATAATCTTCATTGTCGGACTGCGCAGAAAGAAACAGCGCGAGCGCGCAGAAGTGGAAGCTCTGCTTGTGTCCGAAATGCAGTTGGAAGAACAAATGCTCCGTATCGCGCAGGCACAGCAGCGCCAGGCAGAAGCAAACTATAACAATATGCTTCCGCCGTACTCGCAGGGCTATTCGCAGGGCTATATGCCGAACGGAATGGGACTGCCTCCCGCACAGGGAACGCCGCCCAATGCCGCGCTCGGCGCACCGCCCGAACAGAACGGCTTCAACCAACTGCCTCCGGGTCAATTGCCTCCGGGCGGCGGAAACGGCGACGGCTTCGGCGGAAACGGATTCTGATTGTAAAACGGCTTGTTTGTTCACAGTTTATTCATAAAATAGGGCTATTTTGTAACAAAATCGAGATTTTCTTCATAATTTGTTCATAATTAGTGCTAAATCGCTTTACATTTAAGTAATATCGTATTAAAATATAATAGTAAACCATAAGCGGCGTAAGTTGCGGCAATAAACCGTCCGCAAAAAACGCTTCGCCGCTCTGCTTCGAGGCGTAAAACGCCTGTTTGGAGGAGTCAAATGAAAAAGAAGTTCCTATACGTAATCTTGACGCTCGTATTCGCTGTCGCCCTCGGCGGCGGCAGCGTAGCGGTGCTCTCGACTGCAAACGCGCTGAACGCGTCGGGTGCCGTCGTCACTGAAGGCGAAAGCGACGTAACGACGACTACTGCGGAAAATATTACCGCGTGGACGGCGGCAAACTCGACAAACGTCAAAAACGTGACGGGTATTACCAACGTCAACGGCGGTAAATACAAGCTCTATAACTATACGGGCGGCATACAGGGCGTAACATTGCCTGCAGGCACGTATTGTTTCGAAGCCTGGGGCGCAAGCGGCGGCGACGACGGACAGTATAAGGGCGGTGCAGGCGGCTATACGAGAGCCATCGTGACGCTCACTGCCGAAAAAGCCATATACATCGGCATAGGCGGCGCAGGCGGCACGGGTGCCAACGGTGCGGCAGGCTACAACGGCGGCGGTAAGGCAGGTCCCAACGGTATTTCGGGCGGCGGCGGCGGCGCCACGCATATCGCGCACTCCACAAACAGGGGCGCGCTGACGGGCTATGCAAGCTATACAGGTGAAGTCATAATGGCGGCTGGCGGCGGCGGCGGTGCAGGCAACTCCTACACTTACGGCAACTTCGGTCATAAAGCAGGTTACGGCGGACGTGCTCCTCATCCTGCCTGCAATACCAATAATACGACGGCTATAAACTATAACACGGGCGGCACCGTATTCGGCAGAGGCACAGACCGCGGAACGGCTGGCAACGGTGACGGCGGCGGCGGCGCAGGCGGTTGGTACGGCGGCAAGGGCGCGGCTTGCGACGGCAACGGCGGCGGCGGTTTCAGCAACGTCAACGGCGTAAACGCAAGCAATGTCAGAGTGGAAAGCTCTTATGGCGGCGTTGCGGTAAACACGGACGCATACCGTTATATAAACGGTAATGCCAATATGCCTCATCCCACGTCTTACGGCAATACGACTTATAACCAGAAAACAAGCCTTATCCGCGCAAACGGCTATGCCCGCATCACGGCGCTCAACACTCCTCCCACGACGAGAAACGCGACGATAGCAGGCGTGAACCGCGGAGCAAGCGCGGCGGCTACCGTGCCGGGAACTCTCGCGCAGGATACCGACAGCTTCTATAAAGACCTTCTTTGGGTAGATTCCAACGCCGTATTCACGGACGCGGCTTGCACGAAAAGAGCCGACCAGGGCGCCGACAATGTCAAATATTTCACTGTCAGCGGTATGACGGCAGGCGCAAAGGGCGGAATGGTTCTCAAACCCACACGCTACTTCACGTCGACCACTTTCTATGTACGCATAAAAGACAACGGCGGAATGCAGAGCGTTATCAGCTTCAAGTTCTCGTCGACGGATAGAGATATACAGCCCAAGAGCGGTACTTTCGGCGATGTGACGAACGGTTACGGTTACAGGGTAGGTACGGGTTCGGCGACGGCAGACCCCAAAACGGGAATATACAATCCTGCGGGCGCCGTTCATACCGTCATCATACCCAAGCCCATAACCTACAATGCGAACGCGGTCTACATCAACGCCGCCGATTTGTTCAGCGACGCCGATGCCACGACGTACGACCAGGTGCTTATCACGTCGGTCGTAAACCCGACTTCCAGTTCGTATAAGGTGGTTACGCCTGCCGATTCTTACGCGCTCACCAAAGGCTATACGAGAGTAAAGATAGAGCACGTTGCGGCGGCTACTTCCACGAATTATATAAACACGGTCACATTGCGCGTCCGTGCCGTGGAAAAATCCACCAAGACCCTTATGGGAACGGAAAAGACGGTAAACGTCGTGTTCAAAATCGATAACACCCGTCCCAACTTCAACACCGACTATCACTTTATTTCCTCTGTCGGAGCAGGTACGACGGCAGTCAATCTTTCGCAGTTCTTGGCTGACCCCGACGGCAACAGAATGGAGATAAAGGAAGTCAAAGTTCCTACAAACGAATATATCTATGTGGACAGCTACAATAAGGTCCGTACCATTCGCACGGCGTCCGCATACGCAAACTTCAATAATGCAAACGGCAATAACATAGTAGCCAGCGGAGTGCTGTCCAAAGATTCCGGTATGGGTTCCAAACGCCTGTACTTCGAACCCAACAGCATAAAGGAAGCGACTGCAGACACGTCGGAAGCCTATGTGTCGTATACGATATCGGCAGACGGACAGACGCTCAACCTGACGCCGCTTCGCGCGACCCGTTCGCAGTTTATCACAAACGACAGCGCCACCACGGAAGCAAACAGGACTTTCGGTCATTTCTACTTCCTTGTGCGCGTGGAAGATAAGGGCGAACCTTCCGATAAGGGCGTATGGTATCCCATTGCCGTGACGATAAACAATACACAGCCCACACAGCCCACGGCCGTTGCCGTTGCCGATTCGTCGACGGTGACCGAAGTCGATTCCGACGGCAATAAGGTTATGTATTTCAGCCCTATGGGTATCGGCGCGCTCGATTCCAAAGATTTCAAGAACGACGCAGGTATGGTAAAGGGCGTTGCGGAAGACAGAGATTCGTACAGCGTATTTTTGGATAACATTTCGTCCGAAAGCAATCGCGTGTCCACGTCTATGTACAACGAGTTCCTGTTGTTCGACAAATCGCAGTTCGGCAGTCAGAACAAAATCGAAACGGAGTTTTACAGAATAGAACCCGTCAATCTTTACGCGTCTGCGGTAACGGCGGCAAAGATAGGCAAGAACAAGCACATAACCGGCACGACCTCCGACCTCGGATGGGAGCGCTATGACGAGTGGGGAAGCGACATACAGTTCGTCGGCGGAAGCACCGAAACCATACTTTTCTACGGTATCAAGGTGACGTTCCTGCGCTCCACAAGGGGCAACTATATACAGCAGCCCATAATGGTAAAGGATACCCGCGGCGAGACTAACAGCGTGACGGGCGGCGAGAACACAGGTTCGCTCAACGGCATAATCAACCTTCTCATAAAGGTAGAGAACCACGCGGTGACCGCGCTCGACGGCGACTCGGTAAAAGCCACCGACGGCAAAATAACGGGCGCCCGTAACGAACCCGAAAATTACGGCGGCTCGAACGCGCTCGAAGACGGTATTGTCAAAGTCGATTACAACGGCGGTATCGTTTCATACAGCATACCCTCCGGCTATGATTTCGACATAACCCCGTACGACCTTGCAAAAGATATCGATATGGCTGCAGGTTGGGTAGTGGGTAACAATACCAACCCGAACAAGGGCAGAGAAAGCCTGACTTCGGTCATAGACAAAAACGATAGATATACGGCACAGCTTGCACAGGCAGGTAAGGACTTGATGTATCATTACACGACCGACCTTCTGACGCTTTCCACGGCAAAGCAGGCTGTCAAGCTCAATGAGCTCATATTCGACGGCGACCCGCAGGTCAGCAACGTCAGCGGCGGCGAGCTCCAGCTTGCTTCCGACGGCAACCGCTTGACTGTCAAGACGAGAAGCCGCACCGCGCAGAGCAACCCTATGGCGTTCACTGTCAAGATTTCCGACGGCGAAGGCTCGTCCGTGAACGTGGAAGTAAGAGTCCACGTGACCGACAACCTGCCGTTCTTGAGCGAAGCCGCAACTAACGTATTCTATCTGTCGAGTAACTTCAACGGTCTGAATGCGGAAACGACGAACTCGTCCAACGACTACAGCGGCGATTTGTACGACCCGACTCATTCGCTCGGCGAAAACGCTCTGTTCAAGACGGGCTACAACGTCCGCGAATTCAGAGCCAACGACTTGGCGTCCGACTATGAAGACGCAAACCTGTATTTTGCCAACACCGACAGAAAGTTCTTCACGAAGAACGCGGCAGGCGAGCTTGTTCCCATCGTCGGCGACGATTATGTGGAAGCAATGTTCACGCTTGCAACCGGCGGCAGAAGCGGACAGGTGTTGAGAGTGACTGCAAAGAGCTGTACTCAACAGCTCGAATACGGTCTGTTCATTCAAGTATATATAACCGATAACTACGGCTTCGACGCGACTGCGAACTTCTCTGCGATAACCTTCCAGATAGAAGTAGTGAACAGCTTGCCGCAGGTCAATATCGACGCGGACACAGGCTTCGGCGTGGAAACCAAAGAAGACGACGGCTCGGGAAATGCCTCCGTGACTTATAAGTGGGAATATTCTCCCGACGATTCGTCCGACATTACGAATGCGAAGTACATTGTTTCCGACCCCGCGCTGTACAATCATCTGACCACGCGCAGCACTGCTCCCGTAAGCGCGAAGAACGTAAAACTTCTTTCTTCGGATAACGACACGCGCGACGGACTGCTGCTGTATCCCGGCAAATATGCGACGGGCGAAAACAGCGTGCCTTTGTATGCGGTTGATACGGAAGGCGGCACGAACGGTACGGCTCAAAACAACGTAGCTGTGCTCTACACGGCTCCGAGAGCATACATCGACCCGATAACGTTGGTTGACATTCTGTACTTCGACGCGTCGTATAACGAGCTTCCGTCGGCGTACAATCACGGCACGAAAGACGTGTTCATTGCACACTTCGACGAAGACAGAGATGCCAAAGACTATGTGGATAACCCCCGTTGGGCTATCAGAATTACGTCCACGGTTTCGTTTACCACTCCTATGCAGATGACCGTTCGCGTGCGCGATACGTCCGATACGCAAAAGAGCACGGAAACGGGCTATGACGGAAAGCGCGACGGTTCCACGAAAGATATTATCGGCTCCACCGAATTGAAGTTCGCGGTAAATATCGGCTCCACCGGTATGACCGTAACCCACAGCGTCTATAACGGCGTCAGCAAAGACCCTGCTATGGGCGGCGAGTGGACGGATAAATACTATATCAAAGAAATAGACGAAACCACGAAAGATGCTAAATATAACTATACCGAATTCAGATATAACGGTATAAACATCAGCAGTGCCGCCGAAGTGCCGTTGAGCTACTTTGCATTCTCGCAGAGCTTGCCCACGGATGCAGGTTTGGCAAGCACTTACGGTTCCGTTGTCAGCTTCAACGGCGCGTTCATCAAGAAGTATGTGAGTATGTCGACGTCGTCTATGCCGAAAGAGATAGCAGAGCGCATTTCGCTCACCGACGGCGTGACCGTTTGGTCGGGCGCAACGCTGAACGATAACCCGTTTGTGGAATTATCCGTCAAATGGAGCGAAAACACGAGCGATATCGGTTACAATAGAAACGACGGATACCTCAACAACTTGATTGCAAGCAGTGCGTTTGAAGGACCGAGCGGCATCGTACATTCTTATACGGTGGGAGAAAACGTACTCCACGAGAACAAACAGTCCATTCGTATAGTGAAGAAAGGTCCGAGAAACGGAACTTCTCCGCTGAAACTCACGCTCGATTTGGCTCTGTACAGCGACTGGAAGTCGACGGACCCCGAAATATCCGGCGGTGAAAATCCCATAACGGCAAAGGTCACGGTAGACCTGTCTATAAAGAATGAGTCTTTGCAGATAGACGGCTCGTCCAATAAGAAAGTGGAATTCTCCACGGGCAGCGTCATTCCGCAGGAACTTATAAGCTCTTATACGTTCCGTCTTGTGGACAGAAACCTTTCCGGTTCTCCTGCGACGTCCGACGTGCTTTCGATATCCTATCAGGACGATAACCGTTTGCAGGACGGCGAAAGCGACTACGGCAAGACTTACCGCGACAGCGCGAAGTTTATGTTCAACTCTCTCGGCAGTACAAGCGGCGTCGCAATCTTGACGCAGGACCAGTTGCGCTATATGATTGACCGAGATAATAACAGCTTGGCGCATACAGGCACGGGCAATGCGATAGAAGACCTTGCGGCATATCTCGGCATAGACGCAGTCGATTCCGGCAAGACTATGGCGCAGACCATATACGACAAGGACGACGCATACCTTGCCGCGGTAGAACCGAACAAGGGTTACGAAAGATACTTCTCGATAGCAGACGGTTTCGATTCCGATTCCTTCTCGATAACGCCGAAAAGAAAGACGACGATAGACATAAGCGGCTTGACCGACGCTGAAATAGAAACAAAGGCGGCGCAGAACAACCTTGCATTCGAGAAAACAAACGGCAAGTATTCGTTCTATTTCCCGCTCAAAGTAATCGTTTACGATACTTACGGCGGCACCGACTTTATGAGCTCCAGCTGGCAGCTTTTGACGATAAAGGTGTATGTGAACAACTCGACGCCTTCCGTCAACCCTTCGCTGTACAGCTCGGGAAGCAGCTTCAATGTCGCAGTCACGTTGCAGGACGACTATACGATGCGTATCGTCGACACCGTAAAAGACAATGACTTTGTTCTTTCCGAAGACGGAAGCAACTATTTGACGGAAGATCAAATCAAGGCGCTTACCGACGTCGATACGCTGGATTGGCTTATCTGCGGCGATAAATACGAAGACATATTGAATTCCGGCGACGGAATAAAGATGGGCTACGGCAACTATCCCGCAAACTATGTGCACAGCTCCAACAGCTACGAAATCGGCAGCACGATGTATAAGGAAGCCGATAGGCTGGTGGACGTCACGATAGACGGCACGACCATAAAGTTCCACGCGAACAAGAAGTCTCCGGCATACTCGTATGTTCTCATTCGTTTCAGCGATAACCGCGGCGATTATGTGGATTTCAGAGTGCTGGTGCACGTAAACAACAAGGCGCCCGAACTTTTGAAACGTCCGAATACAAACACGGTGCTGTACGATTCGTCCAAACTCGAAATAAAGATGAAGACGGGCGACAGCTTCGACTTGATTGTGACGCCGTACGACTATTTCTACAACGACCTCACGACAGAACAGCAGAACAACTTCAAGTCGCATATTCAGAATCCGGATACGAACTCTTTCGGACCGAACACGGCTTATGCGAATTTGGTTGACGGTAGCGGCGACCCGAAATTCATAAACGATAGCACGGGCGCGCAGTATGCGGGCAAAGAGACCTATCTCGGAGCTTTCGCAGTCGCGCAGGACGATACGCCCAGCTCGCTGTATTTCAGAGATTTCGACGAGAGCTCGACCAACCGCAGAATAGACGTCGCTCGCACGAACGAATATAACTACGGACACAATCCCACGCCGCTCACATATCACATAGTGGCAAAGGGCGTGTGCTCGAGAATGCCGCTTCGCTTCACGGTAACCGACGGCAGCCTCACGCTCACGATAACGCTTATCATAACGGTAGAGAGCACGCCTCCTCAACTTTTGCCCGACGGCAGCTCTTTGCCCGAAGGCGTAGCCTCCGTGCCGCGCGTGGAAGTTCCGGACGGCGATTACGATACGGTTGCAAGCAATGAAGGCGTAACGGCGGACGAACTCCGCGAAGGCCGCGTGTACAAAGTCGATATGACGCTCGACAGCCCGCCGAGAACCATAGACCTTCGTGCGCTGTGCTATGACCCCGACGCAGGCGAAACCTCCAATATGTATCTGTACAGAGCATTCTCGGGTTCGGCGTTCTCGATAGGCGGAAACGAAACGGGTGTAAACGAATCTACCTATGTTTCGCTTAAAGAAAATGTCGATACAAGCACGGGTAAAGCGCGTTCGTTCACGATAACTCCGTTGAACTTCTTAAGCGGCGAAAACAACTCCCGCAAGTTCGAACAGATAGTGTTCTACGTTATGGACGCAAGCGGACAGTCGCTTGCAGACGCGCAGAAGATAATTCTGAACGTCTACATCGCTCCCGGCAACGTGTCCAATGCGGCGGCAACGGGTCAGAACCCGACGGTAGTGTCCTACGAAGTCAAGTCCAAGGACGACTTTGCGGCAGACGCTATGCCGAGCGCGTTAGAGCTTATTGCAAGGTCCGCAACGGCGCAGAACGCCCGCGGCAGAATAATAGACCCCGATTACGGCGCAAGCCGCACGTCGTACGCAGTGACCGTATACGGTATGCTCACGACGACGGTGGGAGAAGACGGCACGATAACCACGGCTCCCATAGCTCCCAAGGATTTCCCTTCGCATATGGAAGACAAGACCGACCCGTCGGCACTGTTCACGCGTTACGAAATCAAACGCTATGTGTCCACGGCAGACGGAATGTTGGTGGAATCGGCAAACGGCGAGAACCCTGCGCTCTGCGAATACGTCGGACGTTACTTCACCTTCGACTTCAGCGCGGACGGCTCCAAACTCAACTTCCAGCCGCTCGACACGACGCTTAACGTCAGAATACCGCTGTGCGTCAAAGTGACGAAACTCGGCGTCGGCAAAGACGTAACTTCGTCGGCATACGCGTTCTTCAACATCACGGTCAAGAACAGCGCGCCGATAGCCGTGCAGGAAGATTTGTCCAACGACACATACTTCGGCGACGGAAGCACGTTCCTTAACTTTGTGGGCGGTGTAGGCGCAAAACGCCGTTACTACCTCCACGACGGCAAGAGCGTGGAAATAAACGGCGAAATGCAGGAACAGGCAGGTCTGTTCTCCGACTCCGACACGAACGACTCCGTTGTGTTCGCAACGACGGCAGGCGAGAAACGCGGCTGGTCGGTAAGACCCACTTACGAAGAAGACGGCAAAACCGTCACGACTTCGCCTTGGTGGGACGCAAACGCCATAAAGGGCATCGGACCCGCGTTCACGATAGAGTCCGCTCTTAACGGCGCCGCAGTCGATATCACGATAAACAGAAAGGTCGACGCAGGCGAAGTAAGCGGCGTGGACGGAATGAAAATCCCCGTCGAAATCTTCGGCGTAGACAGTCAGGGCGCCGTATCGAGCACGGTCATAATGCTCGACATACAAAACTCCGCTCCGACGGTCAAAGAAGTTACCAAAGACGACGGCAAGGGCTTCACGATAACGTACAATGCCGAAACCGAGAGATACATCTTCGAAATGTCGATTGAAGGCGGCACGAGCAAGACGGTACTCTTGTCCGACATATACGACGACCCCGACATCAGTCAGTCCGTAACGGGCAACTGCGACGTAACCGAATTCTTCGGCGACGCGTCCAACGGATACCTTTCGGACATAAGCTCGAAACCTTATTCGACGCACGACGTATACAGTCAGGGAAGCTTGGCACAGCGTAAACTGCTGTTCAAAGTCAAGTCCTCTATGGATATGAGAAACAGCTCGCTGTCGATAGAGTGCGTAAGCTACGAGCGCGGAAGCGTAGGCGTGGCACTGCTTCAAATCCGCGACAGCGCAAAGAGAGAAACGAAAGTTATCGAAATGCGCTTCACGGTGGCGAACTCCGCACCCGTTGCGGTAGAGCAGTCGTTGAGACGTATCGACATTCCGGGCAGCGGCGGCGTGGAAAACGCAGGCTCGTCGCTCGATGCGGTACCGTTCAACATTCTCGACTATGTGACCGACGCCAACCCCGGCGACTATCAGGAATACCTGGCAGGCGGCACGAACTCCTCGACGTACCTTCGTATCTCGTCCATATCCCTGCTTCCCATAAGCAGCGAAGATAAGGAGAACGGCGAGATTTGGCAGGGACCGAGCGGCGACAGCACAATCGAAGACCTGTTTATGGCAGGTATAAGCGACGACAACCCGCAGCAGTTCTTCATCATACCTATGTCGGGATACTATGGCTGGCAGATGCTTCGCGTGTACGTCTTGGATGACGGCGGCAATATCTATGCCACCGACGTGGGCGCACCCGTGCCTGTCGATTTGAGAGTGTTCATCGCTCGCGACCACAGTGACCAGGTGGGCAACACGGTGTCCATCGTGCGCGGCAGAGACGAGCCGATTGACATAAGCGACATTCTCGACAAGAAGGACGACAACGGCGTCGTAATCGGCAATTTCAGCGGCGGCTACACTTTGAATGACATACAGATTCCCGAGGCCGCAGATAAGAAACTTGCAAAGACGGTAACGACGGGCAACACGAATAACACGATATTCAGATTGAAGGCAACCGCAAAAGAGCCGCAGACCGTAGACGTAAACGCAGTTTGCAGCATAGGCACAATGGTTTCCGACATCACGATACCGTTCAAGGTCAGCATCGAAGAAAACTTAAAGCCCGTACTGCTCGACGAGTTCAAGAACGTGAACAATCCGTTTAACTTCGACGAGAGCAAGGAAAAGGACGGCTTCATCAGAGTGTCTCCCGACGAGATATTCAAAGACCCCGACCAGCCTATCGGAAAAATGGTTATGAAATTCCGCTCCGTAAGCAGCAATATGAACAGTGTCTGCAAGGCGACGGTGGATATGGATACCAACGAACTCCTGTTGCAGTTCAAGGCAAATCGCCCCGTAGAACTTACGATAGTGGTTTGGGACGAAACGGAAGAAGACAAGAGAGAGACGATAACGGTTCAGTGTATAACCAAACCCAACCTCAACTTCGTATCGTCCGCGATAATCTTCATATCGCGCAATCCGCTGGCATTCTCCGTAGGCTTCGGCTTATTGTTACTGCTGATACTCATACTCTTGATAATCATAATAGTTGTCAAGAAGAAGCGCAAGATGCGTAAGGAAATAGAAGCTCTGCTCGTATCCGAAATGGAAATGGAAGAGCAAATGCTGAAACTTTCCTCCGGCAACAGCGCAGGCGTAAACCCGTACTATCAGAGCTTCGGATATATGCCTCCCACGCAGCAGACGCCGAACGCGCCTATGCTCGGACAGGGCGGACCTATGCCGGGAGCAACTCCTCCCGCACCTCCGACTTCGGGGGCGATAGGGCTCAACCCGGGCGGCGACGCGAACAAGAATGACGGAAACGGCGACGGCTTCGGCGGCTTCTGATTGAAAATGCAATAAAACAAACCCCGAACGGTAATGTTCGGGGTTTTCCTTTTGCGCTTGACGGCGGCTTTTCGCGGTGAACATATCGTTTTCGGGGCATAAAAAAAGCGACCGCTTTTGCAGTCGCTTTTGTCACAGTCGGTTTATTTCGCTATAAACGGTACGAGTTCCGCAAGCAAATCGTCGCATTTTTCACTGTGTATTTCCAATACGATAGGCTTCGACAAGTCCAGGCTGAATATTCCCAAAAGCGATTTCGCGTCGATAAGGAAACGTCCGCTTCTCAAATCTATATCATACGGATATTTGCTGACGATGTTGACAAAGTGCTTGACGCTCTCTGCCATACTCAATATAACTTTGACAGATTTCATTCTTTAACTGCCTCCCTGAATTACTGTAAACAGTATACACTATCGCAATATAAAAAGCAAACGTTTTCTTTTATATTTTAATAAATAATTGATTTTACTTGCAAAGCGCGCGCAAAATATGTTACAATAAATATCGTACGGAGGTAAGTTCGCGTGAATAGAGATATGAAGAAATATATGACCGACAGCGCAGAGAGCTTCGAAGAATTTTTGATAGCCTGCGACGATTTGATAAATTCCAAATATATACTTGCGGAAGGCAAAATTTCCGCGCTCTTGCAGAAGATAGCCATTTCCAAGCCTACATACGCGCTGTTCGAAACCGCGCTGAAAGGGTTTGACTTCAATTACGAGTTCAAGCAGGCAAAACGCCGCACCGCAAACGGCGGCGAAACCGTCGTAATGCCTCTGTCGGCAAGAAAGACCGCGGCTTTGGTTTTCTGCCTTCTGCTCGACTTCGACACACGCCGCTATCCGCTGCGCAATTTCCTTCACGCGTTCTTTTACAGCGATAACCCCAATTGGGAATATTCCGCATTCGTGAAAGACGTGCTTGTCCCGTTCAGAGAAGCCGTGCAGGCAATTTACGAAGGCAGGGCGGACGAAGACGACGAAGAAGATACGCAGGAAGCGGAGTCGGACGACGCGGACAACGACGATATAGAAACGCTTTTCACCGATTTGAGTATGCTGTCGGATAAAGTTTTGAGCGCGCCCATAGAGGGCGAAGATTACGACGAAGCGGTATTCACGCTTAACGGACTGTCTCGCGCGCTCTCGTCCGCAGACAGAGAGGGCATACGGATTGCTTACATTGCTTTTCGAAACACCGTGTCGCAAATAGAGGAGCTCGATTTTTTGGCTGACGATATAGCCGCTTTTTCGGACAAGCTCGTGCGGCTGGGCGCAATCCCCGTTGCCTAAAGCGGTATTCGGCAAAATTATAAGGACAAAGACGACGAAATGAAAAATAACAGCATACCTTACAAAATTTATCTGACGGAAGACGAAATGCCTAAAAGCTGGTATAATGTCAAGGCGCGTATGAAAAACAAGCACGCGCCTTTCGTCAATCCGAAAACGCAAAAGCCCTGCACAAAGGACGATTTGAAATCGGTGTTTTGCGACGAGTGCATAGAGCAGGAACTGAACGATACCGACGAGTTTATCGAAATTCCGCAGGGTATCCGCGATTTCTATAAAATGTTCCGTCCGTCGCCGCTCGTGCGCGCATACTTTTTGGAACGCCTTTTGGATACTCCGGCACAGATATATTACAAGTTCGAGGGCAATAATACTTCGGGTTCGCATAAACTGAATTCCGCGGCGGCACAGGCGTATTACGCCAAGAAACAGGGCTTGAAGTCGATTACGACGGAAACGGGCGCAGGTCAGTGGGGAACGGCTCTCGCAATGGCAGCGGCTTTTTACGGGCTGAATCTCGACGTCTATATGGTAAAAGTGTCGGCAGAGCAGAAGCCGCACCGCAGGGAAGTCATAAGGACCTACGGCGCCAACGTGATACCGTCGCCGTCGGACACGACAAATGCGGGCAGAAAAATACTCGCCGAGTTTCCGGGCACGGGCGGCTCGCTCGGGTGCGCCATTTCCGAAGCCGTGGAAAAAGCGACGAAAACCGAGTCTTGCAGATACGTTTTGGGCTCGGTGCTGGACCACGTCCTGCTTCATCAGACTGTCATAGGTCAGGAAAGCAAGATAGCTATGGATAAATACGGCATAACGCCCGACGTCATAATCGGGTGTTGCGGCGGCGGTTCCAACTTCGGCGGTCTGATTGCTCCGTTTATGGGCGAAAGACTGTGCGGCAAAAACAATATCGAGTTTATAGGCGTAGAGCCTGCAAGCTGTCCGTCGCTGACAAAGGGCAAGTTCGCGTACGATTACTGTGACTCGGCAAGAACGACCCCTATGGCGAAAATGTATACGCTCGGCTGCGGATTTATGCCGTCTCCGAGCCACGCAGGCGGTTTGCGATACCACGGAATGAGCCCGATTATATCACAGCTCTACCGCGACGGCTATATAAAGGCGATAACGGCGGAGCAGAGCGCCGTGTTCGAAGCGGCGGTTATGTTTGCCAAGTGCGAAGGAATACTGCCTGCGCCGGAAAGCTCGCACGCAATCCGCGCGGCAATCGATACGGCTGTCGAGTGCAAAAAGACGGGCGAGAAAAAGACCGTACTGTTCGGTCTGACGGGAACGGGCTACTTCGATATGAGCGCTTACAAAAAGTATAACGACGGCGCTATGAGCGACGTTATCCCCACAGATGCCGATTTGCAAAAAGGCTTCGACACCATTCCCAAGTGCAAAGTAAACGAAGATATATTATAACGGCGTAAATAAGCTTGCATAAAAAAATACCCTTTCGGACAGAAAGGGTATTTTTGGCACCACTATGGGGAATCGAACCCCAGTTTTCGGCGTGAGAGGCCAACGTCCTAACCGCTAGACTATAGTGGCTTGTTTCGTCGGTTTCGGAAACGACTATAATAATATAACATAAAATTTCGAATATGGCAAGGATTTTGAATATGTTTTTCCGAAATTAGCCGCCTATTTTTCCGCTAAAAAACGAGCTTGCGAAGATTGCCGAAATATAGAAAAATATAAATAAAGGAAAAAATCGCTTTAAAGGTGCTTTTTGGTTGCTTTTTTGGAAAAAGTTTTATATAATTGAAAGGTAAGTTGATTTGTCGGTCATTTATCGACCGGTTATTATTAAAAATTCGCTGTAAGCGGACGGCAATGATTTAATTGGTTTTGCGTATTTTGCGAGACAAAATCGGTTTTTGCGTTGCGCATTGTCATAAGGGAATTTTTATTTTTCGGTATAAAGGCAGAACTGCGGATTCTGCATAAATAATATATTTTTAAGGAGCAATATTTTGGTTACGGAAAAAGGTACAGGCAATCGACGCGGCGCTGCCGCTATGAGTGCGTCGGGGGTTTCCCGTTCGGGCAAGGACGGCAAGCCCGTTCAGTCGGTGTTCAGAGAAGAAAGGAAAAGCGGGTCGGCGCCGCTTAAAGCCGATTCGAATAAAGAGACGGCACTCAAAGTAATGTTTTTGGGCGGCGTCGGCGAAATAGGCAAGAATATGACCGCGCTGGAATTCGGCGACGATATAATAATCATCGACTGCGGCGCGACTTTCCCCGACGGCGATATGCCGGGCGTGGACTTGGTCATTCCCGATACGACCTATCTTTTGGCGAATAAAGACAAGGTTCGCGGCATAGTGCTGACGCACGGTCACGAAGACCATATCGGCTCTCTGCCGTATGTGCTGAAAGATTTGAATGTTCCCGTATACGGAACAAAACTTACGTTGACCATTCTCGATGCAAAGTTCAGAGAGCATAAAATGGAGAGCAGCGTAAATTTAAACGTCGTGAAACCCAAAAGCGTGGTTCAGCTCGGCAAGAATTTCAAAGTAGAGTTTATAAAAGTCAACCACTCCATAGCAGGCAGCTGCGCTCTGTCCATAACCACTCCCGTGGGCATAGTGTTCCATACGGGCGACTTCAAAGTGGACTACACGCCCATAGACGGAGAAATGATAGACTTACAGCGTATCGCCGAACTCGGACAGCGCGGCGTTCTGCTGCTGCTTGCCGAAAGCACGAACATAGAGCGCAAGGGAACGTCTATGAGCGAAGCGTCGGTCGGCAGCTCTTTAAACAGCATTTTTGCGGACAATCTGGACAGGCGTATTTTCATCGCCACGTTCGCGTCCAATATCCACAGATTGCAGCAGATTATAGACCTTGCAGTCAAGTATAAGAGAAAGGTTGCGTTCAGCGGCAGAAGTATGATAAACATAGCCGACTGCGCAATGAAGATAGGCGAACTGAAATACCCGAAAGACGTCATCGTCGATTTGGAAAAGATAAATACGATAGACGATAAAAACCTTGTCATATTGACGACGGGCAGTCAGGGCGAACCGATGAGCGCGCTTACGAGAATAGCCAACGACGAGTTCAGCAAAATCAAAATCGGCTTCAACGACACCGTAATCGTTTCGGCTTCTCCGATACCCGGAAACGAGAGAATGGTGTATAACGTCATAAACAATTTATACCGCAGGGGGGCGCGCGTCATATACGAAAGTCTGGCGGAAGTCCACGTCAGCGGACACGCTTATCAGGACGAACTGAAGCTTATGCACTCGCTGTTAAAACCCAAGTTTTTCATACCCGTGCACGGCGAACACAGACATCTGAAAAAGCACGCAGAAATCGCTATGAAAATGGGTTTGCAGTCGTCCAATATCATAATAACGGATATAGGCAACTGCGTAGAAGTCACCAAACGCTCCATACGGCTCGGAGACAACGTGCCTGCGGGATATTTGCTCGTGGACGGTATCGGCGTAGGAGACGTCGGCAGCGTCGTTCTGCGCGACAGAAAACACCTGTCGGAAGACGGTCTTTTCGCGGTCGCGGTAAGTGTCAATAAACTGTCGGGAGAAGTGCTTGCAGTAGACGTCACGTCGCGCGGATTCATATTCGTAAAGGAAGACGACGAGATTTTCGAAGAAGCCAAAGAGGCCGTGCGCCGCGCGCTTTCGGATATGGATTTGAAGGCGTCGGACGGCGACTATACAGGTGTGAAGAACGCCATAAGAAAGGAACTCAAAGGCTACCTCTTCAAAAAGACGCGTCGCAATCCGATGATTCTTTCTATGATTTTGGAAAGCTGATTATGCCGTTCAAGACCCCGTCCAAGACTTCGGAATATATCCGCTCTCTGTTGCCCGAAGAACTCGACAAGGACGTTCTCGGCATAATGAAGTATGCCGAAGAGAAAGTCATACCGATACTGCTGCCCGAAACGGCGGCATTTCTGCGGCAGACAGTGATGCTGAAACGCCCCGAGAAAATTCTCGAAATAGGCACGGCAATCGGTTACAGCGGAATGATAATGTTGAAAAACAGCGCCGCGCAACTGTATACGGTGGAAAAGGACGAAGACAGCGCGACCGTCGCAAAAAAGTTCTTTACCGACGCAGGCTTTAAACACAGGGTCACGGTATTCATCGGCGACGCCTGCGAAATAGTACCGCTGATAAAAGGCAGTTACGATTTCATTTTTCTGGACGGACCCAAGACGCGGTATCCCGTTTTCTATCCCTATCTGAAAGACCTGCTGTCTGGCGGCGGCATACTGCTTGCGGACAACGTGCTTTTCAACGGTATGGTGGACGGAAGCGGAGAATATCAGCGCAAGAAAGCCACGATAGTCGAAGGCTTGGACAAATATCTCAAAACCGTATTCGATGATAAAGATATGATTTCGAGTATTCTGCCCGTCGGCGACGGACTCTGTATGAGCATTAAGAAAGGATAAAGATTATGGAATTACTGTCGCCGGCAGGCAATTTGGAAAAACTGAAAGCGGCTTTGCACTTCGGCGCCGACGCCGTATATCTGTCGGGGAAACGCTTCGGCTTGCGTGCGGCGTCCGATAACTTCGACTCCGACGAATTGAAGTCGGCGGTCGAGCTCGTGCATAAATCGGGCAGAAAAGTCTATGTGACGCTGAATATAATCGCGCACGACGCCGACTTTGACGGCATAGAAGATTATATACGGTATTTAAGCGGGATAGGCGCGGACGCCGTGATTGTGTCGGACTTGGGCATACTTTCTGTCGTCCGCCGAGTCGCGCCGTCGCTTGCCGTTCACATAAGCACGCAGGCAAGCGTGACAAACCGCTATGCCGCCGAGTTTTACGCCGATTTGGGCGTGCAGAGAATAGTGCTGGCGAGAGAGCTGTCGCTGGACGAAATATCGCGAATAAGAGACGCTCTGCCGCCGAGCGTGGAGCTGGAAGCATTCGTTCACGGAGCTATGTGCATATCTTATTCGGGCAGGTGTTTGCTTTCCGATTTTACGACGGGCAGACACGCCAATCACGGGGAGTGCGCGCAAAGTTGCCGTTGGGAATATGCCGTCGCAGAAAAGACGCGCGGAGAGTATATGCCCGTGGAAGAAGACGGCAGGGGAACGTATATATTCAACAGCAAAGACCTGAATATGATAGAGTATATTCCTATGCTGGCAAAAGCAGGAGTTTACAGTTTGAAAATCGAAGGCAGAGTGAAGTCGGCGTACTATGTCGGCTCGGTGACGAACGCCTATCGCCGCGCAATAGATATATACGAGCAAGGCGGCGAATACAGCTTGCCGAAGAATGTGACGGACTGTCTGTACAAGACTTCGCACAGAAAGTTTACGACGGGATTCTATTTCGACGAGCGCGGCGGACAGTGCTATGAAACGGCAAAACCCCAAAGCGATTACGATTTTTGCGGCGTGGTGACGCAGGTGCAAGACGGCGGCGTTATGCTGGAAATGCGCGGTCGGTTTAAAAAAGGCGACAGGCTGGAAGTTTTGTCGGCAAAAGAAGACGACGGAAAGGAGTTCGAAGTCGGCGAAATGTTCGATACCGACGGCGGTTCCGTGACCGACGCAAAGATAGTTCAACAGCGGCTGTTTTTAAAAACGCCCTTAAAACTCGCGGTAGGAGATATGTTCAGAAAAAGGTCGAAATAAACCGCGATAAAAAAATAGGACAGGCAAAATTCGACAGCTTTCTACATATAATGATAGTACCCCTAAAAGGAGTGCTGTATGATTGTAGAAAGCTTTTTGTATTTTTTAAGCAAGATTTTCTGTTTCACGTCCTATGTGAACAATAAGGGTTCGTTCCCGAAACCGTTGCCGCCCGAAGACGAGAGAAAATATCTCGAAGCCGCCAAAAACGGCGACAAGTCGGCAAGAGAAATTTTGATTCGCCACAATCTCCGTCTGGTGGCGCACATAGTCAAAAAGTATTCCAACGCAGGCGAAGCGGACGACTTGATAAGCGTGGGAAGTATCGGACTGATAAAGGGTATCGAAACTTTCGAATACGGCAAGGGCTCCCAGCTTGCGACGTATGCGGCAAAGTGTATCGAAAACGAAATACTGATGTACATACGCGCAAACAAAAAGCACAGGCAGAACGTCAGCCTGTCCGAATCCGTCGGAATGGATAAGGAAGGCAACGAAATAACCCTTATGGATATTCTGCCGCTCAAAGAGGAGAGCGTCTTTTCCAAAGTGGAAACCAATATTCTTATGGAAAAGATAGTGAGCATAGTGGACACAAAACTGCCGCAGAGAGAACGGGAAATAATCAGACTCCGCTACGGCATAGGCGGCAAATCGCACACCCAGATAGAAGTCGCGGAAAAACTCGGCATATCCCGTTCCTATGTTTCGCGCATAGAAAAAAAAGCTTTGTCCAAAATATCCAAAACAATCGGAAGCATACAGTAAATATACATAAAATATAAGTGCGAAACTTATTTTAAGTCTCGCGCTTTTTATATTATAAAAGCAGACAATCGGTTGCAAATCTTTGTAAAATATGCTATACTAATTTAAATACAGTTATTGTATCGGGCAAGAGCGCAGACCAAAAGAAAAAAAGCTTCCTTGTGGGAAGCCGTATCGCCGATGCGATTAAGTGGGTAGAATAAATTTTTATTTGAACTTTGTCTTGTAGTTTCAATAGCTATATTATAAACGAAGATAAACGGCGCGTCAAGCGTTTGGAGGTATTTATGATAAAATATTATGTGGGCATAGACATAGGCACCGATTCCGTGGGTATAGTTTGCACCGACGAAGAATACAGGCTTTTGCGTGCAAAGGGAAAAGTCCTTTGGGCAGTGCGGCTTTTTGACGAAGCAAAGACGGCAAAAGAAAGGCGCAATCAAAGAACGGCACGCCGCAGACTGCAACGCAGAGCGCAGAGAATAGATTTGCTGCAGGAACTGTTTTATCCGCACATTTCGGACAAGCTGTTTTTCGCAAGACTGAATAACAGCGGCTTTCTTTACGAAGATAAAGATGAAAAGCTTCAGTCGCCGTACTCGCTTTTTGCCGATGAAAACTATACGGATAAAGAGTTTTACAAAGAATTTCCGACGGTCTTTCACCTGCGCAGAGCTTTGATAGCAGGCGAGAAAAAATACGACTTGCGCCTGTATTATTTGGCTATACATCACATAATCAAATACCGCGGACACTTTCTGTTCGAAGGTCAGGAAATGAGCGAAATCAGAGATATCAAAAGATTGTTTGACAATCTGAACGAAACGGCAGATAACACATTCGATGAAGGCGCGCCGATTTTTCTTGCGGAGAAAGCGGAAGAATTCAAGAAAACGGCGATGAGCCGTATGGGCGTAAACGACAAAGTAAAAGAGTGCTGCGCTCTGTTCGGTGTCGGAAAGGACGAGAGAAAGAAAGAGATAATAAAGCTCTTGTCAGGCGGCACGGGCAAGACTTGCGTCATATTCGATAACGAAGAATATAGGGACGAAAAGATATGCTTCAAAGGCTTGGACTCGGAAACGTTCGAAGCCAAACAAACCGTTTTCGGCGACGACTTCGATTATCTGTCGAAGATTAAAAGCATATACGATTATATCGTTTTCGAACATATCCTGCAGGGCAACGCCTATATTTCCGATTCTATGACGAAGCTGTACGATAAGCATAAGAGCGATTTGAGAAAATTAAAGGACTTCATTGTAAAAAACTGCTCTCACGGCGACTATATAAAAATATTCAAGTCCACAGAAGAGAAAAGCAACTATGTGAATTATATCGGATATACCAAAAAGGGCAAGAGCAAAGTCAATGTAAAAAAGTGTAAATACGACGCCTTTAAAAAGTATCTGCAAAATTTTTTGGACAAGACACCTTTGTCCGAAGAGCAAGAATCGGTCAAAAAAGATATAATAGAAGAACTCAAAAACGATACGTTTCTGCCCAAGATACTGAACGCGGACAACGGTCTTTTCCCGTATCAGATAAATTTGTCGGAGCTCGATAAGATTTCGGAAAACCTGTGCAGGGACTATCCCGAGTTCGGAATTAAAACGGACGGCAATAGCATTGCCGACAAAATTCGTTCGATACATACTTTCCGCATACCTTACTATGTCGGCCCGCTTAATACAAGCGCGGGAATAAACGCTTGGGCTGTTCGGAAAAAAGACGGCAGAATAACGCCTTGGAACTTCAAGGATATGATAGACGAAGCGGAAAGCAACGAAAAGTTTATGCGCAGAATGACAAACAAGTGCACATATCTGTACGGCGAAGATATTTTGCCTAAATGTTCGATACTCTATCAAAAGTTTTGCGTACTGAACGAATTGAACAATTTGAGAATAAACGAACAGAAACTATCCGTTCAATTAAAACAGGACATTTTCAACGACCTGTTTTTAAAGGACAAGCGCATAACGTACAAAAAGATAAGGGAATACCTTGTAAACAAAGGCTATTTTGCAAAGAACGAAGAGACGGGTATCAACCTTTCGGGAACGGACGGCGGATTCAAATCGTCTATGAGTTCTTATATAGCGCTGAAAAGCATACTCGGCAATTTCGTAGACAGCCATAGCGACGTGTGCGAACAAATTATTCTGTGGCATACGCTGAACACAAATAAAGATATAGTGGCAGAGCTAATCTCGAAAAATTTCGGCAGTTACAAAGAAGTGGCGTCGAATATAAAGGCGCTGAAAGGACTGTCCTTCAAGGACTTCGGAAAGCTGTCAAAAAGATTTCTGTGCGATATAAAGGGCGGTGTGGACGAAGAAACGGGCGCCGTTTACAATATGATTGAAACGCTTTACAACACCGATAAAAACCTGAATCAAATACTGTATTACGATAAGTATACTTTCCTGCAGCGTATAGAAGAAGAAAACGGCGATGCCGACGACGAAGTGACGTCGAAAACGCTGACGGATATGGGATTGCCGCCGCAAGTCAAGCGCGGCGTTTGGCAGGCTCTGCAAATGGTGGACGAGTATGTCAAAGCTCTGGGCTGTCCTCCCGCAAAAATATTCGTGGAAGTCACCAGGGGCGACGAGTCCCGCGGCAAAAAGAAGGGAGTAAGAAGCGTACCCAGAAAAGCACAGCTGCAAAATCTCTATAAAGAAGTAAAGGACATAGACGAGCTGAAAAAAGAGCTGAACAGAGAGGAAGTGACGGACAGCAAACTGCGCGAAGAACGACTGTATCTGTATTTCAGACAGCTCGGCAAGTGCGCCTATTCGGGCGAGCGTATCCGCCTGGAAGACTTGGGAAGCAATCAATACGACGTCGACCATATCTTGCCGCAGTCTTTGACAAAGGACGACAGCCTCGACAATAAGGTATTGGTACTGCGCGCGTGCAACGCAAGAAAGAGCGACACTTTTCCCGTACCTGCCGAGTATCAGGCTAAAATGCGCAAAGATTGGAAACTGTGGAAGGAAAAGGGATTGATAAGCGATAAAAAATATTCGCTTTTGACAAGAACCGAACCGCTTAACGACAATGATTACAGGGACTTTATCAACAGGCAAATTGTCACCACGGGGCAGATGTCCAAAGCCGTTGCCGAACTTTTGAAGCGCAAGTACGGCGAAGAAACCAAAATAGTTTACAGCAAGGGCATAAACGTTGCCGATTTCAAAAATAAATACGGCATTGTCAAGTGCCGCGAAACCAACGATTTGCACCACGCACGCGACGCATATTTAAACGTCGTCGTCGGAAACGTATACGATACGAGATTTTCCGGTGTTCACAGAATGTTTGCAAAGCGCGAAGACGATTCTTGGCGGCAGTACAATCTTAAAAAGCTATTCGACAGACCTGTCGGCGGCGCGTGGAATCCCGACAGTTCTATCGAAACGGTGAAGAATACGATTCGGCAAAGCGGTATAAGCGTGACAAGATACGCGTTCACCGAAAACGGCGCATTTTATGATGCAACGGTATATGAATGCGGAGATACGGGTATAGACGCTCCGAGAAAAGAGAACTTGCCGACTGAAAAATACGGCGGATTTAAGAGCCTTTCGACAGCATATTTTGCCATAGTTCGGTCGGTCGATAAAAAAGGCAAGAGCATAAAGACAATCGAACGCGTTCCCGTTCTGACCGTGTACAAACAGAAAACAGATAAAGACGCTTTCATAAACTATTTGACAAATCGGGTCGGTTTAAAAGAGCCGCAGATACTCGTAGAAAAGGTTAAGATAAAAAGTTTAATGGAAGTAAACGGCACTCCCGTCTGGATAGCAGGCGTTTCTAAAAAGGATATTTTAATTCACAATGCAGTGCAGTGGTATACAGATGCCGAAACGGACAAATACGTCAAGGGTCTTGTAAAACTCGAAGATATGAAAAAGTCGGGCAAATTGTCAGACAAAGAGTTGGAAGAAAAAGAGTTTGTATTGCACACAAACCGCTTTAATGAGAATAAATTAGTTGTAGAGCCTAAACTAAACATCGATTTATATAACCGCATTATCTCACAGTTGGAAAAGCCGATATACGGCGGCATAAGCGCATTTGCCACTTTCAGAGAGAATTTGAGAAAAGGCTCGGAAAAATTTAAGGAATTGCGCTGTTTTGACCAAGCATATGTGCTCTTGCAGTGCATAAAATTTTTGAAGTGCAATGCTGAAATTGCCGACTTGTCATTGATTGGCGCAGGTGAAAAAAGCGGAAAGCTGACCATAAATAAAAACATAACCGGCAAAGATATAGTAATAGTCCATACTTCTCCCTGCGGACTAATCGAAAGACGTAAAAAGGTATAACAAGTTGGGGTTCAGAACGGTTATAGTAAATTCCCGCGTCAAAATGGAATTGCGGCTGAATACTATGGTGATGCGCGGTGAAATAGAAAAGAAGATATTTATCAACGAGATAAATACTGTTATAGTTCAAAGTACGGCGGTGTCTATGACTGCCGCACTTTTGAACGAGCTTTCGCGCAACAATATCAAGGTAATTTTCTGCGACGAAAAATGCAATCCGTCTGCGGAACTTCTGCCGTATTACGGCGCGCACAACACTTCCAAACGATATAAGCGGCAAATCGCTTGGAGCAGGACGACAAAAGACGCCGTCTGGCAAATCATAATAATGCGAAAAATAATAGAGCAATCAAGGGTTCTTCGCTCAATAGGAAAGGAAAAAGAAGCGCAAATGCTCACCGAATATGCGGCAGACGTGGAACTCGGCGACATAACAAACAGGGAAGGGCACGCGGCAAAGGTCTATTTTAATTGCCTGTTTTCGGACGGGACAAGCCGCAGAGACGATACGTTTTTAAACGGCTGTTTAAATTACGGATATTCTATTTTGCTGTCGGCTTTCAATAGGGAAGTCGTTGCAAGCGGTTATATGACCCAGCTCGGAATATGGCACGACAACGAATTCAATCAATTTAATTTGAGCAGCGACCTTATGGAACCGTTTCGCCCATATGTGGACAGAATTGCACTGAAGATAGAAGACGGCGACGAAAAATTTAAATTGAAACTGATAGATTTACTGAATTATAATACCGTGATAGGAGGAAAAAACACTACTTTCGATTTGGCTGTAAGGACGTATGCGAAAAGCGTCTTTCAGGCATTATCCGAAGACTGCGTAGACTGCATAATGTTTCCGCAAGAAGTAGAGTGTAAAAATGAATTATAGATTTATGAGACTGATAGTGTTTTTCGATTTGCCTATGCAGACGGATAAGGATAGGAGAGAATATGCGCGCTTTCACAAATTTTTGCTGAAAGAAGGTTTTATTATGATGCAAAAGTCCGTCTATACTAAGCTCGTAATAAACAACGTCACAAGTCTGTTTGTAAGACAGAAAGTGAAAGAAAATTTGCCGCAAGACGGTTTAATTGAACTTTTGGAAGTGACCGAAAACCAGTTTTCGCGCATAGAATATTTGGTCGGCAAAGGTCAGCAGACGACGGTGGAGAGTACGGACAGGATAATCGAAATATGAAAGAAAACCACATTGCAACCATCGTACACAATAAAATAGAAACGCCGATTGAAATAATAAGCGGCTGTCCTGTAATACTGTCGATAGAAAGGCCATCGGAATTCTACTTATTAGTATCGGAGCTTAAAAGTCAGTTAGAAAACGGCGACGGAAATTTCATACTGATTAAAGACGATAAACGCCTGTCTTTGGATAAAAACTGCGAAATCGTGCTTGATGTGTTTGACATAGATTTTAAAAACAAAAAAATAATATCTGCGCTATACAAAAAATTGGATACTTTGTCCAAAGAAGACGAGCTAAGACTGCATTTAAATCAAGTAAACACCTGTCTTGCGGAGTTCTATAAAGAGTTGTTTGATAAAATCGATTTGTCTCTTACTTTCGACGAAATGGAAACGACCGATATTTTGAAAACGGCAAATGTTTCCCTGCGGGAAACATACGATAACTATCTTGAAAAGCTGTTGTGCTTCATAAATGCAATGGTGCAGTTGAAAAGCATAGAAGTGTTAATTTTCGTGCATTTAAAAAGTGTGCTATCCGATACCGAATTGACATTGCTATATGAACATTGCGAAAGGGAAAAGGTTGGGCTATTATTGATAGAAGGCAGTTTGCATAGAAAATCATTGCCAAATGAGCGCGTGACAATCATAACCGAAGATTTGTGCGAAATAGTTGACAGCGTCAAATAATTAATGATAAAATATTTGTAATGAAACTACCGTAAGTAGTCGTTACGTCGATTTTTAAACCGATTTGAGGTTTGAGAGTCTTGTAGTTTCATAAGCAGTTAAAACAATTTGCCGACGAGCAAGAGAAAGATAAGGGGTTTGAGAGTCTTGTAGTTTCATAAGCAGTTAAAACTCGAAGACGACGATGACGACATCTTCGGCTGTTTGAGAGTCTTGTAGTTTCATAAGCAGTTAAAACGGCATTGAGCGAACGGGCAGCGCAAGAAAAGTTTGAGAGTCTTGTAGTTTCATAAGCAGTTAAAACAAGTGCCGGAGCTTTGGCGCGATGCAGTCGGTTTGAGAGTCTTGTAGTTTCATAAGCAGTTAAAACTCCGCATCTTCCATTGCTTACTCCTCGCCGGTTTGAGAGTCTTGTAGTTTCATAAGCAGTTAAAACTACGCGAAGGCTTTATGAAAAATTACGTTAGTTTGAGAGTCTTGTAGTTTCATAAGCAGTTAAAACAAAAATAGGTAGACCTATTAAATATGATACAGTTTGAGAGTCTTGTAGTTTCATAAGCAGTTAAAACACGAGGCGCAGAAGTATTACGATTCCCGCAGTTTGAGAGTCTTGTAGTTTCATAAGCAGTTAAAACTCATTCCCAAGGACGATAAAGACACCATCGGTTTGAGAGTCTTGTAGTTTCATAAGCAGTTAAAACCGTACTCGAAGACTACGAAAGAGACGCGGTGTTTGAGAGTCTTGTAGTTTCATAAGCAGTTAAAACGATATTTTTCAACCGCCGCCTTTGCTTGCTGTTTGAGAGTCTTGTAGTTTCATAAGCAGTTAAAACACACGAACGTCGGTTATCACGACGCGCCTGGTTTGAGAGTCTTGTAGTTTCATAAGCAGTTAAAACAGCATAGCGGTTTCAGTCGGGAGCTTCCGTGTTTGAGAGTCTTGTAGTTTCATAAGCAGTTAAAACATAGTGCTAATGCCTTTAATGCCATTGTTGGTTTGAGAGTCTTGTAGTTTCATAAGCAGTTAAAACATAAATTTACTGGTAATGTTGCTTTATACGGGTTTGAGAGTCTTGTAGTTTCATAAGCAGTTAAAACTATGAAAAGGGCATTTCGGATAAAGTCATTGTTTGAGAGTCTTGTAGTTTCATAAGCAGTTAAAACACAAAAACAAAGATAAGCATAAAATCACCTGTTTGAGAGTCTTGTAGTTTCATAAGCAGTTAAAACGAAACCAATAAGGAATGTCACACCTGCGGAGTTTGAGAGTCTTGTAGTTTCATAAGCAGTTAAAACGATATTTTGCTTGATATGCTTGTCTATACTGTTTGAGAGTCTTGTAGTTTCATAAGCAGTTAAAACAATACGGATTTTATGGTTGCTTGCGTGCTTGTTTGAGAGTCTTGTAGTTTCATAAGCAGTTAAAACAACGGAATCAAGGCAAACTCGAAAGACTTGGTTTGAGAGTCTTGTAGTTTCATAAGCAGTTAAAACAAAGGGTTATTGTTATGACAAAGTATCTTTGTTTGAGAGTCTTGTAGTTTCATAAGCAGTTAAAACTAAATACGCTGTAATTATATTTTCACTATTGTTTGAGAGTCTTGTAGTTTCCCAAACAATCAAAAACCCGTCAACCGTAAGCCGCATTTTAAGCAATTGTTATTGCATAAGCCCAATAACAAAAAAGCAACTGCGAAAAAACACAAAAAAACAGCCGCCTTGCCGAAAAGACACGGGGGCTGTTTTAAAAGCGAGTATGATTCGTAAGCCGAATTCTGTTATGACGGCAATCTGTCTACACTTGCAGTTGCCTGCAAGTTGAAGCGATATGGCGGGAAACGGCGGACCGCCTTAACTTCCCTTAATCTTGCACCGAACGGGGTTTACATAGCCCGAGACGTTGCCGCCTCGGCGGTAGGCTCTTACTCTACCTTTCCATCCTTGCCGCAAAAGCGGCGGTTTATTTCTGTTGCACTTTCCTTAAAGTCGCCTTTACCGGTATTTCGCCGGCGTTCTGTCCTGTGGTGTTCGGACTTTCCTCGTGCGCCAATGCGCCCGTAACCGTCCAATCATCTCGCGCAAGTATTATATCATTTATATAAAGTAAAATCAAGCGTTAAACTTCGATATTTCGGCAATAATTCATAAGATACTTCTCTGTAAAAAGGAGGCCCTGTCTTTGAATTATATAATTTCCGCCGCGACACTATTGCTTGTAATAATCTTATTTGTCCGCACCGTACTACCGCGAAGCACGGTTCCTATGACGCTTGCAGAAGAAATCGACCCTAAAACGATTGAATTTCAGCTTACCGTATTGTCTATGAACAGCTCCGATTACCGCCGCAGGGGCGGGGGACTGGCGGTCCGTCGACCGATAGGAGAAATAAGACGGTTTTTGAAAAAGACGGAAAAGAAACTAAAATCGGGCAAGCGTTTGGAAAATTACGAATATACCATATATAAAAACGCCGAGAATATATATAAAGCCGTCGATACGGTGGAAAAACAGTCGCCGCTGTTTTTCAATCTGCCGCATTGCGGAAACTATCCGCGGCTGTACGAGCTGTGTTCTCTGGCAGTCCGCTCCAACGCAGGCTATGTCGATATAGAAATGTTGCCGTCTGCGATAAATATTTTCAACGAGCACAGTCCGCTGTTGTACGCCGAAATCATTGCGCTTAAAGCGATGATTTCATTTTGCGTGCTGGAACAGATTGCGGCATTGTGCGCCAAAAGCGAAGCCCTGTCTAAAATAATATCGCGCGCCGAGTATGATGCAGAGCGCGAAAGAATAGATTTGACGTCGTTGAAACGCAACGCATACGTGTTTCATTACTGCGAGCGTATCGATGGCAGTATAGCGCGGCGGTTCTCGGCAATCTGCGCGGAAAACGGAATAGACGTCTGGGCGCGCTGTAAGGACTTCGAAGCGGAATTGAGCAATTATGCGTTAATCGCAAGCGGCGCAACGCAGTCCTTGATGCAGATAAGCGAACGGCTGACCGATGATTTGCGAAATAAACTGTATTCGGGATATAATTATTTTTCCGCGGCATACGGAAACGATTTCGAAAGACTGTCCGCGACGGAACAGAGCGTGAGACTAAATGCCTTTTCCGTTTATTGCCGCCGCAAAAAAACCGATGAAATATCCGCAATAAAAAAGGTAAACAGAGCGGATGCGCGCGCCGTAACCGACAGGGTGTCTCCGTCAACCGCCGCTCTCGTTTTGTCGCTGTGCTTTGCACTGATAATAGGTCTGCTGCCGATTTTCGTTACATTGGCATTTTCGCGTATCGCGGCACTGCCTTGCGCCGTCCTGTCGCTTCCGATTGCACTGTCTGCGGCATTTGTGATACTGCGCTTTATGGCGGTGTCGACGTTCGAAAAACTGAAGCTGTCTGCGGCAAAAGCGGTAGGGCATAGAGAGCGGAAAGCCGAGTTCGCAAGCGACTATGCGTTGCCCGCGCCACGCCGGAAAATCGATTCCGAACATACGCCCGTTACCTTTTCGGCGCGCATAAATATTTTTTATAACATAGTGAGTAAGCTTAATTCTGCCGTATCAATCGTCGCGCCGCCGTGCGCGTTGATACTGGTTTTTCTTTCTCCGCTGTATTCGCCGCTGTGGCTTTTGGGGGCGTTTTCGAGAGAAATAGTCTGCTTCTTATTTGAACTCAGGGCGGCGTTCACAAGCGAACAGGCAGTGTTTTCCAAAATAGCTTCGGCGCTGTATTTTGCGTGCGAACTGCCGTCAAAAGCGGTAAAAGTTTTCTTTTCGGGCAAGAAAAAAATGCCGAAACAGTTGGGAATAACCGCACAGCTTGCGGCGGCGGTCGGACTATTTGCGATAGCTCTGTTTGCAGAGTACGCCGCGCTGTATTATGTTTTGGCGGCGGCTTTTGCGTCCGTACCGCTCGTATCTTATACGCGGCAAAATATAGCGATACAAAAAAGAACGCGTAAAACAAAGCCGCTTTTACCGCCAATCGACAAGGAAAAAACCTATGAAAACCGCGGAACGTATCCGCGTTTGCGGTTTATAATCGGCGACCGCTATTTCGCTACAATATCCGACGGCGGCGATGTTTTCGACTTCTTCGACGGCAGTCCGCTGTTTGAGAAAATGAAACTCTATCTTTTGAAGAACGGAAGCCGCATACCGCTCGACATAGTGCCGCCTTTTAAAGTCAGTCGCGGTAAAGCGATAAACGAAGCCGTTGCGGACGGAGAAAGATTTACGGTAACGACAAGCGCAGGCAAAGACGGAAAAAAGATAACCGTCGATTCGAAGAGCGGCGGCGATTTTACTCTGCTGATAGCGCACTCGCTTGCAGACGACAGCACAATCGACGACAGCAAATGCGAACTGCCGAATTGCAACTGCGCGGCAATAAGACAGAAAGCCGAGAACTCTCCGAGATACGTCTGCGCCGCAGTAAGAAATACCGTGCCGATAAAAGCCGTTGCCGACGACGGAGAGTTCGCTTACGGCGTGAAAAACGGACTGACGACCGTCTTTGCGGTACGGGTGAAGTCCGAAAACGGCAGGGCGGAAACGGTGTTCGCGGCAGGCTACGATTTTGACCGAACGGCGAAAAATGCGTCCTGCGTATTCAAAACGGGCTTTGACGACAGAGCGGAAGCAAAGGCGGCGGCGCAATCGGAGTTTTTGAAATATCCGTTCGATATAGCGCAAACCGCGTCTTTCATACTGTACGGACGCTGTATGTATTCCGATTCGGAATTGAATAAGATTATAGACTTGAATTCTAACACTCTGCTTTGCTACCAGCGTAGCGGCGGCGGACTGTCGCGACTGCACGGAAAATTGAAAGGACTGTCCGAACTGAAAAAAACAGGAATGAAATTCAATGTCGCAGTCGCGTGCTTCGACGATTCGGGCAGTGTCAAATCCACTCGCAATAAAGTCGATCTGATGTTCGAGGAATTCTCGCTGGATAGACGGGGCAGAGCGGTGTGCGTGGACTGCGAAGGAAACGAACGCCTGTTTCGGGCGTTGAAGTATGCCGCGCCAGATATAGACTCATTGCATTTCACGGCGCATACGTTCGACCCCGAACTCAAAGTCTGCAAAAAGGCAGGCGCAAAACTGCAATACCCCTGCGCAAATATAAAAGGGGAAGGCGTTGCGATAACCGAAAACGGCGACGGCATATACGACGGCTTCGGAATGCTCGGCGGAGCGGAAAACCGCTTGTTCAATGCACTCGGTATGTGTTGCTTGAAACGTGCCGACGGAAGCGGCTTTACTTTTTTGAAAAACCCGTGGGACGGAAAGATAACCGAAGAAAAGAGCGTGCTCGATAATATTCCCAACGAGTTCGTGGCTTTTTCCGAAAACGGCAGACTGTGGAGCGCCGCCGCTCTGCCGCTCGGCGTGAAGGGCGAATCCTACTGCCGCCACGCAAAGAACTTTACGGAATATGTCTGCGCGTCCAACGGACTGAATATAAGGCAAACGGAGTTTGTGTCCGAAACGGAAAGGGCAAAGATTTGGAGCATACTTTTGGAAAATCCGCGCAAGAGCGCAAGAAAGATTTGCGTAACGGCTTGCGTTCGCCCGACGCTTGGAGAAAGCTTCCGCACGGGCAAAAACAGTATATTTCTGTCCGACACCGTGCAAGGAGTCTGCGCCTTAAACAAGCAGACAAACCTGAAAGCGTATCTCGAAACGGACGCCGAAACGATAACCCGTTCGCATACTCTGGATTCGATAATAGGCGAAAACGGCAGAATATGCAGGTTGTCGGAAATAAAGACGGGCGGCATCGTGCCGGCAATGATAGTATGCGCGGAAATAAAACTGCCGCCGCTGTCATCGAAAAAAGTACGGTTTTCGCTTTCGGTCGGGGAGAGCGCGGACTTCGAAAAAAGCAATCTGCCTGCGCGGAAAAATGTATCTCCGTTTACTTTTTCGACGGGCACTTTCGACGACGATATATTTGTAAATTCTCTGCCGTACGGCGTGTTGAGCTCCGTTATGTGTAAGCCCGTCTTTCGCGGCGGCGAATTCTGCGAAGGTGAGCACTATGCGTCGCCGCTTTTGAAAGGTGCGTGTCTGCCTGCGAATCATAAGGACGTTTTCAAAAAAATAATCACGGATGCCTGTGCCAAACGCTTCGCCTGCGGAGATATAGTTTTGTTCGCGCGCGGAAGCGGCGGAAAACGCGCGGCGCGCCATTCCGCGTCGCTGTTTCTGCCGCTGGCTGTGTCGCGCTATATCGACGTCACCGACGAGCGCGACTTGCTTTTCGAGCGCTCTGGTTATGCCGATATGGGAGACGGCGAGAAAGCGTCCGTGCTCGAACACTGTTTGCAGGCAATCGAAACGTGCTGCGGTGCGGATACGGCGGACTGTTTCGGTATCGATGCCGAACTGCTGCTCATATCGGCGATTGCGGCAATCGTGCCGCTTGTAAAGGATTCCGAAACCCGCCTGAAACTGTCCGACGAAAAATTGAAAGCGGAAAAGCGTCTGGAAAAAATCGATATCGATTTGCTGACTACGGAAAGCCTGTGCTGGCTTGTTTTCTGCGGTATCGGCAAGCGAGTGACTTCGGAGCGCCTTTTAAACAGACTGAACGAAAAGTCGGATAACGTGAATATGAAAAAACTTTGGGTTTGCGCCGCGCTTGTAAAGATAGGCGATACAGAGTCGGCGTATAAAGTTTATCAGTCGCTCAATCCGCTGAAAAAAGACCCTCCGCTCGGCTATATCTCCGACAACGGACTTTCATCTTCGAGCGACGAGAGCGAGGCGCTGGCATATATTATCGCGTCCGAGCTGTTTTTCGGTTGCAGAATTATGGGCGACAGCCTTGTGCTGAATCCGCATTTGCCGCAGGGCATTAAAAGAGCCGAAGTCAAATTCGACTGCGAAAATATAAACTTCGACATAGAAATAGATAATACGGGAACGGGCAATTGGCGCGTGTGTTTGGACGGTATATCGTATAACTGCGACAGCGTCCCGATTGACAGAAAGACAAGCGGCAAGAAAATCGTCCTGAAACGGCGCTAAAAGTATTCAAATAATTGCGTTTATGCGTCGACTGTGCTATACTTTCCGTATGGATTTATTTGATTTTACGGAAAACACATCGGTCAACGCTCCGCTTGCGGACAGAATGCGTCCGCGCAGTTTAAGCGAGTTTATCGGACAGGAACACATTGTCGGGGAAGGCAGTCTGCTGTCTCGGGCAATAAAGGCAGACAAGCTCGGCAGCTGTATTTTTTACGGTCCGCCGGGCACGGGGAAAACCACGCTCGCGTCCATAATAGCGGCTGAAACAAAGGGCGTGTTCGAAAAACTGAACGCCGTGTCTTGCGGCGTCGCAGATGCCAAACGCGTCATAGACGAAGCGGAAAAGCGCAGAAAGATGTACGGCAAAAAGACCTATCTTCTGCTGGACGAGTGCCACCGTTGGAACAAGGCGCAGTCGGACAGCGTGCTTGCCGCGATTGAAAATGGCAATATAATTTTTATAGGCTCGACAACGGAAAATCCGTACTTTTCTATGACGAGAGCCATCGTTTCGCGTTGCCGTGTTTTCGAACTCAAACCGCTGACGGAAGCGGACGTCATAAAAGGACTGAAAAGAGCGGTATCCGACGAAAAGCGCGGACTCGGCTCTATGGGCATAATTGTGGACGAAGACGCTTACGAAACCATAGCTTGGGGCGCAAACGGCGATTTGAGAAACGCGCTCAACGGTTTGGAGCTTGCCGCCCTTACCACGCCGCCCGACAGCGGCGGACATATCCGCATAGATAAGAAGACAGCTTCGCAGTCGGTGCAGAAGCGAACAATATCAGTGGACGAAACCAAATATTACGATATGCTGTCCGCATTCTGCAAGTCCCTGCGCGGAAGCGACGCCGACGCCGCACTATATTGGGCAGTCGCTCTGATAAAGAGCGGTTGCGACCCGATGATAATATTGCGCCGTATGATAACGCACGCCAGCGAAGACGTGGGTCTTGCCGATTCTTCGGCACTTGGCGTTGCCGTAAACGCCTGCCTTGCCTATGAACGGCTCGGACAGACCGAAGGGCTTATTCCTATGGCCCACGCGATAATTTATATTTGCAGTGCGCCCAAGTCGTGCTCTGTGGTAAAGGCACTGTCGGCAGTGCAAAAAACGGTGGAAGAAAAAGCGGACTTCGACGTGCCGCCTCATCTTTTGAATAGAGAGAGCCCGCATATGAACAGACAGCAGCCGCTGTATAAATATCCGCACGATTACGGCGGTTATGTGAAACAGCAGTATCTGCCCGATTCGTTAAAATCGGAAAAGTTCTATTTCCCGAGCGATAACGGCGACGAAAAGAAGATTGCGGAATTTCTGAAACAGCTCGGTTTCTAATCGTTTTTTAATAAGCGTTTAATATATCTTTCAAATAAAAGGATTACAATCGGAATATAGAATACGGCATTTCGATAAAGGAGACAGGAAATAATGCTGGATATAAAAAACCTGACAAAGGTATACGGAAAGAGCGACGTCAAAGCTCTGGACAACGTAACGCTGAAATTGAACGAAGGCGAGATATTCGGCTTTCTCGGACCCAACGGCGCAGGCAAGACCACTATGATAAAAGTGCTGACAGGCATACTTCCTTTCAACGAGGGCAGCGTGGAAATCTGCGGCGCGGATATAAAGCGCAACCCGAAAGCGGCAAAGATGAACATCGGATACGTTCCCGACAGCCATATCATATTCGATAAACTCTCGGGACGGGAATATGTGGATTTTATGGCGGACATATACGGAGTGGGTGTCGAGGAGAGAAAAGCGCGCGCGGAAAAACTGCTTGCGTCGTTTTCGCTGACCGAAGACTTCGACCGCCCCATAAAAGACTATTCGCACGGTATGAAACAGAAAATCAGTATTATCGGCGCGCTCATTCACAATCCCAAACTGTGGGTGCTCGACGAGCCTATGACGGGATTGGACCCGCAGTCGGCGTTCGAGCTTAAAGAGCTTATGCGCAAACACTGCGACGGCGGCAATACCGTGTTTTTCTCCACGCACGTCTTGGACGCCGCGGAAAAAATCTGCGACCGTATCGGCATAATCGTAAAGGGCAGGCTGGTTATGGCAGGCAGTATGGACGAGATACGCGAAGCCTCCAAAGACGGCTCTTTGGAGGAGTTCTTCCTTTCCGTCGCGGCAACCCCGAGTTCGGAAATGGCGGCGGCAAAGACGGAGCAGGGCGGAACGGCAAAGGAATAAATTTATGAAAAATTATTTCATAGTAATGCGTATGCTTGTCAAAAATATGTTCAAGAAAAACCCGGGCGAAAAGAAAGGGCTGAAGATATTTACGGGCATATCGATAGCGATACTGTATTTGTTTATAATGTTCGGTATGATATCGACTATCGTAATGGTCGCGCCGACGGTGGGCGAGTACGGCTTGCAATCGGACGTTTTGACGCTGATTTTCGGTATAGCGGTTATGATAATACTGTTTTTCGGCATAACGCAGATATTGACGGGACTGTATTTTTCCAAAGATACGGAGTTTTTTCTGTCCCTGCCGATATCGACTGGAACGGTTTATTTCGCCAAAATATCCGTCATATATCTCGGTATGATGACGGTGGAAGCGGCGGTTATGATACCGTGCCTTGTCGTTATGGGCATAATGCTGAAAATGTCCGCGCTGTACTATATAATCGGTCTTGTCGCGGCGCTGTTTCTGCCTGCATTGCCGCTTATGCTTGCGTCGATAATAGCAATGCCGCTGATGTTTTTGGTGTCGTCATTCAAAAATAAGGGCGCTATGACGTCGATAGTCACGCTGATTTTATTTGCGCTTGCTTTCGGCGCATACTATTTTGTGGTAATGCAGATATCGGGCGGAGTTTCCGACCCCGATTCGGGTATAGATTTTTCGCAGTTGATACTGTCGTTCAAAGAATCGCTTTCAAAGATGTCGGATATTCTCCTGCCGCTGTCGGCGATTGCCCGTTTGGCGACGCTGACTCCCGTATACGGATTAAGCGTCGGATTGTCCGCACTCGTCAACGCGCTCATATTCATAGGCTTTACTGCAGTTCTTGCGGCAATTGCCTTCGGCGTAAGCAGCGCCGTCTATAAGCGCGGTGTCACCAAAATGGTGGAAGGCACAAATAAGCGCGATTCCGCCAAAAAGCGCGAGTATAAAAGCAGCGGCGGAGCAATCAAAGCCCTTGTGTCAAAGGAATGGCGGCAGACTCTGCGCACCCCTGCGTTTGCTTTAAACTGCCTTATGTTTTTGGTGCTGGTTCCCATTATAGTTGCGG
This sequence comes from uncultured Clostridia bacterium, assembly GCA_948440265.1. GTDB lineage: Bacteria > Bacillota > Clostridia > Christensenellales > Pumilibacteraceae > MGBC157735. The sequence continues at coordinate 74,973 of CAOJOK010000001.1, forward strand.
TATTAAACGTGACCAACGGACAGGGCGCAATGGAAGACGGCACGGATATGCAGTTCGGTTATTTGAGTTTGTTTATGATTATGATGATGGGCATAGGTATGAATTACGGCGCCTGCACCTGCATAACGAGAGAGGGCGAAACGTTTGCCTTTTCCAAATCCCTGCCGGTAGATTATTCGGACTTGATAAAGTCGAAACAGATTTTATATATAGTTCTCGGCTATATCTGCATTGTTTTGTCAACCGCGGTAATGTTGATTTTCAGCCGCGACGTATTCCTGTTTATTCTGTCGCTGGGGCTGTTCATACCGTACAATATCGCTTATGTGAATTTTGCCATATTGCACGACTTATCCGGTCCTCGCCTGAAATGGACCAATCCGAAAGAAGCGACAAAGCGCGATATCAAAGGTATGGTGCCGTTCTTTATAAATATGGGCGTAAGTATGGTGTTTCTGTTTGCGACGTGGGTTCCCGCTCTGCTGCTTAGTACGGCGCAGGCGGAAGGCGTGCCGACCGTTCTGTTTTCGGCAATCTATATCGCAGGCTGGACGGTGTTTTATATTGTCGCGATTGTGCTTGCGATAGTCTCTCATCTCAAACTGAAAAAATCCGCTGCGCGTCTCTGCGAAAGGGTGGAGATATAGTGTCCAAAATAAAAGCGCGCCGTCCGTTTGACGGCGCACTGTTTGATTTTCGGAATTAAAGCTGTATCGTGTTTTCGTCGTCGCGTATGAGCGCGATATTGAAAATAAAATACTTTCTCGTAAAGAAATTGAACAGGGCGACCAAAATCGTCGTGACAATCTTAACCCACCATACGTTTCCGGAAAGCACCGCAAAACCTATAAGAGAAGCGAGAGTGGTGATTGCCAAACCTATTCCGGCAAACAAAGCGAACTTCAAAAGTCCTTTTTTGTTTCGCCCGACGTTGCCGTATTCGTAAACAAAGAAACAGCACATCACATAGTTGAATACGAACGAAATCACAAAGCCCAAAATGTTGGCAAGAAGATAAATGGAAGTGGGGGGATTGTGCGGCTCGCCCGAAATAGTCGTGCCGAGAAATACCGAAAAGAAATTGGGATAATATTCGTGTCCTTCGATGTATAAAACGACGGCAACGACCAAAAAGTCGATTGCGCCGCCGACAAAGCCTATTATAACCGACTTTATAAATTCTTTGCGTGCGCGCTTGTTTTTTAATGCGTTGAAAAACTCGTTCATTTCACGCAGTCCGGAATGAATTTTTCGAATATGATATTGTCGCAGTATTCGGAAATCTTGTCGGACTGACTTTGACTGCGTACGGGCTGCGCAAGAGTGGGCAAGCCGAGTTTGGATACATATTTACTGGGCAAAAGCTCTGCGTTGTAAGTAATGAAGTCGGGCTGCGAAACCTTGTTCAGCGACATTTTCGTGAGAGCGCGCCGCTTGAAGAAAGACGGCATCTCTTTTTTTGTGAATACGGTAGACATCTGTCCGCGCATAACGTGCGGAGCATTCTGCTTGAAGTATCCGAGAGAATAGGGGTTGAAAGACTGAACGGCAAAATCACCGCCGTATGTTCTCAATATTTCTTCCGTGCGCTTTTCCAAACGTCCGATTTTATCTTCGCTCTCGATTTCCACCAAAAGCGGAACTTTCCCGTTTACAAGTTCGAGCACTTCTTCCAGTGTGGGAATCACAAACTCCGTATCGCACAAATGCACGTCTTTCAACTGACTTGTTTCCAGTGTGCTTACATAACCGTCCTTGCCGGTCATACGGCTCAATTTACTGTCTTTGAATACGACGACGTTGCCGTCGTTTATGCACTGAACTTCGAATTTAATCGGAAAGCCCTGACTGATTGCATTCTCAAAAGCGCCCGCGGAATTTTCGGGCAGTTCTGCGTTGTGCAGTCCTCTGTGCGCAATCGGCTTTTTGAATAGGCAACTGTCGAGTATACTCATAGTTTACCTCGCAAATTAAATACCAATATATTATAATGGTTTTTTGAAAATAAGGCAAGCGATTTGCCCGCATTTTGCCGTAAGCTGCTCTTTATAAGCGTAAAACAATTGCAATTTGACCGTTTTTGTTGTATAATCGAGATATGGACAGACAACAGAGAATAAGAAATTTTTGCATAATAGCGCATATCGACCACGGCAAATCCACGCTTGCGGACAGGCTCATAGAAAATACGGGCACCGTGTCCAAAAGAGAATTGACGTCCCAACTGCTGGACAGTATGGATATAGAGCGTGAGCGCGGAATAACTATAAAACTGACTCCAGTCAGAATGTTCTATACGAAAGACGGAGCGGAATATACGTTCAACCTAATCGACACTCCGGGTCACGTCGATTTTACTTACGAAGTTTCGCGCTCGCTGGCGGCTTGCGAAGGCGCCATTTTGATTGTCGATTCCACGCAGGGCGTGGAAGCTCAAACGCTTGCGAACGTCTATCTTGCCGTGGATAACAATCTCGAAGTTCTGCCCGTCATAAATAAGATAGATTTGCCAAGCGCGCGCCCCGAAGAAACACGCGCGGAAATAGAAGACGTAATCGGACTCGACGCTTCCGCCGCGCCTATGATAAGCGCAAAGGAAGGCTTAAACATATCCGACGTTTTGGACGCGATTGTGGATAAACTGCCGCCGCCGCGCGGAGACGAAAAACAGCCGCTCAAAGCGCTCATTTTCGATTCGGTGTATGACAACTATAAGGGCGCTGTATGCGTCATAAGGGTCATAGACGGCAGTGTGGGCGCGGGCGATAAGATACGCATAATGTCTACGGGAAAGGAATACGACGTCGTGGAAGTGGGCGTGTTCAATCCCAAATCTCTGCCCGTGGAAAGACTGTCGGCAGGCGACGTCGGCTACCTTTGCGCGAGCATTAAAAATGTCGAAGAAACTGCGCCGGGTGATACGATAACGTCGGCGGCGAATCCGACGGCACAGCCCTGCCCGGGATATAAAAAGGTACAGCCCGTCGTGTATTGCGGCATATATCCGACCGACGGTTCCAAGTACGACGATTTGAAAGAAGCGTTGGAAAGACTGAAACTCAACGACGCGTCGCTGTTTTACGAAGCGGAAACCTCCGTGGCTCTCGGCTTCGGCTTCCGTTGCGGCTTTTTGGGACTGCTTCATATGGAGATTATACAGGAGCGTCTGGAAAGGGAGTTCAATCTCGACATAATCACGACTGCGCCGGGTGTCAATTACAACGTCGTAAAAACCGACGGCGAAATTCTGACGGTAACCAACCCGGGGAACCTGCCGCCCGTATCGGAAATAGAGCGGATAGAAGAACCGTATATCAAAGCGGATATTTACACGCCGCCCGAATATATCGGCGCCATTATGGAGCTGTGCACCGAACGCCGCGGAGAATATATAAATCTCGTATATCTCGATAAAAAGAGAGTGCGTATAGAATACGAGATACCGCTGAACGAAGTGGTGTACGACTTTTTCGACGGACTGAAATCGAGAACGCGCGGCTATGCGTCGCTGGACTATGAGCTTAAAGGCTATAAAAGCAGCGACCTCGTCAAACTCGACATACTGTTGAACAACGAGATTTGCGACGCGCTGTCGATAATAGTGCACAGAGATAAGGCGTATAACCGCGGCAGGGGAATGGCGGAAAAACTGAAAGAAGTAATTCCGCGTCAGATGTTCGAGATTCCCATTCAGGCGGCAATCGGCGGCAAGGTCATAGCCCGAGAAACCGTCAAAGCGATGAGAAAAGACGTGCTGGCAAAGTGCTACGGCGGCGATATATCGCGCAAGAAGAAACTGTTGGAAAAGCAGAAAGAAGGCAAAAAGAGAATGAGACAAATCGGTTCGGTCGAAGTCCCGAGCGAAGCGTTTATGTCCGTACTGAAACTCGACAATAAATGATGAGCAAAATCGAAGAAGAAAGTTTCGGTATATATATTCATATTCCGTTCTGCAAAAGTAAGTGCGCATATTGTTCGTTTGTTTCGGACGCCTGTCTTTCCGATTGCAAAGACTATGTGGACGCTCTGATACGGGAGATACGCGACGTCGGCGGCGGCAGGCACGCGGATACCGTGTATATAGGCGGCGGAACTCCGTCCGTGCTGAAAAGGGGCGAACTTAAAAGAATAATGTCGGCGGTGAGAGAAAACTTTTCGTTGTTCGATAATGCCGAAATAAGTTCGGAGTGCAATCCCGATTCTGCAACGCGCGAGTTTTTCGACGAGTGCGTGTCGTCGGGGGTCAATAGGGTGAGTATGGGACTGCAGTCGGCAAACGACGCACTGCTTAAAAAAATCGGCAGAATTCACACTTTCGGACAGTTCACGGACAGCGTGGAAGCGGCAAGGGCGGCGGGTCTGGAAAACATAGGCGCAGACTTGATGCTCGGACTGCCGTCACAGACCGAAAAAGACGTAACCGACGCATTGCGTGCCGTCATAGAGCGCGGACTAAAACACGTTTCCGTGTACGGACTGTCGGTGGAAGAAGGCACGCCGCTTTATAAAAGCGGATATGAGCCCGACGAAGATATGTGCGCCGACTTTTACGACCTTTGCTATGAAACGCTGAAAAGCGCGGGATATCACAGATACGAAGTCAGCAATTTTGCTATAGCAGGGAAAGAATGTCGCCACAATATCAAGTATTGGACGTCGAAACCCTATCTGGGTTTTGGGGTCGCGGCGCACTCTTTTTACGGTAATACGCGCAGGGAAAACACTGCGGACAGAAAAAGGTATATGACGGGCGAGCGCGTCGAAAAAATAACCGAGCTTACAAAAGCCGACAGGATAGAGGAAACGATTATGCTGTCTCTGCGGACGGATAGGGGACTCGATTTGACCGAATTCGAAAATAAGTCCGGTTGCGACCTGTTAAAAAGCAAACGCTCGGAGATAGACAGACTTAAAAAGCTCGGACTGATAAATATAGACGGCAAAAGACTTCGATTGACCGAACAGGCGTATTATAAAATGAATTACGTTATTCTTGCATTGCTTTAAAAAAATTGTAAAAACGGCGTAATTCATTTGACACAGACCGCCTAATATGGTATCATTACATTAGCACTCTAATAAGGTGACTGCTAATAATCTTCGATAGATACTGCTAATTCGGCGCAGAGCCGAAAGCGGTAAAGACAAGAGAGGCGAAAAGCGTTAAATGGGTCTTTCCGGACGTAAAGAAAAAATCCTTCAAGCGGTGGTCGACAGTTACATAAACAACTGCACTCCCGTTTCGAGCGCGGAAATCAAAGAGAGCAAACTTCCTTCTTTGAGCACTGCGACGATAAGGAACGAACTTGCGGCTTTGGAAGAAATGGGATACCTTGCCCAGCCCCATACGTCGTCGGGCAGAGTCCCCACCGCGGAAGCATACCGCCTCTATGTCGAAAAGCTTATGCCGAAGCGCAAGCTGACGCGCGGCGAATTGAAGATTGTAAAACGCTATTTCAACCGCACGATAACCGAGCTGGACGATATGCTGAAAAGCACCGCAAAAGTCATTTCGGAGATAACCAATCTCACGTCGGTGGCTTATGCGCAGAACGTGGCGGACGCAACGATAACGCGGATAAAGATAGTCAAGATATCCGATTCGACGGCTCTCGTGGTAATCGTCACCAATCTCGGCGTTATGAAAGATGCGACGATGAGCGTCAACGGCATACTGTCGGATGAATATTGCGACAATGCCAGCAGGTTTGTGAGCGAAACGTTCGGCGGATATAAAGTGTCGGAAGTGTTAAAGCCCAAGCCGATAATCAAGAGCGTGAAAAAAGAGTACGAGAACGTATTTAAAACCGTTCTCAAAATCTTGAAGAATTACGCTCACGACGAAATGGTCAGCGACATTGTGCTGGAAGGGAGTGCCAAAATTCTGGAACAGCCGGAATACGAGAACCTGGCCAAAGCCAAAGCGATGCTGGAACTTTTGGACGCCAAGGAAGAGCTCGTGCCCGTGCTGGCAAACAACGACAATATGAATTTGTCGATAAAGATTGCCAAGGACAACGAGATAAAGGACGGCACTCCGGAGTGCGCGATAGTGACGGCAAACTATGCCGTAAACGGCGTGTCTCTCGGAAACGCAGGCGTAATCGGTCCCATTCGTATGGACTATGCCAAGGTCGTGTCTGTGCTCGACTATATAGGCAAAACGATAAATCTTCTGCCTGCCGGAAGCGGCGGTGAAGAAGAAGTCAAAGAGCTGTCGGAGCATATGGACGACGAAAACGAGTAAAAAATATCTTATAGGAGTGTGTTATGGCAGAGGAAAAAGAAGAAAAGTCTGTTATAGAACTCAAACAAGAAGAATATAAAGCCATTCAGGCGCAAGTGGCAAACCTGACTCAACAGGTTCAAATAGCGCAGACCGTGGTTACGAAAGAAAAGAGCAGGTCGGAAGAACTCGGCAATCTTGTTGTGAGAATGCAGGCGGATTTCGACAATTACCGCAAGCGTAATAACGAGCAGATGAAGCATAATAAAGAGGACGGAGCCGTGGAAGTGGTGGAAAAACTTCTGCCCGTACTCGACGATATGAAACGCGCCATTATGATGATACAGGAAGAACAGGCAAGCCTTGCAAGCAAGGCGGCGCAGCCTGCGCCTGCGGCAAGCGGCGAAGCTGCCGCGGCGGCGGAAGGCGCACAACCTGCCGCGCCTGCGGAGAAACAGCCGGCAGACGTGGTCAAGCAGGTGGGCGACGGCGTAAAAATGATTTACCGAAAGATAACGGATATGCTTGCGTCGATAAACGTAACGGAAATCCCGGCTTTGGGAGAACAGTTCGACCCCAATCTTCACAACGCCATACAGCAAGTTAAGGTCAAAGACCCCACCAAAGTGAATATGGTCGTAGAAGTATATCAGAAAGGTTACAGAATGGGCGACAGAGTGATAAGACACAGCGTCGTCACCGTGGCAAAATAAGGCAAAATAAACAATCAAGAAATAAGTTTTCTATTTTATGGAGGATTAACAATAATGGGTAAGATTATCGGTATCGATTTGGGTACTACAAACTCCTGCGTAGCCGTTCTCGAAGGCGGCGAGCCTGTGGTAATACCTAACTCCGAAGGTGCGCGCACGACGCCTTCCGTAGTTGGTTTTGCAAAAGACGGAGAGCGTTTGGTCGGTCAGGTGGCAAAGCGTCAGGCTGTTGCAAACCCCGATAAGACCATCATCTCTATCAAGAGAGATATGGGTACCAACAGAAAGGTGCACATCGACGGCAAAGATTATTCTCCGCAGGAGATATCCGCAATGGTGCTGAGCAAGCTCAAAGCGGACGCGGAAGCATATCTGGGCGAGAAAGTAACGCAGGCGGTCATAACCGTTCCCGCATACTTCACCGACTCGCAGAGACAGGCGACGAAAGACTCCGGCCGTATCGCAGGCTTGGAAGTGCTGCGTATCATAAACGAGCCGACGGCGGCGGCGCTTGCTTACGGTCTTGATAAGGGACAAAACTCCAACCAGAAGATTTTCATTTACGACTTGGGCGGCGGTACGTTTGATATTTCCATTCTGGAAATCGGCGACGGCGTGTTCGAAGTTATCGCGACCGCAGGCGACAACCGTTTGGGCGGCGACGACTTCGACCAGAAGATAATGGATTATCTTGTGGATGAGTTCAAAAAGGATAATGGTATCGACCTTTCCAAAGATAAAATGGCAATGCAGCGTCTGAAAGAAGCGGCGGAAAAAGCAAAGATAGAGCTTTCCGGCGTGCAGAAGACGACCGTAAGCCTGCCGTTCATAACCGCAGGCGCGGCAGGTCCTTTGCATCTCGAATACGAATTGACCAAAGCCAAGTTCGACGCGTTGACGCAGCCGCTTGTCGATAAGACGGTCAAGCTTACGCAGCAGGCTATGTCCGACGCAGGTTTCTCGGCTTCCGATATAGACAAGGTTATTCTTGTCGGCGGCTCGACCCGTATCCCTGCCGTTGTGGACGCGGTGAGAAAGCTCGCGGGCAAAGAACCGTTCAAGGGTATCAACCCCGACGAATGCGTTGCAATCGGCGCGGCAATACAGGGCGGCGTGCTTGCAGGCGAAGTCAAAGACGTCTTGCTTTTGGACGTTACTCCGCTGTCGCTCGGTATCGAAACCGTCGGCGGTATATTCACGAAACTTATTCAGCGGAACACGACGATACCTACAAAGAAATCGCAGGTATTCTCCACAGCGACCGACGGTCAGCCCTCCGTCGATATTCACGTATTGCAGGGCGAACGCGAGATAGCCGCTCATAACAAGACGTTGGCACGTTTCGAACTCGGCGGCATACCGCCCGCACCGAGAGGCGTTCCTCAAATCGAAGTTACTTTCGATATCGACGCCAACGGTATAGTTCACGTTTCGGCAAAGGATAAGGGCACTGGTAAGGAACAGCACGTTACGATAACGGCGTCCACCAATTTGACCGAACAGCAGATACAGCAGGCAATCAAAGACGCCGAAACGTACTCCGACGAAGACAATAAGAGAAAGGAGCTCGTGGAAACCAAGAACCAGGCGGATATGCTGGTGTTCTCCATCGAGAAATTCCTTAAAGAAAACGGCAACGCTGTCAGCCAGTCCGATAAAGACGAGCTGGAAAAGGAAATGAAGAACGTCAAAGAAGTCATAAAGACCGACGACATAGACGTGATTCGCGATGCCGTAGAAACGTTGCAGAAGCTTTCCAACGGAATATTCACCAAACTTTACGAGAGCGGTGCGGCACAGCAAAACAGCGACGACGTCGTAGTGGAAGATGCGGAAGTAGTAGACGACAACAACTGATGTCGGCATAAAATAAGTTAAAGGCGCAGTAAATGGCAAAATCATATTATGACATTTTGGGCGTAGCCAAAACGGCTACCGACGACGAAATAAAATCGGCATATCGTAAGCTCGCATTGAAATATCATCCGGACAGAAATCCGGGTGACCAAAATGCGGCTAATATGTTCACAGAGATAAACGAAGCGTACGAGACGTTGAGCGACCCGCAAAAGAAAGCGGCTTATGACCGTCCGTCGTCCTCGTCCTCCTCGTCATTCGGCGGTGGCGGCGGAAGCGGTTCTTCGTTCTTCGACGAGTTCGTCAATAATATGTTCAACGGCGACCGTAAAGATTCTCATTCTTCGAGCGGCGGCGACATATCTTTGAATGTGACGCTGACTTTCGAAGAAGCGGCTTTCGGTGTTACGAAAGAGATACCCGTAAATCGGTTCGAGCCTTGCTCGGCGTGCCGCGGTACGGGTGCAAAAAACGGAACGCAGTTTGTCAAGTGTAACAATTGCGGCGGCACGGGTAAAGTCCGTTTTGCGCAGGAAACGCCTTTCGGCAGAGTTGTCAGTATGAAGGCGTGTAGCGTCTGTAACGGTTCGGGTCGTATAATCAAGGAACCTTGTCCCGTCTGCGGCGGCAGGGCGCTGATAAGAAAGAACAGCAATTTGAGAATAACCTTCCCTGCGGGCATAGAGCCGAATCAGATTATGACGGTGCCGGGAGAAGGCGAGCGCAGCAGAACGGGTGCCAAAGCAGGCAATCTCGTGCTTATGATAAACGTAATGCCGCACAAGCATTTCAAGAGAAAAGGCTTGGACTTGCTAATCGACGTTGCTGTAACGTTCACGCAGGCGCTCTTGGGAGATAAAGTTTTGGTGCCCACGCTAAAGGGAACGAAGATAACATTCCCGCTACCCGAGGGCACGCAGAGCGGAACCACTTTCAAACTGAAAGGGCAGGGCATAGAGAACGTGAAAAAGGGACTTGTAGGCGATATGCTTGTTTCGGTGGACATAGAGCTTCCCAAAATGCTGACAAAAGAGCAGAAGAACAAGGTCAAGGAGCTTCACGAACTGTTGAAGTCCGACCAGTATGACAAATCAAAGGAATATATGAACAAAAAGTAGAGATGCGGCGGGCGGTTGACGCCCGCACTTCTTTTTTAAGGACGTAATTATGCAGTGGTTGAAAGTGACCGTCGGCACGACGACGGAATGTGCGGATATAGTGTCGCTCATTCTTATGGACGCAGGTTCGGACGGCGTTTCCGTTTTGGACGTAAACGACGTGAAAGATGTGCTTCGCGATAAAAATTCCTGGGACTATGCGGACGATAAATTATTGAACGCTTCGGACGAAGAAGTTTTTGTAAGCGGCTTTTTCGGCAAAGACTTCGATATGGAAGCGCTGAAACAGTCTTTGGACGAGTTCAGGGAAAACAGCGATTTACAGGCAGGCTCGTTGTCGGTCAAAATTGACAGCGTGCAGGACTCTGATTGGGAAAACGAGTGGCGCAAGTATTACCGCCCGATAGAGAGAGAAGATGTCGCCATTGTGCCGCAGTGGATAAAATATGACGGCAAATGCGGTAAAACAGTGCTGATAGAGCCGGGAATGGCTTTCGGTACGGGCAGACACGAAACCACGGCTATGTGCATATCGCTGCTGCAAAAAATCGACTTAAAACAAAAGACGGTTTTGGATATTGGCTGCGGAAGTGGAATTTTGGGCATAGCGGCGCTCAAATGCGGCGCAAAACGCTGTGTTATGTCAGACATAGATAATGCCGCAATAGAGTCTGCAAGGCTAAATGCCGAGCTTAACGGCGTTTGTGGGCAATCGGAGTTTATTTGCGGCAACCTCTGTCTGTCGGAAAATAAATTCGATGCCGTATTGGCGAATTTAACTGCCGATATATTGTTGCGCCTTTACGAAACATTGCCGCAGTTTGTGAATAAGGGCGGTTATGTTATAATCAGCGGACTTATTCACGCCCGCGCCGACGAAGTGCTGAAAAAGTATTCGGAACAGTTCGACGCGGTGGAAAGACTTCGCGAAGGAGAGTGGCAGGCGATACTGCTGAAAAAGAAATGAGAATATTCGTGGATGAAATAAAAGGCGATAAATGCGTTTTGCGCGGAGACAGCCACAGACACGTGGCGTATGCACTGCGTTCCCGTGTCGGCGACGCGGTGACGCTGTGTCCGCAAGACGGATACGATTATTCGGGAGTGATAGAAAACATCTCGCAGGACGAAACGCGCGTAAAGATAAACGGCGTTATGAAAAGCGCAGGAGAGCCTGCGGTGAAATTGACTGTTTTCTGCGCTATACCGAACAAGAGCGACAAGCTGGATTTGATTGTTCAAAAATTGACCGAGCTCGGTGCGTCCGTAATACAGCCTATATCGACGGAGTTTACGCAGGGCAAACCGCAGTCCGTGCGGCTCGACAGGTTGGAGCGAATATGCGAAGAGGCGTCAAAGCAATGCGGCAGAGGAATTATTCCCAAAGTGTGCGCTCCCATATCTTTTGGGGAAATGTCGGCTTTGCTCGACGGTTTCGATTTGACGGTGTTTCCGTATGAAAGAGAAAAAGCTCTGTCTTTGAAGCGGTTCTTGAAAGGCAGAGCCGAAAAGGATGTAAAGAGCGCCTGCGTGATTATAGGTTCCGAAGGCGGCTTTTCGGAGAGCGAAGCTCGGACGCTGAACGAGATGGGCATAAAAAGCGTCACGCTGGGAAATCGAATTTTGCGCACCGAAACGGCAAACATTGCGGTAGTATCGGCGTTGATGTATGAGCTTGACGAGTGGCAAACGGGGTGCGAATCGTGAAATTTGTAGTTTTTACTCTCGGCTGTAAGGTGAATAAATACGAAAGCTGTGCTATGATGCGCAAGCTGGCGGACAACGGATTCGAAGTGTCGGATAAATTGGAATATGCCGACGCGTACATAATAAACACCTGTTCGGTGACTGCGGAAGCCGATAAAAAGTCGCGGCAGGCGGTGTCGCGCGTTCTGAAACATAATCCGAATGCAATGGTGTATATAATGGGGTGCAGCAGTCAGAACGACTTTATGCAGTTCGCAGGCAAGCCGAATATCCGCTTAATAAGCGGCACTGCGTCTAAATGCGATATGCTAGACAATATTATGTCTGGCATAACACCGCTAAATGAACCGCCTTGCTTGATTGCCGAGCTCCCCAAACGGTATGAAGGCGAGCCGATTCCCTTTCCTGCCAAAACCAGAGGGCTAATCAAAGTGCAGGACGGCTGCAATAATTTCTGTTCGTATTGTATAATACCGTATTTGCGCGGACGCAGTCGCTCTCGCGATATAGATTCCATATTGGAAGAAGCAAAGATTCAGGCGGAATATACCAAAGAACTTGTAATTACCGGAATCAATATTTCGGCGTACGGCAAGGATATCGGAAGCTCTCTTTCCGACCTTGTGCGCGCACTGTCGGAAGTGGGTGTGCGTAAGCGCTTCGGTTCGCTGGAATGTGAAGTAATCGATGAAAAGTTGCTCTCGGAAATGAAAAACGGCGGCTTTTGCGACCACTTTCATCTGTCGTTGCAAAGCGGCAGCGATTCTGTGCTTAAAGCAATGAACCGCAAGTACGACGGCAAAACATATATGGATAAAGTGGATTTGATACGCAAATTCTTTCCCGATGCAGGTATTACGACAGACATAATATGTGGTTTTCCGACTGAAACCGCGGAAAATCATAGAGAAACGGTGGATTTTGTGCGCAGAGCGGCTTTCAGTGACGGACACGTTTTTGTATACAGTAAGCGCGACGGGACTCCTGCGGCAAAACTGCCGCAGGTGGAAAGCTCGGAAAAGGAAAGCCGAGCGGCGGAAATTTCCGCGTTGATAGCGCAGTCGAAAAAGAACTTTTTGTCGCAGAGAACGGGAAAGGTATATCCCGTATACTTGGAAGATATCGAAGACGGAATGACGGTCGGATACACTTCCAACTATATAAAAACATATTCCGCTTCCGGCAAGGAAAAAGAAATGGCAAATCTTAAATTAGGAGAAATATATAAGGAAGGTGTAAAAGCATATGAGTGATTGTATTTTTTGCAAAATCAGAGACGGTGAAATTCCCTCGCAGAAAGTTTACGAAGACGAGCTGATGTTTATTATAAAGGACATCGACCCTAAAGCCGAGCGGCATTTTCTGATGATACCCAAGCGTCATTTTAAATTGCTGTCGGAAATGACGCCGAGCGATACCGAAAATCTCGGCAAGTGTTTGAGAAAAATTCCGGAGCTTTCCGACCTTTTGGGTTTGAGCGGCGGATACAGACTGGTGATAAATCAGGGCGACGACGCAGGGCAAACGGTTTTTCATCTGCACGTCCACATATTGACGGGGCAGAAAATGGATTTTCCGCATTTATAATTACGGAAGCATAAAATGCCGTCAATCGCATTCAAACGGTTGACATATCGGTTACTTTTTTTGTATAATACGTTCGTTGATTAAAGGTTCTTGAAGAACAAAGGTGGTGTTACTGCTATGTCAAGCGTCAAAGTTGGCGAAAACGAGTCTTTGGACAGCGCGCTCAAACGTTTTAAGCGCAAGTGCCAGAAAGACAATATTATGGGTGATATGCGGCGCAAAGAGCATTATGAGAAACCTTCGGTTCGCAGAAAGAAGAAAGCGGAGGCTGCTCGCAAACGCGGCAATAAGAACTAAATGCAAAATAAGAAAACGGTCGGTTTTAAATCGACCGTTTTTAAATATGCGAAAATGTTATTCCGCCGTTTGTGTCGAATTTTTTCTGTTTTTTTCTATTTTTGTAGTTGCATACCTTTTTTTTATATTGTCTGCTATAATGGTTTTACAATAATCAAAGGAGAGACGAATATGGAAAACAAAACTTGCGGCGAATTGAAGAAAAGAGCTATGCTGGCAAAACAGCGCTTAAAGCTCGGCTATTGGGAGCAGCTTCGCGAGGAAAGAGAACAGCTTTTGAGCGCGGCAGGCGAGACCGATTCCGCTCATCGCCGCGTCAGCGAGTTACAGCGCGCCAAACTGACTCGGGATATGAACAGCGTGGTGAACGTGGATGCGGCGGACCGCGACGAGCAGATGTATAAGCGCGTCTGCGAAATATTGGACAGCGAAGAAGACGTTTTGAATCCGATTGGCAGACTTATGGATAAGGCTCGATACGATAAGCTCGACGACGGCGGACGGCAAAGATATATTCTGGAACTCTCCAAAAAATTTATAGAACTGAAAGAGAGATATTATCAGGAAAGATTGGGCAAAAGCTGTTGACTTTTTAACTTTAATGTGATAAAATATCTTCCGATAACAAAAGTGGAGATGTTTATATGAATCAGAAACTACAATCCGAAGATATCGACACTCTTTACGAGGCGGTATCGTGCATCGAAACCAAAGAAGAGTTTTACAACTTTTTCGAAGATTTGTGTACCATAACCGAACTGCAATCGCTTGCGCATCGGTTCACCGTTGCCAAGATGTTGAGCGACGGATATACCTATCAGGATATAAGCGACAAGACGGGTGCAAGCACGGCTACAATCAGCCGTATCAATAAATGTCTCGGATACGGGGCGGACGGTTACAGCGTCATACTTTCAAGGATGAAGAAAAAATGAGTCTCGATTTGAGTACTCTGAACGAGCAGCAGATAAAAGCCGCTTGTTGCGATAAACGCGCAGTGCTCGTGACCGCAGGTGCGGGAAGCGGCAAAACGCGAATGCTCACGCATAGAATCGCATACTTAATGGAAGAAAAGGGCGTAAAGCCCTATAATATCTTGGCGATAACATTTACGAATAAAGCGGCAAACGAAATGAAAGAGCGTTTGGAAAGAATGATACCCGAAGCGAGCGGTCTTTGGGTATCGACTTTTCACTCTATGTGCGTCCGAATTCTGCGCCGTTTTATAGACCGTATCGGTTATACGCGCAATTTTTCCATATACAGCGAACAGGAAAAAGAAAATGTCTTGAAACGCATAGTCAAGGAGCTTGCGGAAGACAGAAGCAGTTCGCTGTACGGTCAAGATACGAAAGAACTGGACAAATTGAGAAAAAGGGCGTCGAGCATTATATCCGACGCGAAAAACGAAGCGCTGTCTGCTGACGATTATTTCGGAATAAACGATTACGACGACGATGCCGAAGCACTGCAGACGATTTTCGAACAGTACGAAAAGGCTTTGAAGAAGAATAATGCGCTCGATTTCGACGACCTGCTCGTAAAGACATATGTGCTTTTAAAGTCCGATTCCGACGCACTTTCATATTACAGAAGAAAGTTCGAGTATATCCACGTAGACGAATTTCAAGATACGAACGTCGTTCAGTATATGCTCATCAAGATTTTGGCAGGCGACACGGGAAACGTGTTTGTCGTGGGCGACGAAGACCAGTGCATTTACGGCTGGCGCGGCGCAAATATCGGCAATATCGTGGATTTTTCCAAAGACTTCGATTGCGAGATTTTCAAGCTCGAAAGGAATTACAGAAGTACGAAAAACATTCTCGACCTTGCCAACTCCGTGATATGCAATAACAGCCAGCGTTTGGACAAGACGCTGTGGACGGAAAACTCCGACGGAGAGCAGGTCACCGTCTTTTGCGCGAGAAACGAGACCAACGAAGCGGAATATGTCGCCGACGTCATCAAAAAGCTCGTCGATTACGGCGAGTATTCCTATTCCGATATTGCCGTGCTTATGCGCCTGAACGCTCTGTCGCGTACTTTCGAAGAGAGATTTCTCGCGTATAATATACCGCATAAAGTCTACGGCGGTTTCAAGTTTTTCGAAAGAAAGGAAATCAAAGACCTGCTCGCGTATTTGCGCCTTTGCGTCAACGGCAGCGACACGGAAGCATTGTTGCGCATAATAAATTTTCCTAAGCGCGGCATAGGCGCAGGGGCGGTGGGTCAACTCATAAACTATTCCGACGTAATGGGTCAGTCTTTGTATGCCACCGTTATGGGTATTGCGGAAAATACCGATTTGCCGACGGCGCTTCAAAAAAAGGTCGTTCCGTTAAAGAACGTACTTGCTTATCTTTCGGAGAGCGCGGAAAAGTCGAAACCTCACGAGCTTGTCGAACTGCTCGTCAAACTGCTCGATTTGAATTCCGTGTTCGGCGACGATACCGAAGAAAACATAAACAGAAAGCTTAATATTTCCTATTTTGCGGAGTCGATTAAGCAGTACGAAGAATCCAATCCGGAAGCGACTTTGGAAGACTATCTGCAAATGATAACGCTGTACAGCGATTTGGACGGAATGGACGACGGCGAAGATTGCGTTGCGCTTGCAACCGTCCACAGCGTCAAAGGCTTGGAATTCAAAGTCGTGTTCGTTGTCGGGTGCGAAGAAGGCATTATGCCGCTGACCCGTTCTATGGATAGTTCGAACGAGTTGGAAGAAGAAAGACGGCTTATGTACGTTGCCGCCACTCGCGCAATGCAAAAACTGTATATTACGTGGGCGGCAAGCAGGTTTATGTACAGCGAGCGTAAATATACCGTGCCGAGCAGATTTTTAAAAGAAGCGGGATTTAAAGTCGGAAACTCTCAACCTCTTGCGTCACAGGCGAGAGAGCGCGCGGCTATGTACACCCGAAGTGCGTATGACGAAAATATTGCGGCATACGGCTCGCGCACGGGCGCACCTTCTTATAAGACGGAGCAGACCGCAGTAAAGCAGAAAGACGCGCCGAGCGGTTTCGAAATAGGCACTGCTGTCAGTCACAGAAAATTCGGAAGGGGTAAAATACTTTCGTTGGCAAAAGAAGCGGGCGGCGTGTACGCGGAAATCGAATTCGAGAAGTTCGGCAAAATGATGCTGTCGCTTCAATTCGCACCGCTGGAAATTATAGACGAAAAATAAATTTGTCGGGAGATATCCAAAATGTCAAGAATGGAAGAGCTTATAGAACAGCTTAATAAATACGCATACCACTATTACGTTCTCGACAACCCGATTATATCCGACGGACAGTACGACAAACTGTACGACGAACTTGCGGCATTGGAAAAGGCGGAAAACAGAGTGCTGCCGTCCTCTCCGACGCGGCGCATAGGCGGAGAGCCGATAAAGGAATTTGCGCCGCATACTCATCTCAATAAGCTGTACAGCCTGGATAAGAGAAACAGCTTCGAAGAGCTTGCGGCTTGGGATGAAAAGATAAAAAAAGCGGCGGCTGGCGACGTGGAATACACGCTGGAATACAAGCTCGACGGACTCACTTTGTGCCTCACTTACGAAGACGGTTATTTCCGTTGCGCGTCGACGCGCGGTAACGGTACGGTGGGGGAAGACGTGACCGCACAGGTGTCCACAGTCAAGTCTATACCGCTGGAAATACCGTTTAAAGGCGTTTTAGAGGTACAGGGCGAAGGGATAATGCGTTTAAGCGCGCTGAACGAGTACAATAAGACGGCAAAAGAACCGCTGAAAAATGCTCGAAACGGAGTGGCGGGAGCCATAAGAAATCTGGACCCGAAAGTAACGGCAAAGCGCAATCTGGATATAATTTTTTACAACGTGAACTATAAGCGCGGCGGTGACGGAAAATTGCTGTCGTCGCAGGCGGAATGTATCGAATTTTTGAAAGCCAACCGCTTTAAGACGGAAATGCTTTTTTGCACAAAGAGTATGTCCGAAATTATCGATGCGATAAAAAACGTGGATAAAAACAATCTTGATTTTCTGATTGACGGTATGGTCATAAAAGTCGACGATTTTGCTTTGCGCGAAGAACTCGGTTATACGGACAAATTTCCACGCTGGGCAATGGCGTATAAGTTCGAAGCCGAGGAGGCGGTCACGAAATTAAACGACGTCATATGGCAGGTCGGCAGAACGGGAAAACTGACGCCGCTCGGACGGCTCGAACCAGTGGAACTGTGCGGCGCCACCATTAAGAACGCCACTTTGAACAATTACGGCGATATCTGCCGAAAGGGTATAAAAATCGGTTCCACCGTCTTTATCCGCCGCAGTAACGACGTTATCCCAGAGATTCTCGGTATAGCGGAAGAATTGGACGGGAAAGAAGTTCCGATACCGAAAACCTGTCCGGCGTGCGGAGCCGAACTGTATGAAAACGGCGCCAATATTTTCTGTCCGAACGATTACGGGTGCAAACCGCAGGTATGCGGAAGAATAGAACACTTCTGCACAAAAGCCTGTATGGATATAGACGGCGTGAGCGAAAAGACGATTGAAAGATTATACGATACTCTGAATGTCCGCTCCGTAATCGATTTGTACAATCTCGATAAGGATAAACTTTCGATGATTGAAGGCTTCAAAGAAAAAAAGACGGCAAACTTTCTTTCGTCGGTGGAAAACAGCAAAAACGTCAAACTCGGCAATTTCATAAACGCTTTGGGAATACCAAACGTCGGCAGAAAAACGGCGGAAGACTTGGCGGAAAAATATAAGAATATAGACGCTCTTGCGGGCGCGGATATGGAGAGCCTTTTGTCGGTCGACGAAGTCGGCGATATCGTGGCAAACAGCATTATTTCGTTTTTCGAAAAACATAAAGCTCTTGTCGAACGCTTTAAGGAGATAGGCATAAATCCGCAGTATGCGGCAAACAGCGGCGGAATTTTGGACGGATTGAAAATTGTCTTGACGGGAAAGATTTCTATGCCGCGCGGAGAAGCGACCGCAATAATCGAAAACTTGGGCGGCAAAGTGCAGTCGTCCGTTACAAAGGATACCGACCTTGTGATTGCAGGCGAAGATGCAGGCTCCAAATTGGAGAAAGCCAGAAAACTCGGCGTGAAAATAATCGACGATAATGAGTTTAAAAGTCTGATAAACAGTTGAAATATATTTAAGTATATGGTATAATTAAACTATATGAGATTCGGTAAACTGTCGGCTGAACAATTGCAGAAATTCGTCTTGGATAAGTTACCGCATACCCGTCGTGAAGTCGTGCTTTCAGCGGCTCAGGGCGAAGACTGTGCGGCGGCAAAAACAGACGAGTTTGTGCTGTTTTCTTCCGACCCGATAACCGCGGCTATGCCGTGCGACAGATTGGGCGAATTGGTGGTTTCGGTCTGTTGCAACGATATCGTGGCTTGCGGCGGAGAACCGTTTGCGCTTATGCTTACGGTAATCGTGCCTCCAAGTGCGACGGAAAAGGACATAGACGAGATTATGTCGGCGGCGGCGGCAAAAGCGGCAAGCGTGAATGTCGATATAATCGGCGGTCATACCGAATTTTCCGACTGTGTCACAAGACCAATCGTCAGCGGCACGGCAATAGGCAAAGCGGCAAGACTGGTGAAAAAGTCGGCTCTGAAAGACGGCGATAGACTGTATGTTACGAAAACGCTCGGTATGGAAGGCACGACGATAATCGTCGACGGCGGCAAAGAGAGCCTGACTGTGGAAGAGCAAAAGATTTGCGAGAGCTACCGTAACGGTCTTTCCGTGGAAAAAGAAGGTGCTATTTTGCGCGACTGTCCTTCTGTGAGCATAATGCACGACGTTACGGAAGGCGGAATCATCGGCGCCGTAGCGGAAGTCTGTCTCGGTTGCGGCAAAGGCGCTCGCATTTATGAGAGTAAGTTTCCCGTCAGTGATTTCACGAAACGCCTTTGCGATAAATACTCAATCAATCCCGCAAGACTGATTTCCAGCGGCAGTATGCTGTTTGCGGCAAGCGACGTAGAGCCAGTAAAAAAACTGACGGCGGCAGGCGTCGAGGTCACCGAAATAGGGGCTGTGTCTGACGGAGAAGTTCTGCTTGTGCAGGCGGACGGCAAAGAAACGGCGGTCAAGCCGGAAACGGATGATATGTATAAATACTTCGAGAGGTGCGGCTTATGAAAAGTATGACCGGATACGGAAAGGGCATAGCAAGTAAAGACGACAGAACTTTCACTGTCGAATTGAAAGCGGTAAATAACAGATACTTGGATATAGGCTGCAAACTGCCTAAACCTCTTGCGTTTGTCGAAGAGACTTTGCGCGGCGGAATAAAGTCGGTGGTGCGCCGCGGAAGCGTGGACGTATATGTGAATTACGAGAACAAATCGGAAACCAATAAGCGCATAGATGTGGATTATGCTTTGGCAAGCGAGCTTATAAAGACTTCCAAGCTTTTGAGAACGCAGTACTGCCTGGAAGACGATTTTCAGGTAACAGCGCTTATGCGAAGCGCCGACGTGTTAAAAGTCACAGCAGGCGAAGACGACGAAGCGCAGGTTAAAGAGTTGGCAAGGCAGGCGGTAGCGGAAGCGGTGAAAAATCTGGACGCTATGCGTTTGACGGAAGGCGCGTCGGTAAAAGCCGATTTGAAAGCGCTGACCGAGAACATTATAGGCTACTTGGAAAAGGTGGTAAAGCGTGCGCCCGTCGTTGTAAAGGAATATCGCGAGAAATTGACTGCCCGTATCAAAGACATTTTGGACGGAGTGGAAGTGGACGAAGCAAGACTGCTGAACGAAACGGCATTCTTTGCGGATAAAGCCGATATAAACGAAGAGATTTCCAGACTTACGTCACACATAAATCAGTTCCTGCACTGCCTCGATTCGGACGAACCGCAGGGCAGAAAAATGGATTTCCTTTCGCAGGAAATGAACCGCGAGATAAATACAATGGGAAGTAAGTCGAATGATACCGAGCTTACGCAATGCGTCGTGGCGATGAAAAACGAATTGGAAAAAATCAAAGAGCAAATAAGAAACGTGGAGTGATAAAGCTATGAATGATGGATTGTTAATTGTATTATCGGGACCTTCCGGCGCAGGTAAAGGCACTATTCACGACAAAGTGCTGCAGATAATGCCGGAAATCAAAAAGTCTATATCCGTTACTACGCGAAAGCCGCGCAAGCACGAAATAGAAGGCGTGCACTATTATTTTAAGACGGAAGAAGAATACAGCCAGATGATAGCGGACGGTGAATTCTTGGAGACCGCGTCGGTGTATTGCCACAATTACGGCACTCCCAAAGCGCCCGTGTTCGAAATGCTGAAAAACGGCAGCGACGTCATATTCGAAATAGATAATTTCGGCAGCCGTCAGATAAAGAAAAAATATCCCGACGCCGTAACGATATACATAATGCCGCCGTCGTTCGAAGAGCTGGAACGCCGCCTCATAGCTCGCGGCACGGAAACGCCCGACAGTCTGAAAACCCGTTTGGGCAATGCAAGACGGGAGCTTTCCGAATATAAGGACTTCGACTATATCGTGTTCAACGATGACGCCGATGTCGCAACCGAACAGGTAGTAGCTATTATCCGTGCGGAAAAATGCCGTATGTATAGAAACGAGCAGACCGTAAAGGGTATGCTTAAAAGAAAATAGTAAATAATCTTTTGTAAAGGAGTATACTGTTATGATGATTGAACCGCCTATCGATAAAATGATAGAAAAGGTGGGATGCAAATACGCTCTCGTATGTCTTGTGACCAAAAGAGCGCGTCAGCTTCTCGATAAGGACAGCGAAAGTCTGAACAATTCGGGAGAGAGAGCCATAGCCATAGCGTCGCGTGAAGTTTACGGCGGCAAAGTGACGGCAGGTTACGAGGATTAACGTGCTTAAAGGAAAGACTGTTGTTATAGGAGTTTGCGGCGGTATAGCGGCTTATAAGGTATGCAGCCTTGTGAGTATGCTGAAAAAAGCCGAAGCCGATGTTCACGTGGTAATGACGAAAAATGCCACGCAGTTTGTCGCGCCGCTGACTTTCGAAACTCTTTCCGGAAACCGAGTGGTAAGCGATACTTTCGACAGGAATTTCACTTGGGAAGTGGAGCACGTTTCGCTGGCAAAAAAGGCGGATTTGTTTGTAATCGCGCCTTGCACAGCAAATGTTATGGCAAAGTTTGCCTGCGGAATTGCGGACGACTTTTTGACGACGACGCTGCTTGCCGCAACTTGTCCCGTTCTGATTGCGCCTGCTATGAATACAAATATGTATTTTGCGGCGGCAACGGTCAAAAACCGCGAAACCCTGCAAAACCGCGGCTGCTTTTTCGTGGATGCGCAAAGCGGAAGATTGGCTTGCGGCGACAACGGCAAAGGCAGACTTGCCGAACCCGAAGAAATATTCGAAAAGATAAACGAAATATTGAATCCAAAAGCCGACTTCGAGGGCAAAACCGTATTGATAACGGCAGGCGCCACCCGCGAACCTATAGACCCCGTGCGGTTTATTTCCAACCGTTCGAGCGGTAAAATGGGTATGGCTCTTTGCAGTGCCGTGAAACGCCGCGGCGGAAAAGTCATTCTCGTCGCAGGCTGTACAAGCGTGCCGCCCTGCGATTATGACGAGCTTATAAGCGCGGAAACCACGCGCGAAATGTATGACGCCGTTATGGGAAATCTCGAAAAGTGCGATATCGTGATTAAGGCGGCGGCGCCGTCCGATTATTCCGTGACTTTTTCCGACCAAAAAATCAAGTCCAAATCGCTGACGGTGGAATTGAAAAAGAATCCGGATATTGCGGAAGCCGTGGGCAAAGTCAAGGGAAATAAAAAACTTGTAATTTTCTGCGCGGAAACGCAAAATCTCAAAGCCAATGCGCGCAAGAAACTTGCCTGCAAAAATGCGGATATGGTCGTCGCAAACGATGTGACGGTCAGCGGCGCAGGGTTTGACGTCGACACCAATATAGCTACGTTGATAACAAAAGACAGGGAGTATGACTGTCCGAAAATGAGCAAGAAAGAGCTTGCGGACGTCATCTTGGACGAGATTTGCAAGTTATGATTGCCGAAGTGATTGTGGATATAAGCGGCAGCGAAGTGGATAGAGTGTTCGATTATTCCGTCGCAGACGCCCCCGAAGTGCAAAGGGGAAGCCGTGTCGCCGTACCGTTCGGCAAACGGGAAATAGAAGGATATGTGACAAACCTCAAAGAAGATACCGATGTCGCGGCGGACAAGCTTAAAAGCATTGTTCGGACGCTGGACGATTATCCTGTCATTACGGAAGAGATGTTCGAGCTTATGGCGTATATGCGCCGCAAATATCACCTGCGTATCGTGGACGTACTGCGCCTGTTCATTCCGTCGCAAATGCGCGGCGGCAGGGTAAAAGAGCTGAAAAAGCAGTATGTGTCGTTGAGTGAAGAATTCCGCAGTAAGGACTTGGACGAATACATAAAGCCGTCTGCGAAAGCACAGCGCGACGTCTGTCTGTTCTTATGCGAAAACGGCGAGACCTCTTTGACGGAAATGAACGAGAACTTTTCGGCGTCGGCAATACGCAACTTGATATCGCGGGATATACTTAAAGTCGGCGTTCGGGAAATTAAACGTACCCCGTATAAAAATATGGACGAAAGCTCCGAAAAACCGCATACGCTTACGCCGCAGCAGCAATCGGCGTTGAATGTCGTTATGTCGGGGCAAAGCGATACGTTTTTATTGCACGGAGTGACGGGAAGCGGCAAGACGGAAGTTTATATGCAGTGCATATCCAAGGCGCTTGCCGACGGTAAAGGCGCAATAATGCTCGTGCCGGAAATTTCGCTGACGCCTCAGGTCTTTAAATCCTTTAAGGCAAGATTCGGTCAAAATGTGGCGATTCTGCATAGCGGATTATCCGCAGGCGAGCGTTTTGACGAATGGCGGCGTCTGATAAGCGGAGAAGCGTCCGTCGTTATCGGCGCACGCTCGGCGATTTTCGCACCGTTGCGAAATGTCGGCATAATAATCATAGACGAGGAGCACGATTCGAGTTATGCGTCGGAAAGCAATCCGCGCTATCGTACATACGACGTCGCGCGTTTCCGCGCCGATTATAATAACTGCAATCTCGTTATGGGCAGCGCCACTCCGTCTATAGAGTCGTATTACAATGCCCGAATCGGAAAATACCGTCTTGTCGAAATGCCGGAGCGCGTCAACAAACGCAGTCTGCCTCATATAGACATAGTTAATATGTCGGCGGAGTTTGCGGCAGGTAATAACGGAATATTCTCGCGCAGATTGGAGTCGGAACTTTACGAGTGTATCGAGAGCGGCAATCAGGCGATAATTTTCTTAAACAGGCGCGGATACTCGTCTTATGTGATGTGCCGCAGTTGCGGCTATGTGGCAAAGTGCGAGCGATGCGACGTGTCGCTTGTGTATCATAAGGAAGAAAACGTCCTGAAATGCCACTATTGCGGCAACCGTTATTCGGCGCTGGATGTCTGTCCGAATTGTAAAAGCGCGCACATAAAGCGCGGTTTTGTCGGCACACAGCAGGTGGTGGAGCGTTTGGCGCAAATGTTTCCCGATAAAGAAATACTGCGTATGGATAACGATACGACGCAGACCAAGGATTCTCACGCCACTATCTTGCAGAGATTTGCCTCGCGTAAGGCGTCGATTCTCGTGGGTACGCAAATGATTGCCAAAGGGCACGATTTTCCCGACGTAACGCTTGTGGGTATAGTGGACGCGGATATGAGTCTGCATTTCAACGACTATCGCAGTACGGAGCGCACTTTTCAGCTCATCACGCAGGTGTCTGGCAGAGCGGGGCGGGACAGTAAGCCGGGAAAGGTGGTACTGCAAACGTTCACGCCGAATCACTATGTTTACAGGTTTGCCGCGGACGGCGACTATAAGGGCTTTTACGAAAAGGAAATAAATCTTCGGGAAGTTACAAAGTATCCGCCGTTTGCGCTAATCGTCCGCATACTTGTGACTTCGGAAAACGAAGACGACTGTTTCGATACGCTCAAAAAAATTTACGGCGACGTTATGGAATATGTCAATGCCCATAAGGAAGATTTTGCCTATGCCGCGGCTATGAAATCTCCCGTAAAAAGAATTCAGTCAAAATACCGTATGCAAATGCTGGCGCGCATAACAAACGGAGCGGATACGGCATTGGATGCAATCTATGCGGCAACCGATAAGTATAGAAACGGTAAAACAGTGTGTTTTGTGGAAGTTAATCCCAATAATTTGAGTTGAGGTGATATTATGGCTACAAGAGGAATTGTAAAACTCGGCGAAAGTATATTGAGAGCAAAGTCGAGAGAAGTCGTTGATTTCAACGACAAACTGGCTTGTTTGATAGACGATATGTTCGAAACGATGTTCAAGGCGAACGGCGTGGGCCTTGCCGCGCCTCAGGTGGGGTTGCTGAAACGCGTCTGTGTCGTGTGTGTGGACGGTGTAATGAAATACGAACTTGTCAATCCCGTTATAGTCAAGTCGAGCGGAACGCAAATAGGGCAGGAAGGCTGTTTAAGCGTGCCCGACCGTAACGGCAATGTGGCACGTCCGAAAAAAATGACGGTCGAAGCGCAGGACCGAAACGGCAAAAAGCACGTCTATCAAGTCAGTGATTTCGAAGCCGTTGCTTTCAGTCACGAAATCGACCATCTGGACGGCGTGCTGTTTATCGATAAATTGGTAGATTAGATACGGGATATAAGTCAATAACGGTATTTATGTCACGCATAACACTTTGAAAGGAGACGGAATTGAAAGTAATTTTTCTCGGAACGCCGGATTTTGCGGTCGCGTCTTTAAAAGCTCTCATAAAATCCAAACACGAAGTCGTTGCCGTTGTGTCCCAACCCGACCGGGCAAAGGATAGAAAGGGCAATCTTTTGCCTACGCCCGTAAAGGTCGCCGCGCAGGAAAATGGTATCGAAGTGTATCAATTCGAAAAAATCCGTACCGACGGAATAGAGATATTGAAATCGATTGACGCGGATATAATGGTAACTGCGGCATACGGGCAGATTTTGAGTCGTGAAATTTTGGAAATGAAACGATTTGGCGTGATAAACGTGCACGCGTCTTTGCTGCCTAAATACCGCGGAAGCGCGCCCATACAGTGGGCGGTCATAAACGGTGAAACGGAAACGGGAATAACCATTATGCAGACCGACGTCGGGGTAGACAGCGGCGCAATGCTGTCAAGCGTAAAAACGCCCATAGGAGAGAACGAAACGGCGGGAGAGCTGACCGACAGGCTGAAAGAGATGGGCGCCGATTTGTTAATCGAAACGCTGGAGCTCTTGTCGAAAAACAAAATAATCGCCGTGCCGCAGGACGAAATGTCTGCGACAAAGTGCCGAATGTTGGAAAAAGCAGACGGACATCTGGATTTTACGCGCAATAAACGGGAGATTGTTTGCAGGTGCAACGGTGTTACGCCTTTTCCGGGCGCTTATGCCGTGCTTGACGGAACGCCCGTAAAAATAGGGAAGGTTCTTTCCGTAAGCGGCAATTACGGAAAGTGCGGCAAAATTTCGGTTGTCGGCAATGAAATGATTGCGGCGTGTGCCGACGGCGGAATAAAAATATTGCAGTTACAGCTTCCGGGAAAGAATATGATGCTTGCCAAAGATTTTTTGCGCGGTCATAGGCTTAATGACGGAGCGGAGTTTGTATGAAGAAATCGAGAGAAAGAATATGCCATAATGCGCTTATGCTCGTATATCGTGACGGAGCATATTCTTCTCACGCACTTTCCGACGCCATAAAGGACGATAGAGAGGAATACGAGTTTGTCACAAGGCTGTTTTACGGCGTACTGGAAAGAGATGTGACGCTGACGTACATAATTGACAAACTGACGAAAAAGCGTCCCAAAACGGCGGTTATGACGGTTTTGAAAATGGGCGTCTATATGCTGCGTTATATGAATGTGCACGACTATGCGGCGGTAGACGGCTGTGTGAAGCTGACGAAAGAGCTCGGCAAAAGCGGCGTTGCGGATTTTGTAAATGCGGTACTGCGTAAATCCGCCGATGTAAAATTGCCTGCAAGGGGTGAAGTTTCGGAAGCGGAGTATGTTTCCGTAAATTGCGGACTGCCCGTATGGCTTGCTGAAAAGCTCATCGGGCAATACGGCGTCGACTTTGTGGAAAATATGATGCGTTCGGACGAATTTCGCACGCATATCAGATTAAGAAAGGGCGTGGATTCGGGGAAATTCGAAACAGTGCTTTCAAAATATGAAGATATATCCGCAAGCAAAACAAAATACGGGTATTATGTCACGCATAACACATTAAATTTGCTCCAAAAAAGGCATAATTTGTCTCAAAGCGATTTCGCAGTGCAATCATTGGCGTCTATAATTGCCGCACAGTGCTATTGTGACGGACTTGATTCAAATTCGAAAGTTTTGGATTTGTGTGCCGCACCGGGCGGAAAAGCCGTGTATATTGCCGAAAATATCGGCTGCGACGTCTGCGCCTGCGACATACACCCTCATCGATTGGAGCTGATACGCTCTTACGCAAAGAGAATGAATGTCGATATAAATGCGGTGCTTAACGACGCTTGTGTGGAGCGCGGTGATTGGCTCGGTTATTTTGATTGCGTAATTTGCGATGTGCCGTGCAGCGGTACGGGCGATTTGCGCAGTAAGCCGGACATCTTATTGAACAAAAGTAGCGAAAAGGTGTCCGAGCTTTCCAAATTGCAGTCGAAGATTTTACGGCAGGCAAGCCGATATGTGAAATCGGGCGGAAAACTTTGTTATTCGACGTGCTCCGTGCTTTGCGAAGAAAACGATGAGGTTGTGAAGAAATTTATAGAACATAATCCGAGTTTTTCGATAACGGACTGTTCGGACCTTGCGGTAAATTCGAAAACCGTCGGTGAAGCGGTTTCTTCTGACGGGTTCGTAAAATTGTTTCCGCATACGCATAATACCGATGGATTTTTCGTTGCCGTTATGCGGCGCGATTAAGGACAGGAAGACATATGATTTTACTTGATTTAAACATAGAAGAATTGAAAGAATTGCTTGCGCCATACGATTGCCGTTCGTTCAGAGCCCAGCAAGTCTACAAATGGCTGGCAAACGGCTGTGACTTTTCGGAAATGAGCGATTTGCCGAAAAGCCTGCGCGATAAATTGGGCGAGAATCATACTGCACAGCCGATTGTCATTTTAGAATCGATAAAATCCAAGGACAGTTCCGTGAAATTTTTGTATCGTCTGATTGACGGCAATATCATAGAAGGCGTTTTTATGCCGCACGATTACGGCAACACTCTCTGCGTGTCCACGCAGGTCGGGTGCCGTATGGGGTGCGAGTTCTGCGCGTCGGGGATAGGCGGTCTGGTCCGCAACCTTTCGGCAGGAGAAATTTTGGGGCAAGTCACCGCGGTGAACAGGTTTTTGGGCGGAAACGTCAGTGACAGAAAGATTATGAATATCGTGCTTATGGGAAGCGGCGAACCGCTGGACAATTTCGACAACGTGGTCAAGTTCATAGATTTGGTATCCGCTCCGTACGGCTTGAATATAGGAAAAAGGTCGGTTTCGCTGTCCACTTGCGGACTGACGGAAAAAATGCGCGAGCTTGCTGATTTGGGACTGGGAGTGACGTTATCCGTGTCGTTGCACGCCACGCTTGACGAATACAGGCGAAAGCTTATGCTGATTGCGAACAAATATTCCGTGACCGACGTTATTGCGGCGGCGCGTTACTATTTCCAAAAGACGGGACGGCGCGTCATTTTCGAGTATTCTATGGTAAAAGGCGTCAATATGAGTTTTTTGGATGCGAAAAGATTGGCGGAACTCACAAAAGGTATGTCTGCGCATATAAATTTGATTATGCTTAACAAAGTGGAAGGCAAAAACATTGCAGGCTGTACAAAACAGGAAGGCGAACGCTTTTGCGAAAAACTGCGCGAGCTCGGCGTGTCTGCCACAGTCAGGCGCTCTATGGGCAGTGACGTCGCAGGCGCCTGCGGACAACTGCGCCGCAGTCGAATAAACGGATAAAGAACGATAGGTAAACAAGGAGAAACTGTGTCAATGATTTTCAAAAGCAAAAAAACTATGATAGCTCCGTCGATTTTAAGTGCGGATTTCAGCCGAATAGGAGACGAAGTGTCGAAATTGAAATCGGCAGGAGCGGATATCGTTCATTGCGACGTTATGGACGGACATTTTGTTCCGAATTTGACGTTCGGCGCCAAATTCATTAAAGATTTGCGCAAGACTTCCGATTTGCCTTTCGATGTGCATCTGATGATTTCCGAACCCGAAAGGTATGTCGGCGATTTTATAAAGGCAGGCGCAAACAGTATAACTTTTCATTTTGAAGCGCAAAACAAACCGGAGAAACTGCTGTCGGAAATTCGTGCGGCAAATGTAATGTGTGGATTGGCAGTAAGTCCCGATACGCCGATTTCCGCGATAGAAAAATATATTCCTATGTGTGACATAATAGTGGTTATGAGCGTATATCCGGGCTTCGGCGGACAAAAGTTTATAGAAAAATCGTATGAAAAAATAAAAAGCCTTAAAACGTTTATAGAAAAAAACGACTGCGACACTCTGATAGAAATCGACGGCGGTGTAACGTTTGAAAATGCGTCTTTGATAAAAAAATGCGGTGCCGATATACTTGTCGCCGGAAATGCGGTGTTCGGTGCCGACGACATAGCAAAAGCCGTCGAAACGTTGAGAAAAGTATGATAGATACAAAAAAGAAAGGGGCGCTGTTATTTTTAAACGGGCGCGCTCCGCGTAGTGAAATATTGCGAAAGATTGATTTCGCCGATTTTTTCGTTGTGTGTGCCGACGGCGCATATAACTATTTACGGGAATACTGCCGTCCCGATTTGTTAATCGGCGACTTCGATTCTCTGCAAGGCGATTTGCCGAAAGACATACACTCGGAAAAATATCCGGTAAAGAAAGATTACACGGATTCGCAGCTTGCCCTGCGTAGAATTGCGGAGCGCGGTTTTAAGCTGGTTGATATATACGGCTCATTCGGAGACAGACCCGACCACGTAATGATAAATTATTCCTTGCTGTCAATGGCGGACGGGCTCGGTTGTACTGCGGTGATACGCGACGAGTTGTTTGACGTGTATTATATAACGGAGAGAAAACCGTTTAAGCAGACGGTAAAAATCGGCAAAACGGTGTCGTTGGTACCATACGGAGACAAAACGCATATATTGTATACAAAAGGACTGCTGTTCGACGCTTGCGACGTTTGGGTGGATAAAGCGAATATTTTTACCACTTCGAACACGGCGGTGGGAGAAGACGTCGAATATGTTTTAAAATGCGGAGCGGCACTTTTGTTTGTTGAAAACTGATATATGGAGGTTTTGTCTGTCGTGAAAATAATATGTGTTAAAGCACCTGTTTTTTTAAGAGGCATTTTGAGATGCTTATTTATTAAAAAATCAAAAAAGGTTTAAATTTTATTTACTTATAGAAATATTTTTCGACATTTGCGTCATAAAAGGACATAATTTCTTTTATGACGCTTTTAAAATTCGACAAATTTGGAAATTATAATGAAATTTATGTTAAATTTTGATAAAATATTACATTAAAACGCTTGATTTTGCCGAAAAATGGTGTTATAATCGTCGTATCTTTCAAAACGATTTAAAAAAAATTTTAAATTTTAAAGGAGTTGTGTTTATGAAAAAGGGTGATAGCAACGATTTTGGAATGAGCGTATTGACAGACGATGAATTATATCGAATTGTTACTGCCGAGATGATTAAAATGGGCTTTGTGCCTTTTCTGAAAGGCTTTTCGGGAATGAGAGAGCTTGTCATTCTCATTTTGAAAAAGAAAAAGGCGGACAAGCTTATGACGATGTATGCGACCGTTGCCGAAAAAATCGGAACAAAGAGCGAGTCTTTTGAACGAAATGCCCGCACGTTGGTCAATAAATCCTATTATTTCGACGACGGATTTGCCAATCTGTATGCTTATTTCGGTCTTAAACAGACATACGCGCCGCCCACAGTGGGACAAATTCTCGCTCTGTTTACGGAATATATGTTTGCGGTTTTGTTTGACAAGAATTCGTTATTTTAATCGGTTTGATTTTTTTGCCGTAATCTTCTATGTATATTTCTTGTGCCCGTACTGCTAAATATTAGTATGGAAAAGCATAGAAATAAGAGATGGTTATTGGTTGCCGCAATTGCGCTTTTGTTATATTTGTCGGTTGGCTGCGTTCGGTCTGTCGGATATGTTTTATCTATACCCGACGGAATAACGATTACAAGATACGGCGTAGACAGGGGAATGTTCGGAGCTGTGGATTGCAGGCTGGACGTAGAAGAATCAGATGCCGAAGTCGCAAACGGCAAACTTTCTTTCAAGCTTTTCGGCTTGCTTCCGCTGAAAACCGTCGATATTCTCTGCGCCAAAGACAAGCAGGTGCGTCTCGGCGGTTTTCCTATAGGACTTGTGATGAACCTTGACGGAGTGCTGGTCGACGAGATTGGCTATGTGGAGACTGCCGCAGGCAAAGTGGCTATCGGAGGCGGAATCGAAGCGGGCGATTTGATTTTGAATTTGGACAATACGAAAATCACGTCGTCAAAAGATATAACCGATTTTATGGAAAACTATAAAAGCGGAGATAAAATCAAAGTGACTTTGCGTCGCGGCGGCAAAATTCTGCAGGTAAGCGTCTCACCGCTTATTGACGAGTTAAGCGGAAAATACAGACTCGGACTGTGGGTACAGGATACGGTTTCGGGTGTCGGAACAACCAGCTTTATAAAGAGCGATAACACCTTCGCCTCGCTCGGTCACGGTATTGCCGTAAACGACAGCGTATTGCCGGTATGCGGCGGAAAGGCGTATAACTGCGAAATTGCGGGGATAAACAAAGGTTTTAAAGGAACGCCTGGCGAATTGAAAGGCGTTCTGAAACACACCGACAATCCCATAGGCGAAATATACAAGAATACAGATTACGGCGTTTACGGTCACTTTAATTCCAATGCCGATATTCCCGAGAAGTATTACCATATCGGAAGCCGTATTAACGTAAGGAACGGCAAGGCGAAGATATATACAACGGTTTCGGGGTGCGCCGATTTTTACGATGTGGAAATTATTCGCGCAATGCCTCAATCGGAGCGTGCGGACAGAAGTATGGTTATACGCGTAACGGACAAGCGGCTGCTGGATATAAGCGGCGGTATCGTGCGCGGAATGAGCGGCAGTCCGATAATTCAAAACGATATGATAATAGGCGCGCTTACTCACGTGTTTGTAAACGACCCGACCAAAGGGTACGGATTATATCTCGATTGGATGTATTGAAAAAAAAGACGGTTAAACGCCGTCTTTTTTGTTTCGGGATAATTCGACAATCTTCCACATATATTGTTATATGAAAGTATCCGGCAGACTGTGGAATATATATTACGCTTGCACCGACTTTATAAAGGCGCACAAGATTCGCCTTATCGTTTTTTCGGTAATTTTCGTGATAGCCTGTGCCTTCGGGGTGAAAGGCGGTTGCGGTTGCGATGCGGCGGAAGTGCTGTCCGATAGGTCTATATATGCGATGCTTGTAAACGCGGAAAGCAGAAACATAATGGGCTATATTTTTTTGAGCGTCATAAGTTATGTGATTTGCTTTGCGCTGATTTGCGTTTTGGGCTTTAATTTTTATACGGGCTTTATCGGCGTCGTGGTCTTTTTTTATGTGTCGTATATGATAGGATACTCGGCGGCACTGTATATTGTATATTTCAAACTTGCGTCGCTTCCGTATATAATAATAGTGTATATACCGTATTCTTTGCTGTCCGCATTTTGTTTGGGGTGCGCGGTGTCTTTGTCGTTGAGCTGCGGACGGCAAATACGCAGAAACGGGTGTTTCAGCCTGCAAACGGTAGCCGTAAATCTGCCTCCGTATTTGGTGTTATCGGCGATAACGGTTGTTGCTGTGCTCTATTCGGGACTGTTCGGCAGTATTTTCGCCGCAGGACTCGTGATATGACTTACATAATAATTACTCCCTTTAAACATATTATATATGTAAAATATATTTAAAAGGGGAATGTGATGAAAAAGACGTTATTGAAAATATGTTCGCTTTCGCTGGTGGTTTTGACGCTGGTCATAATTGCGCCTACTGCGGTTGCCAAAGCTATGAACCCGAGCGAAGGTGCAGGCGACGAGATAAGCGTATCCAATGCGCGCGCGGCAATGCTGCTCGACTACGACACGGGAAGCGTGATTTACAAGTATAACGAATTGAACCGTCAGCCGATAGCAAGTATGGTTAAAATAATGACTTTGCTTTTGGCTTTCGAACACGCCGATTCGGGATTGCTCGATTACGACGCAGACGTGGTGATAAGCGAAACGGCAAGCGGTATGGGCGGCTCTCAGGCTTTTTTGGACGCAGGCAGTTCATATAAAGTAAATGACTTACTGCAAAGTATAGTGGTGGCGTCGGCGAACGATTCCTGCGTGGCTATCGCCGAAAAAATCAGCGGAAGCGTGGAAACTTTCGTTTCCGAGATGAATGCGAAAGCCGCCGAACTGAAAATGGAAAACACTCGCTTCGTCAACTGTACGGGACTGCCTGCGGACGGACAATACAGCTGTGCGGCGGACGTGGCGACAATGTCGAGAGAGCTTTTTTCGCATAAAAAGTTCTTCGAATATTCCGGCGTTTGGATGTATGATTTAACTCATCCGAGCGGCAGAGTTACGACGCTTACAAATACAAATAAGCTTATAAGGGCATATAAGGGCTGTGACGGCGGAAAAACCGGATTTACCAATGAAGCTATGTCCTGTCTTTCGGCCACGGCAAAGAGAGGCGATACCCGTTTGATTAGTATTGTTATCGGCGGTGCCGACAGTAAAAAGCGTAACGCCGAAGTGAGCAAATTGCTTAATTACGGATTTGCCAATTACGAGACGAAAGAAGTTATAAAGCAGGGCGACAAGCTGTCCGAACACGTAAAAGTGGAAGGCGGAAAAGTCGATTCTGTGGAAGGCGCGTATGCCGATTCGTTCAAGCTTTTTGCAAAGAAAGGCGGCAATCTCGACTGCGATATCTCGTATGAGTTCGGCGCAGTTTCCGCTCCGATAGGCGAAAACGATATAATAGGCAGGGCTGTAATTTCAAGAGACGGCAATGTTATCGGCGAAGTAAATATCGTTTCTTGCTCTGATGTTGAGAAAAAAGGATATATGGACATAGTGGACGATTTTATCTCGAAGTGGTAACGTCGCAATAAAAGCGGGGAGCGTATTCTTTTCGTAATGCGCTTCCCGTATTTTTATGTCGATAATCTTAACTTTGATATAAACCAATCATTTGACTATATAGTTTAAATATGGTATGATATATAATGGTTATAAGCCTATAATTTAAACAGGAGTCAGCCGTGATATTTCCGCATAGTTGGACGAGTTTAATATTCACAGCCATTGCTGTAATAATCTCTATGGTGTTGCACGAGTTGGCGCACGGTTATGTCGCGCTCTGGAACGGCGACCCTACGGCAAAAGTGAACGGAAGACTTACGCTGAATCCGTTGGCGCATTTCGACCTTGTCGGATTTGTAATGCTGATAGTGGTCGGTTTCGGTTATGCAAAGCCCGTTCCCGTCAATCCGTACAACTTCAAGCACCCCAAGCGCGGACTGTTTACGGTGGCAATCGCAGGCGTTACCGTCAACCTGATATTGGCGTTTATATCCTGCGGATTTGTTTTGCCGATGCTGTCGTTGGCAACCAAGTTCAGCGGAAGCGTGTGGGGCAGTATATTTTCGGGAGTGTCTGCTTTTTTTGAAATAATGGCGCTTTTGAATTTGAATCTGATATTTTTCAACCTTCTGCCCATTCATCCGTTGGACGGATTCAGAGTGGTGGAAGCGTTTACGAAGTTCACCAATCCGTATACGAAGTTCATAAGAGATTACGGTCATTATATTTTGATAGGACTGATTGCTTTGGGCGTCGTGGTCGATTTGTTTCATCTGCCGACATATATAGATATACTCGGCACTTATATTTCGTTTTTCACGGGATTGGTCAGAAAACTGTTTATGGCTTTCTGGGGTTTGATTTTTTAGCGGGCAAGAATTACAGATGGACGATATCGAGATTGAAAATTCAATAGTCGAAAACGAAAACACTTCCGACTCCTATTGCGTGAAGTTCAATCGTTTCAGCGGACCGCAGTTCGACGGCCCGCTGGATTTGCTTGTCAGTCTGGTGAAAAAGTCACGCATCGATATTCAGGATTTTTTTGTATCCGATATAACAGAGCAGTATCTTGAATATATGGCGAACAACGACGTAATGGATTTGGACGGCGCTGCGGAATTTATCGAAGTAGCGGCGATATTGATTGAGATAAAATCGAAATCGCTGTTGCCGCGACCCGAAGAACTGCCCGTAGACAGCGATGCCGAGCAGTTGCAGCAGGAAATAATGAGACGAATGTACAGCGAAGAGTACGAAGTCTATAAGGATGCAAGCAGAAAAATGAAAGACTTGGAAACGGTCGGCGCTCACTATCGACCGCCCGATATGTCAATGCTCGAACCCAAACTCGTATTGAAAGATATGACTATGGACGGGCTTATGAAAGCTCTGCAAAAACTGCTTATGCGATTAGAAAGCAGGGCAAAAAGTCCGACGGAAAGGGAAATCAAGAAAGACAGATATACTGTCGATGAAATGTCCGTGAGAATAAAGGAAATTTTGACCGATTGCGATAAAGTCGCCTTTTACGATTTGTTCGAAGAAGACTTTTCCAAGAATGAAATAATAACAACTTTTCAAGCAATGCTCGAACTTATGAAGTCGCAGTTTATAAGAGTGGAGCAGCACGGGACTTTCGAAGAAATAATCATACATAAGGTGGCTTGACTGAAATTATGAATCTGGAAGATTTGGACTATGTTTTGGAATCGCTTTTATTGGTGTCCGGCAACGGTATCGGTATCGATGATATAACCGAAGTGCTGGGCTTGCAAAAGAGCGAAGTGGACGAGTCTGTAAAACGTTTGAAAAAGAAGTACAGCGGCAAACGCGGTATTTTGCTGATTTCATACCGCAATAAAATTCAGTTCGCGTCCAATCCCAAATATGCGGAATCGGTCGAGAGCGTGTTGAAGCCCGTTCGCGAAAAAGAACTGTCCTCGGCGGCTCTGGAAACCGTCGCCATAGTGGCATACCGTCAGCCGGTCACGCGTCTGGAAATAGAGCAGGTCAGGGGCGTAAACTGCGACTATGCCATTCAGGTACTGCAAAAGCATAATCTTATAGAAGTGGTCGGTCGTAAAGACGCAGTGGGAAAGCCGCTGTTATACGGCACGACCGATGCCTTTTTAAAGCGCTTCCGCATCGAAGACATAAATCAGCTGCCCGATTACGATAAGCTTTTGGAGAGCATAACGGTCATAGAAGCAACGGGACGCGCTCAAGCGGCAAATCTTTATAACGACTTCGAACTTCCCGAAGAAGAAGTCCCCGAATTTTTGAGCGAAGAAGACAACGTGGATAAAATAGATTAGTCGAAATCATTTACGGATAAATATTTACAGGCGGTGACATATTAGCAGTATGTTAACCGCCTTTTCCGTTATAATACTTATATTGACGTTAATCGTAACGCCTTTTATGCTTTCGATAAACTTAAAAGCCGATTTGCTCGCAAACAAGGGCGAAATAAAAGTATCGCTGTTTTTTATACCTGTGGTAAAAGCCGAGATTATGTTGGAAAGCGTCGGCACAACGGAAAAGAATATAGTTATAACAAGCGGAAAGAAGCGCGACGAAATTCACTTGAATACCGATAAGAATGATAAAAAATCGATTGTGGCATTGTTCAAAGCCGCTCCGATAATGTCTTATCTTACAGTCGAGCGATTGGAAACGGAAGCGTCGATAGGGTTTGTATCGGACGCATTTGCGACGACTATGACCGTCGGTGTTTTGAGAACATTTCTCGGTGCGGTAACTTCGTTTTTGAAAAGCAGGCAGAATATAGAAATTCGAAGCGCGATTATGCCGTCGTATAATAAAAACGAGCTTGATTTTAAGATATTCGGCATATTAAAATTATCGTTAGCAAATATTATAAACGGATTCATAGCAGGACTTTTGAATAAGTTTGAAGTTAAGGCGAAGCAAAACGGCAAACTGAAAACAAAAGCGGCAAAAGTCAGATTATAAGGAGAGAAATATGATAGTGCAATCTCAGGAACACCCGATAGAAAGAATTATGGACAACGCTTTCGGCAAGATAAGGACGTTGGTGGAAGCGGATACGGTCATAGGCACGCCGGTAGTAACGGCGGACGGTGTCAGCATAATTCCCGTCAGTAAGGTGACTGCGGGTTTTTTGACTGGCGGCGGCGAGTACAGCGATATGTCGCGGCAGTCCTATACCGAATATCCGTTTGCGGGCGGAAGCGGAGCGGGCGTATCCGTATCTCCGATAGGCTTTTTGATAAGCGACGGAAAAAGCGTAAAGCTGGTCAATGTGGACGATAAAAACCCCTTGGAGCAGATTCTCGAAATCATTCCCGACGTATTGGAAGGGGTATTGGACGGTATAAATAAAAAATGAAAGCGATAATCTGCTGTCTTATGTCTGTCATAACGATGTGGGCAAGCGCCTTTTTGCCGTCCTCACAGCCCGTGCAAACGTCGGCGCAGTCTATGCTGCTTTTGGAGAACGTCACAAACCGAGTGCTGTATGAGCATAACGCCGATAAACGCCTGCCTATGGCAAGCACCACGAAAATAGTTACGGCAATAACCGTAATAGAGAATTGCGACGACTTGCAGCGAGTAGTGAAAGTTCCCCAAAAAGCGGTCGGCGTGGAAGGCTCGTCTATATATCTTCAAGCCGACGAAGAATTAAAGATAATTGATTTGCTTTACGGCCTTATGCTTCAATCGGGCAACGACTGCGCCGTGGTGCTGGCGCTTTCCGTCTGCGACGATATAGAGTCGTTTGCCGAACTTATGAACCAAACGGCAAAAAGAGCGGGCGCGGAAAATTCCAACTTCGTAAATCCGCACGGTCTGCACGACGACAACCATTATACGACTGCACGTGATTTGGCGCTAATCGCGTCTTACGCAATGAAAAATCCCGTGTTCGAAGAAATCGTCGGAACAAAAAGATATACAATGCCGTGGAAAGACAGGGATTATGACAGGGTAGTGCTGAATAAGAATAAGATATTAAACACCTTCGACGGCGGCGACGGCATAAAAACGGGCTTCACGAAAAAGGCCGGTCGCTGTCTGGTGTCCAGCGCCAAAAGAAACGGTATGAGAGTGATTTGCGTGGTGCTCAATTGCGGACCTATGTTCGAAGACTGCAGCGCATTGATGGAACGAGCTTTCAAAGAGTATTCTTTACGCAAAGTCTGCGATAAAAACGCGACTTTCGAAGTGCCCGTAAAAGAGGGGCGAGCGTCGACGGTTAAATGCTCGCCGTCAAAAGATTTGTATTATCCGCTCAAAAGCGGCGAAGAAAACAATATAAAGTTGATTGCCCACACCGATAAGGAGTTCACGGCTCCGACGCAGGCAGGCGAAGAAGCGGGAAAAATTGAAGTTTTATTGGAAAATCGTTTGCTTTTTGAAGAAAAATTGTTTACTATAAATAGCGTAGACGCGCCGAGCTATCTCGACAGATTGGATTCGGTAATAAAGCAGTGGAGCGTCGAGTAAACAAGGAAGTGACAAAAATTTGAGAATAAACAAATATCTCGCTCTTTGCGGAGTGAGTAGCAGAAGAAACAGCGAAGTGTTCGTTGTAGAGGGTAAGGTCAAAGTCAACGGAAGAACGGTGACCGATTTGTCCACAGATATAAAAGACACCGATATAGTAACGGTGAACGGGGAAAAGGTAACGCCCGTCGAACAGCATATATATATAATGTTGAATAAGCCGAAAGGCTATGTCTGCACGACAAGCGACGAATACGGCAGAAAGAATGTCTTACAGCTGTTGGATGCGGAGTATGCGTCTAAAAGAATTTTTCCGGTGGGAAGATTGGATTTCGATACCGAAGGACTGCTGCTACTGACGACCGACGGCGACCTTGCAAACAGAATAATGCATCCGCACAATGAAGTGCCTAAAACTTATGTCGCAAAAATAGAAGGCGATATATCCGAGCAGGAGCTAAATAAACTGCGCGGCGGCGTAATATTGGACGGTGTCAAGACAAAAAAATGCCGCGCCAAACTTAAAGATTTTACGGACGGCATAAGCCGCGTAGAAGTCGTCATAACCGAGGGGCGCAACAGACAGGTGCGCCGAATGTTCGACAGCATAAACCGCGAAGTCATATTTTTGAAGCGAACGGCTATCGGAGAACTGAAACTCGGAAATCTCTATCGCGGCGAATCCCGTGTGCTTGGGGATAAAGAAATAGAATATCTGAAAAAGCTTTGAAACCCGTAAAAGACCTGTGCTGCGTAGCATAGGTCTTTTGTTTTTCAGCGTCGTTGCGGTATGCAAATTTTAAGGCAATTTATGTTGTAAAACGCTTGTATTTTTTTTTATCTTACTGTATAATAGGATAGTGGAAATTTGCGGATTTCACAGATAACGATTGGAGGACTGACACATCAATATGGCTCAATCAAGCGGTATAAAAGCACGTGCAAAGAGCGACGGAAAGGATACGGTATCTTTTATAAAGAGTTTTGTAGACAGTGATTCTTTCATTGAAACAGATACCTTGATTGCTTCGCTTACTCCTTTGGGAGAAGCGGTGGGCGAAGGCGTTGTCGGCGGTTTTGTTTCCGTAAACGGTATACAGACGGCGCTGTTTGCCACAAATCCCGCCGTTTTAAAGGGAAGCATAGGCGTCGGCAGCGCGGAAAAAATCACGAGAATAGTAAAGAACGCCGTAAAAACGGGTTCTCCGCTCATATCGATAATAGATACAAGCGGCGCGCGTTTCGGCGAGGGCGCGGAAGTCCTTGACGGATACGGAAAAATACTTGCCTCTTGCGCGGAAGCTTACGGGGTCGTTCCCACCGTGTGTATCATAAAAGGAAACAATCTCGGTATGCTGTCCTATCTGACCGCATACAGCGATTTGACGGTTGCTTTCGATAAGTCCGTAATGGCGTCGGCAAGTCCTTTGGTGCTTGCGGCAAAGACAAAAACGGACGCGGCGAAAGTCGGAACCGCTGGCGCGAATGCGTCCGAAGCAGGTACGGTGTCGGTAGTGGTAAAGACCGCCGCCGAGTTGAAAAAGACCGTGAGCGCATTTTTGGAGCTGGTCGGCGAACCCGTTTGCGAGCCGAGCGACGATTTAAACAGAAATTGCAAGGGTCTCAAAGTCGGAGTAAAAACCGCAACTTTGATTAAAGAGCTTGCGGATAAAGACAGCTTTTTGGAGCTTCGCGAAACTTATGCGCCGGAGATAGTTACGGGCTTGGCGAGATTGGGCGGCATTTCGGTAGGACTTGTCGCAAATAATTCGTCGGTACGCGACGGCAGACTTTCCTGTAAGGCGTCGGTAAAAGTCTGCGAGCTTTTGACGCTGTGCCAAACGTACGGACTGCCTGTAGTCAATCTTGTCGACTGCGTCGGCGCCGTCGTCGATTTGAACGAAGAAAACAACGGACTTGTCCGCGAAATAGGAAATTTGATTTACAGCTATTCGCAGGTATCCGTGGCAAAGGTCGCACTCGTTGTGGGTAAAGCCATAGGCGTAGGATATACGGCGCTTTGCTCCAAAGCAATATGCGATTATGCCGCGGCTTGGGCGGGAACGGAAACGGGCGCGTTGGAAAGCGATGCGGTTGCACAGCTTCTGTATTCCGACGATATCGCCAAAGCAAAGGATAAGAAAAAGGCAGAAGAAAAGTTTGCCGCGGCGTATGCGAAAGAGAATATGTCCGCAGACGGCGTTTCCGCTATCGGACTTTACGACAACGTAATAAAGCCGGAGTTTTCCCGTCGGTTTCTTATCGGCATAGTTCAGACCTTCCTTTCCAAGAGGTAATAAGTATGTACGGACTTTTGATTTCAGCCTTAAACTCCACGGAAAAAGAACCTATGTTCGAACTGTTCAATTCCGATTTGGATTTGCTTACGGCTCTTTTGTATGCCGTAATAGGTATAGCAGTCGTTCTCTGCGTTCTGCTCATATTGGTCGGCTTGCTGACGGTTTTCCAAAAGATTTTTGCGGCGATAGGCAAGTCGGATTCGAAAAAGAAAAAAGAAACCGTGCAAGTGCAGTCTGCGTCGGTAGAGAATGATGAAGAGACCGTTGCGGCGATAGTGGCGGCTATAACAATGATATATGCCGAAGAAAGCGGCACGCAGGAAGTTGCGCCTTTCACGGTGAAGCGTATCAGACAGGTAAATAAATTCAAGAATAACAGATAATCAAGCGGAGGAACTTACAATGCGTAAATTCAATGTTAATGTAAACGGAAAATCTTATGTGGTCGAAGTGGAAGAGACCGACGGTTCTGCGCCCGTGAGCGCGCCCGTTGCGGCGCCTGCGGCGGTAAGCGCGCCTGCGGCAGCTCCCGTTGTCGGCGGCACCACGGTAAAAGCGCCTATGCCCGGACTGGTTTTGAGATTCTCCGTGGAAAACGGCGCAACCGTAAAAAAAGGTGATAAAGTCGTCGTGCTCGAAGCTATGAAAATGGAAAACGATATCGTAGCAAGTGCCGACGGTACAATCACGTTTTTGGTAAAACCGGGCGATAATGTAGTATCCGGTGCCGACCTTGCATCGATAAAGTAGGGTCAGTAGTCGGAGGTTTAAAAAATGCCATTTTCTGCTCTTAACTTTATTGAAATACTGATAAACCTTTGGGAGAGTACGGGTATAGCCGATTCCGTTGCCTCGGGTGCTAATTTCTGGCAGAATTACGTTATGATAGGCATATCGCTCATCCTGTTCTATTTTGCGATAGGCAGGGGATACGAGCCGCTTTTGCTTTTGCCGATAGCGTTCGGTATGCTAATCGTAAACATTCCGGGCGGCGCGGATTTGCTGTACTTCGAAGGATATACGCAAGGCGCGCACGAGCTGACGCAGGAACAGCTGGCAAACGGCGCGTCATACGGTCTTTTGTATTACTTATATCAGGGCGTGGACAAAGTTATTTTCCCGCCGCTGATTTTCCTCGGAATAGGCGCAATGACCGATTTCGGACCGCTTATTGCCAATCCCAAAAGCCTTTTGCTCGGTGCGGCGGCACAGCTCGGTATTTTCGTTACGTTCTTCGGCGCCATAGTAATCGGCTTTAAAGGCGCGGCGGCGGCGGCGATTGCCATAATAGGCGGCGCGGACGGACCGACGGCAATCTGGTTGACGCAAATGCTCGGGCAAAAAGATTTGCTCCCGATAATTGCCATTGCCGCATATTCGTATATGGCGCTGATACCAATTATTCAGCCGCCCATTATGAAACTGCTCACCACCAAAAAAGAGCGCAGTATCCGTATGGAGCCTCCTCGCTCTGTCAGCAAAAGAGAAAAAATCATATTCCCGATAATGGTCACATTGCTTGTCGGTTTGATACTGCCGTCGGCTCTGTCGCTTATTGGAATGTTGATGCTCGGCAATCTCTTGAAAGAGAGCGGAGTCACCGATAGACTGGCAAAAACGGCAAGCAACGAGCTTATAAACATAGTCACCATAATGCTCGGCGTGGTTGTCGGTTCCAAAGCCGTCGGAACGATTTTCTTGGCGCCGACAACGCTGTTTGTCATATTGCTTGGACTGCTTGCATTTATGATAGGCACGGCAGGCGGTGTGCTTATGGCTAAAATTATGAACCTGTTCTCGAAAAAGAAGATAAATCCGCTCATCGGAAGCGCAGGCGTATCGGCAGTTCCGATGGCGGCGCGCGTATCGCAGACGGTGGGGCAAAAAGAAGTGCCGGATAACTATCTGCTTATGCACGCAATGGGTCCGAACGTGGCGGGTGTCATCGGTTCGGCGGTTGCGGCAGGTCTGTTGCTCGCCATATTCGGCGGTTGATTTAATTAGTATTTAGGAGGTCATACTCGCTATGGCAAAAGTTAAAATAATGGAAACGATACTCCGTGACGCACATCAGTCTCAGGCGGCGACAAGAATGACCGTCGACGAAATGCTGCCGATTGCGGATAAATTGGATAAAGTCGGTTATTATGCTTTGGAAGCGTGGGGCGGAGCGACGTTCGACTCCTGTCTCCGCTATCTGAACGAAGACCCTTGGGAAAGACTGCGTCAGCTTCGCAAAGCATTGCCCAACACGAAACTGCAAATGCTTTTGCGCGGACAGAACCTGCTCGGCTATAAGCATTACGCAGACGACGTCGTGGACAGCTTCTGCCGTTTGTCTATCAAAAACGGTATTGATATAATCCGTATCTTCGACGCTCTGAACGACCCGCGCAATATGCGTCAGGCGATTGAAAGCACGAAGAAGTATAAAGGGACTGTGGAAGCGGCTATAAGCTATACCACAAGTAAAGTGCATACGGTAGACTACTTCGTCAATCTTGCCGTGGAATTGGAAAAAATGGGCGCCGATATAATATGTATCAAGGATATGGCGAACCTTTTACTGCCGTATACCGCATATGAACTCGTGTCTCGCCTCAAAGAAAAAATCAATGTGCCTTTGCATTTGCATACGCATAACACCGCAGGTATAGGCGATATGACGAACCTGAAAGCGATTGAAGCAGGTTGCGATATAGTAGACACCGCGCTTTCTCCGCTCGGCAACGGCACCAGTCAGCCTGCTACGGAATCTCTTGTGGCAACATTGCAGGGCACTCCGTACGACACGGGACTCGATTTGCACGCGCTTAACGAATTGACCGTGTATTTCAAGAAAGTGGCACAGCGCCTGTCCGACGACGGCTTCTTGAGTCCGCAGGTACTGAAAGTGGACGTGAACGCGCTTATTTATCAAGTGCCGGGCGGTATGCTTTCCAACCTTATCAGCCAATTGAAACAGCAGGGCGCTTCCGATAAGCTTTTGGCGGTTTTGGAAGAAGTCCCCAGAGTCAGAGCGGACTTGGGTTATCCTCCGCTTGTTACGCCGTCCAGCCAGATAGTGGGCACGCAAGCCGTGCTTAACGTAATTTCCGGCGAGCGCTATAAGATGGTTACCAAAGAAACGAAAGGTATGCTTGCAGGCGAGTACGGAAAACTTCCTGTGGAACCCGATGCCAAAGTTATAAAGAAGATAATAGGCGATACGCCGAGAATTACCTGCCGCCCTGCGGATAACATTGCTCCGGAGCTGGAAAACTATAAGAAAGAAATAGAAGAGTATATGGAGCAGGAAGAAGACGTGCTTACTTATGCGCTTTTCCCGCAACTGGCTATTCCGTTCTTCAAAAGACGTCTGGCGGCAAAAAGCGGCATAGACAAAACTATTTTCGACAAGGAG
Source organism: uncultured Clostridia bacterium (assembly GCA_948440265.1). Classification (GTDB taxonomy): domain Bacteria; phylum Bacillota; class Clostridia; order Christensenellales; family Pumilibacteraceae; genus MGBC157735. The sequence goes on from CAOJOK010000001.1 coordinate 118,945, forward strand.
TCGCAAGTACATCCCATATGAGAGTGCTTATAGTCAATGATGACGGCATAGATGCCGTGGGCATACGAACGCTGGCGGAAAGATTCGCAAGGGAACACGAAGTTATGGTTGTCGCCCCTATGGACCAGCGTTCGGGTTTCAGCCACTCGTTGACTATAGATAAAGATATTCTCTTCGAGAAAAAATCTTATCCCTATCCCGCGTATGCCATATCGGGAACGCCTGCCGACTGTACTAAAACAGGCGTGCTGTATTTCAATGACGGCAAGCCCTTCGACCTTGTGCTTTCGGGGATAAACAACGGCGCAAATTTAGGCACGGATATATTGTATAGCGGCACAGTTGCGGCGGCAACCGAAGGTGCGTTGCAAGGCATACCGTCCATAGCAATCAGTATGCAGGAATGGAATTGTCCGCAGAAAATATATTCGCAGGCGGCAGATTTCGTCTATGAAAAAAGGCAAAGCCTTATGAATTTGTGCGACGCTTTCGGCGGCGTGCTGAATGTGAACTATCCCGTATCCGAACCGTTTAAAGGCGTGAAATTGACAAAGGCGGGAATAAACATTTACAACGACAGTTATTCCGCAGGTGCGACCGACGGTTCCGTGCGCATATACGGAAAACCGACTTTACACAGTCTCAACGACGATGACTGCGACGTCGAACTGATAAAGCAAGGCTATGTGACGGTAACTCCGCTTTCGTCGGATAGAAACGATTTAAGCGCCCTGTCAAAGCTGAAAGGACTGAAAATCTTTTGAAACGGTACAGTGACATAATTGTAATAGGCGCAGGTGCGTCGGGACTTGCCGCGGCAGGTAAGGCTGCGGAAAAAGGCGCAAGCGTAACTGTGTTGGAGCGAAACGAGAAAGCGGGAAAAAAGCTCTATATAACGGGAAAAGGTCGGTGCAATCTCACCAATAACTGCGAAACCCGTGATTTTTTGTCCAATGTGGTGAACGGTCAAAAGTTTTTGCAAAGCAGTCTATATCGTTTTCCGCCGTCATATACGGTAGAGCTGTTTGAAAGTCTGGGCGTTAAATTAAAGACGGAACGCGGCAATCGCGTTTTTCCGGTAAGCGATAAATCGTCTGATATAATTAAGGCGCTGAAAGAGTACGCGACGGCAAATTCCGAGCTTGTTTTAAACGAGAGAGTGACGGATATAAAAAAAGTATCCGAAACTTTCGAGATTAAAACGGAGCGCGGAAATGTTTTTGAGTCGGCAAAAATCGTCATTGCCTGCGGCGGAAAGAGTTATTCTTCCACGGGCAGCAGCGGCGACGGATATACGTTTGCTTCAAGGCTCGGTCATACGGTGGTAAAGCCCGTGGCGGCTCTTGCGCCGATAAAGCTGCGGACAAGCGTGTCTGCAATAGAAGGTTTAAGTCTGAAAAACGTCGGCGTGACCGTTTCGGGCGACGGGTTTTCGGAAAGCGGCTTTGGCGAACTTCTGTTTACTTCCGACGGCGTGTCGGGACCCGTGCCCTTGACTTTAAGCAGTCTGATAAACAGAAAGAATTTGAAGGGCGCCGTTTTGAAAATCGATTTGAAGCCGGCGCTGTCGGATGAAAAGCTCGATATCCGTATTCTTTCGGATTTTCAAAAGTATTCCAATAAGCAATTGAAAAATGCTCTGTTCGATTTACTGCCGCGCTCGCTGATTCCGTTTATAATCGATTACTGCCGTTTAAACGGAGAGAATGCGGTAAACAATATAACGCGCAAGGAAAGGGAGCGACTGCTCAACTCACTTAAAGGTCTCTCGTTCGAAATAGATTCCTTATACGGCATAGAACACGCGATAGTGACGTCGGGCGGAGTGAGTTTAAAGGAAATCAATCCGACTACAATGGAGAGCAAACTCGTAAAAGGTTTATATGTTGTAGGCGAGACTTTGGATGTAGACGCTCTTACGGGCGGCTTTAATATACAGATTGCTCTTTCCACGGGATTTGCGGCAGGAGAGAGCGCGGGAGGTTCAATAAACAATGGATAAAATATCGGTAATTCGCGGCGCAACCACTGTAAAATCCGATACGGCAGTCGATATTTCCGAAAGCGTCAAAGAGCTTGTTTCGGAAATCGTTGCGAAAAACGGCTTGAACGAAAAAGGACGTCAACCGATTTTCTGCATAATAAGTTCGACTTCCGATATAACGGCACTCTATCCTGCGCGCGCCGTTCGTGAAAGCGACATACTGAATTGTCCGCTGTTCAGCTGTTTGGAGCCGCCCATAAAAGATTCTCTGCCTATGTGTATCCGCGTTATGATACAGGTGTCGGGAATAAATGAAATAAAGCACGTTTATTTGCGCGGAGCCAAAGTTTTGCGTCCCGATTTGTGCCGTCCTTTCAGCGTGGCTGTAGACGGTCCGAGCGGTGCGGGAAAAAGCACTATAGCCAAACTGCTTGCCAAACGCCTGAATATGACCTATCTCGATACGGGCGCAATGTACCGCGCTATCGGTTTGAAAATGCATAATTGCGGAATAAGTTTAGACGATGAAACGGGTATTTTAAAAGTGCTGGACAATACGGATGTATCGGTCGAATTCGAAAACGACGTGCAGAAAGTCTACCTTGACGGCGTCGACGTCGGTAAGGAAATAAGAAAGCATTACGTGTCTAAATTGGCAAGCGATTTTTCCGCAATCGCCGTAGTGCGTAAAAAACTCGTGGATATGCAGCGCAAAATAGCGTCTCGGCGCGACTGTATTTTAGACGGCAGAGATATCGGGACTAAGGTGTTACCCGATTCTCCGGCAAAGTTTTTTCTGACCGCAAGCGTCGATGTCAGAGCCAAGCGCAGGTTCGACGAATTGACGGCAAAAGGCGAAAAGTGCGATTTCGAAACGGTGAAAAAAGATATGCAGTCGAGAGACTATAACGATTCTCACCGTAAGGTGGACCCGTTGAAAAAAGCTGCCGATGCTATAGAAATCGATTCGAGCGATATGGATATAGAACAGGTTATCGAAAGAATGACGGAAGAAATAGATAAAAAAAGGAGATGCTTTCAGTGAACCTTTTTTATGCCGTCATAAAAGCCATCGTATATCTGCCGTTCAAGCTGTTTTTTCCCACAAAAATAATCAATAAAAAAGACTTTCCGAGAAAAACCAAATTGATAACGGTCAGCAATCATTTGTCGTGGACGGATATCCCCGTCGTGGCAATATCTCTACCCGGCTATCGCCACTTTATGGCAAAAAAAGAAATCGGCAATAATCGGTTGATACGAAAGCTTGCCAAGTGGCTCGGGGTTATTTTCGTGGACCGAGGAAAAGCCGATATGACGGCAATGCGCGATACCGTCAACGTCTTGAAAAAAGGCGAAAGCGTAACTATTTTTCCCGAGGGTACAAGAAATAAGGAAGATACGTCTTTACACGAAGTCAAAAGCGGTATCGTTATGTTTTCGGTGAAAGGCGATGCGCCTATCGTTCCCGTAATGATATATTCGGGAGCAAAAGTTTTTCGCAAAAACTATATTTACGTTGCTCCGCCGTTCGAGCTTACCGAGCTTAAAGGACAGCGATTGGATTCCGTCGCCGTCGCTATGGGCGCGGAAACGGTAACGGAGAAAATGAGCGCGGCAAAGGAAATGCTCGATTTTTATGTCGCCAACCGTAAAAATAAAGAATTCAAACTGATGATAAAGCAGAATAAATCGGCAAGAAAAAATGCCGTGAAGTTTGCCGCAGGAGCGGTAAAAGCTATGAAAAAAGTCGGGAAGCGTGCCGAATGAAAATAACCGTAGGAAAATACAGCGGATTTTGTTTCGGCGTGAAAACCGCGCTCGAAGTGGCGGAGCGATACGCAAAAGAGAACGCAAGCTGTCTCGGCGAAATCATACACAATGAAAGAGTGGTGGAAAGCCTGGTTAAGAAAGGCTTGAAAATAGTGAACTCTCCCGAAGAAGTCGACGGCGGAAAAATAATAATTCGGTCGCACGGCGTGGGAAAAGACGTGTATGACAGAATAAAAGAAAAGGGACTGGAATTGATAGACGCCACGTGTCCTTTTGTTAAGAAAATTCACGACATCGCCGAAAAATACGATAAAGAAGGATATAAAGTAGTAATAATAGGCAAGCGCAATCACCCCGAAGTCGTCGGTATAGGCGGTTGGTGCCGAAACGGAGCCGACGTTGTGGAAAGCGTGCAGGAACTGGAACAATACCTGAAAACGGTTAAATCCGACGAAAAACTGTGTTTTGTGGCTCAAACTACTTTCTCTGCAAAAAAATATAATGAAATTGTGAAAAAAATAGTGAATAGCGGTTTGAAAACAGTTGAAATATTCGACACAATTTGCTATACTACTATTGAGCGGCAATCCGAGGCAATGGATTTGGCTTCCGAAAACGATAAAGTGTTAGTCGTTGGCAGCAAGAGTAGTTCGAATACGACGAAGTTGTACGAGACCTGCAAAGCGGTACAAAAGGAGACCTATCACATAGAACGCGTTGCAGACTTAAAAAATATATTTTTTAAACCCGACGACAAAGTAGCCATCGTCGCCGGTGCGTCAACTCCCGAAGAGTTGATTTTGGAGGTAAAAGGTTATATGGGCAACAATTTCGAAGACGTTAGCAAAGAGTTCAAAGACTTATTGGAAGAGTCGTTTGTTCAGTACAAAGACGGTATGCGTATAAAGGGAACCGTCATTCACGCTAACGAGAGTGGCATCAAGGTGAATATCGGCGGAAAGAAAGACGGTTTCATCAAGAAAGACGAGGTAAACGTGGACGGAAGCTATAATCCGACCGACTATCCCGAAGGAACCCCTATAGAAGCGATAATCATCAATAAGAGCGATGTCGACAGCGGTTGCGTGCTGTTGTCCAAGAAAAAGGTCGATAAAATCAAAGAGGGTGACAAGGTGGTGGACACCGTTCGCGACGGAGCGGTTTTCGAGCTCGACGGCGTTCGCGCCATAAAGGGCGGTCTGCTCGGTCATCTCGGCACATATTCCGTATTTATTCCCGCGTCTCAAATAAGAGAGAGAGGCGGCTTCATAAAGGATATGAAGATATACGAAGGTCAGAAGCTTCGCCTTACGGCAATGGAAATCGACGACGAAAAGCGTGAAATCGTTGCCAGCCAGAGAAAAGTTCTCGAAGAGGAGAGAAAGGAAAAGGAAGACGTGTTCTGGGCAAACGTATGCCCCAACGTCATCGTGAGCGGCGTGGTGAAGCGCGCGACCAACTTCGGCGCATTCGTAAGCGTGGACGGAATAGACTGCCTTGCGCATATCGTCGACTTGTCCTGGACTCATATCAAGTCCGTGGAAGACGTATTGAAAATCGGCGAAACATACGATTTCCTTGTACTTTCCGCAGACAGAGAAAAGAATAAAGTTTCGTTGGGGTACAAGCAGTTGCAGCCTCATCCGTTTGTAAAAGCAATGGAAAATCACCCCGTCGGTTCGATAACCAAAGGTAAAGTCGTAAGCGTACTGCCTTTCGGTGCATTCGTGGAAATCGAGCGCGGCATAGAAGGTTTGGTTCACGTTTCGGAAGTTGCGCACAACTTCGTCAAGAATATAAACGAAGTCGTTAAAGTGGGCGATGAAGTCGAAGTTAAAGTTCTCGGCATAGACGAGCCTAACAAAAAGATTACGTTGAGCATAAAGGCTTGCCAGACTCCGCCTCCGGAGACCGAGAAACCGGCGAAAGAGTCTGCGGAAGATACGGCGGCGGCGACCGAACCGAAAGCGGAGAAGAAACCGCAGAGAAAACCCAAGCAGGAGAAAGCTCCCGAAGACCACAGCGAGTGGAGTGAGGAATCGAGCAACAATCCGTTTGCGGCACTCTTGAAGAATTTGGACGTAAAATAAGCTGAAAAGCCGAAAGCCGCATAAACTTGCGGCTTTCCTTATTTTTGTAACAGCAGTCGCGCTAAATTCATATCTGTATATGTGATATACGATTTGCACAATGATTTGCTGACGGGTGTGTCCGCAAACGAATACGACGGATATTTGGCGCGCGTCTGCAAACAGTCTGTTAAGGGCATTATTCTGGCGTTTTGGACGACAGAGCTCGATGTTAAAGAAGGCTTTTTTCAATCGACTGTCTCGAATATACGGTTTGATAAGTATAAAAACGTCGAGTTCGGTTATGCCGTAGAAGACTTGCACTTCTTGGAAAATGCACCTTTAAGCATATTGTCCGAATTGCCGTTTAAATATGTCGGTTTGACTTGGAATTACGACAATGCTCTTGCGGGCGGCGCTCTCGGAACTTCCGATTTGCTTCCGCTCGGGAAACGGGTCTTGAAAGAAGCCGAGCGCTTGAATATAGCGGTGGATACGGCGCACTTGAATGAAAAGAGCTTTTATTCGGTGGTGGACAGTTGCGGCGGAAAGGTTATGAACAGCCATTGCTGTTTTGACGAAGTGTTTCGACATCCGAGAAATCTGACGGCTCGTCAGATTCAAATGCTGGTCGAGAGAAACGGCATAATCGGCGTGACGCTCCACGATAAGTTTTTGTCAAAGGGCGAAGCTACGGCGGAATCCGTTGTCCGTCACATAGACTACTTTGTTCAGAAATTCGGTCCTAACAATTTGTGCATAGGCTCCGATTTCAACGGTTGTCGGCCGCCCGAAGACTTGTGCGAATACGACGGGTTCAGACTGTTGAAAATCAAACTGCTTAAACTCGGATATACGCAGTCGGCAATCGACGGAATTTTTTACAAAAACGCAATCGAATTTTTTACATAACGAATTTATTGGCAAACAGGAGATATACAATGAACGACATTTACGAAAATCCTTTGATAACGCGTTACGCGTCAAAAGAAATGGCAAAGAATTTTTCCGACGATACCCGTTTTAAGCTTTGGCGCAAACTTTGGATTGCGCTTGCCGAAAGCGAAAAAGAACTCGGATTGAATATAACCGAGCGGCAGATTGAAGAAATGAAACAGTATGCCGATGATATAAATTACGAAGTGGCGCAAGAGCGTGAAAAGGAAGTTCGCCACGACGTTATGGCGCACGTGTACGCATTCGGTATGCAGGCAAAGTCGGCAAAACCCATTATCCATTTGGGCGCGACAAGCTGTTATGTGACCGACAATGCGGAAATAATAATGATAAAAAATGCGCTGGAAATGGTTCGCGACAAGCTCGTGGCCGTTATGGACAAGCTGTCGGCATTCGCTTTGAAATACAAAAGTTTGCCCACTCTCGGCTTTACTCACCTTCAACCGGCACAGCTCACGACCGTCGGAAAGCGCGCCTGCCTTTGGTTGCAGGACTTGGCTATGGACTATGAGAATTTGAACCATTTGCTTAAAACAATCAAGTTGCGCGGAGTTAAGGGCACGACGGGAACGCAGGCAAGCTTTATGAGCCTGTTCGACGGCGACGGCGAAAAAGTCAAGGCTTTGGAAAAGGCAGTTGTAAGCCGCCTCGGAATTAAATCGGCTTACGGCGTAACGGGACAGACCTATCCGAGAAAGTTCGATTACAACGTTATGAGCGTGCTTTCGCAGATTGCGCAAAGCGCATATAAATTTGCCAACGATTTGCGTATTTTGCAGAATATGAAAGAAATGGAAGAGCCGTTCGAAAAGACGCAAATAGGTTCGTCGGCTATGGCTTATAAACGCAATCCTATGCGCAGTGAAAGAATATGCGGCTTGGCACGTTTCGTCATTTCTCTGCCCGTCAACGAGGCTGTCACAAGCTCTACGCAGTGGTTAGAGCGCACTCTCGATGACAGCGCAAACAAGCGTATCACGATAGCGCAGGCTTTCCTTGCTTTGGACGGCGTGCTGAATCTCTATTTGAATATTTCCGAAAATATGGTAGTGTACGAAAAAGTAATAGGTAAACACATAGCCGCAGAATTGCCGTTTATGTCCACGGAAGTTATTCTTATGGAATGTGTGAAAGCAGGCGGAGACAGACAGCAGCTGCACGAGCTTATCCGTGAGCACTCTATGGAGAGCGCAAAAGTCGTTAAGCGTGACGGCGGAGAAAACGACTTGATTTCCCGCATTAAAAAGGACGAAAACTTCAAGGCGATACATTCGACGATTGACAGTATTTTAGACCCGAAGAATTTTATCGGCAGAGCAGAGCGCCAAACGGAAGAATTTATCGAAACGGAAATACAGCCGATTTTGGAAAAGAACAAAAAGTCCAGAAAAATATCCGCACAGATAAATGTATAACGGAAAATTTTCGAAGCCTTCGTAAAATCGAAGGCTTTTTTAATGCCCGTTTTCGTATAAAGGTTATTATTATAGCGATAAATTCATAACATAAGAAGGTGCGTTACGTTTATTTAAAAAATCAAATGTGTAAAATGTTCGACGGCGACATAAAATATTATCGGGGATTTTAAATGTATCAGATTAGTATCAAAGTCGGTGAAAACAGAGCTTTTTGGATATATGCTCTCAATAAGATTTTAGAGACGCGAGTCAAGTCCGTCGGTGGCGTAATTGCCGTTGCCGAATCGGACGGGTATGTCAATTTGGGATTGGCAGGAGAGAGCGGAACCAAAAAGACGTTGAACGGAATAATCTGCGACGGCATTGTGGAGCTTATGGAAACGATAGGAAAGATGTGCTATATAGATTCCAAGCTGTCGCATTTGAAGATAGGAAAGTCGACTTACAGACTTCTGCTGCACACGCTTGTGGCATTCGACAGAGAGTGCGAGCGCGAGCTTTTGTTTTCTATAGTAAAGGTCACCCAGACAATAAGCTTGGACGGACTGTTCGATTTTCGGCTTTCGGAGCTGAAAAAGCGTTGGGACGAGATATGCGCTCTGATAGTGTCCAATGCTTCCTTTCTGCACGACGAATTGACGCTGAACGAGCTTTTGCGCTTTTTGGTGAGCGCGATAGACCCCAAAATAATGAAACTCGAATTGAAGCAGCAGGGCGACGAATTTTTGCTCACGGGCGTGCATAATAATTCGGAGTTCAAGCTGGTGACCAAAGGCGGCGACAATTTAATGCTGTATTTAATCGACCTTGCGCCGATAGAATTGGAGATATGCGGCGAGCTTTTCGATAACAAGTTATATTGTCGTTTGGTGGAAGTTTTTGACGCAAAAGTCAAGACGTTACCGAAAAATATTGTGACAAACTGATGAAATAGTCTTTTGGGTATTCCATTTGCTTGCTTAATTGCGATTACTGTGTTAAAATTATGGTAATAAAACAAATGGAGATGTAAAATGAATTTCAGTAATCTTTTTGCCGCACCGAGTACGGAGCAAATTCTTTTAATTGCACTTTTGGTTGCAATGGTAATAATAATTATCGTTTTGCCTATGTTCACGAACAAGAAAAGGCAGAAACAGATAAATGCTTTGCAGGATTCCGTCAAAGTAGGGTCCACGATAAAGACCGTCGGCGGAATAATAGGAAAGGTAGTGGAAATACGCCAGACTTCTCCCGTAGATAAAGAAATGGTTATCGAAACGGGCAACGAGGGCAGCAAAACCACAATGGTATTCGATATACAGGCTGTGTATCAGGTTATGTCCGAAGCGTCGGGAGTATACGACGCGGACAAAGACAATCAGTCCGAAACCGTGAAAGAAGAAAACGCACAGGAAACGGAAACCGTTAAAGAACCCGAACAGGCAGAACCTGTCGAAGAAAAAGCAGAGCAGACAGCCGTAACCGCCGAACCGTTGGCAGAATCGGAGCAGGCGGCGACCGTGGTCGAAGACAAAGCCGAAGAAGCGCCTGCCGACGCCGTAAAAGAGAAAAAGTCCGCTCTTACTCCGTCCGCCAATTCGTCCAAGACGAGAACGAGAAAATCGACGTCGTCCAAAAAATAATCCATATCATAAAACGTACAACCTCCGCATATCTTATACCAATAGATATGCGGAGGTTTTTTAATGGAAAACGAAGTAAGCGTAAAGAAAAAGAGTCCGATTTTGGAAGTGATAAAAGCCGTTATCATAGCTTTGATAATATCTTTGGTGGGCGTACTGCTTGCCGCATTGGTTATAAAACTTTTCAATGTACCGTCTGTGGCAATTCCTATCATAAATCAGGTATTGAAGGGAATCAGCGTGCTTGTTGCCTGTCTCATAAGTTTCAAGATTCCGAAAAACGGTTGGGTGAAAGGTATAGCGGTTGGATTCTTTTATACCGCTCTCGCATTTGTAATTTTTTCTCTTTTGGACGGAGCATTCAAGTTTGATTTGACGATATTGAACGATTTGGCAATCGGTTGCGTCAGCGGCTTTTTAAGCGGCATTATTACGGCGAATATAAGAAAATAGCTTTATCTAAAAAGGACTGTATAAATGCTTGATTTTTCCCTTCGTTTTTAGTATAATCTATACATAACGACAGAATCGGAGGTCAATATGAAGCATATTAAAACTATTGTTAAATCGACTATAGACAGAAGTTGTGACAGCGGTTGCGGAGAATGTCAGACGAGTTGCCAGTCCGCTTGCAAAACGAGTTGTACGGTAGGCAATCAGTCTTGCGAACGCAAAACGGTAAAGGTCAATAAGGTCGAGAGAGAAATACAGGGATAAAAACAGTCGTTTTCGATTGTCGGACAATTAAATGGTACACACTTTTCGATGTATCGGCCGCATCTTTATGCTGGACACGGAGAGCGGCTCGTTATATGAAATAGACGAATTGACAAAATTGGCGGTCGACAGACGCATAGCTCCCGATGAAGTTTCGGAGGGGGCTTTTTCCTGTTATGAAAACAGTGAAATAGCCGCTGTCGAAAGCGAAATTGACGAATTGATAAAAGAAGGAGTGCTTTTTACTCCTGCGCGTACATATCCGAAGCCCGTTTACAGCGGCGTTATCAAAGCAATGTGTCTGAACATTTCGCACAACTGTAATCTGCGTTGCGAATACTGTTTTGCCGACGGCGGCACTTATAATAAAGAGCGTAAAAATATGCCGCTCGACGTCGCAAAAAAAGCCATAGACTTTCTGGTTGCAAGAAGCGGAAAGAGAAGAAATCTCGAAGTCGATTTTTTCGGCGGCGAGCCCTTGCTCAATTTCGATGTCGTTAAAAAGACCGTCGAGTACGCCCGCGGTTTGGAAGAAAAGCACGGAAAGAAATTCCGCTTTACGATAACCACGAACGCCGTCCTTTTAAACGACGAAGTTACGGAATATTGCAATAGGGAAATGTATAACGTCGTCGTGAGTATAGACGGTCGTAAAAGTGTGCATAATTGCGTGAGAAAGACGGTGGGCGGACAGGACTCTTACGATATCGTTCTGAAAAATGCTCTGCGCTTCAAACAGCTGCGCGGCGACAGACAGTATTTTGTCAGAGGCACCTATACGGCTTTAAACACCGATTTTGCCAAGGACGTGCTTGCGCTCAACGATTTGGGTTTCGACTGCATTTCCGTCGAACCCGTAGTTTTGCCCGAGACCAATAGATTGGCGATAAAGCCCGAGCATATCGAAATTCTGAAAAAGCAGTACGACGAACTTGCAGAAGAATATCTGCGCCGTAAAAACACCGATAAACATTTCGAGTTTTTCCACTTCATATTAAACTTGAAAGAAGGTCCTTGCGAAGCCAAACGCCTGACGGGGTGCGGAGCGGGTTGCGAGTATGTCGCGGTAAATCCCGACGGAAATATTTATCCCTGCCACCAGTTCGACGGCAACGACGATTTCATAATCGGAAATGTGTGCGACGGAACTTTCGATACGGCTATCCCCAAGCGCTTTGCGGCAACCAACGTGACTACAAAAGAGGACTGCACGAATTGCTGGGCAAAATATTATTGCAGCGGCGGTTGCAATGCGAATGCGTACAATTTCAATGGCAGCTTCGATAAACCGTATCGCGGCGCGTGTGAGCTTATGCGCAAACGAATCGAGTGCGCGCTTGCATTAAACAGCGTAGACAGCGAAAATTAAAATTTATATTTATGCGTAAATAAGGGCTTGTTTTATTTGACGAAACGGTTCGATTTATTATATAATTAGAGCATTGTATGCAGGAGGCTTTCAGATGAAGAAAAAATCGTCAATTATTAAATTATGTATTATTGGCGTTGTTCTTATAATCGGAATTGTTTTGTCCTTCTGTTCTTTTGATATCGGTTTCACGACATATAAGTCATTTGCAAAATCCATCAGTTTGGGCTTGGACCTTAAAGGCGGAGTATACGCCGTTTACGAAGCCGCCGATGAAAACACCGAAAATCTCGATGAAAGAATGGAAGGCACTAGAACTATGCTGCTTAATCTTTTAAGCAGGAAAGGTTACACGGAGGCGACGATTGTAAAAGAGGGTTCGACGCGTTTGCGTGTCGAAGTTCCCGACGTGGACAACCCTCAGGAAATATTCGAGATAATCGGTAAACCCGCTTCCATATATTTCAGACTTGACAGCAATAACGAAACCGTTTTGACGGGCGACCACATAATAAAGGCGGAGCCGGGTTATACGGCGACCGACGGTTATGTAGTTCAGCTTTCTTTGAACTCCGAAGGCGCTGACAAATTCCACGAAGTGACTTCCGAAAACGTCGGACAGGCTATGTCCATATATGTACAGGTTGAGGGCGAAGAAGAGCAGAAGATTCAGACGGCGACCATAAACGAAGGTATCGCGGGCGGCAAAGCCGTCATAAACGGTATGCAGAGCTATGAGGCGGCAAAGAATCTTGCCGACCAGATAATGAGCGGTACGTTCGAAGTTCGCCTTGCACTGTTGGACAGTTCCACCGTATCGGCGACTTTGGGAGAACAGGCGCTGTTCTACGGCTTGCTCGCAGGTATCATCGGTCTTGCTTTGGTCATTATATTCCTGTGCGTGTTTTACAGATTGCTCGGCGTTATCGCTTCGTCCAGTCTTATGATTTACGCGGTGCTGATGTTGTTCTTCCTGTCGGTAATTCCGGGAGTACAGCTCACTCTGCCCGGTATCGCCGGAATAATTTTGAGCTTGGGTATGGCGGTCGACGCGAACATAATAATCTATGAAAGAATGAAGTTCGAATACCGCAACGGCAAATCTATTATGGCTTCGTCGTATGCAGGTTTCCGTCGCGCGACTATGGCGATAATAGACAGTAACGTCACGACTATAATTGCGGGCATTATGCTGTTCATATTCGGCACGGGCTCGATACGCGGCTTTGCGGTTACGCTTCTGCTCGGTATAGTCCTGTCGCTGTTTACGTCTATGATTGTGACGAGAGGTCTTGTCAAATACTTCATAAACATAAACTCGACGAATGCCAAGCTTTACGGCTTCCGCAGGGGCAAAGGTTTCGAAAATGTAGAAGCCGACCAGACCGACGTGAGCGTTCAGAGACAAATGGATAAAGAGCAGGCTGAAAAAGAGGAAAAGAAGCGTGCAAAAAAGAATAAGGACAAACAGAAGGGAGGATTAGCAAGTGAAAATATCTAATCTTCTCGATAAAGACTTGAAAATAGTAGAAAAGAAAAAGATTTTCTTTTTGGTTCCCGTAATCATAGTTGCGATAACCGCGATAATGATGTTGATATACGGATTGGTTTTGGGTTCTCCCTTGAATCTCGGCACCGACTTTACGGGCGGATACTCTTTGGACGTTACGCTCGGCACAAAGTTGACGGACGATAACAGAGCGGACTATGAAAAGCAGATTCGCGATATAATCGAAAACGTCAAGGACGAAAACGGCAGCAGCTATAACGTCAAAGTAAAGGGCGTACAAAGACAGGGCAGTGCCGAGTCCTCCGCTTTGCATATAATGTACAATGCGGATGCGGAAGAGAGAGTTATGGATGAAGAGATAAATCCCAAACTCCAAAAAGAGCTTGCGTCTATTTTCAAAATAATTCCCGCTGTCGAAATATCGGCTTCCGATATAGTAATCGAGTATTCCGTTCCGCTTTCTGTGTATGATTCCAAAAAGGAAATAGAAAGCAGCGTAACAAGCGCGTTAAAAGACAAAAATATAACGGTAACGTCTTGTGAGCGTTCTTCCGACGGAAAGAAGATAACCGTCCATACGTCGGGCGGCGTGTCCGCAGAAATATCGGAAAGCGTCAAAAGCGCGGCGACGATAGACGACAGATATTCCGGACTTGTGTCTTTGGGCAGTGCGACGAGCGCGTCGTTCTCGGCGGAACTTCTGTGGAGCGCGTTGGCGGCAATACTCGCGTCCGTTGTTTTGATGCTTATATATATCGCATTCCGTTTCGAGCTTACAAGCGGTCTCTCCGCAATAATAGCTTTGTTCCACGATATTCTGATTATGTTCTGCTTTATGGTCATATTCCGTATCGAGATAAACAGCACGTTTATTGCGGCATTGATTACCATACTCGGCTATTCGATAAACAATACAATAGTCATCTTCGACAGAATAAGAGAAAACAAAAAGTCTGAACTTGCAAAGACTTCGAATGCGGCGTTCGTTGCAAATAAATCTGTTTCGGAAACTCTTTTGCGTTCGTTGAATACGACTTTGACGACATTGCTCACAATCGGTATGGTTGCCGTTCTCGGCGTGAGAGACATAAAGATATTTGCCTTGCCGATAATAATCGGTCTGCTTGCGGGAACATATTCTTCGATATTTATTTCGCCGGCAATATGGGCGTCGTGGAAAGACAGAAAGAAAAAAGGCTCGCAGTCTGAAACAAAGGAAGTCAAGAAGGCGGCCGCGGCTCAATAAAAGAGTAAATCAACCTTTAAATAAGCCTTCGTTTTTATATGAAGGCTTATTTTTGTAGAGAGACGTATAAAATGAATGTAGAATTCAAAAGACGCAACGATATTGAAATAGACGCTCGCGCCGTCAGCGAAACTGCGACAAAACTCGGTCTGCATCCGAAAATCGTCGAGGTGCTTTTTTCGCGCGGTATCAATGACGAAAAAAGCATAGAACGGTTTTTGAATCCGAATAAGGATAATTTTTACGACCCGTTTTTAATGAAAGATATGAAGCGTGCGGCAGAGCGTTTGGAATACGCTATCGCGAACGACGAGACCGTTGTCGTATACGGAGATTACGATGCAGACGGCATATGCGCGGCGGCAATACTGTCGCTTTATTTGCGTTCCCGCGGCTTAAACGTGCGTACCCATATACCGAACAGAATCGGCGAGGGGTACGGTCTTAATGTAGCGTCTTTGGAAAAAATCATAGAAGATGTCTGTCCCGATTTGATTTTGACGTGCGACTGCGGCATATCCGGACACGCGGAAGTGGAGTTTGCTCTCGATTTGGGCGTAGATGTAATAGTGACCGACCATCACGAAGTGTCGGAAACAGTGCCGGATTGCATCGTCGTCAATCCCAAACAGAGCGATTGTCAGTATCCCTGCAAAACGCTCTGCGGCGCAGGCGTCGCTTTGAAGCTCGTAGAAGCTATGGGCGGACGGGAAATTATATCGGACTATTTCGACCTTGCCTGTGTTGCCACGATTGCCGATTTGGTTCCGCTGTTGGACGAAAACAGACTGATAGTTCAGTTGGGGCTTAACGCATTGTCGGAAGGCAAAAATATAGGTATGCACAGACTGCTTTTGAGTCAGGGACTCGGCAGTGATGTGACAAGCACGGATATAGCTTTCAAAATTGCGCCCCGTATCAATGCCGCGGGAAGAATAGGCGATGCCTATCGCGCTTTCGAAATGTTAATAAGCGACGACGTCGCCGTTATCGATTCCATAATCGAAGAAATCAACGATGCCAACGGGAAGCGTAAACTTGCGTGCGATAAACTTTATGACGAAGCCGTCGCCGATTTGTGTCACGAAGATTTAATAGATTCTCGTTGCATAATATTGAGCAGTCCCGAATGGGAAAAGGGCATAACGGGAATAGTGGCAGCACGGCTGACCAACGATTTCAAAAGACCTTCGTTTATCTTGGTTCCGTCGGGCGACGGATATTATAAAGGAACTTGCCGCAGTGTGGAGAATATCAATATATACGAAGCGCTTTCGGCAGTATCCGACGTGCTAACGGAGTTCGGCGGACACAGTCAAGCCGCAGGCTTTTCCATTCGTACCGAAAATCTTGCGGATTTTAAGAGCCGTATGAATGAGTATTTGCGCAAATTTCCCACGGAATATTTTATGCCGCACTGTACTTACGATATCGAGCTTGAATCGAAAGAAGTCGACGCCGCGCTTGTTAAAGAGCTGGAAAAGCTCGAACCGACGGGAAACGGTTTTGTCAAACCGCTGTTTAAAATATCGGAATCCGATTTGTCGGTTTCGCTTTGCAAAAGCAATGTCAATCACAGTTCCATAACAACCAAGAGCGGACTGCAGATTTTCGCATTCAATTTCTATAATAAAAATCATTATGTCGTCGGTGACGGTCGCAAGGATATGATTGTGGAACTTCAATTGAATGTTTTTAACAACAGGGAATATCCGCGCGGCGTGTTAAAGGAAATAGGGGCAGAAAAACTATTTATCAATGAGGAAAGCGCAAAATCGGTTTACGTCAAATATTCCGAATACGTCACTTTGAACGGTTCGGCAAAATATACGGAATACGATAAAAAAGTTTTGAAAACAGTTGTCGGAAATAAACCTTTCGGCACGCTTGTGATAGCTTTCGACAAGCAGAATTACGAAAGTTTCAATTCGGCTTGCGGAGAAACGGCGGCTGTGTTGCACGAGTATATGTTTCCGTCGCTGAAAAACAATTACACTCGTATCTTGGTCGCCCCCGATTTCGATTCGGGCTTAATGCTTTCGGCATACGATAGGATAATACTGCTCGATAAACCGCTGTCGGACGGCTTTATCGAATATTTGAACAAACAAACCAAAGCCGAGATTTTTGTGCCCAAACAGGATGACAGAAAGAGATTTATCGAATCTCTCGATACTTCCCGTACCGCGCTCGGGCGCTATTACGATTACATAAGAAAAAGTACGGATATTTCCGCAGCCAATATTTACGCTTATACCAAAAGTATCAAAAACCGTATTCGCGAAGTCGATTTGTCGGAACTGATGTTGGCGATAAATGTTTTTTCCGAACTCGGTTTGATTAAAGCGTCGGTCGGCAGATATCGTTTGTCTCTCGTTCAGGGGGAAAAGCGCGAACTTAAAGATTCCAAAATTCTTGCGTATGTCGAGGAATTGAAAAACTCTCTATGAATGAACTTCGAAAAAAATATGTATCGATATTCGGACGCGAACAGTCGGATTTGCTCGACAGAGTTTACGATTATGCCGAACGTATGCACTCGGGGCAGTTGCGCGACAGCGGTGAGCCGTATATAATTCATCCGACGGCGGTGGCAAGTATTCTGCTGGATTTGGGCTTGGACTGCAATACCGTCGCCGCGGCGTTGCTTCACGATTGTCTGGAAGATACGGCGGCGACGCAGGAGCAAATGCGCGAGCTGTTCGGAGACGAAATCACCGAACTTGTTTTGGGTGTAACCAAATTAGACAAGATAACGTTTAAATCTAAAGAAGAAGAACAGGCGGAAAATTTCCGTCGGATGTTTTTTGCTATGGCAAAGGATATCCGAGTTATACTCATAAAGCTTGCGGACAGGCTTCACAATATGCGTACGATATCGTCTATTTCCGAAGCCAGACAGCAGGCAATGGCGAAGGAGACGTTGGAGATTTATGCGCCGCTCGCATCGCGCTTGGGCTTGAGCTATTTCAAATGCGAATTGGAAGACCTGTGTCTGAAAGTTTTGCATCCGCAGGCATACGATACGTTGGTGAACGACGTGTCTTTGAAACGCGCCGAACGCACGGAGCTTGTCAACGCCATTTGCGGCAGACTGATAAATCTTTTGAAAGACTTGAAGATTAAAGGCGAAGTTAGCGGCAGACCGAAACATTTTTACAGCATTTATAAAAAAATGAATAAAGACGGCAAGACGTTCGACCAAATCTATGATTTGACCGCAGTCAGGGTGATTGTGGAAACGGTAAGAGATTGTTATGAAGTGCTCGGAATGATTCATACTATGTGGAAGCCGCTACCGGGCAGGTTTAAAGACTACATCGCGGTTCCCAAACCAAACAACTATCAATCTCTGCACACGACTGTCATAACGACTTACGGTATGCCGTTCGAAATACAAATCAGAACTTATGATATGCATAAGATAGCCGAATACGGCATAGCGGCGCATTGGAAATATAAGGAAAATCGTACCAACGTCAGCGACTTGGACGAAAAACTGCAGTGGCTGCGCGGCGTAATGGACGTTCAAAGCGAAACCACGTCTCCGCAGGAATTTTACGAGTCTCTAAAGCTCGACTTATATTCGGAACAGGTATTCATATTTACTCCGAAAGGCGACGTGGTGGCTTTGCCCGAAGGCGCAACGCCCGTCGATTTTGCTTATTACGTTCACAGCGCGATAGGCAATAAGTGCATAGGCGCCAAAATCAACGGAAAGATTGTTCCGTTGGAAACCAAATTGCAAATGGGCGATTATGTGGAAATAATCACTTCCAATAATTCCAAAGGTCCCAGCCGCGATTGGTTGCGCTTTGTAAAGACAGGACAGGCAAAGACCAAAATCAAAGCATTCTTCAAGAAAGAACTGAAAGAAGAAAACATAAAAAAAGGTAAAGATATGCTGGAGCGCGAAGCCAAGAACCGCGGATACTCTCTGCCGTCTCTTATGATGCCCAAATGGCTGGACGTCATAATGCAGAGATACTCGATATCTTCTTTGGACGACCTCTATGCGTCTGTCGGTTACGGCGGCTTTACCGTCAATCAGATTCTTTTGAAACTTATCGACTTCTACAATAAAGAAGTTGTTTCCACGCAGGAATTTCATAAAGCAAGCACGCAAAACCGCAAACCTGACGGGCAGGGAATTGTCGTAAACGGTCATAACGACCTTTTGGTACGTTTGGCAAAATGCTGCGCTCCCGTTCCGGGCGACGATATAGTCGGATTTATTTCCAGAGGCAGAGGTGTGGCAATTCATAGAAAGAGCTGTCCCAATCTTCGCAACGCCGAGCCGTTCAGACTGATAGAAGCTCATTGGGAGAAAATGCCGACATACGCTTTTGTCGTGTTTTTGCAAATCCACGCAGTCAATACAAGCGGTCTGCTGGCGAAAATGACGTCGACTATTTCGGAAATGAAACTTTCCATAGACAGTATGAATGCGCGCATAGACAAGAACAGTAAGGCGGTTATAGACATAGGCGTGCGCGTCAATAAAATAGACGATATAAACAATATCATAAAGAAAATACAGTCGATTTCGGAAGTGGAAACGGTATTTCGGAGTACGGGCGTATGAATAGGATTTACAAAGTCGTCGGCGGAGCTTTACAGACCAATTCGTATGTCATAACTGCAAACGATAAAGACTGTATAATAATCGATTGTTGCGATGCAAAGAAACTGTCCGAATATTTAAAAGACAATAATTTGATTTGCCGTGCCGTTTTATTGACGCACGTCCATTTCGACCATTGCGGCGATGCGGCATTACTGCAGAACGGCGGCGCAAAAATATATGTCCACGAAAACGATGTCGCGTTGATAGACAGTCGCGGAAATCTTGCCGAGTCTATGGGGTTTAAGTTTATATCTTTCCGACCCGACGTCATTGTGCGAGACGGAGATATAATCGATTTGTACGGAATAAAGATAAAGGTCATTCACACACCGGGACATACCGGCGGCAGTGTGTGCTATTTGTCGGAGAATACGCTGTTCAGCGGCGATACTCTTTTTCACGAATCGGTGGGAAGAACGGATTTCCCTACAGGCAGTCGAGAGCAGCTTTCCAAGTCGATAAGAGAGAAACTGTTTACGTTGAAAAACGATTGCGATGTTTTGCCGGGGCACGGAGAGCCCACACGTTTGTTTTTCGAAAGGAGCAACAACGTGTATGTATAAGTTGATTGCGGAAAATTCTAAAATCGCATACGAACTCGAACAGGTTATAAGGGCGTTTTATCCCGACGAAAACAATACTCCCAATTTGATAGAGCAGAAAAGCTTTGTCGATAATGGCGTTATGCAAGTTAATATAGCCATAGACGGCGACGAATTTACATATCGGCAGAATATGGACGGAAGCATATCTGCCGACGAAAAGAGATTTTATAACAGGTTTAATAAATTATGCCTGTATAAGGCTATAGAAAAACGCGAAGGGCGCTCTCTGCCTTGGGGAAGTTTGACGGGTATACGTCCCACAAAATTGGCGTACGAGCTTATGGACGACGGGAAAACCATTGATGAAGCCGTAAAAGCGCTGCAGTCTGTGTACTGCGTAAGCGCAGAAAAAGCAGAGTTGATAAAAAGCATATTGAAAGCGCAGAACGGTTTTATAAGAAAGGGTGATAGCCTTTTCAACCTGTATGTTCATATCCCGTTTTGTGTTTCAAAATGCAGTTACTGTTCGTTTGTTACCGATATATTGACGCCGAAATACAAATATGCGGAGTCTTACGTCGATGTGCTTGTCGAAGAAATAGCGCAAACAAAGCAGTGCCTCAAAGAGTCGGGCGGCGAAATAGTTTCCGTCTATATCGGCGGCGGTACGCCGACGGCACTGAATGCCAATCAGTTGAAAAGGGTTTTAAACGCCGCTTATTGTAAAAACGTGGAATATACCTGCGAAGCAGGCAGACCGGACACGATAACGTCGGAAAAACTTGCGGTAATGGCGGATTGCGGCGTCGGACGCATATGCGTCAATCCGCAGAGCCTGTGCGATGAAACGCTTGTGAGAATAGGGCGCAATCACAACAGCCGCGATTTTTTCGAAGCCTTTAAAAAAGCAAGAGAATATCCATTCATTATCAATACGGACCTGATTGCAGGTTTGGAAGGCGAGCGCATAAAAGATTTTATTGTGACTCTCGACGGGGTAACGGGCTTGCGTCCGGAAAATATAACTGTTCACACATTGTCGAGAAAAAACGGTTCGGCGCTGTCTCAGACGGAATATAAGGATAATGACGAAGCGGAAAAAATGGTGAATGCCGCAAGTGTTAAAATGAGAGAATCGGGTTATATTCCGTATTATACTTATAGACAAAAGCGAATGCTCGGCAATCTCGAAAACACGGGATACTGTCTGGACGGAACGCAGTGTATAAACAATATTACGACAATGGAAGAATGTATCGGGGTGGCAGCTTGCGGCGCAGGTGCGATAAGCAAGCGCATATACGGTATGGGCGATAAAATTGAAAGGCTGGCAAATTTGCGTGACGTCAAGCTATATCTCGAACAATTTGAACAGCGATTGAATAAAAAACTCATTTTTCTGTCATAATCGGTTTACAAACGCGAAACAATGTGATATACTTACAGAGTACCTTATTCTTCAGGTTGTGCGAATCTCCACGCACCTACTTAGGTTTAAGGCGAATAACAGTTAAACGGAGGTAAAATTATGGATAAGAACGTAAAGGCTGAAATAATAGCCAAGTACGCGACGCACGAAGGCGATACGGGAAGCCCCGAAGTGCAGATTGCACTTTTGACGCATCGTATCAATCATTTGACGGAACACTTGAAAGTTCACGCAAAAGATAACCATTCGAGACGCGGATTGTTCCAGATGGTCGGTTCGAGAAGAAGTTTGCTTAACTATTTGAAGAACATCGATATCGAGAGATACAGAGCCATCGTCGCAAAATTGGAAATAAGAAAGTAAGTCCGAAAAAAGGTAAGGGCGAGTTTTATGCTCTCCCTTGCTTTTTTATTATGGTAGTTAAAGAAAGTGTTAGGAGAACAGAGAAATGAATTACAGAGTTTTTGAAACTGAAATCGGCGGAAGGAAAGTAACCGTCGAAACGGGAAAATACGCACAGCAAGCCAACGGTTCGTGCATAATCAGATGCGGCGATACGGTCGTTATGACAAACGTAACTATGTCGCAGCAGCCGCGTCCGGGAATGGATTTCTTTCCGCTCGGCGTCGACTTCGAAGAAAAAATGTATTCCGTGGGTAAAATACCCGGCGGATTTAAAAAGAGAGAGGGCAGAGCAAGCGATAAGGCGATTTTGACTTCCCGCCTTATAGACAGACCCATTCGTCCGCTTTTCCCGAAAGGTCTTTTCAACGACGTGGCGGTTGTCGCAACCGCGCTTTCGGTCGATACGAATATTCCGCCCGAAGTTTTCGGAATGATAGGTTCGTCGATTGCGCTCTCCATTTCCGATATTCCGTTTTTCGGACCTACAGGTTCGGTGGTTGTCGGCTATGTGGACGGCGAATACGTTATAAACCCCGACAACGAACAGCGAGCTAAAAGCCTTATGCACGTCACCGTGTCCGGAACAAAAGATGCCATAATGATGGTGGAAGCAGGCGCGCAGGAAGTGAGCGAAGACGTTATGCTCGGCGGCATAATGTTTGCGCATAAGGAAATCAAAAAGCAAGTCGAATTCATAAACGGCATAGTGGCGGAAATAGGCAAGCCCAAGCTTGAAATGGAGCTTTACAAGGTTGCCGAAGAAATCGATAAAGACGTTCGCGCTTATGCAGGCAAAAAGCTGGATAAGGCTCTCAAAGAAACGGACAGAGAGAAACGTCAGGCACTGCAGGATGAAGTGGATGCCGATGCTTTGGAGTATTTCGCGGAAAAATATCCCGAAAAAGAGAGAGAAATAAAAGACACTCTCTATATAATGACGAAAGAAAAAGTTCGTGCGAAAATCTTGAACGACGGCTTCCGTCCCGACGGAAGAAAGCTGACGGAAATACGCGATATATGGTGCGAAGTCGGCGTATTGCCTCGCGTGCACGGCAGTGCGGTGTTCACAAGAGGTCAGTCGCAGGCTCTTTCAAGTTGTACGCTCGGAACGATATCTGAAGTTCAGAAACTGGAAAATCTCGATGACGAAACGTTCAAGAGATATATGCACCACTATAATTTCCCGCCTTACAGCACGGGCGAAGCAAAGCCTATGCGTGCTCCGGGAAGACGCGAAATCGGTCACGGCGCACTTGCGGAACGCGCTTTGGAACCTGTTATACCGAGCGAAGAAGAGTTCCCGTATGCTATAAGAACGGTCAGCGAAATATTGAGCTCCAACGGTTCGACCTCTCAGGCAAGCGTCTGCGGTTCCTGCTTGGCTCTTATGGATGCAGGCGTTCCCATCAAAGCACCTGTCGCAGGTATTGCTATGGGACTTATAAAGGACGAGCCTACGGGACGCGTTGCCATTCTTTCCGATATTCAGGGCTTGGAAGACTTCCTCGGCGATATGGACTTCAAAGTAGCCGGTACGGAAAAAGGCATAACCGCCATTCAAATGGATATAAAGATAAAGGGTATCGACGAAAACATACTCCGTACGGCATTGGGACAGGCTCGCGAAGGTAGAATGCATATTCTCGGAAAAATGCTTGCCGTTCTCGATAAGCCGCGCGCAGAGCTTTCCAAGTGGGCGCCGAAGATAATCAGCTTCTCAATAGACCCTGAAAAAATCGGCGACGTAATCGGTAAGAGCGGTAAAGTTATCAATAAAATAATCGATATAACAGGCGTTAAAATCGATATTTCGGACGACGGCAAGGTGTTTATCGCAACCAACGATTTGGAAATGGCGGACAAAGCAAAGAAGATTGTTATGACCATTGTGGATAACGTCAAAGTCGGCGAAGTTTACGAAGGCAGTGTGGTCAAAATTATGGACTTCGGAGCATTCGTGGAACTTGTTCCGGGAAAAGACGGTATGATACACATATCCAAGCTGTCCAAACGCCGTGTGGAAAAGGTCACCGACGTAGTCGACGTGGGCGACAAGGTGGAAGTGGAAGTCATCAAAATCGACGAGAAAGGCAGAATAGATTTGAAGTTGAGAAAAAAACTCGATTGAGATAATTCGGCTATATAAAGGGCATAAGGCGGCAGCTTTCGTGAATATGATATAATATCATATTAGAGAGGTGCCGCTTTGATTAAGGAAAAGACTTTCCGAAACGTAGTTGTTAATGTAGTTATAGCCGCATTGGTGTGCGGTGTCGCTATAACGGGCATAGTTTTGAATAATAAGACAATAAACGTAAATGACCCCGCACCGCTTTATCGCGGCAACAGTGAAGATAAAGTTTCTCTTATGATAAACGTCTATTGGGGAACGGAATATCTGGAACCGATGTTGGATATATTGAAAGAAAAGGGCGTGAAAACCACGTTTTTTGTGGGCGGTATGTGGGTTGCCGAAAATGAAAAATTGCTGAAACGCATATATGACGACGGTCACGAAATCGCAAATCACGGGTATTACCATAAAGACCACAAAAAACTGTCCGACAAACGGTGCGAAGAAGAAATAAGCATAACGCATAAATTAGTCAGTGCCGTTGTCGGCGTGGAAATGAATTTATTTGCGCCGCCGTCTGGCTCATACAACAGCAGTACGGTCAAAATCGCCGAAAAACTCGGCTATCAGACTATAATGTGGTCTCTCGATACCATCGATTGGCGGGACAAAGATACGGAACTGATTTATACGCGCGCAACCAAAAAAATCAAGGGCGGCGATTTTGTACTAATGCACCCGACCGCGAATACGTTGCAGGCTCTTGGACGAATAATCGATACGATAACGGCAAAAGGTCTTACCGTGTCTACGGTGTCGGACGTTCTCGGCTGATTTTTGTGAGATAAATCCGACCAATCGGGACGATACTATAAGAATAAGCGCATTTTGCGCAAAGGAGAGCAAATGAGCAAAATATTGCGATATGAAAGCGGTTTGAAAGTGGCTGTCGAAAATATCCCGTCGCTTCGTTCGGTATCCGTAGGCTATTGGGCTGGCGTGGGTTCGAGCAAAGAGACTCCCGACATCAACGGACTGTCGCATTTTACCGAACATATGATGTTTAAGGGAACGAGCAAATATTCCCCTTCGGAGATAGCACGCCGTTTCGATGCAATGGGAACCGTGTCCAACGCATTTACAGGCAAGGAAATGACTTGCTACTATGTAAAGACGATTGACGAATACTTGCAGCCGAGCTTCGAATTGCTGTCGGATTTACTGTTCGATTCTTCTTTTCCCGATGCCGAATTGGATAGGGAGAGAAAGGTCATAGTCGAAGAAATCAATATGGTGGAAGACGCTCCCGAAGATATATGTTACGATATGATTTCTTCCGCGGTTTATAAGGACAATAAACTCGGGCAGACCATTCTCGGACCTATTGACAACGTCAAACGGTTCGGGGCAAAAGATATTCGCCGCTTTATGAGAGAGTTTTATACTCCTTCCAATATGGTCATAACAATGGCAGGCTGCGTGACGGAAAAACAGGCGGATGAACTGGTGAAAAAGTACTGCCTGAACAGACTCGAAAAAGGCACTTCCTGCTCGCAGTATGAGCCGCGGCATAAAATAGAGTCGGACTGTATTTATAAAGTTAAGGACTTCGAACAGAGCAATATTGCAATAGCATATCCGTCTATATCGCTTGACGACGAAAGATTTATGCGTCAGGCATTTTTGAGCTTGATACTCGGCGGCGGAATGTCATCGCGACTTTTCCAGTCCGTAAGGGAACAGTCCGGTCTGGCTTACAGCATATATTCTATGCCGACGACGTATCGCAACAACGGCTCATTAAACATATTTGTAAACATAACGCCGAAAAACACAAAAGACGTCGTTAAAAAGATAAGGGCGGAAGTGGACAGGCTTGTATGCGACGGCATAACGGACGAGGAGTACGAGCGCGCTAAAATTCAGTTGAAAACGTCTTGTATTTTCGGTTTTGAAAATCCCCAAAGCATTATGACCTCACTCGCCAAACCGCTTTTGATGCTTGATAAGGATTATAATCTCGACAGTAAAATTGCGGAAATCGAAGCCGTAACCAAAAAACAGGTGAATGATTTCGCAAAAGAGATTTTAAAAACGGATAAAGTTTGTGCGGCATACGTCGGAAAACATACCGATGTCGATATTTTAAATATTTTGAAGAACTGATTATGGATAGATTACAGGAATTATTGAATAGACAAAAGGAATTGGACGGCTTCATAGCAGGCAGAAGACATTTGGATTTCGACGGCAAAGAATGGGCGCGAAAAAAATGCGTCGCTATGATTGTCGAAGCGTCCGAACTTCTCGACGAGATAGGCTATAAGTGGTGGAAAGAGCCGAAAAAGGATAACGATGCAGAGCTTAAAGAAGAGATAATCGATATCCTGCATTTCTTTTTGGGGATATGCAACGATATCGGTTTATCGTCCGATGATATTTATGAAATTTATATGAAAAAGAACGACGAAAATCATAAGCGTCAGACGGGTAAATCGAATAAAAAGGGCTATAAGTCTTAATTTTTTATTTCTTTACATATAATGGGAATATCTTTTTTGAAAGTGCGATAAAAAATAAAATTCGTAAAAGTCCCGTCAAACGGTTGAAAAAGACAGTGCTATATGATATAATGTAACGAGAGAAATTCGGGACGGAAGGATACTGCTTTGAATAAACGGCATACCGATAGAAGAAGTAAGAGAAACAGCAGTAATGACTTGATAGGCATTGCGGTAATCGTTGTGTCTGCATTTTTTTTGTTGTGTATAATCATTCCGATAGTGCTTGGTGCTGTCGGTTATTTTATCCGCGGAGTAATACTCGGCGTTTTCGGCTTGTTTGCATATCCGCTTTTTTTGGGTACTCTGATTCTCGGCATAGCTCTTATGCGGGATTTAAGATTGCAAATATCTTTAAAAAATAAGATATGTATCGGTATCATAGCTTTCTGTGCAATGATGATTTTGCAGTTAGCAACCTCGTTTTCGTATATCGGCGAAGGGTTTTCTCACTATATTTCGTCCGTGTATGCAAATAAGTATACTGCAGGCGGAGTGCTTTTCGGCGTATTGGCATACGGTTTTCAGGCTGCCGTAACACAGGTTTTTGCTTACATTCTTTTAAGTACAGGCATAGTAGTATGCGCTTTGATTATGCTTGATGTGTTCCGCAGATTCGGCAAGAAAGAACAAAAAGAGCCGATTGTCGAAGAACGCAAAAAAGCCACATTCGAAAAGAGCGACGCTCCTGCGCGTATGGTAAAACCTATTGAAAATAACGGCTTGTTTGTGGGAAACATAGTTCATACTCAAAATACAAATCCCGTCCATACCGACGGCGGCAATTTCGGCGATATGCGTACATCGGAGCCGAAAAAAACCTATGTGCGAAACGATACTCCTTCGGCTGCGGCCGACGGAAATACGATGTTCGGCGGATATAATACGGTTGCGGAAAAGTACGGCGTAAAACCTGTCGAATATAAATCCGAAAAAGATAATTCTGTCAGAAGCGGTTTTGTCGGTTATAACAGTTACGAAGACGAGCATTTGTCGGACCGTGAAAGGGCGCATAAGCGGCTTTTCGGAAAGAAAGACGAAAGCGCGAGAAGCTATTTGAATAATATAAACCCTATGATTACCAACGGGTTTACTTCTCAGACTGCGCGTACGGAAAACATCTCGGCAAGCGATTATAACTATACATCAGGCGTAGTAACGCCTTCTCCCGTTGTAACGCCGCCCGAGATAAAGAATGCGCGCCCTCCGAAGATAGTGCACTCCGAACAACCTACAACTCCTTTTTACGAAGTTGTTATTCCTGCGACCAAAGATATGTCGAGCGCTTATGTCGGCGGAGAAATTACCGACGGCGAAGCCGTGTCGAGACAATTGGCGGAAACACATAGTGAAGAAGCCAAATTCGATTTCGATAAGGGCAATGGCGTGAAACCTGCCACGTTCACCCCGATAGAGCGCCCGATAGAAGAGAAAAAGGAATTGCCGCCGATAATAAACGGAGACGATTACGGGAAAAAGCAAACGCAGAATTTTGTCTGCAATGAGGAAGTAAAGCCCGAACCGAAAAAGGTGGAAGAAGTTAAGCGCCGTTACGACGACGTTCCGACTTTGGCAATGATAGACGAGCCGCAGATTGAGGACGGATTGTATTCCAATAGCGAACCGCTTGCTCCCATTGAAGACGGTTCGATGTTCGGTATCCGGCAGGCGCGTGAATCCAAATCCCAAAATTTGTATGAAACAGAAGATAAGAATACGTCGCGATTTGACGCAGGCAGTGAAACAATAGATAAAAAAGACGATTTTGCAAAGCAGTCCGGTTTTAATTATTCCGATGAAGTGGAAGATTTATCGGAAGTTTCTCGTATGTCCGATACGGATAATACGGGGTATTACGTCACCGACGATGTACTGCCGATAGTCGAACCGCCGCCGCCCGTAATTCCGAAAAATAAAGTGCGTCAGCAGTTGGATTTTACCGACATAGTGATAAAGCAGGACGAGCAGCCCAAACCCAAGCCCAAAAAGAAGTCGGCAAAATATGTACCGCCTCCGTTTGAACTTTTGGAGTGCGATACGACCGACCCTGCAATATTCAGCGGCGATGTCTCCGAAAAGGCAAAAATACTTGAAGAGACGCTGGAAAGCTTGAAATTGCCTGCGAAGGTTTCGGGTATCACAATCGGCCCTGCCGTTACGCGCTATGAACTTGAGGTTCCGCCGGGAACGTCCGTTCGAAAAATAGACGGCTTTGCGTCGGATATAGAGTATAATTTGGCGAGCAACGGAAAAATCCGTATAGAAACGCCTATACCGGGCAAGCGTGCCGTAGGCATAGAAGTCCCCAATATAGATATAGCTACCGTCGGCTTGAGAGACCTGCTTGAATGTAAAGAGTTCCAATCCGCATCGTCTCCCGTGACTTTGGCAATAGGAAAGGATATTGCCGGAAACAATATTATCTGTAATTTGGAAAAGATGCCGCACTTGCTGATAGCCGGTGCAACGAACAGCGGTAAAAGCGCTTGCTTGAACTCCATAATAACGAGTATTCTTTATAAGGCGTCGCCCGACGAAGTGCGTTTGATTCTCATAGACCCGAAAGAAGTCGAATTCAGAATATATCAGGATATGCCGCATTTGCTTATCAAAGATATAATAAGCGAGACCGACCAGGCGATAAGAGCATTCAAGTGGGCAAAGAACGAAATGGACAGGCGTTATAAGCTGTTAAGCCGTTATTATGCCCGTAACATTCAAGAGTTCAATGCAAATGCCTGCGTAAAAGACGGCATAGAAGAAAAAATGCCGCGTATCGTTATAATAGTCGACGAGCTGTGCGAACTTATGATGTCTTCGAATCGTAAGGACTTGGAAGATAAAATTATGAGTATGGCGCAGAAAGCCCGTGCCGCGGGTATTCATTTGATTCTTGCGACTCAAAGACCATCCGTAGACGTTATTACGGGCACAATAAAAGCCAACTTGCCCAGCCGTATAGCTTTCTCTGTTACGAGCTTTAACGATTCGAGAACCATTCTCGACCAGGGCGGCGCAGAATCGCTGCTCGGCAGAGGAGATATGTTATACTCTCCGGCAGATATGGCACAGCCCAAACGCGTGCAGGGCGCATTTATCAAGAGCAAAGAAGTCGAAGACGTCGTAAACTATGTCAAATCGCATAATACTTCCGATTATGACAGCTCGGTTGAAGATTTGATAATGACGGAAGAAACTCCCGTTACCGACAATGCAGGCGGCGGCGACGACGATGAAGAATTCGACCCGCTCATCAAAGACGTGCTTCGCAGAGTAATCGAAACGGGGCAGGCGTCGACGTCTATGATTCAGCGTCGGTTTTCGGTCGGCTATGCTCGTGCGTCGAGAATAATAGACCAAATGGAAATGCACCATTTTATAGGTCCGCTCGAGGGCTCCAATAAGCCGCGCGAAGTATATATAACTGCAGAGCAATTCAGAGAGACTTTCGGCGAAGATATATGATTAAGGACGTAGCTGTCGTATCTTTGGGGTGCGATAAAAACCGAATAGACACCGAACATATGCTCTCGT
Organism: uncultured Clostridia bacterium; assembly: GCA_948440265.1. Classification (GTDB taxonomy): domain Bacteria; phylum Bacillota; class Clostridia; order Christensenellales; family Pumilibacteraceae; genus MGBC157735. The sequence goes on from CAOJOK010000001.1 coordinate 148,788, forward strand.
ATCTCAATAAGCGCGGTTATAATATTATCAATGATTGCGACAGTGCGGAAATAATCATAGTCAATACCTGTGCATTTATTCGTTCCGCCCGTGAAGAAGCCGTCGATACGATTTTGGAAATGGCGGAAAAGAAAAAGAGCTGTAAATGTAAAAAACTATTGGTTACCGGTTGTCTTCCGCAGAAATATTCTGCCGAATTGTTTGACGAATTGCCCGAAGTAGATGCTTTTTTCGGGGTAAACGATTACGATAAACTTGTCGACGTAATTGAAGCGGATGATGACGTGAGATGTGTTTGTACTGCCGGTCGGGACCGCGTGTTTGCACAGAACCGAATCGTCACCACTCCGAGACATTATGCCTATCTTTCGGTTGCCGACGGCTGCGATAATTTCTGTACTTTCTGCACCATCCCGTCTATAAGGGGAAAATACCGCAGTCGCAGTATGGAAGATATTATCGACGAAGCAAAACACCTTATAGAAAACGGCGTTTGCGAAATTATTTTGGTGGCTCAAGACGTTACGCGCTACGGAATAGATTTGTACGGCAGATATGCTTTGGTGGAGTTATTGCGTAAGCTGTCCGAACTCGATGTAATGTGGTTGCGTTTGATGTATTGTTATCCCGAGCTTGTGACGGACGAGCTGTTAAACGAAATTGCAACCAATGTCAAGATAGCTAAATACATAGATGTGCCTATGCAGCATTATGACGACGGCATACTCAAACTTATGAACAGGCGCTCCGATTCGGCGCAATTGAGATGTATTGCGGAAAAGACAAAGAAACTCGGCATAGCGCTTCGCACGACGTTTATGGTGGGATTTCCAACCGAAACGGAAGAGCAGTTTCGGCGACTGTGTGACTTTGCCCGAAGTGCAGATATTGATAATATCGGTATTTTTGCTTACAGTACGGAAGACGATACGCCTTCGGCAAAGCTTAAACCGCGGGTTCCGCTTAAAGTAAAAAGACAGCGTGTTCGCACGCTCGGGGAGATACATTTAAATAATGCCCGTCGCCGCGGTGAAAAAGCCGTAGGAAATATTGTAGACGTCTTGTATGAAGATATCGACTACGAGCGAAATATGTTCGTCGGACGTACACAGGGTAATGCTCCCGAAATCGATTCGGTTGTATTTTTTTCCGCGGACTTCGTCGATGTGGGAAACGTGTATAAAGTCAGAATAACAGACTTTGAGGATTATGACTTGATAGGAGAAAAAGTATAAGTGAATACGCCTACGAAAATTACGATTTTCAGAATATGCTTAATACCGGTCTTCGTGTCTGTGTTTTTGATAGATGCAATTCCGTACGGAAAGTTCATAGCGCTCGGTGTGTTTTTGATTGCCGCCGCAACTGATTGGTTGGACGGCTATCTTGCGAGAAAGAATAACCTTGTCACCGACCTCGGAAAATTTTTGGACCCTATTGCGGACAAGCTTTTGGTGACTTCGGCATTGATACTTGTCATATTGCAGGCAAAGGAAGGCTATGCCGTCGCGCTTGCCGTTTTGGCGATAGTAATTATCGCGCGCGAACTTATGGTCAGCGGTTTCAGAATAATAGCAAGCTCGAAAAGCGTTATTTTAGCTGCCGACGGTCTCGGAAAAATAAAGACGGTTTTGCAAATGGTATCGATTATTTTCCTGCTTCCGTATGCCGATATCGTACTGTTGAACGAAACGGCAGGAAATATAATATTCTACATCGGTTTCGGTCTTTTGTGTGCGGCAGGCTTGATGACCGTTATTTCGGGAATAAATTACGTTGTGAAAAACAGGGAAGTACTTAAATAATGCAGATAGGTTTTCTTTCCACAAAACAGGCTGTCGATTTTCTGCCTGAAATAGAAAAACTGCTCGCCAGAAAGGGACACGAAATCGTGTGTTCCGTATGCATAAGCGGCGATGTCGATTTTGCGGAAACCTTGAATTATGTGGCAATGCAAAGTCAGGCAATTATATATTACGGCGACAGAAGCAAGCTGTTTGACACGCTTAAATCGGATTATAATGTAGACCCGGAACAATCTGTTTTCGAGCTTAACGACACATTCTATGCCGTTATGGACGAATATAGCGAGCCGTTTGTCAAGGATAACCTTATTCCTATGTTAAACAGCCGCTGTAAAACTTTGTATACAACCGAAGTTTTCAAAACGTTCGGCAGAACGGAAAACGAGCTTAAAGAACTTTTAAAAAGTTATATTAAAAACAGAAACAGAATAGCGTTTTCCTTTCATCCGTCGACTTGTGAGTGCGAAGTCGATATAAGGTATTCGAGCAAAATGCCGAGAGATACCGTAAATGCCGTTGTAAGCGGCGTTCGTACCGCATTGAAAAGCTGTACATATGCCGAAAGCGACGCCGCGCTTGCCGAATGTGTCATAAATCTTCTGAAAGCCGAGAAGAAAACAGTTTGTGTGGCGGAATCGTTTACGGGCGGAGCAATCGCATCATCATTGACGCTGTGTCCGGGAGCAAGCAAAGTTTTTCGAGAGTGTGTGGTTTGTTACGCCAACGATTCAAAAATACGTCGGGTAGGCGTGGACAGAGCGACAATAGAAACATTCGGCGCGGTGAGTGCGGACACGGTTTATGAAATGGCTGCAAATATGCTGGTTCAAAGCGGTTGTGACATATGTCTGGCTACAAGCGGTAATGCAGGACCCACTTCGGAAAAAGAAGGGGAAGTCGGAAAATGTTTTATTGCGGTAGGCAACGTAAAAGGCATACATATCTTTGAACATAATTTTACGGGCGACCGCAGGCATATCACCGAATGCGGCGTAAAATATGCGCTATACTATTTATACAATCAGTTGAAATCAAAAGAACCTGCCGTTAATGCAGGGGAAAATAACGAGTAAAAGGAGATAGAAAAAATGGCAACGTCAAGTAAAGATAAACAGTTTAAAGTTTACAATACCAATATGACGCAGGAAGAAAAAGCAAAAGCTTTGGAGGACGCTATTCACGAAATAGAAAAGACGTTTGGCAAAGGTTCCATTATGAAATTGACGGAATCCAAGACGGAAAACGTCGAAGTAATTCCTACGGGATGCCTTTCTTTGGATTTGGCACTCGGCATAGGCGGACTTCCTCGCGGAAGAATAGTGGAGATATACGGACCGGAATCCAGCGGTAAAACAACGCTTTCCCTGCACGTTATCGCCGAAGCGCAGAAGCTCAACGGCAACGTGGCGTTCATCGATGCGGAGCACGCTCTCGACCCCGTATACGCCAACGCGCTCGGAATAGATTTGGATAAGCTCTATATATCTCAGCCGGACAACGGCGAACAAGCTCTTGATATAGCCGAAAAACTTGTAAGCAGCTGCGCGTTCGATGTCATAGTTATAGACTCCGTTGCGGCATTGACTCCCAAAGCGGAGATAGAAGGAGAAATGGGCGCAAGCCACGTCGGTTTGCAGGCACGCCTTATGTCGCAGGCATTGCGCAAATTGACGGCTATATGCAACAGGACAAAGACTTGTATAATATTCATAAACCAGTTGCGCGAAAAAGTCGGCGTTATGTTCGGCAATCCCGAAGTTACCCCCGGCGGTAAAGCATTAAAGTTCTATGCAAGCGTTCGTTTGGATGTCAGAAAAAAAGAAGCATTCAAAACAGGAACGGAAATTGCCGGCAATAAAACGAATGTTAAAGTTGTAAAAAACAAACTTGCTCCGCCCTTTAAGGTTGCCGAGTTTGATATCGTGTTCGGTAAAGGAATAAGCAAATCGAGTTGCCTTGTCGATTTGGCTTTGAAATTCGGTCTTATGACGAAAAGCGGCTCTTGGTTCAATTACAAAGGAGAACGTCTGGCACAAGGTCGCGAAGGAGCTAAAAAAGCATTGGAGGAAAACGCAAAGCTTGCGGAAGAAGTCGAAACCGAAATACGAAATGCGGCAAGAGAAAAATCCGACGTGCTGATGACAAGCGACGACAGCGAAGGCGATACTGCGGAAGAGTGAGTATTTTGTCAAAAAGAATTAAAGCTTAAACAGCGGTTTACTTGACAATTCAGGCACAATATTGTATTATAATAGGTAGAGCATAAAAGCTCTGCCTATTTGTTTAACGAAGTTTAAATTCATTTTACAACTAAAAATTATAAGGAGGTTTTTTTAGACTATGTTTAACAATATTGTCCCGATTTTATTTTCCAACATAGGCTTTTATATAATGTGGTCTGCAATCGGTCTCGTAGTAGGCGCTGTTGCGGCAATAGTGATATATATGGCAATAACGAAGAATAAGATTGGCAGCGTCAAAAAGTCTGCTAACAAGCTCATAGAAGACGCTGTTGCTGATGCAAAACTTAAAAGAAAAGAAGTATTAAAGGATACCAATGCGGAAATCGACAAATTGAAGTCGGAAATAGAAAGACAGCGTTCCGATTTCGATAAAGAGATGAAAGAAAAAAGGACGGAATTACAGCGTTCCGAGCAGAGAATTTATTCCAAAGAAGACCTTTTGAATAAGAAAGAGGAAACTTTGGATAAAAAGCTGGAAAGCGTAGAACAGACAAAACAGTACCTTGCTCAAAAAGACGAAGATATTAAAAAGATGAAAGCGGAAATCGAATCTGCACATCAGCAAATGATTGCCGAAGTCGAAAAAGCCGCATCTATGACAAGGGAAGAAGCCAAAGCCAAATTAATGGAGGCAATAGAAGAAGACGCCAAGCGCGACGCGGCAAAATATGTGCGTGAAGTGGAAGCGTCGGCAAAAGAAGAAGCGGATAAAAAGGCAAGAGACATAGTTTCGCAAGCGGTTCAACGCTGTGCCGTTGACCATAGCGCGGAAATAACGGTATCCGTAGTAAATTTGCCTAACGAAGATATGAAAGGTCGTATCATAGGCAGAGAGGGGCGCAATATCCGAGCGTTGGAAAATGCAACGGGAGTTGACCTGATAATCGACGATACGCCCGAAGCCGTAGTGCTTTCCGGGTTTGACCCCATAAGAAGAGAAATAGCTCGTATCACTTTGGAAAAACTCATTTCCGACGGTCGTATCCATCCGGCACGTATCGAAGAAATGGTGGAAAAGACAAAAAAGGAGCTTGACATAAAAATCAAGGAAGCAGGCGAGACCGCTATGTTTGAAGCAGGCGTATTCGGACTGCATAACGATTTGATAAAGCTGCTCGGACGACTTCAGTATAGAACGAGTTACGGTCAGAACGTGTTAAAGCATTCATTGGAAGTTTCTCATCTTGCAGGTCTTATGGCGTCTGAACTCGGTGCCGACGTTAATCTGTGCAAGAGGGCAGGACTTCTGCACGATATAGGAAAGGCTATCGACCACGAAGTGGAAGGAACCCACGTTTCCATAGGTGCCGACCTTGCAAAGAAGTATAAAGAATCTAAAGATGTAGTGCATTGTATAGCCGCTCACCACAACGATGTCGACCCCGAAACGGTGGAAGCCGTATTGGTGCAATGTGCAGACGCGATAAGCGGTGCTCGTCCGGGCGCGCGTCGCGAGTCGTTGGATAACTATGTGAAGCGTTTGGAAAAACTTGAAAGCATTGCAAACGGCTTTAAAGGCGTGGATAAATCTTTTGCTATTCAGGCAGGCCGCGAAGTGAGAATAATAGTGAAACCCGAAGTCGTAAAAGACGATGCAACGATATTCTTGGCAAAGGATATTGCCGCACAGATAGAAAAAGAAATGGAATATCCCGGTCAAATCAAAGTAAACGTAATCAGAGAAACGCGCAGTGTGGAATATGCGAAATAAATAAAAAAGCCTTTCGTAGAGAAAGGCTTTTTTATTTGTTGTGTTTCGCTTATTACTGCTGAATTATTCCGGCGGCTCTTAAATTTGCAAGGAGCGTGTTAAACCTTGTTACGATGTCCGTCGCATCCGTTGCATCGGCGACAGCAGCGGCGGTATTGATTCTTCCTTCGGGACCTGTGGCACCTCTCGGACCAGTAGGACCGGTAGCTCCCGTGGGACCGCTGGGACCTGTTGCTCCGCTTGCACCGGTTGCACCTGCTATACCAGTTGCGCCTGTTGCACCGGTCGGACCTGTAGGACCTGTGGCTCCGGTAGGTCCGGTTGCGCCGGTGACGCCTGCCGCACCGTCTGCACCTGTGGGACCCGTGGGGCCTATTTCTCCCGTGGCTCCCGTCGGACCAGTGGCGCCTATAGCGCCCGTCGGACCTGTGACGCCGTCGGCGCCTGTTGCGCCCGTAGCACCCGTCGGACCCGTGACGCCGTTTGCACCGGTGGGACCTGTCGGGCCCATTATACCCGAATCACCCACAGGTCCTGTAGGTCCGGTCGGGCCTATAGGACCTGTTGCGCCCGTAGCGCCGACTGCACCGGCAGGGCCAATCGGTCCGTCGGAACCGGTTGCACCCGTAGCACCCGTCGGTCCGGTAGGGCCTGTGATTCCGTTCGCGCCTGTTGCACCGGTCGGACCTGCAATGCCTGTAGGACCCGTCGGACCTGCGGGACCTGTAGCGCCCGTGGGGCCGGTAATTCCGTTTGCTCCCGTCGCTCCCGTGGGGCCTATAGGACCTGTTGCGCCCGTAACTCCGTTCGCTCCCGTGGCGCCGACTGCGCCGGTGGGGCCTGTTGCGCCCGTGATTCCGTCTGCACCTGTGGGACCTATGGGGCCAATCGGTCCCGTTGCGCCTGTCGGACCTATGGGACCCGTAGGACCCGTCGGACCCGTTATACCGCCCGTCGGACCGGTCGGAATAACGGGACAGCAATGGCAAGGACGACAATTGGTGGGTTTGCAGCCGCAATTATTACATCTGTTAAAAAAATATGCCATAGTTTTATCCTCTCTTTATTTTTTCGAAATAGTTTTTATTATATAGATAAGCCGGCGAGCGGGGTTTGAAACTGCCTGCAATATCATTGAAGTGTTCGGCTTTTTCTGTGTCTTTCAGTTTGTCATATATTACACATAACTGTATGGATGGGATAAAGCCGTCGTAATCCGTTTCGTCGAAGCCGAGATTTTTTTCTTTGCGGCAATTAAGCGCCGCATTATACCAATATTCGGCTTCGTTAAAATGCTCGGTTTTTAAAAACAGTTCGCCTATTCTGCATAAAGTTTTACTGCGCGGCAGACCGTAAGAAAGCCCTTTTAAAGCGGCTTGTAAAGCCATATCGAAATTTCCGAGCGCTTCATAACATAACGACAAATCGTTGCAGGCGCAAATTTTGTTTTCAGCCCAACCCGATTCATCGCTTAAAAAGTTTTCGAATTCGCTGACGGCTTGTTGCGTTTTGCCGTTATACATAAGTTCTCTTGCATAATAGAAACGGAGTCGGGGTGACAGTGCACTGCCGTTTTCAAGCTGTTTTTCCATAATATCGAGGTTGCGCTTTGACGGATTAATTTTGACTTTTCTGTGCTCTATCGGCGCATCGAAATAGATTGCTCTGCCTTTAATATCTATAACTTCGTGCACGGGTTCAATCCATACGGGGTTTGCCGATTTGCGTACTATCCGTTCTCTGTAATAGGAAAAGGTCGGTTTTCCGTCTTCGTCGAAAGCGATATTATACGGCATATATATTATATCCGCGTCTATTTCCTTTGCTTTTTTGAGCTGCAATATCTGTTCGATACTTTGCGCAGGTAAGACGTCATCCGCATCCAGCCACATTAAAAATTCTTTACTCGCCTTTGAAAAAGCAAAGTTTCTTGCGGCGGAAAAATCGTCTATCCACTTAAAGTCGTAAACTTTGTCTGTAAACGATTTTGCTATTTCCTTCGAACCGTCGGTTGAACCGGTATCTGCAACTATGATTTCATCGGCAATCTGTTTCGCGAAGGCAAGACAGCGTCCGAGTGTTTCTATCTCGTTTTTCACAATTAAGCAGATGCTGATTTCCATATTGAACCTCACTAACATAATATGATTAATCTGCTTTTTTGTGAAAGGCGCTTAAAACCGTTGACTTTGAATACTTTTTTTAGTATAATACTTGTTGTTTAGGGGAGTGGCTCAACGGTAGAGTAGCGGTCTCCAAAACCGTAGGTTGCGTGTTCGAATCGCGTCTCCCCTGCCAAAAACAAACACGAACGTCAAATACATACGATGTTCGTGTTTTTTAAAATCAAATCGGAGCTTGCGTATGAAAAGATATTCACTCGGAGTTATAGGGTGCGGCAATATGGCAAAAGCAATATTGCGCGCGCTAAACAGTGAAACGGTCATCTACTTAATGAAGCAAAACGGAATACGAATTTCCTTGTCCGTATCGGATACCGATGCGGAGAAATTCATAGATTTGAATTGCCGTGAAATAACAACTTATACGGATAACGCTTTACTTGTCGAAGCGTCGGATATCGTATTGCTGGCAGTTAAGCCGCAAGCGGCACAAGCGGCGTTAAACGGCATTGATTTCAGCGGTAAATTGGTTATGTCTATTATGGCAGGCGTGACCCTAAAACGTCTTAAATCGCTAATGACGACGCCTGCGGATAGGTTGGTGCGTATAATGCCGAATTTGAATGCAAGATACGGCTGTTCGGTCAATGCTTATTGCGGCGAAGGACTTAATGACAGTGACGAAGAAGTAGTATTGAATATTCTCGGCGCATTCGGAAGAGCTTATAAAGTCGACGAATGTTTTATGAATTCCATAACGGGAATATCGGGAAGCGGTCCTGCTTTCGCATTTATGTTTATCGATGCCTTTATTCAAAAGGCAATATCGTGCGGATTTAAAGCCGATGTGTCCAAAGAGCTTGTGTTGGATACTATTTACGGATGTTTGGAAAATGTAAGAAATTATGAGGGAAACATCGGCGAACTTATTGATTCTGTGTGCAGTAAGGGCGGAACGACAATCGAGGGAGTAAACCACCTCAAAGCCAATAATTTCGAAGATTTAGTCAAGCAAGCGATTACAAAATCCGAAAAGCGGTCGGAGGAATTGGAAAAGGATATATGAAAAAAGTTGATTTATACACCGACGGCGCGTGCAGCGGCAATCCGGGAGTCGGCGGCTGGGGTGTGGTTTTAATTTATAAAGGACATATTAAAGAATTAAGCGGCTATTTTGATTATACCACAAACAATAGAATGGAGCTTTTTTCCATAATCCAAGGATTGAAGAATTTAAAAGAAAAATGCGACGTAACCGTGTACAGCGATTCCGCATACGCCGTAGATTCGTTTAATAAAGGCTGGGTGCGCAAATGGGAAGCCAACGGTTGGAAGACAGGGGAAAAAGAGCCCGTTAAAAATAAAGATTTGTGGACAGACCTGCTTTTGACTGTGGAAAAACACGAAGTTACTTTTGTTAAAGTGAAAGGACACAGCGATAATGTCTATAACAATCGTTGCGACGAAATGGCTCGCGCCGAAATAAAAAAGTGTCGCTCATTATAATAAAACTTTTCTCTGCATAAAATATTTATGTGGAAAAAAACGATATCAAACGATTGATAGCCAAGTTGATTTCGGTAATACTGTGTATTGCTATGTCGGTGGTGTCATATATATTTTTGCGTCATTTACCCAAATACATTTTGGTATTATTGATAGCACTGTTTGCCACTATGGGGGTTGGCATAGCTTGTATAAACGGCAAAAAATTGGAAGCATTGTATAAAATGCTTTTTTTCTCTGTTTTGACGGCGGCGTTCGTTTTAACTTGTTATGTAATATTGGATGTAACGGGAGTGCTGGACAAAATAACAAGCTTCGAAGTGCTCAAACAATTGATACTCGATACCAAACAGTGGGGTATAATGGTGTTTCTGTTACTCACCGTTTTTCAAGTCGTCGTCTTGCCTATACCGGCAATTATAACTGTATTGATAGGAGTTGCGATATACGGACCTGTTTGGTCGTTTGTATTGTCCACATTAGGTACATTGATAGGTTCGTTTATTTGCTTTGTGCTCGGACGGATTTTCGGAAAGAAACTTATTACTTGGATGGTAGGGAAAGAGAAAACGGAAAAGTATTCGACTATGCTGAATGAAAAAGGCCGCTTTGCTTTTGCGCTAATGTTGCTGTTTCCTTGTTTTCCGGATGACATTCTCTGTCTGGTGGCAGGAATATCGTCTATGTCCTATCGGTATTTCATAATCATTACGTGCTTGACCCGTCCCGTTATGATAGCATTCTACAGCTTTTTCGGCAGCGGTTCGATAATACCGTTCAGCGGATGGGGAATTCCCGTTTGGATAGCGCTGTTCTGCATAGCATTTGTCGTCTTTATGCTTATGAACAAGCTAAAAGACGTGATAATGTCCAATGGGAAACATTCGCGAAAAAAAATTGCTGCCGAAATGGAAACATCGCAAATGCTGCCGCTCTCTAAAGATGACAAATCTGTCGAACAAAAAAACAACGACAAATGAGCTTATTCAAGCAGTTATAAAAAAAGCAGTTCGTTAAAAACGGACTGCTTTTGCATTTATATTTATTCTTCTATACGATATTTTCCGCTTTTGTAAAGTGAATTGAATATTACGGCACTGACGGGAAGATTTGTCGTCATTATTGCGGGAACAAGCAATGTGACCAAATATTCCGTACTGAAAGTAAGCGGCATTCCCATCATAATATTAACCGTATAAATCAAGACCAATGCCTCAATCATAACCACAAATCTGAATACCATAGATATTCGGAAGTTAAAGGTAACGCGCTTTTTCTTTTCGGGGCTTATCAAATTCAAGATGAAAGCAGTTAAAGGAAAGGCAAGCGATACCACAATTGCTATGATGTAAAATATCAATGCGTTTTTTTGCGGAACGGGGCAACCCAATCTTATTGCAAAGAAAGTGATACTGACTTCCAATAGCATTAAAATAAATAGAACCAAATAATGCGAAAGCATCAACTTATTCGAATAGAAGTAGTATGCGCTTGCGTATTCTTTTGCGGCATTGTTGCTGTGTGTGCGTATTTTTACGCCGTCGCCGAGGTCCTTGACGTCCGATTCGAGTTTTTCGAAATTGCGTATGCGAATATTCTCGTTGGAAAGCAATTCGTGTGTGGACTCACTGTCGGCAGGCGCTACTTCATCCTGCTCTTCGACGTTATCTACCGTATCGGAATTATCTTCGACGGGGGCAGGGGGCGGCTCGCTTTTTTCTACGGGTCTGCGACTTGCGTTGTCGACTATATTGTTGTCGCGCAGCTCGCAAAGTATATTTTTATACTCTCTGTTTATAATAATTGCATTTTCATCTGCGTGCGGAACCGGACTGTCATAACTGTAAAATTCGGGACGCTGCGGTTCTACATTCTGTGACTCGGAAAATTCCGGTTCAGGCTCTTTGGTTTGTTCGCTCGGATAGTCTTCTACGATTCTCGAAGTGAATGACGGAATAAAATCGTCATTTTCGTCGATATCGTCGGGAACTGCTTTAGCCATAGGTTCGTCGTCGAAATAGCTTTCGGTGAAATAACTATTCGGGTCAATGATTTCCGAAGGTTCATAATGCTCGTTCTTGACTTTTTCCGAATAACTGCCGTCATTTTGCATTTCCAGCATTTCATTCATTATTGCCGTTGTATCGACGTAATCACGGTTAAACGATTGACTTTTCTGTTCGGGAGCAGAATACCCGTCGTTATTTTCGTCTCTCCTTTGTTCTGCAAGTTCATCGCTGTACGATTCGCCGTCTATTATATCGGAGATGATTTCGTCTTGAGCCGTATCATTTTCCGAAACGGTCTCATCATCATACTCGCTTGCTTTCTCGCTATCGATATCCGATTCATCTTCATCGATATTCTCTATATACTGCGAGTTTTCATCGTCGGTAATGTTCTTTTCTTCATCGGTATTATTTTCCGTGTTTGTTGCAACGGAAGAAAAATCAAAATCTTTGTCGGATATGAGCTTGTCTATAACCGTTCTCGAATAAACCCATTCGCTTTGATTTTTAATAAACAGGTCTTTGCCCATATCGGTAAGAGTGTAATATTTGCGTCGTCCGCCGTTGGATTTGGAACCCCAGTATGATTTAATAAATCCTTGCACTTCCAAGCGTTTAAGGCAACTGTAAAGAGTGGGCTGCTTAAGAATGTATTGCCCACTGCTCTTTTGCTCGATTTCTTTTATAATATCGAAGCCGTAACGGTCTCCCTCATAGAGTGCTTTCAATATTATAGTATCGATATGACCTCTGATAAGGTCGCTATGTATGGTATTGTCCATAAACACCGCCGAAAATTGTATACATATATTTTATAACGAAAAACGATTTTTGTCAATGAATTATAACTGATAGTAGTCTAAAACAACAAACTAAATATATTTTTTTATTTGCTATAAGCGGGAAATCAATTGATTGTTGTCGAAAAATAATGTATAATCATTATATGGAAAATTTAAGAGAAAAATATTTATCGTATAGGATGGACTATACGGTCGCCGTTGACGAAGTTGATTTTAGCGAACGATTGAAACCAAGCGCCGTTTTACAGTATTTTCAAGATTTGGCGACTTTGCACGCCGATGTTTTGGGAATCGGCTTTCAAAAAATGCTTAAAGCAAATTTGATATGGGTGCTGACCCGTATGACCGTCAACTATAATCGCTATCCGAAAATAGGCGAGAAGATAACCGTTACGACCTTTCCCGAAAAACCGCACGTTGCCGATGCGATAAGAGATTATTATATTACGGATGAAAACGGAAAGACGATAATAAGCGGTTCGTCAAAATGGGTGGTAATCGATTTTAATAATCATATGATTCGCCGTTGTTCCAATCTTTTTGATTTTGAAGACAGTAAATATATCCCGTATGCGCCTTTCGAGAATGCAAATAGAACATTATCCGATAAAGATTGCGATTATGAGTGTATTATGTCAGACAAGGTTCATATTTGCGAGCTGGATAGAAACGTGCATATGAATAATGCCCGTTATGGAGACATTATGCTGAATTCTTTTTCCATAGATTGGCTAAAAAAGCACAGCATACAAAAATTCGATATAAACTTTTTAAGCGAGCTTAAATACGGCGATTGTTACAAAGTTTATAAAAGCACGGAAAAAGGCTTGACGACGTCTTTGCGTGCCGAGAAAGACGATAAAATAGCTTTCAGAGCCGAAATAGATTGGAAAGCCAATGATTGAGTATGATTTGGTTCGCAGCAAAAGAAAGACAATCGGGATAATTGTCAAGGACGGAAAAGTGTGTGTAAAAGCTCCGGTTCGTATGCCGGAAGTTCAGATTCAAGAATTCGTCGACAAGAACGCCGATTGGATTTTATCCAAGCTGAAAAAAAGAGCCGAAATGCGTGAGCGCTTTTCAAGCGTACTGGAATTTAATAAATATGTGTTGCGCGGTAATTTTTTATCGGTTGGTTATACGGATAAAAAGCGTATCGCTATTTCGGAGAATGAAATTCTTTTGCCGAAAGATTGCGAGTCGCCGTCTAAAATGCTTATGCGCGAGTATAAGAAAATTGCAGGCGAATTTTTGACTGATAGAGTTGCGGAATTGTCTGCAATCTTAAATACGAATTATAAAACAGTGCTTTTATCAAATGCAAGGACAAAATGGGGCAGTTGCAGTTCTGACGGAGTTCTGCGTTTAAATTGGCGTCTTATTCTTTTGCCGGACGGGATTATAGACTATGTGATTATTCACGAGTTATGTCACACAAAAGAATTAAATCATTCGCGTAAATTTTGGAATTTAGTTGAAGAACATATTCCCGATTACAAAATAAGACGACAGAAGTTAAAACAGTTTGTTCCGTTGATAGAGTATTGCAGATGAAGAATCTAAAAAGTATTGTTATAACAATTTCCTGTATACTGTGTATGCTGTTTTGCTCGGCGTGCTCGGTGACGTTGGAGTTATATGATACTCTTGACCGTTACGGTGAAATTATAGACGGCATTTCTCAATACTTTCCGCCGTCTGAAGACGATAAGCCATTGCCGCCCGATATTTCGATACACGGATATAAGCTGCTTTCAAACGAAGGATTTGATGTTCCCTCGAGTTTTTCGGAAAGCAGTTATGCATTGACGTCTATCGACGGAAAAAGCGTGTTGATAGATAGGCAGGGGAATAAGTATACTCCGCCTAAAGACTTGAACGAAATACTATTTGATAAATACATATATGAAGAAAACGGTTTAAACGGATTGAAAGATGTGCCGGGAACCATTCTTCTGAACGCTCATTACGATAATATAATTGTTTACGGTAATAATTTCCTTGCTTCGATAAACAATACTGTTTATATTTATGAGAATGGTGAAATATCTTCCGTCATATCGGAAAATAATTTTGATATCTCTTTAACCGATAATAATTGCTTGATAGTTGACTATGAATTGTGCGATATGCAACTGCGTCCGATAATATTCGGCGGCTATCGGGTCGTTAACATATACGACGGAATTGCAAAAATTAAAAATGAGAATGGGCGTCTCGGCTTTTTCGATATCGAGAACAATTCTTTGATTGCAGAGCCTCGCTACTATACCGCCGCTCAATTCATAAACGGCTATGCGCAGGTACAGCTGAAGTTGGAAGGAGAGTATTTTGTTATTGATAAAAGCGGCGATATAAAAGCAAGTTTTGTAGAAAGAACTTTTGGAATGTATGACGGTTATATGTTCGTGCTCGACGACGGTCAATACAAATTATTCGATGCGAGTTTTAATGCGACGGGTATTGCTTTCTCGAATGTTTTCGGCGCTCGCGTTTACGGCGATTACATTATAGACGTTTCTTGTAACAGGCTGTTTTCGGTAAAAAAGAAAAAATATGTTTCGGAAAGATTCCTGTCGATAGAGCCGTTTGAATACGGTTTTATCTGTAAAAATAGTGATGGCTCCGTTTTATATGATAAAGAGCTGAATAAACTCGGCGAATTTGAAAGTATTATGTGTGACAAAAATATTATTTCTGTGTTGTATAAAGGCAAATACTATTATTTTTCCAAAGTTTCGGAAGAAAAATAGATTATTTGCTCTGTTTATTTGCTTGACTTTTTTCAATCGATTGGATAAAATATTATCGATACATTTGTATCGAATAGAGGCTTGTATGATTGAATGTAAAGAAGACGCAATAACTTCTAAAACGACAATTTCGAGATTGCCTAAATATCTCCGCTATGTCAAGCAGATGATAGAACGGGGAGAAGAAAACATTTCGTCTACCAAAATGGCGGAAGCACTGTGTCTTAATGCAATTCAAGTCAGAAAGGACTTGGCTCTTATAAGTCCCGTGTCGGGAAGACCGAAGCTCGGCTTTTCGGCGCAAGAGTTAGTTGTTGCGTTAGAAGAGTTTTTGGGATGTAATAACGTCAAAGATGCGCTACTTGTCGGAGTAGGCGGACTGGGCAGGACGTTGCTTTCATATGAGGGTTTTAAAAACTACGGATTGAATATTGTAGCGGCATTCGATATCAAGTCGGAGCTTATGAATAAAAAAATCAACGACATAAATATTTTTCCGATGAGCAAATTAAGCGATATTGCGGAAAGATTAAGTATTAAAATGGGAATAATAACCGTTCCGGCATCGACGGCACAAGCAGTAGCCGATAAAATGGTGGAGAGCGGAATTATGGCAATTTGGAATTTCGCTCCGACGCATTTGAAATTGCCCGATAATATTGCCGTCAAAAATGAAGATTTGGCTGCGTCGCTTGCCGTCTTGTCTCGCGAGCTTAAAGACGCATTAAATCGTCAGCTTTGACGGCTATTTTAAAATTGTTATAAATTTTTTTAAGAAGGAGATATATATGGACAACAAAACTACAATACCGTTTGTAGATTCTGTGGAGACCTTGGAAGAAAGGATGAAACAGATGCGCATTGCGCAAAAAGAGTTTGCGTCTTATTCGCAAGAACAAGTCGACAAAATCTTTCGTGCGGCAGCTTTGGCTGCAAACAAAGAGAGAATTCCGCTTGCGAAAATGGCAGTGGAAGAAACAGGTATGGGCATAGTGGAAGATAAGGTAATCAAAAACCACTATGCGGCAGAATATATCTATAATACTTATAAGGATACAAAAACCTGCGGCGTTATAGAATATGACGAAGCGTTCGGTATAAAAAAGATAGCCGAGCCGATTGGAATAATAGCCGCAGTCATACCGACAACCAATCCCACGTCTACGGCAATTTTCAAGACGTTGCTGGCTTTAAAAACGAGAAACGGAATTATCATCAGCCCGCATCCCAGAGCAAAAAATTGTACGATAGAAGCGGCTAAAATAGTGTTAAAAGCGGCGGTTGCCGCCGGCGCGCCCGAAGGTATCATCGGTTGGATTGACGTGCCTGCTCTTGACTTGACAAATGCCGTAATGAAAAGTGCGGACATAATTCTGGCGACAGGCGGTCCGGGTATGGTCAAGGCGGCATATTCGTCCGGCAAACCTGCACTCGGTGTAGGACCGGGCAATACTCCTGCAATCATAGACGATTCCGCAGATATAAAAGTCGCCGTAAACTCGATTATTCATTCCAAGACATTCGATAACGGCGTTATTTGCGCGTCCGAGCAGTCTGTGATAGTTTTGGATAAGGTCTATAACCAAGTTAAAAAAGAATTTAAGGATAGGGGCTGTTATTTGCTTAATCCCGAAGAAACGGACAAAGTCAGAAGCACTATAATAATCAACGGTGCGCTTAACTCCAAAATAGCAGGTCAGTCGGCATATAAGATAGCGCAGCTTTCCGGAATCAAAGTGCCTGAAAAAACGAAAATTCTTATCGGAGAAGTTACCAGCGTAAGCATCGACGAAGAATTTGCACACGAAAAACTTTCGCCCGTACTTGCAATGTACAGAGCGGAAAACTTTGATGACGCTGTCGGTAAGGCAGAGCAGCTTATTGCAGACGGCGGATACGGACATACTTCGTCGCTGTATATAAATATTCAGACGGGACAGGAAAAAATCGCTGAATTCCAGTCCAGAATGAAAACCTGCCGTATTTTGATAAACACGCCTTCGTCGCAGGGCGGTATAGGTGATTTGTACAACTTCAAACTTGCGCCTTCGCTTACCTTGGGTTGCGGAACGTGGGGCGGAAACTCTGTTTCCGAAAATGTCGGAGTTAAACATCTTATCAATATCAAAACTGTTGCCGAAAGGAGAGAGAATATGCTGTGGTTGAGAACACCTTCCAAAATTTATCATAAAAAAGGATGCCTGCCCGTTGCGCTCGATGAGCTTAAAACTGTTTTGGGCAAGAAAAAAGTATTTATTGTTACCGACGAATTTTTGTATAAAAACGGCTATACGAAGACGATTACCGATAAACTCGATTCTATGGGAATCACTCACACGACGTTCTTCAATGTCGCGCCCGACCCGACTCTGGCTTGTGCAAAAGAAGGCACGGCGGCAATCAACGCGTTCGGTCCCGACTGTATAATAGCTGTCGGCGGTGGCTCGGCAATGGATGCCGCAAAAATTATGTGGGTAATGTACGAACATCCCGAAGTCGACTTTATGGATATGGCTATGCGTTTTATGGATATACGTAAGCGTGTGTATACTTTCCCGAAAATGGGCGAAAAAGCATACTTTATTGCCGTACCCACTTCTGCGGGAACAGGTTCGGAAGTTACGCCGTTCGCGGTTATAACAGACGAACAGTCGGGAATAAAATATCCGCTCGCAGACTACGAACTGCTTCCCAATATGGCAATTATAGATGCCGACCTTATGATGAATATGCCGAAAGGCTTGACGTCGGCAAGCGGTATCGATGCTATGACGCACGCGCTGGAAGCCTATGCGGCTATGCTGGCGACTCCCTATACGGACGGTCAGGCGCTTGTGGCACTTAAGCTCATATTCAAGTATTTGCCGAGAGCGTATGAAAACGGTGCAAATGATGCCGAAGCAAGAGAGCAGATGGCAAATGCGTCCACTATGGCAGGTATTGCGTTTGCAAATGCATTCCTTGGCGTATGCCACTCGATGGCGCATAAACTCGGCGCATTCCACCATTTGCCGCACGGCATTGCCAATGCGCTTCTGATAAATGAAGTTATAAAATTCAATGCGGCGGAAGTTCCCACAAAAATGGGTACGTTCCCGCAGTATGCATATCCGCACACGCTTCGCAGATATGCCGAAGTCAGTGAATTCCTCGGTTTCGAAGGCAAAAACGACAAAGAAAAAGTAGAGAACTTGTTAAAAGAAATCGATAAACTTAAAGCAAAAGTCGGCATCAAAAAAACAATAAAAGATTACGGTGTCGACGAAAAGGTATTCTTGGAAAAGCTTGATGAAATGACGGAACAGGCTTTCGACGACCAGTGTACCGGCGCTAACCCGAGATATCCTTTAATGAGCGAAATAAAACAAATGTATCTGAACGCATATTACGGTAAATAAGGAGGTATGATATAATGAAATTGGATAATGTTATAGCGACAAGACCGGACAAGACAATATACCGCGACGGTGACAAAATTATTAAAGTTTTTGCAAAAGATAAAAGTAAGTCGGATGTATTGAATGAAGCTTTAAATCAATCCCGCGTAGAAGAAACAGGACTGCAAATTCCGAGAATAATCGATGTCAAGTGTCTCGATGACGGACGCTGGGCGATAGTTATGGATTATATTTCGGGAAAAACGCTGTCGCAGCTTATGGCGGAGAATCCTTCAAAGACGGATGAATACTTGAATATGTTTGTCGATTTGCAGCTTAAAATGCATTTGCAAAAAGTTCCGCTTTTAAACAAACTCAAAGACAAGATGACGAGAAAAATTTCCGAAACCGATTTGAGTGCAACCGTTAGATATGAACTCAATGTGAGATTGGAAAGTATGCCCAAGCATACAAAACTTTGTCACGGCGATTTCAACCCGAGTAACGTAATAATTCGTGAAGACGGGCAGGCATTCATAATCGACTGGGCGCACGCCACGCAGGGAAATGCAAGTGCAGACGCGGCAAGGACGTATTTGATGTTCTCATTGAATAACGGAAAAGAAATGGCTGACAAGTATTTAAAACTGTTCTGCGATAAAAGCGATACGGCAAAGCAGTATGTCACAAAATGGCTGCCGATAGTTGCCGCATCTCAATCGGTCAAAGGTAAGGAAGAGGAAAAAGAATTCCTTGCAAAGTGGATTGATGTAGTAGAATACGAATAAGAAAAAATAATACAATAACGCAAAAGGAACTTCCCGCAAAGAAGTTCCTTTTTTAATGTCGGTAACATTATAGAGCGATGTGTTTTACATCAAAACAAAGACGGGCCAAAGTAGGGCGGCGCGAAAAATATCTTGTGTTCAAGTAAAAGAAACTGTTTGACGTAATTGGATAACGGAATTACAAACGGACAGTCAGTCGCATTGCGGTATTGGTGCATTTATATAATTGGCTGTCTCAAAGGAATAAAGTATCGAACAATCTTTATTTACTAAAATACCGTTTCAAACATTACTGTTTGAAACGGTAAGCGAAAGGTCTACGCATAAAAGCCAAACGTTCCTTTCTGTTCACGCGGAGGTCCCGTGACTTCCCCTGACAGGGGCTGGTGGCTATTTCAGTATACTAAAATAAGTACATTATGTCAACTAAACACAATATAATGCAAAAAACAGATATTTCACTCTTGCATAGATTAGGTACTGTTTTGTTTTTTTCACGCAAAAAAATGCTGCATTGAACAGTAAACGTTCAATGCAGTGAAAGGTCTACGCAATTAAAGCCAAACATTCCTTTCTGTTCACGCGAGATTGCCTCCGTGACTGCCCCGTTTATGGGGCTACGGCATATAAAATGGTAGCAAAATAAGCTGAATTTGTCAACAATATAAGACCTCATTTGAAAATATGAATAGGGCAAGATTACTACTTTGCTTGTCAGTGTATTTCGCAGTTTTAAGTGTTTGAATAGGGGAGTAATCGCAATATCACATCAGATTCAAAGAAAGTAATTTTTGAGTTAAATAGAGTAGTTATTTTTGTTTAAAAATAAAAGAGAAAACACACTTTGAAAAAACATAAAATGAACACAAGCAACAATCAAAATAGAATTAGCACAAGCAGCAATGCTCAAAAGTGTAAAGCAAGGAAAGCGTAAAAATACAAGTATCGGGAAGCAGATGCAAAGCCTTCCGTAGATGTTTTGCTTATAAAACGACGGGTTGATGTAAATAAGGAAGAAAAAGTATCGGGAAGCAGATTGTAAAGTATTCCGAGCGTATAATAAAACGGATTTTCTGGCGTATAAGGAAGATATATTTAATTCCGTAGTTTATGACTGAATATAATTTAAAATCCGAATAGAGATGTGTAGGAAACACAATAGGAAAAAAGAACACAATTACAATTTTGAACTTTGAAAGGGTAAAGGTTTTTTCTGACGGACGCACTGTCACACTCGACTTTCTCCGGCTTAATCAATATTGGTGTAACGCTTGCAATATTCTCTAAATAATGATATAATCTATAAGGTCTCCCGTAAGGGAGTATATACATAACTATTCGCAAAACACAGCTTTTACGAATAAAAAGACGGGTTTTCGGGCATAAAAGGGATAAATTCCGTTCCGCTGGTTTATGCATTCTGATAATTTAAATCCGAATTTAAGGAAACAATTTTATGGCAAAAAGTTATTTTGATGAAAGAAACGAAAAAAACATAACAAAAATCAGAGAGATTTGCGCTGAATTGCCGGATTTTGTTACCAGATTTTTTTTAGGAATTCAATTGCGTACCACGCCGCTTACACGTTTAAACTATGCATATGATTTACGCATATTCTTTGACTATCTCTCAAAAATCAAATATCGCGGTAAAATTGCGGTTCAAGAGATAACTATGTCTGACATAAATAATCTTGAAGCTACTGATATAGAGATGTTTTTAGATTACATATCGAGTTATGAATTCGATAGTAAATCTTATTCTTGCGGAGAGCGAGCTAAAAGCCGTAAGCTTTCTACTCTGCGCACTTTTTTTAAGTTTTTTTATCGCCGTGACGAATTGAAATCAGATGTCGCGGCGAAGGTTGATATGCCTAAACTACACGATAAAACAATAATTCGCCTTGATGTAGACGAAATTGTGCGTATAATCGATACGGCTGAAGACGGTCTGAACCTCACCGATAAACAAAAGCAATTCAATAAAATCACGTCAAAACGCGATGTCGGAATACTGACATTATTTTTGGGCACGGGAATTCGTATAAGCGAACTGGTTGGTTTAAATATTAAGGATGTCGATTTTTCATCCAATGCTTTTACTGTTACGAGAAAAGGCGGCAACAAAAGCACTTTGTATTTTTCGGATGAAGTCGCTACTGCGTTGAAAAATTACCTTGATTGGCGCGAAAACGAAATTCTTATGAATACAGATATAGGTCTAAAAATGATTGACAACCCTGCCCTGTTTTTGTCTTTGCAAGGAAAACGTATTTCGGTTCGCTCTGTCGAGCTTCTGGTAAAAAAATATGCTCAAATAATCAATCCTTTGAAAAAAATCACACCGCATAAATTACGAAGTACTTTTGGCACGCAGCTATATCGTGAAACTCAAGATATATATATGGTTGCGGATGTGCTCGGACATAAAGATATAAATACAACTAAAAAGCATTATGCCGCAATGAGCGAAGATATAAGAAAGCTTGCTGCAAAGAAAATCAAATTGCGTGATGATGAAGATTAAATGAATGATTTCGTTTAGGAGTAACGGTAAAAAAGTATTTACTATTCGGTAAATACTTTTTTGTATCCTATATTAAGGTTACTACAATAAATCAATAATTGTGGTTTATATTATTAGTCAATAATAGACGTCAAATCAAATAGCGTTTTTTCATCTGACCATAAATATTTTGCCATATATTTTAAACTAAAAAATAACGTATATTGTTGCAATTATAGACGTTAATTTAAATGTTTTTTAATGTTTCGGCACACTTTTTGACAGCTATTTTAACGTGTTCATAAGTTAAACCGCCTTGAAAATATGCGATATACGGGGCTTTAACGGGTGAATCTGCGCTTAATTCTATGGATGCACCTTGGACAAATGTTCCTGCCGCCATAATTACCGGGTCATTATATCCGGGCATATCATACGGTTCTGGAACTGCAAAACTATCTATCGGCGAACTTGCTTGGATTGCCTGACAAAAAGCAATCAATTCTTCTCTCTTTTTAAATTTTATAGAGCAAATGATATCGTGACATTGTTCATCGGGTTTTGGTAATGTTTCATATCCGAGAATATTAAAAACGTGCCCAAATAATATTGAGCCTTTCAGTGCTTGTGCGGTTATGTGCGGCGCCATAAAGAATCCTTGATAAAATTCTCTATATCCGTGTGCATAAGAGCCGACTTCGCAACCGATACCGGGCGCTGTAAGGCGATAACCTATTTGCGCAACAAGAGATTCTTTTCCTGCAATATATCCGCCGGTCGGAGCAATTCCCCCACCGGGATTCTTGATTAAGGACCCCACAATTATATCGGCGCCGACTTCGATAGGTTCTTTTGTTTCCACAAACTCGCCATAACAATTATCTACTACGATTGGAGCATCGGTATATTTTCTTATTTCTTTGATAATATTTTCGATTTGAGAAATGGATAACGCGTTACGCCAATTATAACCGCGTGAACGCTGTATAAACAACAGTTTATACTGAGTGGTTTTTAACTTGCTTATAATTTCATCGATTTTAAATTCGGACTTCTCATTTAAATCTACAAAGTCGAATTTAATTCCGAAATCTTTAAGCGAGCCGTTATTTTGTCCTGAAATTACGTCATCGAGCGTATCGTAAGGTTTTCCGGATATTGCCAAAAAACTGTCTTTGGGACGTAACAGTCCATATAGAACCGATGATATCGCGTGTGTTCCCGAGGCAATCAGCGGAGAAACGATAGCCGCCTCGGCTTTAAATGTCTCTGCAAAAATGGCGCACAGTCCATCTCTGCCGATGTCGTCATAGCCATAACCCGAACTTCCTGCAAAATGCCTTGCCGCTATTCTATTGTTCTGAAAGGCGGTGAGAACTTTTTCCTGATTGAAATACGCTGTTGCTTCGATTTTTTGAAACTCTTTGGCAGATAATTGTTCTGCTTTAGCTATTATGTCTGTCATAGCTCCTCCGATAGAAACTTTTCTATATTGTCTATAATCGCATTATCGTCATTTGGGCTGTAATTTTCAATATAATCGACGTCGGCTTTCATATTTTTGAAATATGTTATTTGCCTTTTAGCGTAGTGACGCGAGTTTATTTTAATCGATTCGATTGCGTCTTTTAAAGAAGTTTGACCGTCAAGATATTCGACTATTTCCTTATACCCTATTGCTTGCATAGATTGGCAATGTTTATATTTATATAGAGCTTTAACTTCGTCTACCAAACCGCTTGATATCATTTCATCTACCCTATTATTAATATTCTCATATAACAACCGTCTTTCGGGTAATAGAGCCAACATTTTATATTTGTATTCAAAAGAGTCATTCTTGTTTATAATGGAGCTTTTCGGCTTACCTGTCAGCTCGTATATTTCTATTGCTCTTATGGTGCGTTTTGTATCGTTTATGTTTATAGTTTGGCTTGATATTGGGTCAATTTCTTTCAGTATGGAAAATAAGTACTCTTTCCCGCGGTCTTGTAAAATATGTTCATATTTCTTGCGAATCGCTTCCGATTTTACCGAATTGCCGTAATTGTATCCGAACAAAAGTCCGCTTAAATACAGTCCTGTTCCGCCTACGATTATCGGTATCTTTTTGCGGGAGATTATATCTTCTATTGTATTTTTGCACATTTTTACATACTGCCCAACCGAAAACTCTTCATTCGGCGGTATTATGTCTATCATAAAATGCGGTATTCCTGCTTTTTCGGCATAGGTTATTTTTCCCGTTCCTATGTTTAAACATCGATATATTTGCATAGAGTCGCAACCGATGATTTCTCCGTTAAATTGCTGCGCAAGTTTTATAGACAGTTTTGACTTTCCTGATGCAGTTGGTCCCGTTATAATTAAGATTTTATCTACACTGTTCTTTTGAACCACTTTTCTATCTCCGATTTTGTTATTTGTATGATAAGCGGTCTGCCGTGAGGACATAATAACACTTTATTGTTTTGTGTGTATTGGTTTAAAAGATAACTTATTTCCGTGTCGTGCAGTTTGTCTGCGCCCTTTACGGCGGCTTTACAGGCTGCTTGCATAAGTATATCTTTGACAAAGTCTGATTTTTTATATTTAAGTTTATTTAATCCTTCCAATATCATAGAAACGAAACGTTCATTCTCAAGCCCTGCACATATCAGCGGAACTGCTGAAAGCGAATATGTTCGTCCGCTCAATTCCGATAGTGTAAATCCGCACGAGTTTATTTCATCTATCTTGCTTTTTAAAAGCTCGCTTTCTATCGGCGTTACTGTGAAAATATACGGCACCAGCATATTTTGCGAGTATATTTTTCCGTTCTCGTATGATTGCAGTAACTTATCATATAAAACTCGTTCGTGTGCTGCGTGCTGGTCTATCAATAATACCAAATCATCTTTTTCCAAAACAATATATGTATCGAATAATATCGTTTTGAAGTTGCTCTCATTAAAATTCGTGCTTTCGTTCGGTTTCGACTGTTCCGCCTCAATCTGCGGCACGTTGTCAGAACTTGTATGGCTATTTGAGTAGATATAAGAATCTATATTTTTTGTTTCATCATCATATGCGTCGCTGTCTGGAGAGTTGATTTTGAGCGCTTGCGATTTTTTTTCTAATGTGAAAAAAGTTCCAAGAGAATATTGTTCGGATTTTTGAGAACCGACTGTCTTGTCGAAATCTGTTTTATCGATGTGTTCGATGTCAAGCTGTTCGATGTGAATCGAATTTGTATTCCTTATCGGCAATTCGCTTTCTATTTTCTTCGGGATAAGCGTAAGCTCATCTATCGTTTGTTTAACGGCTTTATAAATTATCCTTTTGATGGCGTCAGCATTCGCAAATTTGATTTCCAACTTATTGGGATGAACGTTTACGTCAACCATATCCGGCGGCACTTCTATGTTCAAAACAAATACGGGGAATTGCCGTTTCATCAAATAATCCCGATAGCAATTATAGATACAATAAGAAATATCGCTGTTAATTACATACCGCCCGTTTACAATCAACGTCTGATATGTTCTATTGGGCTTTGTAAAATAAGGTTTATTGACAAAACCTTTTATTGTTATGTCTGACATAATATATTCAATCGGAACAAGATTATCTATAAACGATTTTCCGTATACGGAATATACGGCATTTTGCAGTCCGTCACCCGAAGATTGATATACGGTCTTTCCTTTTACGGTATATTTGATACTTTTTGTATGGTTTGTCATTATAAGTCTGGACACCATATCCGTTATCACGGATTCTTCCACCGAACTTTTGGATAAAAATTTTGCGCGAGCGGGAATATTTTTAAACAGGTCTTCCACAATAACGCTTGTGCCGTAAGAACAGCCTTTCTCCCCTTTTTCGCAAATTTTGCCGTTTTCTATTACTATATAACTGCCTACTTGCGCTTCGCTTGTTCTCGAAATCAGCGTAACCTTTGCGACGGAAGCAATACTTGTCAATGCTTCGCCGCGAAAACCGAGCGTTGTGATTGCGTTTAAGTCGGCAATATCTTTTATCTTGCTTGTTGCGTGCGGCATAAATGCTTTTTCAAGGTCATCGGCTTCTATTCCGCAACCGTTATCCACAATGCGTATATACGATAGGCCGCCGTCCTTGATTTCTATGGAAATAATGTCGGCGCCTGCGTCTATGCTGTTTTCCACAAGCTCTTTAACAATAGAACACGGACGCTCTACGACTTCGCCTGCCGCGATTCGGTTGAATACAGAGCTGTCGAGTAAATTTATTCTACCCATCTAATTCCACCTTTTCCTTTAAATCGGTTAAAATGTCGAGAGCCGCTCGCGGACTTACGTTATCCATATCGAGTTCTTGCAGAATTTTCTTTATTTCCGTCAGCTTCGTATTTCCGAACATAGAAATCTGCTGATTTGTCGCCATTTGAGATTTGCGCGCAATGTCGTTTTTCTCCAATCCTTTCAGCAGCTCTTTGGCGCGTTTTACTACGTTGTCGGGCAGTCCGGCGAGAGACGCCACCTCTATTCCGAAGCTTCTGTTTGCGCTGCCTCTCATAAGTTTGCGCAGGAATACAACGGAATTGTTTATTTCTTTGACAGTCAGCTTATAGTTTTTCAAACCTTGCACCGAACCTTCGAGTTCCGTCAGTTCGTGATAGTGTGTGGAAAATAAAGTCTTTGCTTTTGTATTGGCGGCAAGATATTCTATAATAGACCAAGCTATGCTCAATCCGTCATACGTGGACGTTCCGCGCCCTATTTCGTCGAGCAGTAAAAGGCTTTTATCCGTGACGTTTCTCAAAATTGAACTGACTTCCGACATTTCCACCATAAATGTACTTCTGCCCGTGGAAACATCATCACTTGCTCCGACTCGTGTAAAAATTTTATCTGTAATAGCTATTTCTGCCGATTTGGCAGGGACAAAGCAACCTATGTGTGACATAATTACTATCAAAGCCACTTGTCGCATATAAACGCTTTTACCTGCCATATTGGGTCCGGTTATTAGGGCTATGCGATTATCGCTTTCATCCAAAAGCGTATCGTTTGGAACAAACGTATCGTTTTTTAACAGCTTTTCCACCGTCCCGTCACGACCTTCGCATATTTTAATGTGATGTATATTGTCGCTTATAAGCGGTTTTACAAAGTTGTTTTTATAAGCGGTTAATGCGTGTGATACGATACAGTCGAGTTGAGCAATAAGCTTTGCGGCAAAAAGCAAATCGTCCACGCTTTTAATGAGTTCTTTTAAGACTTCCTCATATATACAGATTTCCCGTGTGATGGAACGCTCTTCGGAGTTGAGAATTTTTTCTTCTAAAATCTTCAATTCTTCCGTTATAAACCTTTCGCCGTTTGCGACTGTCTGGCGCCTGACATATCGATACGGCACAAGCTCTTTTTGTGAGTTTGATACTTCGATGTAATATCCGAATACTTTGTTAAAACCGATTTTCAGATTTTTGATTTTTGTCAGTTCTTTTTCTTTCGATTCGAGATTTGCCAGATGTACTTTGGAATTTTGCCCCACTTCCCGAAGCTCATCTAATTCCTTATCATATCCTTCTTTAATTACATTACCGTCTTTTATGTTGCTTCCGGCATTTTCCGAAATGCTCGAAAACAGTAAATTGTATTCACTGCTCAACGGCTTCAATTTACTGTTGATGTTCGATAAATACGGGGATTCGGTTTTAGCGAGCAAGTTTTTGATTATCGGTATCATTTCCAACGACTGCGATAAAGCAAGGCAGTCTTTCGGCGTCATATTGCCGTATGAGAGCCGCCCCGTCAACCTTTCTATATCGTGAATTTTTTTCAAATTATCGCATATTTCGTCACATACCATAATTTTATTTTTCAAGTCTTCCACTGCATCGAGTTTGGCATTTATGAGAGCCGAATCGATATCGGGCTGTTCCACCCACTTGCGAAGCAGCCGCTTGCCCATTCCCGTGGAAGTGTGGTCTATTAACCACAGTAAAGAACCGTAGCGCTTGCCTTCGGCAGTTTCCGTCAACTCCAAAGTTTTCCGCGCCGTGGTTTCAATGAGCATATGTTGAGATTCTTTTTCGAAATTCGCTCGGTTTAAATGCTTCAGCGAGCGCTTTTGCGTTTTTTCAATATAGGACAGCAACGCTCCTATTGCTTTGACGCATACGGGATGTTCGTCCATTTTGTCAAAGACTTGCTGCGGAAGTTTTTCCATAGCCACTTTGCTTGCGTTTTGATAATCGAATTCCGATTCATTGTATAATGTAAACGGACAGACTTTGCAAAATCTTACGACAGACAAGTTTATGCTTTCGACAGCCATAGCTTCGTTGCATATAATTTCTTTCGGTTCTATGCGAGACAAAAGGTCATTTAATGCGGAATGAGTTTGACCTTCGCAAAATGTGTAGTTGCATTCCCCCGTGGAAATATCCGACCAAGCCACCCCTACCGAATTATCTTCCATACATAAACTTGCAATGAAGTTGTTCTTATCTTCTTGCAAAAAACCCTCGTCGATGAGAGTACCCGGCGTGACGGTACGAACAACGTCCCGCAAAACAAGACCTTTACTGCTTTTCGGGTCAGTCAATTGCTCGCAGATTGCCACTTTATAGCCTTTCTCGACAAGACGCGGCAAATAGTTGTTTAAAGCGTGATAAGGTATGCCGCACATAGGCGCACGCTCTTTTAAACCGCAATCCTTTCCGGTAAGAGTCAACTCCAACTCTTTGCTTACCGTAACCGCATCTTCGAAAAACATTTCATAGAAATCGCCCAACCTGTAAAATAATATACAGTCGGGATACTGTTCTTTTGTTTCTATATAGTGTTGCATCATAGGTGATAAAGCCATAGTAATTCTCCGTGTCTTTTCTTATTGAACTTCAATTCCGATAAGCTTGCTGTTGTGAGCTTCGGTTATTCGAACCCTTGTAAATTCGCCGAGTCTTGCATTCGAGCCTGTAAAAGCGACTTTTTTATCCGAACCTGTTTTGCCGATAAACTTATCGCTTTCTTTCCCGTCGCAAAGTACGGTATATATTTTTCCTATACTGTCTTCGGCTATTTTATTTGCGATAACAAATTGTTTTTTTATCAATCTGTCTATGCGTTCCTTTTTTATTTCGATTGGAACTTGCGTCATTTTATCGGCAGGAGTTCCTTTCCGCTGCGAATAAATAAAAGAGTATAGATTGGAATAGCCGACTTTTTCCACAACATCCAAAGTCTGTAAAAAGTCTTCTTCTGTTTCCGTGGGAAACCCTACCATTATGTCGCAGGATAGACCGACGTCGGGAAGATATGATTTTACCATTTCGATTTTATCCAAATACTCTTTTGCCGAGTATTTCCGATTCATCAATTGCAGTATTCGGTCGCTGCCGGATTGTATCGGCAAATGTATAAAATGCGCCAAATGCTCTTTTTGAGCGATTGTGGAAATTACTTTTTCCGATAAGTCTTTCGGATGAGAAGTCAAAAATTTTATCCAATAATTTCCTTCGAGGTCCGATAGCCTGTTTAAAAGTTCGGCAAAGTCCACACCGTCGCAAGAATACGAATTTACATTCTGACCGAGAAGCGTAATTTCTCTGTAGCCGCCATCGATTAGATTTTTTACGTCCGATATTATGTTTTGCGGATTTCTGCTTCTCTCTCTTCCTCGTACATACGGAACAATGCAGTACGAGCAGAAGTTGTCGCAGCCGTACATTATGTTCACCAACGCACTGATTTTACCGATACGCTTGATTGGCAGCCCTTCTTCTATCTGGCCTTCGCTGTCCCAGATATCGATAACTTTTTTTCCTTTTTCCGCAGAATCCAGATATTCGGACAGCATATGTAAATTATGTGTTCCGAAAATAATATCGATAAACGGACAACGCTTTTTAAGTTTTTCGGCGGCTCCGTTTTGCTGCGTCATACAACCGCATACGCCGACTATCATAGACGGTCTTTTTTCTTTTGCTTTCTTGATTATTCCGAGATTCCCCAAAATATGCGTTTCGGCGCTTTCTCTTATGCAGCAGGTATTTAAAAGCACTATATCGGCAATATCGATATTATCCGTTTCGTCATAGCCGCGCGACGAAAGTATGCCCGAAAGCTTTTCCGATTCGTGCGAATTCATTTGACAGCCGTAAGTTTTTATACAGTATGTGCGCGACATAAAACCTCCGTATACAATTATACACGTTTTTTGTCAAATTGTATAGCAATTTTATATCTTTGTTATACTATTATTATGAAAAAAGGACGCCGCAGACTTTTAAAAATATCAATTGCTGTTAGTATAATAGTGCTTTCGGTGACTATTTTTTCTTTTGCCTTGTTAGAGCCGAAAATTAAAATTGCAGGTTGGGAAGTTCTCGATGTCGGTAAATTGAAAAACAGCGATAGAATGATAAACTTTCTTGATGCCGACGATAAAAATATAGATAACTTCATAAGTAACTCCAATAAAGAATACGTGCCGATTTCGAATATTCCGCAGCATACAACGGATGCATTTGTATCCATAGAGGATAAAAGATTCTTTAAACATAACGGAGTCGACTATATTAGAATAGCAAGCGCATTTATAAATAACATCAAAGCTCTGTCTTTCAAAGAAGGTGCTTCAACTATAACCCAGCAGCTCATAAAAAATACCCACTTAAGTTCCGATAAAAAAATCAGCAGGAAGATAAAAGAAATTCGCATTGCAAAAGAGCTTGAAAGAAAGTTTGACAAATCGGAAATAATGGAAATGTATTTGAATATGCTGTACTTCGGCGATAATATGTATGGAATAAGTACAGCATCGAAAGTTTTCTTTGATACGGACGTTTCGAATTTAACGTTGTCGCAAAGCGCTCTTTTGGCAGGAATAATAAATAATCCTTCGAGATATAATCCATATCGAAATCCCGAAAATGCTTTGAATCGCAGAAATCTCGTGCTTTCGGAAATGTTAAAAAACAATAAGATATCCGATGAAGAATATGAAAACGCGCGCTCCGAAAAGCCAGAGTTCTGTAAAAAAAACAATGACATAGGACAATATTTGCACAGTGTTATAAAAGACGCGAGAGAAATTCTCGGATTGAGTAAAAATCAATTGCTTTCCGAAAATCTGACGATAGCCACATATTATGATAAGAATCTCGACGATAAGTTGCGCGCGATTGTTCGCAATGCACGAGTGCCGGAAAACAGCGATGCGCATATAGTGGTGATAAAAAACAGCGATAACACTTTGGTCTCGGATGTAAGCTTGCTTTCGGACAATCTGTCGTATTTGAAACGTCAGCCGGGTTCGACTATTAAGCCGCTTATATGTTATGCTCCGGCTTTGGAGCGCGGCGATATCTTTTGCTGTTCACCCATAGAAGATTCCCCCGCCTCTTTCGGCGATTATACACCGTCGAATTATAAGCAAAAATACTACGGTTGGGTATCGGCGGAACAGGCGCTAATGTATTCGCTCAATATTCCCGCCGTCAAATTATTGCAAAGCAACGGTATAGATTACGGAAAATCGATATGCGAAAAAGCGGGAATAGATTTTACTTCAAACGACAATCATCTCGCCCTTGCTTTGGGCGGAATGGAAAAAGGAGTAACTCTGCGGCAGTTATCGGATTCATATACGATTTTTTCCAATGGCGGAAAGTTCGGCAAAAGCAGTAGTATACGGTATATCAAGAACGATAAGGGCGAAATAATATACAGCGATAATAAACACTATGTCGACGTAATATCGAAAGACACTGCATATTTAATGAATACTATGCTCAATCGTTGTGCGCAAGAAGGTACGGCAAAAAAATTATCGGGCTTTGGCAATGTGTGTGCCAAAACGGGCACAGTGGGAACAAGCGGCGGAAACAGCGACGTGTACTGTATTGCATATTCTCCCAAATATACAGTAGGCGTCTGGGTGGGAAATTGTTCGCACTTAATGCCAAATAGCGTATCTGCCGGCGGAGTAGCTTGTCAAATCGCAAGCAATGTGTTCGCGCAACTGAAAGACGGCGGCGAAATATCCAAGCCGGAAAGTGTAAAGTGCCGATATATAGATTTAAACTGCTTAAAACAAAACCACGTCGTACTGCTGGCAGGTGAAGACGTGGATTTGAAAGATAAGTCTTGCGAATGGTTTTCTAAAAATAATATGCCGAAGGAATTTTCCACACCGCAGCACGGCGGATACTTGGATTATGACGACCTATTAAATTTCGATTTTGACAATTTCGAGATTATCGAGGGCATCCTCGATTAAAGCTTCGATATCCCCTATTTTTGCTTCTTCGATTTCGGCTCTTTGAATAGTCGGTTTTGTTACGGGGCTATCCGGCATAAACACGGTACAGCAATCTTCATACGGCAATACCGAAGTGTCGTAAGTTCCTATTTTGCGCGATATGTCTATTATTTCCTGCTTGTCCATTCCTATGGCGGGACGAAATACGGGAAGTTTTTTTATTACGTCGTTTGTCACGGTGATGCTTTGCAAAGTTTGGCTGGCAACTTGCCCGAGACTTTCTCCGTTTACAAGACAGCCGCAGTCTCTGAAAATAGCCACTCTTTCGGCTATTCTCATCATAAATCTCCTGACAATGGTAATCATAAAGTCGGGAGAGCATTTTTCGTGAATAGTTTCTTGAATTTTTGTAAAAGGAACAACAACCAAATTTATCGAACCGCAAAATTCGGAAATGATTTTTGCAAGCTCTATGACTTTTTCTTTGGCTTGCAGGCTTGTGTACGGATATGAGAAAAAATGTATGGCGTCTAAAGATAGTCCGCGTTTTGCCATCATATAGCCGCTTACGGGACTATCGATACCGCCGGATAAAAGCAGAAGTCCTTTGCCTGCGCTGCCGACAGGCATACCGCCTGCACATTCGACTATATCTGTAAACACATAAGTATGTCCGCCTTCCCGAACGTCGATTTGTACTTCGATATCCGGATTGTGTAGGTCTA
This sequence comes from uncultured Clostridia bacterium, assembly GCA_948440265.1. Lineage (GTDB taxonomy): Bacteria > Bacillota > Clostridia > Christensenellales > Pumilibacteraceae > MGBC157735. Next base: position 181,373 of record CAOJOK010000001.1, read on the forward strand.
CCGTAAGCGAGCTGTTGTTTTCGAGAACTTTTTCGCCGACAATGGCTGATATTTGCGGTGACGTGAACGGAAAAGTTTTGTCGGCTCTGTGCGTATTTATCCTGAATGAGCCTGTTTTAGGCATTTTTGACAGTATTACGTCTGTCATAATATCTATATCGGACTTAATTTTCTGAGCAATGCTTACGGATTTGATGCCGAAAACGGTTTGTAAATCGCGAACAATATCTGATTCTTGTGATAATTTGTATTCCGATATTTCGTATCTTCCTCGACTTCTCGAAAATTTACAGTCGTATTTTTTTACTTTCTTTTCGATATTGTTAATCAACAGTTTTTCGAAAAAGCCGCGATTTTTTCCTTTTAAAAAAATTTCGCCGTACCGTATAACAATAACTTTATCCATTGATTTTGCTCCTTAATTTTTGCACGTTGCTCGCGATAATATTCATTGCGGCTTGTACTTCTTCGAGAGTGTTTTGCGGACAAAAACTGATTCGTATATTTCCGTCTATATAAGCTTTATCAACATTCATCGCTTCGAGCACCCTGCTCTTTTTTACTTTCGAAGAACAGGCGGACCCCAGACCCACCAGCACGCCGTCATCATTTAGAAGATGCTGTAAAACTTCCGACTTGACTCCGTATATGCCTGCGGATATTATGTATCCGCCGGAGTTTTCCATAAAAGAATTGACTTTCACTTTATCGATTTTCGACAAGCAGTCGATTGCATATTCGAATAACGGTTTTACCGAAGCGTCATTGAAATCTTCGACTGCGTCTTTGAATGTAAGTATCCCCATAACGTTTTCCGTTCCTGAGCGCAATCGCTTTTCTTGTCCGCCCCCGAGAATCATAGAAGCTATGTTAATATTATCGGCAATGTATAGTGCCCCTACCCCTTTCAATCCCCCGATTTTATGTGCGCTTATGCTGTATAAATCTATTGCACTCGGTCCGATATCGGTGGGAATTTTGCAAAAAGCCTGCACTCCGTCGGAATGAAATATAATCTTTTTATTTATCTGTTTTGCACGCTTTGCTATTTCGGCAACGGGATTTACCGCTCCCGTTTCGTTGCTGACGTGCATAATGGAAATAAGCGAAGTATTTTCGTCAATAAGTCCGAAAAGCTTGTCGCAATCGATTGTTCCGTTTTTACATAGCGGCGCTATGCGAACATCCGCGCCCTTTCCTTTCAGAGCCATTGCAGGCTCGAAAACGGAAGGATGCTCCCCTTCCGAAATTATTATGTTGCCCTTTTTATTTTTGAAACCGCAATTTATCGCCCAGTTGTTTGCTTCCGTTGCCCCCGAAGTAAACACAATTTCGTTCGATGTGCACTTCAGTTTTTCGGCAACGGCTTTTCTCGCTTCTTCTATTTCGGTTTTCACCTGTATGGCAGGATAGTAAAGCGCGGAAGGATTATAAAAATCATCGCGCAGTATACTTTCGCAATGTGCTATTACTTTTTCGGTCGGTTTTGTTGTGGCGGCATTATCCAGGTATATCATTCTATGTATTATCCGTCCCGTCTTTTTGTTTCGATAAATTTTCGGCTTTGTGCGCAGTCAGCGTGAAAACAAAGGTAGCGCCTTCTCCTTTTCGACTGTCCACCCGTATGCTTTCTTTATGGTCGTCGATGATGCGTTTTACAATGGACAGCCCAAGACCCGTTCCCTTACTTTTTGACGGAGTACGCGCTTTGTCTGCCATATAAAATCTATCCCATATGAACATCTGTTCTTTTTTGCCTATGCCTTCACCGTGGTCCTTTATGCTGACATAGACTTTATTTCCCTTTAATTGAGTGGTGACGGTTATATCCGAATTGTCGGATGAATACTTGATTGCATTGTCGATTAAATTTGTGAGCACCTGCGTAATTTTATCTTTGTCTGCAAATACATATGCCGTCGGCTTTTCGAGGGCAAGCTTGATATCGATGTTCTTGTTATGCAATGCGGGTTTAAATCTATCGACAACGGAGTTTATCAACTCGTTGACGTCGAAGCTTTGCGGATTTAACGGCATTGCTCCCGACTCCAAACGAGACAGGTCCAGCATCGAGTTAATCAAAGCGCCCAACCGCTTGGTTTCATTAAATACTATTTGAAGATATTGCGGTCGGTCTTTGTCTTCGATTGTTCCGTCTAACATAGCCTGTAAAAAACCTTGCATCGATGTCAACGGTGAACGCAATTCGTGCGAAGCGTTGGCAACGAACGATTTTCTCATTTGTTCGAGATTTTCGAATTCATTTGCAAGATTATTGATATTTAATGACAGATTTTTCAACTCCGAATCTGCCTGCTTTAAATTGATTTTTGCTTCATAGTCCCCGAGCGAAAGCTTTTTTGCGACCTTATTTATTTCGGAAACGGGTTTTGTATACGTTTTAATGATAATAAAGACATATACGATAATTTCTATTATTACTATAATGGTTAGCAAAAGCGCAAGAAATATTCTGTTATTATCGGAAAGCGTCGGTAATAGAAAAAACAACGGGAAAAACAGCGTGCAAAAAAGAATAATTGCAAACATAACAGAGCGAAATATACTATTTGAAAATAACTTCATATCAGCTGTTTACCTCGAATTTATAACCTACGCGCCATACGGTCTCCAATTTCCATTTTTCGCTTTCGCCGAGCTTTTCTCTAATGCGTTTTATATGTACGTCTACGGTTCTGGAATCGCCTTTGTAATCGGCGCCCCAAACATAGGATAAAAGCTGTTCTCTGGAATATACTTTTGCGGGGTGCGAAGCAAGAAAATACAGCAGTTCCATTTCTTTGGGCGGCATCTCTACTTTCTTATCATCGAGTTTTATCGTGCAATTTGTAAGGCTGATAAAAAGGTTTCCAACCGTAATGTCCTTAAATTCTTCCGTCTTTATGGGAGTTGCGGTTCTGCGCAGTATTGCTCTGATGCGCGAAATAAGCTCCTGCGGCTCAAACGGCTTTGTCACATAATCGTCTGCTCCTATATCCAAGCCGCCGATTTTATCCATAGGCTCGCCTTTTGCGGACACGAGAATAACCGGTATATCGGAAAACTTCCGAATGGCGGAAAGCGTTTCATACCCGTCCATATTCGGCATCATTATGTCGAGCAATACCAAATCGAATTTTTCCTCGTGTATTTTTTTTAATGCCTCTGTTCCGTCGTGACAAATATATGTCGAATATCCTTCTTTGACGAGATACAGCTTTAAAAGCTGACAAATATTATCGTCGTCGTCAACGGTCAATATCTTTATTTCCGACACAAAAGCACCTCCTGAAATTCAAAATCTTTATCAACATTATAACGTATTTTTTTGTAAAAGACAAGCGGTTGTTTATTTAACTTCTATAAAAGTAACCCCCGTTTCTCCCTCTCCGTATCTTCCGTACCTGAAACTTTTTACAAGCGGATGCTTGCGGCAATACTGCTGAACGCCTTTGCCTAACGCGCCTGTTCCTTTTCCGTGCACAATTCTCAATATCGGCTTATTATCTTGCGCGGATGCGGATATTATCTGCGGCTCAATGACTTCGATTGCTTCAGCCACGGTCATTCCCAAAACAAACACTTCTATAACTTCCGAAACTTCGGATAACGCCGCTTCCGATTTAGATGTTTTATTTTGTGTTTTAAACTGTTTTTTCTTTGTCTGTATTTTAGACACAGCCGCAAGGTCGGAAAGTGGCAGCCATAAATTCATAGAACCGCTTGAAACGCCTATAAGACCCTTTTTGTTAAATAGTGCAGTGATTCTGCCCCGTTGATTAAAAGACCGTATAAGCACTTCTGTACCGATTTTAACGTCATTTTTGTTTAAATCGGCAAATGCAATATTCTCATTTTCACTGCTCTCAAAACTATATTGCAGTGCATCGAGCTGTTTTTGCAATTTTTTTGCTTCCAGCAGCGCGGCTTCGTCGGCTTGCTTTAATTTATCCTTTATGCTTTCAACAATTTCATCGGCTTTTTCGGTTGCTTTTCTTACAATTTTCTGTGTTTCGAGCTTGGCATTGTTGTTTATCTGCATCAGCTTGTTATTCAGTTTAAAAAGTGTTTCGTCGACTTGCTTTTGTTTTTGTTCCAACTGTTCCTTTGCCTTTTTTATATTCTCGAGTTCTGCAATAGCCTCGCTTTTTACCTTTTCTGCATTCATAAGAACTTGCTCGAATTTAACTTTTTCATCTTTGAGCGCGGCGTTTGCATTATCCAAAATATAGTCATTGATTCCGAGATTTTTTGCTATGCTTAAAGCGTTGCTCACTCCGGGCAAGCCGACAATAAGGCGGTATGTGGGTTTAAGCGTCTTTTCGTCGAATTGCATACAGGCGTTTAAAAGCTTCGGCGAAATCAAAGCGTACTCCTTCAATTCGCTGTAATGCGTTGTTATCAGCGCACGGCAATTCATAAGCTCCAAGTATTTCAAGATTCCCGTTGCCAAAGCGGCTCCTTCAATCGGGTCGGTGCCTGCACCTATTTCGTCAATCAGCACCAGCGAATCGGGTGTGACGTTATCGGTTATATATGCGATATTTGTTATGTGCGACGAAAATGTAGATAGTGACTGTGCTATGCTTTGCTCATCGCCCAAATCACAGAAAATATTATCAAACACGGGTATGTGACCGCCTTCTTTGCAAGGCAGATGTAAACCGCTGCACGCCATCAAAGCAAACAGTCCCAATGTTTTCAGCGACACCGTTTTTCCGCCCGTATTGGGCCCCGTTATAATCAGTATTGTCTTATCTGCCCCGAAAGCGATATCGATAGGCACAACTTTTTCTGCGGCAATGAGCGGATGCCGACATTCTTTTATGTCAATTTTACCGCGCGTATTCAAAACAGGTTTGGACGATTTTGTTTCGAGAGCAAAAACAGCTTTTGCAAACAGAATATCCAGCGCCGTCAATTGCTCGTAGGCGGCAATAATGCCGTCTTTGGAAAGCCTTACATCGGAAGTCAAGCTCTTTAATATCCGCTCGATTTCATCGCGTTCTGACAGTTTCAACGCTTTTAAATCGTTATTCATTTCAACAATCGGAAAAGGCTCTATGAACACCGTAGAACCGCTTGCCGACTTGTCGTGAATCAAACCCGGAATACCGCTTCGATATTCCGACTTAACCGGCAAAACAAAGCGCCCCTCTCTCACGGTTATTATGTCGTCTTGCAAGTATTTTCCGTAATCGGAAGAGTGCGTGTAAGAGTGAAGCTTGTCTTTGAGTTTATTATTCAAAGCAACCGTCTTTCGTCTGATTGTCCGCAGTAATTCGCTTGCGCTGTCTCTTACTTCGTCTTCGCCTGCAATTGTTTCACTGATTTTTCTTGCAAGCGTTATATCGGGCAAAAGAAACGATACCATATCTTTTATAAGCGGTATGTCGTCTCTGCACCCCATAATCGATTTTTTTGCACTCGAAGCGGAATTTATTACTTTTGCTATTTTCAAAAAGTCGGACGGAGTCAACGTCATTCCGACTTCGGCTTTTTCGATAATAGACAGAATGTCATCGAGCTCGTATACGGGATTGACTAAATAACTCTCTCGTGCAATAATTGCCTGATGTGTGGCATCTTGTAAAATAACGGCTTTCTTAAAGTCGAAAGTCGGTTCTATTTGTCGTATATCGTTTTTTGCTTTTTCCGATACTGCGTATTGGGAAACGATATTAAGAATTTTATCGTATTCCAATGTTTTGAGTGTTTTGGCGTCCATAATTTTTACCGTAATACTTTGTTATAATTGAAATGAGTATGTTTGAAACTCGGTATTCTATTAGAAAAAATTTCATTCAATAAACTTTTCGCAAAGATAACCGAATATCCTCTGAAATCGTAAATGCGCTTTTGTATACCTTTTTTGCGTGCCTCTTCCTCTAAAAATACAGGTAGCTCATTTTTAAGCTTGGCATAACAGTATTTGACTTTATATCGGGAAAAAGGAAAAGAATTGCCTCGCTCGTCTACCAATTTTCCCGAATATCCCTTGCAATTTTTATCGCAGGCTCCGTTAAGATTTTTGTAAGGACAGTGCGCGAAAAGCATTATCGCAACTTGTGAAAATACCGTCAAATAATCGTTTTTTGAAAACACGTCACGCTCCAAGGACGCGACTTTTTCTTTTGCTATACTGTCGTTTAATAGATTTAAACCGTCGCCCAAAAGAATGTTTTTATCACCGAAAAGCTCCAATGCGTAAAGATTATTTGCGATTATGTTTTCCACACAGGGCAAATCGGCTATTTTTTTAAGTATATCCAAATCTTTGTCCCGTGCCATAATCGGAGTGTTTAGAAATATCGGCTTACTGCTTTTCGAAAAAACTCTCTCAATATTTTCGATATCGGAATAGTCCGTAGGTGAAAATATAAAGGCATCTATTTTACTGGTTTCATCGAATTCGTCTATAAAACTTTGAGAATCGACATTCAAAATAATTTTCGGTTTCCCGAAATCTTGTTTAATTTCGTCGAAAGGAAATATCTCTTTGCCGTAATTCAATCTTTTGCGGAACGAGTAGTTTTTATCGGTAATTGCCGAAATCATTTCTTGTTCCATAAGCCGCCTGAATTCTTTCAGCTGACCTATTGTGACAAATATATTATCGTCTACTTTGGCTACTACCTTGGTGACTTTAAAAGGATAAACCGTTCCTTTTGAGAATATATCGACGACAGTCACAGAGTTTATCGGCGCGGTTTTTGCCTTCTGCACATAAAAACTCGAAACCACCGTTTTTTTGATTTTTCCGCAGGATATAACGCCTTTTATCGGCTGATTTTTTTGCAGCAGTATGTCGTAAGTAATTTCCAATATTCTGTCGCGCTTTCTTATTTCTTCGAGTTGTTTTGAATCCGTTGTCAAAAACACGTCGTCGCCTTTTTTGACATTTCCGTTAGAAATAATATTTTCACTGTCTGTTACGAGACATCCTCCCGTTTCACCTGTTTCATTGATGAATTTCAAACCGTCGCCGCTGAATACTTTTTGTTTGGAATGCAGAATAAGCGACTTCCCCATCACTTTTTCCACAGTTCCGATTTTTACCCCTTTATGCCCTTGAACCAACGGATATATTACATTCTCCGTAGGCATATGAAGATATCCGCGGCAATAGTCTCCCCTGTTAAAAATCTTTTTCAATTGCTGTTCGCCGTCGGTAACGGAATAGTCGTTATATTTGCCGAGTGACTCTATTGCGTGTCTGTAAACAGATACGCTCTCACCTACATATTCGGCTCGTCTCATTCTGCCTTCGATTTTAAAAGAATCGACTCCTGCATCGAACAAGTCTTTTAAATCCGATAATAAGCATATATCTTTAGCCGAAAGATTGTATCCCGACGATTTCAGACCGTTAATATCGAGTTCATACTTTTTACGGCATAATTGCAGGCACTTACCACGGTTTCCGCTGTATCCCGACACCAGGCTGCTGAAAAGACAATTGCCGGAAAAAGCCACGCACAGAGCTCCCTGTACAAACGTTTCCACTTCTATATCGACATTTTTTTTGATTTCGCGAATGTCTTTAAGCGTAGTTTCGCGAGAAAGAATTACTCTGTCAAAGCCGCATTTCTTTGCAAACTCCGCTCCGTATGTGTTATGAATACCCATTTGTGTGCTGGCGTGTAAAGGGACGTTTATCGAATTTCGAATATTATTCAACAGACCCAAGTCTTGAATTATAAAAGCGTCCGCTCCAAGTTTTGCGGCAGTGTTTATATGTTCGATTGCCATAGCCATTTCGCTGTTCTTTATCAGAGTATTTACGGCAATATAAACTTTTACTCCAAAAAGATGTGCATAAGCTATCGCTTGACTAAGCTCGTCAAACGAAAAATTATCGGCCTTTGCTCTTGCACTGAAATCTTTCAGTCCGAGATATACGGCGTTTGCTCCGTTTACGACGGCGGCTCTTAAACTTTCAAAATTGCCGACGGGCGCCAATATTTCTGGTAACTTTATTTCCATAACATTATTATACCATAAGACTATTTCAAAGTCCATTGTTTCAAATCGAAAAACGGACGGCTGAACCGTCCGTATTCTTTTTATTGCAATCTCAATTTGGCATTGAATTTTTCTTGAACCGCATCGATAATTCTGTTGACGACTTCCTGAATTTCTTCATCTGTCAAAGTCTTATTCTCGGGCTGAATTTTAAACGAAAATGCTACGCTTTTAAATCCGTCCTCGATTTGTGAGCCTTTATATATGTCAAACAAACTTATATCGCTGCACCTGTTGCCTCCGGCATTTTTAATTTCGTCGATTATATCGCCTACGAGATATTTGTCCTCCACCACGAAAGCGAGGTCTCTGTTTACGGCAGGAAATTTGGGTAACGGCGTATAGTGTTTTTCCCGCCCTTTGATATCTATAAAAGATTCCAAAGTGATTTCGCAAACAAACGTGTTTTCGGGCACGGAGAAGTTTTCGGCAACTTCCGGATGCAATTTTCCGAAGTAACCTATGTTTCCGCCATCTGTAAGTATTTCCGCACTGATACCGGGATGAACATACGGTCTCGCGCTGTATTGTATTTTATATTTTACGTCAAACATAGCAAGCAACTGCGACACAATTTCTTTCAACTCGTAGAAATTATGGTTATCGCCTACAAGACAAATGCAAAGCGTTTCATTCTCTCTCGGAAGATTTTCCAAAGGCAGTTCGTTGGGTATAAAGGTTTTAGATATTTCAAACAGCTTAAAATCGTTGTTTTTTCTGCTTGTGTTATTGTAAACGGCTTTCAGCATACTGCCGACAAGCTGTGTACGCATAACAGCATATTCCACGCTTAACGGATTGCGTATTTTAATTGTCTGTCTCAATGCGGAATCTTTTTCTATTTTCAGCTGATTATATTGCTTTTCATTGATAAAAGAGTACGTTGCCGCTTCATATAAGCCGTACGAGCATAACAGCGTTTTTAAAGTATTGATGTTTTTCTGTCGTTGACTTAATCCGCCGACCGTAGGTTTGGCGTTTTCCAAAAAAGTCGAGCGGATATTGTCATATCCGTAATAACGTATGACTTCTTCCGTAAGGTCGGTATAATTTTCCACGTCCTCTCTGAAAAGCGGAACTTCGACGGAAAGCTTTTTGTCGCTTTGCGTTACGGTAAATCCGAGCGATTTGAGAATTTTTGTTATAGCAGGTGCTTTAACTTCTATTCCGAGTAAATCCGAAATTTGTTTTGCGGAAGTTACAATCGTTTTGGGCGTCGGAGCTTTTGTTTCGCATTGTGCCGCAACGTCCGCAATTTTACCTGCCTTTAATTGATAAAACAATGCCAAGGCACGCTCTCTGCCTGCATCTATACTGCTCCAATCGACGCCGCGTTCATACCGCGCGGAAGAATCGGAACGCAGTCCCAGCGCTCTTGAAGTGGCGCGCACGCTTCCCCGTGCAAATTTGGCTGACTCCAAAAGCACTGTAGTTGTGTCGGACGCTATACCGCTGTATTGACCGCCCATAACGCCGGCAATGGCAAGCGGTTTACTCTTGTCGGCAATGACAAGCATAGATGTATTCAAATTGTACTCTTTTTCATCGAGCGCGACTATCTTCTCATTTTCAAAAGCAGTTCTCACCCGTATTTCGCTGTCGATTTGGCGCAAGTCGAAAGCGTGCAACGGCTGCCCCATTTCCAATAAGACAAAGTTTGTGATGTCGACGACATTATTGATTGGATGCAAGCCCGCAAGTTTAAGACGGTCACACATCCATTTCGGCGACTGTTCGATAGTTACGTCCGTAATAAGACGTGCGGTATATCTCGGGCACAAATCGAAGTTTTCCACCGAAACATTCGGCAAAGTCATAGCCGCAGGTTCGATTTTATATTTGAAATTGGGTGATTTGACTTTTCTGCCGAGCACAGCTCCGACTTCTCTTGCGATTCCGTAAACAGATTGGCAGTCTGCTCTGTTGGCGGTTACGGCAATATCCAATATATACTGATTCAGTCCGAGCGCATCTTTTATATCGACGCCGATTTCAAACGTATTCGGCAATATAAGTATGCCGTGAACTTCCGCGCCTTCGATTATTGTGTCGTCGATATTCAGTTCGCTCCCCGAGCACATCATACCGTAACTCATAACTCCGCGGAGCGGAGCCGAATGTATTTCTTTGCCGTCGGGCAGCTTTGCTCCGTCCAACGCCACGGGGACAAGATTGCCTACAGAAATGTTATCCGCGCCCGTAACGATTGTGGTAATTTCCTTTCCCACGTCCACCATACAAATCTGCAATTTGTTTGCGTCGGGGTGTTTTTTAATATCGAGAATTTTTCCGACTACTACATTCTCGATTCCTTCTCCCGTATATATTATTTCCTCGACTTCGAAACCGACTCCGACAAGTTTGTCCGAAAGTTCTTCGACGGAAATGTCGTCCACTTGTACATAATCGTTTAACCACAAAATAGGTACTTTCATACTTCACCTCACTTGAACTGTTTCAAAAACCTGATATCGTTTTCATAAATGGCACGCATATCGGTGTTATATATTATATTGGTAATTCTTTCCAAGCCCATTCCGAACGCAAATCCGGTATATTCGTCGGGGTCTATATTGCAGTTTGTCAATACATTGCGATTCACCATTCCTGCCCCCAAAATCTCTATCCAGCCCGTTCCTTTGCAGACTCTGCATCCGCTGCCGTGGCAGTGATTGCAGCTTACGTCCACTTCAACGCTCGGTTCCGTGAACGGAAAATACGAGGGACGAAATCTTGTTTTGCATTTTTCATCGAAAAAGTGCTGTGCGAACATATCCAGTATGCCCTTTAAATCGCACATCGTGATATGTTTGTCCACAACCAAACCTTCGATTTGATGAAACATCGGAGAATGAGTGGCATCCAAATCATCGGCACGATAAACGCGTCCGGGCGAAATCATTTTTATAGGGGGTTTGAATTTCTCCATAGTGCGAATCTGTCCCGTAGAAGTCTGTGACCTCAGCAAAATATGGTCATTGATGTAAAACGTATCCTGAACATCTCGCGCAGGGTGGTCGGCAGGCGTGTTAAGCGCTTCGAAATTATAGTAATCGGTTTCAATTTCGGGACTGTCAGTCACTATAAAACCAAGCGTAACAAAAAAGTCAACTATCTCATTGCGCACAATGTTCAAAGGGTGTAAACAACCTACATCGTGGTGCGGTTTATCTATGGTAATGTCGATTTTTTCAGATGCTAGTTTTGCCGCAACTTCTTCGTCGTGCAACTGCTCGAATTTGGCGGAAAGTGCCGATTCGAGACGTTCTCTCGCCTCGTTAACGAGTTTTCCCGCTTCCGGACGTTGTTCTGCGGGCAAGTCTTTAAGGTTGCGTAAAATTGCAGTCAACTCTCCGCTTTTTCCGAGAACTCCGATTTTTATATCGGTGAGCTCTTTGCGGTTTGCCGCATTTTTGATTTGCTCCAAACAGCTTGCGGTCAGTTTTTCGATTTGTTGTTTCATAAAACCTCCGATAAAATAAAATCCCGAAGTTTCCTTCGGGACGTTGATAACGTGGTACCACCCAACTTCGCACATAACTGTGCCTTTGCGGTTATAACGTGACCGACGTACCTTCCTACTATGCTTTCGAAAAGTCTGCTTCCGCAGGGAAAATCCTTGACGCGTTTTGTCTTTTCAGCTACCGACAAATCTCTGTTGCTTGCGTCTGTCTTATACTGCGGTAATATCGCATTTACCGTAACAGTATACCACTTTTAAGAAATAAAATCAACTGTTTTTCGGCACAAGATTAAGCATTCCGTCAAGTGTGGAATTTAAATATATATCGGGAATTTTTCCGAAAATAATCGTATCGGCGACCAAAACTTCGGTTTTAACGTTTACGCTGTTTTTAAATCCGGGCAGTATTATATTGACTGTAGTATCGAAATTCATTATGACCGAGTGAAGCGTACTGTTAATGCCTGCGGATGAAAACACCGATTTGAACGACACGCTCACCGAACCCACCGGCATACATATCACCTTGATGTTAGGACCCAAACCGCCTAAAAACGTAATGCCGCTCAAGCTACCTATGGGCACGCTGATTTCGAGTTTACCGATTTTATTCAGTTCCGACTGTACCAAAAGCGTGGTGTCTTGCGCAATATTGTTTACAAGTATGGTATTGACGCTCATTGCGTCTATGTTACCGCTGTCGTCCTTTTTTATGGACACGATATCTTCATATGTAATGTTTTTGCCCATAACACTGTTCAGAGCATTATTCAGAATTACCGTAGATACGCTTTTTACTTCGTCATTGGTAATTGTTTCCAAAACAGGATTGACATTAACAAAAAAATGCGCCGTAATTGCCGACAATACGGCGACGATACATATAATCGCAATTAAAAGACGAGACTTGCTTTTCTTCTTTTTTTTGATTATGTATGCAGTCTGCGCCATAATATAAAATATGCGCGCAGTCTGCAAAAGTTTCGCTATTTGGATTTGGGCGAAAAAATGAGCGTTATGAGATAACTTGCCACAATTGCCGCCCCCACTCCGTAAGCCGTTCTCACCAAGCCGCCTGCAAAAGCTCCTAAAAAACCCACTTGCCGAGCCATTTCTATAGAACCTCTTGCAAGCGAAGCGCCGAAGCCTATGATAGGTATACTGACGCCGGCTTTGGCAATTGCAAATATATATTTATAAACACCCAATCCCTCGAGAACAATTCCCAAAATCAAGAATAACACTAAAATTCTTGCAGGAGTAAGTTTCGTCTTAATAATTAAAATTTGCGCAAGCGAACAAAACAGTCCGCCGAATCCGAATACGGATAAATAAGTCAATAATATACTCATACTCACCTCTCAATTATAACTGCGTGACTTATGCAGGGTATTGTCTCCCCTTGATAACAGCTTTGCGTGCTCATTAAAGCGCCCGTTGCAAGATACGCGATTTTATTATACTGTCCTCGCTCCATCTTGTCTAAAATAAGCGAATTCAAAATCGATGCACTGCACCCTGCGCCGCTGCCGCCTTGATAGCATTTTTGCGTGACGTCGTAAATTATATTGCCGCAGTCAATATAATTTTGACCGAGATAATATCCTTGTTCCAACATCAAATCTCTCAAAATATCCGAGCCGAGCTTGCCGAGGTCACCCGTAAGAATTAAGTCGTAGTCGTCGGCATCTGTATCGGTTTCCTTAAACAGCGCAAGCAGTGTGTCCATTGCGGCAGGTGCCATTGCCGCCCCCATATTATTCAAATCATTTGTTCCGAAGTCGACGACTTTTCCCAATACGGCGGCGGTTATTCTCGGACCTTTTCCCTCTTTTGTAAGCACTGTGCTTCCCGCTCCCGTAACCGTCCATTGCGCATACGGCGGTCGCTGACAGCCGTACTCGAGCGGATATCTGAACTGCCTTTCTGCTGTAGCAAAATGACTGACCGTGGCGCAGACTATCGTATCGAAATATCCTGCATTTATGAATGCAGAACCGATTGCCAGAGACTCCGACATTGTAGAACACGCGCTGTAAAGCCCTAAATACGGCATAGAAAGCTCGCGGGCGACATAGTTCGAACTGGTAAGCTGATTCAAAAGGTCTCCTGTGATTAACAGCTGAACGTCGTTTTCAGACAAATCGGCGTCTGTCACAGACCCTTTGATGGCACTCATAAGCATATTGATTTCGGCACGCTCGAATGTTTTTTCTCCCCATTTTGCGTCCTTGACGACTTTGTCAAAGTAAGTTCCGGCAGGTCCTTTTCCCTCTTTTTCGCCGACTACCGACATACGTCCCGAAATTCTCGGCGGATTTTCAAATAGTATGACTTGTTGTCTTTTTTGCGCCTGCTTGTGCGGCGGTGAGATAATTACTTTTTCGGTAAAGCCGCAATTTTCGCCTTTATGCAAAGTTATACTCATTATACCCTCCCGAAAAGAATCAAGTGTATCAAACCGGCTACTGTGGACCAGACAATACCGTTCACTACTACGGGACCCACAACCGAAAATAGCTTTACGCTTGTTCCGAAAATAAGTCCTTCCGTTTTGAATTCCATAGACGCGCTCGACATTGCATTGGCAAATCCCGTAATAGGCAAAAACGAGCCTGCACCGCCTCTGCGCGCAATCACATCGTAAAAGCCCAACCCTGTAAAAAGAATTGCTACGGTTATCAAAGTCATAGATGTGATATTTCCGAGTATATCCTGTGACAGCGACGGAAAGGCAAGTTTGAATAAATCGAATATACCCTGCCCGATACAGCAAGTCAGTCCGCCTATCCAAAAGCTGTTCCAAAGAGATTTCCAAAACGATGTTGTCGGTGTGACAGCCGAAACATATTTTCCGTAACGTTTATTTCTTTCTTCTACCGCATTGTTGTTCAATGTGCTGACCTCCGCTTTTTATAAAGATTTCATTGTCATCGATATTTTTATATAAATCGTTTTCACGTTGTATGTGGTTCATATAAACACCTCGTATTTAATATGCAAAACGCTGTTTTCTTTTATCCGCAAGATAGCAAAAAAAGTGCGGTTTTGAAATGGCCGCACTTTTTATACAATAATCTTTATACTTTTATATAAGCTCTGTTTTCATTTTGTCGAGAATTTTAGATTCCAGTCTGGACACCTGAACTTGCGATACGTTGAGCACTCTGGCAACCTCACTCTGTGTTTTATCCCTGAAATATCGCAAAATAATTATTTTCTTTTCTCTGTCATCCAGCTTTTCTATAATATCTTTTAACAGAATTCTATCGATATTATCTTCGGTATTCTCGTCTGATGCAAGCTTATCGGAAAGAGATTGACTGTGCTCGTCATCCGTTTTGTCATAAATGGACACGGGAAACTTTAAAGAGTCCATAGCAAATACGACGTCTTGAGCGTCTATTTCGAATGCCTTTGCAATGTCCTCCACTTTAGGACTTTCGCTGTGTTCGTTTTTATATGTCTGTGTGAAATAAGCTATTTTTGCGGCAAGCGATTTAGTGGAGCGAGATACTTTAATATAGCCGTCGTCTCTTAAAAATCGCTTGACTTCGCCTGCAATCATCGGAACGGCATAGGTGGAAAACTTAACTCCAAATTCGGGAGAAAAGTTCTTGATTGCTTTTAAAAAGCCTATGCTTCCCAATTGAAACAAATCATCGTATTCAACGCCCTTGTTTTTAAACCTGCGTATAACGCTCTTAATCAGAGGAGAATTGTCAGTCAATATTTTTGCTTTTGCGCTTTCACTGCCCTCCTGCGCCTGTTTGATTAAAGCCAAAAGCTCATTTTGCTCAATCACGTTTTATCCGCCTTGTTCTTATTCATATCGAAAGTTTTGGACATTTTTACGACGGTGCCGCTTGGCGAATTCTTTTGAATATCCAAAGTATCCATAAAAGATTCCATAACGGTGAAACCCATACCCGACCGTTCTTCTTCGGGTTTGGTGGTAAAAAAGGGTTGGCGAGCTTTTTCTATATCTTCGATTCCGACGCCATAGTCCTTAATTTCGATATGTAGACAGTTCCCATCGATATCGGCATTGATTTCAATCTCGCCGTCTCGGTAGTTATAAGCGTGAACAATGCAATTTGTTACGGCTTCCGAAACGGCTGTCTTGATATCGTTTATTTCGTCCATAGTAGGATTAAGCTCCACGCAAAAAGCACCGACTACGCTTCGAGCGAATGCTTCGTTTTTGCTTATCGCTTTTATTTTCAAACTCATATTGTTATCCATTTTTATTCTCCGACTAACTTATTTTAGGTATAATCTTGTAAATTCCGGTAAGAGACAAAACCTTGTCTACGGCTCTTGACGGTTTTTGCACAAACAGCGGAATGCTCTTACTTTTCAAAGATTTATATCTTCCAATCAACACGCCTATTCCCGTGCTGTCCATAAAAGACAGACCGGACATATCGATGATGACTTCGCTTACAGAGTTGGTTCTGAATATTTCATCCAAATGTTCGCGGACAAACGCAGCGTGACTTTCGTCTAATTCTCCGATAAGCCATATATGCAAACTTGTTCCGTTTAATCTGTGTTGTATATTCATTTTGCATTCCCTCGAATCCGTTGCTTTCTCAATTGTAACAAAAAAAAATCGCCGAAATTTGACGATTTTTTATGCTTAAAGGTTTATTTTGTAACAGTCGGATAATCGAATCTTCTAAATAAAGCTTTCCACCAATATTTTTACCCCTATAAGAATCAAAACTGCGCCGCCTATTATTTGAGCAATATAAGCGCGCCCCTTAAACAGTCCTACCAGCTTTTCTCCGCAAAGCAGTGCAAGCAAGCTCAAAGAAAATGTTACCACCGCAATTACGGGCGCGGATATCCAGATGATGACTTTCATCGACAGCAGCGTAACGCCGACTGCCAAAGCGTCTATACTTGTTGCCACTCCCTGTAAGAGTATCGACGGAACAGAAAAATCGGCAGTCGAACACTGTTGATTTTTACACGCGTCCACAATCATTTTGATGCCTATTATGAGCAATAATGCAAACGACAAAATGCCGTCATACGGACTTAAATAACCGATAAACAGCGACCCGAGAAAATATCCTATAATCGGCATAACGCCTTGCATAACTCCGAACGTTCCCGCAATAAAGAAACGCCGCTTATTATTTAAAGACATTATCATACCGTCGCAAAGCGACACCGAAAATGCGTCTATGCTCAAAGATATCGATAGTAGGAATAAAATGAAATAATCCATTTAAAATCACACCTAAACATTTAAATAAATATAATACAAGAGAAAATTGTTTTACAAAAGGAGAAATTATGCTTGATTTTCTGACACGTATACCGCCAATATGGATGGCTGTTATTGCAACAACTTTTACTTGGGGTGTTACCGCCCTCGGCGCCGCAACGGTGTTCTTCTTTAAAACCGTAAACAAAAAAATTCTCGATTTGATGATGGGGTTTTCGGCAGGCGTTATGATTGCCGCATCGTTCTGGTCGCTTTTGGCTCCCGCCATAGAGCTATCGGAGACGCTCGGATACATATCCTGGCTTTGGCCGGCTATCGGATTTTCGGTGGGCGGCTTTTTTGTGATAATAGCAAGCAAGCTGTTAGACAAAGCAATAAAACTGAAAGATGAAGCGCAGGGAAAGTCGTTGAAACGCAGTATTATGCTGATAAGTTCTATAACGCTGCATAACATTCCCGAAGGATTAAGCGTTGGTGTGGCTTTCGGCGCATTTGCGCTCGGCGTTCCCGGTTGTGAATCGGTCGGAGCATTTCTGCTTGCGCTCGGAATAGGAATACAAAATTTTCCGGAAGGGGTTTCCGTATCTTTGCCGCTACGCAGAGAAGGCGTAAGCAGAGGCAAAGCGTTTTTTTACGGTCAAGCAAGCGGTATCGTAGAACCCATTTCCGCCATAGTGGGATTTTACCTTGCAACCGCTATGCGTGCAATACTTCCTTTTGCGTTGTCATTCAGTGCAGGAGCAATGATATCCGTGGTATGCAGCGAACTTATTCCCGAGGCTAATGAACACAAAAATTTGGCTGTTATCGGAAGTATAATAGGTTTTCTTGTGATGATGATACTCGATGTTGCTTTGGGATAATACTATTTATGCGGTATGATTTAATTATGAGTTTACATTTTACACCTCGTACTCCTTAATTCTTGTAGGTGGTTCACCCTATAATGAAATGTCAAAATCATAATCTGTATCGATTACAATACTGTTAAGACCGTATTTTCTGCAAAGACGAAAATTTCTTTCATTTTCATCGATAAGCTGCAATTTGTCGATATCTTCTCGGATAAGTCGCGTTTCTATAATACTTTCATATTCCGATATTTTTGAATAGTTATTTTCTATATAATTCTTTGTCATTATAAGACAGAAAAATTTTATATCGGTTAGCTCCTTTTCCTCGAAATCTTTTTGCCAGTCAAACGGAATATAACAGCCCTCTATTATAAGATTCTGTTTATTTTCCAGTGCTGTTTTAATTATTTCTTTTACTATCGGCCATAAACAAACAGTAATTTTTTCGTCGTCTTGCACGCTTAACTTAAAATGTCCGCTTCTAATCATACCCATTTTCAAATGGTCTAAAGAAATATAAGGCATTTTATATTTTTCCAACAGCCTTTGCGACAAAACTGTTTTTCCGGTGTGCGATGCGCCTGAAATCAAAACTATCATATGCATATTATATCATTTTATATCGAGCAATGCAACAAATCCGATAGGTACTTATAAGAGTATATCATTATTCTATTTTGATACCCAAACCGCTAACAAGTCCGGCTAAATTCGAAAAGGAAAATTTTGCTCCTTTCAGTCTGCACGTCATTATATCTATGCCGAATCCCTGCGCCGAACGAAAATCGCTTTTTTGCAAATCGCACATTGAAAATGTCGTATCTTTAAGATTACATTCGGAAAAATTGCATTCGGATAGAGTCGTCTTATAAAACGCAGACGAAATAATTTGAGATTTTCCGAAATCGATTTTTCTGAAAGTCATATCTTCAAAGTTATTATATTTGAGCAAACATCTGTCTAATTTCTCAATTACGGCTGAATACGATGTACTCAATTCCATCCAATTCAACCCGATAATGGAACAATTGCGGAAAGTGCAGAACTTCATAACCGTATCCGAAAATTTACCGTTTACAAAAGAACAGTTTTCAAAAATACATTCATTGAAGCTTACATCATCATAGGCTGTTTCTACAAACTTACATTCCGAAAATTTGCAATATGAAAATGAACAATTATCTATTGCTTTTTCCGAGAAATCCGAACTTGTATAAGTTTTGTCTTCAATAATCTGTTTCAACTGTTCACCCTGTCAACCGATAATTTACTGTGTAGCCACATTTTTACAACCATACGGACCAATCTCCGTAATCATACTTCCCTGCTCCGTGATGCAGTTTTCCCTGTGATTTCAGTTCGCGAAAAGCATTTCTCATTCTAATTGCAATTTCAGGCTGAATATCAAGCGAGTGGTGTGCCGGAAACAACCTTTTTAACGGCAATGCGGCTACTGTTTCAAGCGATTGCAAATATGCTTCGGGATTGGTGGACGGATAATATGCAAATAATGTGTCCTTATATATCAGGTCGCCCGTAAAGATATAACCGTTATCTTGTTCAAAAAAACAAAGGTGTCCGGGCGAATGTCCTGCGGTGTGTATCGCTTGAATCTTTCTATCACCAAGGTCTATTATTTCGCCGCCGTCAAGCACTTTCGTCGGTGTTCCCCGAAACAGTTCATACTTGCTCACGTCAAAATTTTCGGGCAAATCGCAACGGTCGATAACCATATCGCGAATAGTTTGAATAGACAGCGGAAATTTTCCGCTTACCCAATCGAGTTCGGCTTTGTGCACATAAAAGTCGGGAAAATATTTGTGTCCGCCTATGTGGTCCCAATGTATATGTGTTGCCACTGCAATAATCGGTTTATCTGTCAGCTTGCGTACCTGCTCGAAAATATTGCAAATGCCGAGTCCCGTATCAATCAAAAGACAACGCCTACTGCCTATTAAAAGGTAGCAATGCGTTTCTTCCCAGTGGCGATATTCGCTTATGATATATGTATTTTCATCGATTCTGTCTATGGTAAACCAGTCTTTCATTCTTTTACCTCTGCATATGCTTCAAAATCTCTACCGACTTTTTTAAAATTACGTTGTTTATAAAAGTATTATTGTACCGACTCCTATGTCTGAATGACGTTGTATATGCGCATATAAGCAAGTATAGTATACTACAAACAATACACTATTTCAAGCAAAAGATAAAAAATTACTTGAACTAATTATGCGTCATAATTTACGGACATATGATTAAACAATTTTTATGTCAATTATATTCTTCTTGTTTAAAAAGCAAATTATTATCTACTTGAAATATTAAAAGCGTGCTTTCGTTAAATTTTATATTCAAAGATTTATTTATGAGCTGCGCAAATAATTTTTTACATTCTGCAGGATGGACGTTATATGACGGAACATAAATAAAACGCTTGTTGCGGTCAAATAAGTAAATTACAGAGACTCTGTACGAAAAACGTGTTGTTGGAACTTTTCTCATTTTCACTTTTGTAAGTACAAAATCTAACGATAAAATTCTTTTATTATTCATTTTCAGCTTTCTATGCAGAGGAATATAACTAATTGAAAAAGCGAAAAATACAGCACTTATTAGATATAAAAACGGAATAACAAAATACCATAGATTATACGTATAAGATTCATTGTCGCTTATAATTGCCAATATCACCGCAATGACACCGAATACAAAAAAAAGTATTGCGGAAAGCATAAAGTCAAGTATACTTCTTGAAATAAGCTTCAGTTGTGATTTTAGCCTTTTTGTCATAAGATACCTCCAAAAATACTGTTTACGATATGGCGTTTTATGAACAATTTATCTGTAGATAAAACACATAGGCGAGCTTTGAACGACGAAATGTATGTGCTGTTTTTTAGCTCGAGTCGGCTATGCTTTTACTATGTCGGCGGATTCTTTCAATCTTAGTAGCATTGCATATCGAATTTGACGTTATCAAATTTGCACTCTTTTAAGTCCTTTTTGCGGATAAACATATATATGTTTCCGTCGTCTCCCCACAACATACCGTTATCTCCGGACTCATCTTCATAACTTGCAATCTGCATAAGCAGAACCCACTCGTCGTCTTTACAATTGGGTAAAATATCGCTACCCTGAATATAAGTTGCCCAACCGCCGATTAAAGTCGATTGTATATTTTCACCCTGCAAATCGTCATATCCGTCGTCCATTCCGCCTTCGGGTCGGTTGCAATATATATTGAACGCATCCTCGCAGTCCTCTGTGTCGGGATAGGTCTTTATGCTCTTTGCCGATACGTTAAACTCTCTGTATACCGTTTGCAAATTGTCCGGCTTTTTGGCGGGAGATAAATTATATGCTTCGTCATAAAATACTATCTTGAAAGTTTTGCCTTCGGAATAGAAGTCCTCTCCGTCTGAAAAATCAGGACTGTTCACGTCATTGCTGTCAACAAATACATACATTATTCCGCTTTGCGGGAAATCGATTAAAGCGCCGTCTGCGTTAATCTCTGCAAAGTCAATTTGCAAAAGAAACGGCAAAGGGACATTGCCCCGCATTGCCCATTTAAAGTCCGACGGAACGTCGGGCATTCCGCCGAATTTAGAAAACGTTTTACTGCTCGTTTGCAAAAGTTTCTTTGCTGTTTTTACGTACGGCGCGAAATTATTCAGCCAATCGTTAAACTCTTGCTCGTCCATATCGTGTTTCTCATAATGCGTTGTTACTGTTTGCTCGCGTTTTTTTAATATAAAATATATAAATGTCATTACTAGCGCAACAGCGTAAGCCATTATGCAGAATATTAAAAAACCGATTTTCGAACTTGTATCACCTTTATAGTGAAAGTACACTGTCAATAAGGCAGTCACTGTGCCGACGGCATATAAAAGTATCGAACAAATCAGAGTGCGCTTTTTGTCAAACATAACTTACTTTCCTCCTAAAAACCTTATCTCGATTACTGCAAAAGTGTTTTATGTACACTTTTTTAACTGACTGACAAATTGTAACTTAATTTAATGCTATCAAATCGGATTTTTCATAGCGGTTATGACCCTGCAAACTCTTTTTGTAATTCCAACATTTAATTGCG
Organism: uncultured Clostridia bacterium; assembly: GCA_948440265.1. Taxonomy (GTDB): domain Bacteria; phylum Bacillota; class Clostridia; order Christensenellales; family Pumilibacteraceae; genus MGBC157735. The sequence continues at coordinate 203,059 of CAOJOK010000001.1, forward strand.
TCTTGCAATGATTTACCTTGATTATCTGCAAAGAAATCACGGACATATGTATTGTATTCAAACTGACTGTCTATCGGCAATTTTTCCGTTTTCTTTTGCTCGATTATTTTGTAATATGCTTGTATCGCTTCACGATAAGTCTTCCCAGCATTTGCTTTGAGCCATTTTTGAAACGGGACAATAAACGTAAAACTCTTGCCTATTTGTTCTTTGAAAAAAGCTATATGCTTTTCGGAACATACAAAATTGCTTTCAATTTCGGTATTAAGCGTAATTATCTGCGGTGCAGTGTTCTTTTGGATTTTCCTAACTGCGATTGTGCTTTTTCCCGTGTTTAAATATGTAGCAATTCTTTCGGTCAATTCAGCTTTACTGCCTGATGCTTGCAACCCGTTATTACGGCAAAAACAAACAAGTTCTTCTTTCAGATAGTAATATTGCTTGAAAGTATCGGTATTCAATTCGGTAGATAATTGTGGCTTATTGTTCATTGATTTGCAGTCCGCTACATTATTGTTTGTCTTTCGGTTATGTCTTTTTCTTACATTTTCGGCATTGGAGCATTGTAAAATCCGAGTTTATGAAAATCGTACCAACCTTTGATTTGTTCTTCGTCTGTTACTGACAATGCCCGCAATATTTCGTGAGCGAATTCCAGCGTTGCCGTGCCGTTCGCCGTAACGATATTGTTATCCGACACTGCTTGTTTATGTATAAATCCTTGTTCATTCGTATAAACAGCATACTGTTTCAATTCGTTTAAATCGTTTGCCGTATGCTTTGCATTGTTTAATGCGCCGATAGAGCCTAAAAATCTGCAAGCGTCGCAAATTGCGCCTAATACCTTACCGCTTTCAATACAACTTTCCGCAAGCGGTTTGACTTGCAAAGCAGTTTCGCTATGCCACGACATTCCGCCTATAAGTATCACTGCGGCATAGTCGGACGGAATGTGTTGTAAGTCGTAATCGGGTAAACATTTTATTCCGCCGATAGAAGTTACCGCATTTTTCGAAAGCGATACGGTTTTGTTCTCAAACTTTCCTTGCCCAAGCATATTGACTGCCGACGATATATAAGCAAGTTCCCAATCTGCCCACTGCTCCAAGATAAAATACAATATTTTTTTCATACCGTTTCTCCTAATCGAATTACAAACTATGCATTTTCTTTCTTGATAGAGTAGAATACGCAATGCCTTATTTTACCTCTATATTCAATATCTTCTCGTCTATCAATTAGTTTCATACCATTCTTTATCATAACCCTAATACTTGATAAATTATTACTGAACGCACCGGCGATGACTTCATTTATGCCATTTTGGAACAAATATTTGATTACTCCGTTAAGCGCCTCTGTTGCATAACCGCAATTTTGATAAGAAGGAAGAATTACATATCCTATCTCAACCGTAGAATTAACGACATCCGTATCGAGAATAAAACCAATCAAAATATCATTTAGATATATTCCACCTGCATAGTGTTGAATCGACTCAGTATCACGCTTCATCTTATTGAACATTTTTTCATATTGGTTTTGCCCGTGTAAATCTGGAATAATAAAAGTTTCTTTTATTGTATCGTCCTTTAATAATTCGATTAACGCCGCCATATCCTTTTGCGAATACGGTTTTATTGATAATCTCTCTGTTATTATTCTCATCGTAATTCTCTTTAATTACTTGTTTATCGCTATATTGGAGAATTTATTATAGCACAATTGGCTCATATTTTTAACTGCCCAGTAAATTGTAATTTATCGCATATAACTTTTTATATGAATTAAATAACGGGTTTTCTCTTATAGTCGGTTAAATCAGATTTCAATTTTTCATATAGTTGCCGAACAGTAATTTTTTCGTTGATAATGGCTTTCAGCTCACTGTCGGTTACACCGATAAACTGCACAAATTCCATATCACCAAAAGCCGTTTTCAACGGTTGTGCTTTAATATCGGGAATGGTAATAAACCCTGTTATGTTTGAAGTTTTATCACTGTCCATACCGTTGGTTTGTCCCGTATAAACGTATTCGTAAGAAGTAAACACTTCACCATTCTCAAATGTAAGTCTTGCCAATGTTTGAAGAATACCGCATATATTTATTATTTCCTGCTCTTCATCAATATGGCAACCCTTTTTCAACCGAAAAGTAAATTCCATACCATAACCGCTCGTCTTTTTATCTTTGGACACTTTTTTGTACAGTTCAGTAAGTCCGTATGTAACGAAATGCCAACAATTATTTTCTTTGTCGTCGAAAACCGTTATTTCAGGCAAAGGGTCGTCTCCACCCAATTCCCAACATAGTTTGGTTTTATAATTTTTTTGTTCAGCGTCAGGGTACAGTCTTAAAAATTCTTTCGTAATGGCTTCCCACCCCGTCAATAATTCTTTCTTGTTAAACATATCCTCTTTCCTTTACTATGATAAGATAAATTACCATTTATAACCGCAACTCGGTTACTTTGTTATCGCTTTATTCTATAAGATTATTATAGCATATTTAAATACGAAAATCAATAGATACAAAGTATTGAAAAAACAAAATAGCCGTAATGCGTTTTCCTGTCTTGGCAAACGCTCCGCTCTTTTCACTCCACGGACAATCATACGCCCAACTAAACGCAGCGAAAGAGTATTCATAAAATATAGCTTAAAACATAATGACACGGGCAGACTTATCATATCAGTCGTATTTCATAAAGTATATTTGCGATAAATATATACGTAAAAAACAAAAATAAAAACCCAGACCGAGATAGTTGATTCGGCTTATACTACTTTTGATAAACGAAAAGACTGTGTCACATTAAACTCACTTTCGATATGCTGTGAACTCAAAACCCATTTTTATATCAAAAACCTAAAAAAAGCAATCCGAAAAATTAAATCTTTTCGTTTACCACTATTGATAAAACAACTATATAAAAAAGTACAAGATATTCTTTATATCTTGTACTTTCTTATTGCAGCCTATTCGTACTGCATATTTGGCGGAAGCGGTGAGATTCGAACTCACGAACCCTTGCGGGTTACCGCATTTCGAGTGCGGGCCGTTATGACCACTTCGATACGCTTCCAAAGAAAAACGCCCTACATAGCCCACTTTGCATCTATATACGGCGTTTGGTGGACGGGGGTGGATTCGAACCACCGAAAGCTGTGCTGGCAGATTTACAGTCTGCTCCCTTTGGCCACTCGGGAACCCGTCCATATTTTCCTGATAAGAGGGCGCGAACTATTGGAGCCGAAGATGGGACTTGAACCCGCAACCTACTGATTACAAGTCAGTTGCTCTACCGATTGAGCTACTTCGGCGAAAAAATGGTGCCTTGAGGCGGAATCGAACCACCGACACAGGGATTTTCAGTCCCTTGCTCTACCGACTGAGCTATCAAGGCAAAAAAATGGCGACCTGGAAGGGACTCGAACCCTCGACCTCTAGCGTGACAGGCTAGCGTTCTAACCATCTGAACTACCAGGCCACAATGGCTTTATTAAATTAGTGGTGGGCCTTCAGGGACTTGAACCCCGGACAAGCCGGTTATGAGCCGGCTGCTCTGACCAACTGAGCTAAAGGCCCTTGAACGTGTACGTGCCAGAAAAGACTGACTTATACAATATACAATAAAGTTTAAAATATGTCAAGAAAAAATCACGATAAAATGAAAAAATTTTTGTTTTTTTGATTACCTGTAAACTCTCCCCTCTTTATAGTTGAAAATATAATTTCCGCTCTCTTTAATGCTATAAACATATTTTTCGCTTTCATCTATAATGTCTAACGAATAGTTAGTAAGAAATATTCTGTCATCAAAAAAGCCGGTAAATATCTTGCAGCGAATTATTGCCGTTTGATTCATAATGCTCGCATCAACTTTCGCGTAATCTGTATTGTATGATAAAAACAGTATGTTCTTTCGCTCTGCTATGGGAATGTTGTATCCGACAAATCTGCCTTCGAAGTATTCTTGGTTTATACTCGGAAGCGCTTCCGTATAATCAAAAATATTGACAGCAATTTTATTTTCGGCAAGAACGGAAAGGCCGTTTTCGTTTTCGATATAAGGACAATAGACGTCACCCAATTTCTGTTCATTCTTTAAATCAATCAGCGTTTGCGCGGTCTGTTCTGTTATGGAAGTAAGATATACTTCATCGATTTTTCGAATGTACCGCTCATTTAAAGTTCTATAAATAGAATTAAAGTTTTTGCAGTCTCCGATTAAAAGCACCTTGTTTTCGGTAAAAACTATACTGCTTACATCGTTATATCCGTTAATCGGTATAACAGAGTTGTCGATATTCAAATATGTAAACGATAAACAGCATATAACGGCGCAGCATACAGCCGCGCCTATATTTACAAGATATTTGAATTTCGGTACCATAAAATACCCGCTCATTACAAAATAAAGTAACGGCATTATAAATATAAAAGCATTGACAAATACGTTAATTTGCGAAAACGGTAAGTTTGCTGTAAAATGCGCCGTTCCGTCAAGTAATATCAATAGAGTTTGCGGAACTATCAAAGTCACCCCGCTTCCGATTATTAAAGTAATAACCGATGTCAAAAGCAATGCTATGAACACAAGCATAATAAGCGGCATAAGTATTATATTTGCCAAAATCGAATACAGCGGTAATGAATGGAAATAAAACATAATGCACGGGGTTATTCCCAATTGTGCGGCGACGGAAACGGAAATTGCAGATGCAATAAAATGCGGTATCCGTATCTTTTTAAGTAAGCGATTAAAGAGATTGCCGAAGCAAGCTATCCCGAAAACGGCAGAGAAACTCATTGCGAACCCTATGTCAAACAATATAAACGGAGCCGATGCTGTTATGACGGCAAACGCCAATGACAGATTATTGAGCAAATCCGACCGCTGACCGTTTATCAGCGTAACCAGTCCGACGCAGCTCATTATGGCGGCCCTTAAAACCGATGTCGACAATCCTGCGAATATTGAATAAAGCGCAATGATAACAACGGCTATCGGAACTTTGATTTTTGCCGATACTTTCTTCATAATAAACATTACGGCGGAAACCAAAAAGCCGAGATGAAGTCCCGATACAGCCAATACGTGTCCCAATCCTGACGCGCTGTAATATGATAGAACGGAGGAATCGAGACTGTTTTTATCTCCCGATAAAATGCCGTAAGCGATATTTCCGTATTTATCTCCCATAAAATCAGTTAAACTGCTTTTAAGTTTGTTGTGCAATGCTGTCAGTAGACCTGCTTTTTTGGGCGTGTACTCAATCAAAGCAGATTGAGTATATGTCTTATATCGTATTCCGTCATTTGCTGCACTGGGATTGATAAATCCGTCATACAATTCGATTTTTTCGATTGTATCGGTGAAGTTTAGTTCATAGCCTTTCTGTAAAAACATCAGCTTGTCGGCAGATTCTATTTCGGCATATATCTTCATCTTACCACCGTAATCCTTATTATCGATATAAAGTTTATCAACGACAATAACGCAATCGTCGGTGCCGACGTTTACGGAACAAACTCGACCCTGTACTTTGTGGGATTTGCTATAATCGATATCGGCATATTTAACGTTAACGGTAAAAAGCGCTATCGTAATCATAAGCATAAGCAATACTGCCGTAAAAGAGAAACTAAAAGCATACTTCAATTTACGGCGAAAAGTAATTGCAAGGACTATATTAATCAAAATAAGGATAGAAAATAAAATCACGCCTAAAGCAATGCTTAAAGAAAGCGCAACCGCAATGAACGACGTCGCAAAAATGTTTACAGCCGTATATAAAAATGCTCTGAAATTAATAATTTTCATCTGTATTTTGCATAGGTAACATATATTATGTCAGACATAATATATGTTACTCAATAATTTTTCTTTCTTTCCGTATTAAATCGCCCTTTCATTACTTTTAAAATATCCGTTAACGGCAATTTTTGACACGTCATAAGAACCATTATATGATACAGCAAGTCACATACTTCAGAAGCAAGTTCAAAATTATCGCCTTTCATTGCCGCAATAATGCATTCCGAAGCTTCCTCTCCCACTTTTTTGCATATTTTTTCCTTTCCGGAATTCAACAAGTAATTCGTGTAAGAACCTTCTTGCGGACATTTTACACGTTCCGCAATTCTGTCAAATTCTTTTTTTAAAATATCGATATTCGGAACATCATCGAAATTTTGTCTGTTGTTAAAGAAACAAGAATAGCTGCCAGTGTGGCAAGCCGCACCTGTCTGTATAACTCTCATAAGTATCGAATCATTATCGCAATCCGACATAATGGAAACAACTTTTTGAATATTTCCGCTTGTTTCGCCTTTATGCCATAATCTTTTTCTGCTTCTGCTAAAATAGTATGCTTCCTGCGTTTCAAGAGTAAATTGTATTGCTTCTTTATTCATAAAAGCCTGCATTAAAACTTCATTTGTAAGCGCGTCCACGGTTATCGCAGGCACCAACCCTTTTTCGTCATATTTTATGCTTTCGATGTCAAACATTGATTTATTCTCACTCCTCTGCAATTGCGATTGCATCCGACAAAGAGATACGGTTTTCATATAATGCTTTTCCTATAATAACTCCGTATGCGCCGCATTTTTTCAAAAGCCTGATATCCTTCAAAGAATTAACGCCGCCGCTGGCAACAATCTTCATTCCCGTAAGCGCCGACAGTTTTGAAATCTGTTCCATATTGACTCCCGACAAGCAACCGTCGCGGGAAATATCCGTACATACAGCGATTGAGGCACCTAATTTTTTCATTTCCAAACACAATGCTTTTGCGGTTTTATCGCTTTTGTCAATCCAACCGTTTATAGCCGCATTTCCGTTTTTTACATCTATTCCGCAAACTATTCTTTCACTTCCGTACTTTTCTATAGCCGATTCAACCAGCTTTATGTTATTGACGCAAGCACTGCCGAGAACAACTCCATATGCTCCGTAGTCAAAAAAACGATTTATGTCTGACATATTACGTATTCCACCGCCGATTTGTACTTTGCAGTTGACAGTTTTTAGTATATTTTCGATAATTTTTATGTTTTCAACCGCCCCATTGCGCGCTCCGTTAAGGTCTACAATATGAATATATTCCGCGCCTGAAGCTTGCCATCTTTCAGCGATATCAATCGGTTTTCCGTATACGGTGCATTTATTATAGTCCCCATTTATTAAGCGCACGGCTTCACCGTTATAAATATCGATTGCAGGTAAAATAATCATTCGATAACTCCTTTACTGCTTGGAATTTCTTTTCCCGTCACTGTAAGGGCTTCGGATAAAGCTTTTGCAAACGACTTAAAAATCGCTTCGATTTTGTGGTGAAGATTATTGCCTCGGATTAAATCTATATGCATTGTAAACATTCCGTAACCGACAACCGCTCTAAAGAATTCTTCCACCAGACAGGAATCGAAATCTCCGCTCATACCGCACAAATCGGCATTAAACGACAGATACGGTCTACCTCCGAAATCTATGACGGCACGACATAAACAATCATCCATCGGCACATAACAGCACGAATAACGGGAAATTCCTTTTTTATCTCCGGAAGCTTGCGCCAAAAGCTTTCCAAACACTATTCCTATATCTTCTACGCTGTGATGCCCGTCCACTTTAATATCTCCGATACATTTCACAGTCAAATCAAACGACCCGTGACAAGCAACTAATTCCAGCATATGGTCGAAAAATCCGATTCCCGTGTCTATATCAGTTCTTCCTTCGCCATCCAAATTCAATGTCATTTTTATGTCGGTTTCTTTGGTTTTTCTGTCCAGTTCGCTTTTACGCATATAACTAATCTCCTTGTTTTTCCATTCTGACTTTAATAGCATTCGCGTGTGCGTCAAGTCCTTCCGACTTTGCCAACGCTATAATTGTTTCCGATGCATCTGTCAATGCCGATTTATCATAATTTATAACACTTATTTTTTTTATATAATTATCCACTCCCAACGATGAGGCATATTTCGCCGCTCCTGCCGTGGGTAGAACGTGGTTTGGTCCTGCATAATAATCACCTAACGGCTCGGGCGAATAATTCCCCAAGAACACAGCCCCTGCATTTTCTACTTGTTCTAAAATGCTATCGGGGTCTTTGACGCAGAGTTCCAAATGTTCGGGCGCAATCTTGTTGGCAAGCTTTACCGCTTCCGAAACGGATTTTACAATTACTATTGCCCCATAGTTCTTCAAAGCCGATTTTGCAATTTCCCTACGCGGCAAGGATTCGATTTGAGAATACAATCTATTACGAACTTTCTCCGCCATTTCTCTGCTATCCGTAATCAGCATACTCATAGCCATTTCGTCGTGCTCTGCTTGCGATAGCATATCTGCGGCAACAAAATCGGGATTTGCGCTTTCATCCGCAATAATAAGAATTTCACTTGGTCCCGCCACCATATCTACACCCACTTCACCATACACTTCGCGTTTTGCAAGCGCTACGAATATATTTCCCGGTCCGCTTATGACGTTCACTTTAGGAATACTGTCGGTTCCGTAAGCCATAGCGGCTATTGCCTGCGCTCCGCCTATTTTAAAAACACGAGTTATTCCGCATTCGCAAGCGGAAACCAATGTCAATGGATTTATTCTTCCGCCATTGCACGGAGTGCACATAATGATTTCTTTCACTCCGGCGACAATTGCAGGAGCGGCACACATAAGTACGGTACTTGGATATGCGGCTTTTCCTCCGGGAACATAAATGCCTGCTTTATTGACTGGTCTGACAATATATCCCGTAGTAGTATTGCCGCGTTGAAAGAGCAAAGAAGTTCTTTTTTGCCGCTCATTATATTCCAATATATTTTTTTTCGCCTTTTTCAACGCATTCAAGACAGATATATCCGTATTTGCATAAGCTTCATCGAATTCTTTTTTTGTTACGCACAAATTTTCCGCCGTAAGTTGAATGCCGTCAAATTTTTTGCTGTATTCGAATACAGCGGAATCCCCGAAATGTCTCACATTGGAAACTATGTCTTTAACGTCGGAGTATATTTTTTGATGCACGTCTTTCGCCCTATTTAACAGCCTTTCGAGATTTTGACTTGACTCGACAATTGAAATCATTAAACTACCTCCGATATTTTTTTCACCAATGGTAAAATCAGTTCCGACTTCGTTTTCAAACTCACTTTATTGGCTATCAATCTTGCGGTTAAAGAACAAATATCTTCCAACACCGTCAGTCCGTTGGCTTTAAGCGTATTGCCACTCTCTACAATATCTACAATGACGTCGGAAAGCCCTACAATGGGTCCAAGCTCGACAGAACCGTTAAGCCTGATAATATCGACGTTGATGCCTTTTAATTCGTAATACTCCCTTGCAACACGCTCATACTTGGTGGCAACTTTCAAATTGCCGTATAGATTTTTTTTATTTTTATCAAATCCGGCAACGCACATCCGACATTTACCGAACTTCAAATCTACAAGCTCGTAAATATCTCTGTTTTGCTCCAAGAGCGTATCCTTACCCGCCACGCCGATGTCCGCCGCGCCGCGCTCTATATATGTGGGAACATCGCTCGGCTTCACAAATATAAATTTGTACATCTCTTTTTTATCTTTCAAAACAAGCTGTCTTGTCTCGGATTTAAGCGATGAGCAATCTATGTCGCATCTTTCGAGAATGTCTATTGCTTTTTCCGATAAGCGCCCTTTCGGTAACGCAAATGTTATTTCTGACATAATATACTCTCCTTCTCGAATTTCGTTATATTATCGCCACGAATAACAAATGCCTGTGAGATATTATTTCGTTTACAAAATCCAAGTAACGTTTCGGTATCATTGCAAAACAACTTGATAACTTTTTTACCGTTTTTTCGAAGTTGTTCCACAAACGATATTTCTTTCGCGATATCAGCATTTTCGCAATAATATGCATAATCGCAATAAGGCGCCGTATGCATAAGTTCTTTTTCATTTAGTACAGATAACAGTCTTTGAACACCTATTGCAAAGCCGACCGCTTTTCCTTGAAATCCGAATGAAGGACATAACCCGTCATATCTTCCGCCGTCCAAAATGCATAGTCCGAAATTCTTCGAATATCCTTTAAATACAAAGCCGCTATAATAATCGTAACCGTGTAACATTCCGAAGTCGATACAAATGTATTTTTCATAGCCGATTTCCTTTAAAGCATTGTAAAGCTTTTTGAGATTTTCGTATGCCGAATATGTCAACTTATTTTCACTTATTTTCTCAGCTTTTTCAAATACTTCACTGCCGCCGAACAGCGTAGGTAAAAGCAATAGTTTATCATAAAAGTCCGATGATGCATTTGTACTTTGCAGGAAACTCTCCAAAGCCAGAGAATCTTTCCTTTCTATCAAACTCGTAAGATACGAAATTTCTCGCTCACTTAATCCGCACTCGGATACTATTCCCTTAAAGAAATTGTTATTTCCCAGTTCTATTTTAAAATCTGTCAGCCCTGCTCGCAAAAAGCTTTTTATTGCCAGCGTGACTATCTCTATCTCACCATCCAATCCGCTGTCGCCGATAAGCTCCACTCCGATTTGAGCAAATTCTCTGGTACGTGCCGTATCGTTATTATCCAAATATTCGAAACAATTTTCAACGTAGTATAATCTTTGCGGATATGTCAAGTCCAATTTAGACGCCAATCTACATATCTGAAGAGTTATATCCGGACGTAAAACCAATAAACTGCCGTCATTGTCCGTAAGTTTAAACATCTTTTTCAGTTTATCGTTATCACATACATCGTGAAAAACGTCATAGTACTCCACCGTCGGCGTTTCCACTTCTTTATATCCGTAACCGACGTATATTTCCGATAACATATTTTCCAATTGTCTTTTGGCATAACATTCATTCGGTAAATAGTCTTGAAATCCGTACGGTATTTTTAACTTTCTGACCATTGACGTACTCCGTTTATGTTTTATTGCTTTAAAGTATTAAAGTAATTATATTATAAAACGATACGATTGTCAAGCGGTTTTAATTCATAATTAAGTTTTTGACAAAAATAATTTTTCCTTCATCTTCATTTTCCGCCATTTGCTCTTTGAAGTTGGTATTCTCTATCAAATAGTCGGATAACTCTCTTGCTATATCGATAGTGGATTTATCCATTTCACTGAAAAGTGAATCACCGTGCTGCCTTGTTCCCAAGAAATCACCTGCGCCGCGTAAATTATAGTCATATTCGGCAAGAGAAAAGCCGTCACTGCACGAGATAAAATATTCGATGCGCTGTTTTGCCGTATCCCCCAATTTGTCCGACAGCAAGAAGCAAAAGCTGTCTTTATCTCCGCGCCCCACTCTCCCTCTAAGCTGATGCAATTGACTGAGTCCGTATCTGTCGCAATTAAAAATAACAATCGACGTAGCATTCGGAACGTCTATTCCCACTTCTATTATCGATGTTGAAATCAGTACTTTTATTTCTCCCGACACAAACTTTGTCATAACCGATTCTTTTTCGTCGTCCGACAATTGACCGTGCAGAAGTCCTATAAATTTCTTTAACGGTGTCTTCGACAGGTGTTCGTATAGATTGTTTGCCGAAACAAGCTCGTCATCGTCTATCCTCGGACATACCATATACGTCTGTTCGCCGCAATCGGCTTTTTCTTTGATATACGATATCATATCTTTTATTTTTGAATTCGGCACATATCGCGTATGCGTTTCGGCTTTTTTACGCGGCAAGGTTCTTATTTCGCTTTGCTCCAAATCCCCGTAAAGCGTTAAAGCAAGCGTTCGCGGTATAGGCGTTGCCGTCATAATCAAATAGTCTGCATTTAAAGCTTTATTTTCCAGTGCTCCGCGCTGGTTTACTCCAAACCTCTGCTGTTCGTCTGTTATTATTAAGGAAAGATTTTTGAAAACAACGTTGTCTCCAATCAAAGAATGTGTGCCGATAATAATATCGGCGCTTCCATCGGCTATATCCGCAAGCGTAGCTTGCTTTTCTTTTGAATTTAATGAAGAAGTCAGAAAAACTATTTTTATGCCGTAACGGGAAAACAGATTTTGAGCGGTTTTAAAATGCTGCAGCGCAAGCAATTCGGTAGGACTCATCAAAACGCTTTGAAAGCCGCTTGCCGCCGCATATAACATTGCAGAAAGCGCTACAATCGTTTTACCGCATCCCACATCGCCTTGCAGCAGACGATTCATTTTTTTGTCGGAGCGCATATCCGCGATAATTTCCGATAAGGCCCTTTTTTGGTCTGCGGTCATTTCAAAAGACAAACCGTTAACGAATTCGGTCAAAAGCTTTTCATTATCCGAATATTTGTGCGACTTCTTTCCGCTCTTTTTTACAATTGCATATAGCGCCATATTGCAGCTTAAATTTTCGATAGCTATACTTCTCTTACTCTGTTCGAGTTCTAAAAAACTTTTAGGACGGTGTATTCCGTAAAATGCTTCGTTAAGTTCGATAAGCCCGAATTTCTTTGCCGCTTGGGTATCGATATAGCTATTTACTCGCACATTTTTCAAGACGGTATCGATTGCGGAAATTAAAACATTTGACGGAACGCCTTTAATCGGACGATATAGCGGATAAATTTTCGGCATATTCTCCGCATATTGAATGAGTGTGGGATTGTTGACGCTCAATTTTTTCCCGAATGCCTCCACTTTTCCTATCACATAAAATTCTTTCCCCGGCAATAAACTGTTTTTTATATATTTTCGATTAAACCATCCGCATTCGAATTTGTCTCCGAAACTGTCAACAAATGCGACCGTCGTCAAAAACAATCCTTTTCGGATATATTTTACAACCGGAGACGAAGATACTTTTCCGAATAATGTTACAATTCCTTTACCGACAGACTCGCTTGATTTTGCCAAATTATCCAAATCGGCATATGAATAAGGAAATACGGTCAGCAAATCGCTTACCGTCTTTATACCCGATTCTTTAAGTTTTTCCGACCTTTTTGCTCCAAAGCCGCGTATTTCGGTAAATTCCATAATAAAAAATAAAAGGGCAGTTAAAAACCGCCCTTTTGTAAATACTCTTTTATTCCAATGACACTATATAGTAATATAACGGTTGCCCGCCGAAATGAATATCGACATCGCACTTTTTGTATTTGTCGGTCAACTCCTGCGCAATTGCATTCGCTTCTTCTTCGGAAACGGCATCGCCGAAGTATAACGTGATATTGCTCACGTCGCTGTCCATCATTTTTTCCACAAGGTCTTTTGTTACCTTTTCGACCTTCTCGCCTTTTGCAACGATTGATTTCGAATCGATACCGATAATATCGCCTTCTTTGAGATTGAAATCATCAATTTGAGTGCTTCTGACGGCATATGTGACCATACCTGCCTTGATACCAGAAATAGCTTCATTCATTGCGTCTTCATTGTTTGACACGCTGTCCTCGGGATTAAATGCCAAAACAGCAGACAGCCCTTGCGGTATGTTTTTTGTAGGTATTATATGAATATTTCTCTTGCTTAAAGCCTTTGCCTGCTCTGCTGCAAGAATAATATTTTTATTATTCGGCAAAACAAATATATCTTTTGCGGCAATTCCGTCGCAAGCTTTTGCAATATCTTCCGCACTCGGATTCATTGTCTGACCGCCTTCGATTATTTCATCGACCAGCAAATCTTTAAAGATATTGGTCAAACCCTCTCCTGCACACACGGATACAAGACCGTAAGGCTTCAATTCTTCTTTTTTCTGACCTATCAATGCCCTGTTTTGTTCCAACATATTCTCGATTTTCACGCGGTCGATTTCGCCGAGCTCCAAGCAATATGCCAACACACTTTCGGGTTCATTGGAATGAACGTGCACTTTTACCATATTCAAATCGCCGATAACAAGAACGCAATCGCCGATTGTCATAAGTTTTTCGCGCAATCTGTCTATATCTGCTTCCGTAGTCTTTTTGTGAAGATTTATTATAAACAGCTCGTTGCAATATCCGAACTCGATTTCCGCAAGGTCGTTATAATCGAAATGCGCCTGTTCTCCATACTGACTGTTTGCCTGAATAGAGTCGTCGAATGCAATATTGGTGTCCTCCTGACCGATTAACAAATGGTGGAAGCCCTGGAATATTATCAAAAGACCGCGTCCGCCGGCGTCTACGACGCCTGCTTTTTTCAGCACGGGCAAAAGCTCCGGCGTCATCTTTAACGATTCTTCGCCAGCAGCAATAACATTCTCCAAAAATTCGGGCACTTCCATATTCTTACGCGTAATTTTCATCGCGTATTCGCTCATAGTTCTGATGACCGTGAGAATGGTACCCTCTTTAGGCTTCGTGACCGCTTTGTAAGCTACTTCCGTGCCCGCAGACATAGCCTTGGCTAAACTTCTTGACGTAATCTCTCCCGATTGAGACAAAACCGTCGCCATACCTTTTAAAATCTGACTTAAAATAACGCCGCTGTTGCCTCTGGCACCGCGCAAAGCGCCCTTGGACAAGGCGTCGCAAAGCGCGTCTATATTATTGCTCGGACAATTTGAAACTTCTTTGGAAGCCGACAGCATCGTCAGCGACATATTCGTACCCGTATCTCCGTCAGGAACGGGAAAGACATTCAATGAATCTACGTGTTGTTTATTTATATCTAACAGCTTTGCGCCGTTTAAAATCATTTTGCGGAACGTTGCTCCGTTAATTGATTTCTGCATAACTATCCTCCATATATGCGTTAATATACAGCACGATGGTTTTTTCTATTAAACTTTTACACCCATAACATTAACGTTTATGGTGTCAACCACCATACCGGTGAAATTTTCTACATCATATTTTACTGAACGTTTTAACGATGTTGCCACAGCGTCTATGGATACACCGTATTTGATTATAACGTACAAATCTATAAATATCCTGTCGCCGTTCGTCATAACGCGAACACCTTTGGATATACGTTGCTTTTTGAGTAAATCGGCAAAATTATCCGAAAACCTTTTGGATATAAGGTGAACTATACCGTAACATTCCAACGCCGTGTATCCGGCAACTTGCGCAATGGCTTCTTCCGTAACTGTTATTCTGCCGTACGCATTTGCCGTATTGACACTCATTGACACTCCTTATAAAGTATATGTTTGGTATATATCTATTTTAACCTATTATGCACGATTATGCAAGAGATTTGACTCGAATATTTAAAAAAAACTTAAAAAAACCGTGTAATCGCGCTATTTTACTTGCTTTTCTCCGTATTTTATAATATAATAGCACAGTAAGATAATCCCCGTGGAGGTGTAAGAAATGAGCAGAGTATGCGTGATATGCGGCAAAGGCGGAAGCGACCGTGCTTCCGGTGGAAATAACGTAAGCCATTCCAATAGAAAGACCAGACGTACGTTCGGCGTAAACGTTCATAAAGTCAAAGTCGAATTGGACGGAGTGGAATCAAGCCAGTATGTTTGCACCAGATGCCTTCGTTCGCAGAAGAATTCTTAATTGATTTAAAGTAAAGCGGCAAGCATTTGCTTGCCGCTTTTTCATATTCTATTGCAATTTCGACTTAAACTCGTTACTCCATTTTTTCATTTGCGCCGCGTTTTCCATTGCCTGACTGCTTATATCCTTACCTCCTGACAATCTGGAAATTTCCTCGGTCATTCCGCTGTCGTCGAGACGCGTTACTTCCGTAAAAGTTTCTTCGCCCTTAACGCTTTTCGCAATGTAAAAATGACTGTCTGCCATTGCGGCTATTTGAGCAAGATGAGTGACGCAAAGGACCTGATGTCCGTGCGCAATTTTTGCCAGTTTCTGCGCTACCGCCTGCCCTATTTTACCGCTTATTCCGGTGTCGATTTCATCAAAAATAAGCGTTTCGATTTCATCGGTTTTACTTGTTATAACCTTTAATGCCAGCATAAAGCGCGACATTTCCCCGCCGGAAATTATTTTTATAAGCGGCTTTAAAGGCTGTCCTATGTTCGGACTTAAATAAAATTCCGGTTTATCGAAGCCCTTTGCGGAAATAAGATTTTCACAATCGGATAATGTCGGCAAGTCGTTGAATACGACCTCGAATTTCGAGTGCTCCATACCAAGCTCCGACAATTCGTTCATTATTTCTTTTGAAAGCTTCTTTGCTACGTCTTTTCTTTTTTTCGATAACTCGACAGACAACTCATAAATGCGTTTCAAGGAGCAATCTCTGTCTTTCTCCAATTTTTCATAGAGTTCGGAACAGTTTTCCAGCTTGTCCAAAGACTGCCTTGCAAATTCCAAGTATTCCGTCATTTTATCATAAGACCCGTATTTTCGCTTTAACGATAAAATAGTGTCATAGCGTCTTTCCACCCTGTCTACTTCTCTTTCGTCGAAGTTCAAATCGTCGATTTCTCCGCTTACGGTTTCGATGATGTCTTCGATTTCGATAGACACACTGTTTAAACGCTCATACAGTTCGGAAAAAATCTGCTTGACGTCACTTATGCCCGACAGAGCGCTCAAAGCGTCGGATATTGCCGACGATGCAGTCTCTCCCGTTTCATTTTCACTCAAAGCATTCAAAGCTTCGGAAAGCGACGTCGCTATTCGTTCTCCCGAAGCAAAAAGCTTTCTTTTTTCCACTATCTCATTTTCTTCATTCGGGCGTACTTTTGCTTTCTCGATTTCTTCGATTTGGTAGCGATATGTATCGATATTCTTTTCGCGCTCGGATATATTTCCGAGTTCTTCCATTTCTTTGCGTATTTTTCTGTAAATAAAATACTCTTTTTCCAAATCGGAAAATATCTGTTCGGATTCGGCACGCACAAAATAATCGATTATTCTCAAATGCTCGGAAGGTCGACTTAAAGACTGGTACTCGTTTTGACCGTAAATGTCGACAAACGATGCCATAAAACTTTTCAGCATCGAGGCGGTGAATGTTTTTCCGTTTACCCTTATATCGTTCTTTCCGTCTTTACCGAATCGCCTACCGATAATCAACATATCGTCATCGTCCAAGCCGAATTCCGATATTTTGCTCTTTTGTTTTTCGGAAATCTCAAAAACGCCTTCGACGTAGCCGAAATCACAGCCATAGCGCAAAAGCGTTTTGTCATATTTTGCTCCCAGCAAAAGCATCAAGCTGTCAACAACAATCGATTTACCTGCACCCGTTTCACCGCTTAAAATATTCAAGTTGTTCCCGAATTCCAATTCGAGTTCGGAAATCAGTGCAAGATTTTTAACGTGTAAGCGTTTAAGCATATTATAACATCCTTAATCGACAAGCTGTTTAAGTATTTCCGTAATTTCATCGGCTTCGTCATTGGTTTTTGCTATAACCAAAACGGTATCGTCACCCGCCAAACAGCCGAGAATGGACGGATTATTAAGACTATCCACCATCATTCCTGCCATATTTGCACTGCCGGGAATGGTTTTTATGACAATCAAATTACCTGCAACGGATATTTTTATAACGGAATGTTTAAACAATCCCGATACTTTTGCGGATATAGATGTAAAATCGCTGTAATCACGGGTATATTTCTGCTTACCGTTTTCCGTAGCTATCTTTATTATGCCGAGCTCTTTTATGTCTCTGGAAATAGTCGCCTGAGTAACTTTAAACCCTGCTCTGCGCAAAAGCGTGGCAAGCTCTTCCTGCGTTTCTATTTCGCAAGTTTGAATAAGCTCCAACATTTTCATTTGTCTTGCACTTCTTGCCATAGTCTCTCCTATCTTAAAGTGACACTCCAAGAATTTAATTTTGATAATAGTTTTTCGTAAAAATTACTGCTTTTCAAGCGCAGAAAAACAAGCTCTTTATCTGCTTTTTGTATACATAATTTTTCGTCGTTTTTAACGCGGCCGACACAACGCCCGTCAACTATCACAGAACAGCAATCGGAAGCGGAAATAAGCGTAATTCCCACTTTTGCGCTGTCGCTTACTATAATCGGACGGCTATGCAGTGAATGAGAGTTTATCGGAACCAATGCCATTGCCAAAGCGTCGGGAGCGAGAATACAGCCCCCCGCAGATAAAGAGTATGCCGTAGAACCAGTGGGAGTACAGACAATATATCCGTCACAGCTGTATTTATCGGCCAATCTCTCGTTCACTTCAACTTTAATTCCAATCATTCTTTCGGAGTTATCGCGACTTAATACAACGTCGTTTAAGCCATAATACGGTTTTCCGTTCACTTTGACGCAAAGCAAGCTTCTCTTTTCTTTAATCAGCATTTTCTTTGAAAGCAGCTCCGGCACGGTATCGAGCGCGCCTATTTCTATTTCCGTCAAAAAGCCGACGTTTCCGAGATTGATTCCGAGTATCGCCGTATTATATTTCGCACAATATGACGCTATTCGCAAAATAGTTCCGTCTCCACCCACCGTTAACATTACATCGAGTTTGTTGTCATACTCGATGTCGAAACTTTTTCCCGATACGCCTTTTTCGATAATATCACTGTGTAAAAAGACATCAAAATCAGCTGTCGAAAGAAGATTGATAAGTCTTTTTGTGACAGATAAATCGATGTCCTTATTGCAGTTAGTGAATATTCCTACCTTCATACTGCTTTTATTATACAGTATATCTAATAAATATTCAACAAAATAACGGTATGTTTTTTTATTTAAGCAACTTTTTTATATTGGATTCGCAAAAACCTGCTTCGTTTAAAGACGATTGAATGTCCATATTGTCAACAAAACCGTCATAACCGAGAGTTACTACTTTTATATCTTTTTTTTCCGAAAAGTATTTCGCCACACAGGCTCCGAAACCGCCGGCAAGGACATTGTCTTCCATTGTCAAAATCGTGCTTCCGCCCTCAACTTTCGAAAGCCACTTCAAATCCAACGGTTTCACACACCGTGCATTTACGATATTTACGTTATCGATGCGGCTCGCTATATCTAACATTCTGTTTCCGACAGCCAAAATATATTTCTTGCTGTCACATTTTCTTACGGTCTCCCAGTCTGTAACAGGCGCGACACTGACCTTATCATATTGCATTGTAAACGATTTAGGATATCTTATGGCAAGCGGCGCGTTGAAAGTTAAAGAAAACTCCAACATTTCATTTAATTCATCACCGTCTTTTGGAGTAAGCACCGTCATATTGGGTATCATACCGAGATAACTCAAATCCATAATGCCCTGGTGCGTTATGCCGTCGGCACCGACTACACCTGCTCTGTCAATCAAAAAAGTTACGGGCAGATTATCTAAACACACGTCGTGTATTATCTGGTCGAAGCCGCGTTGCAAAAAAGACGAATATACTGCAAAGTACGGTTTCAACCCTCCTTTTGCCATTCCTGCAGCCATTGTAACGGCGTGCTGTTCGGCTATCGCCACGTCAAATGAGCGTTCGGGAAATTGCTCAAAAAATTTTTCCAATCCCGTACCGCTTTTCATAGCCGCCGTAACGGCAACTACTCTCGAATCTTTTTGCGCGAGTTCACAAAGTTTATCGCCTACTACTTCCGCAAAACAAAATGATTTGTTTTCCGATTTCGGCGACAAACCGTGAAATCTTTCGGCGTCGGTCTCGGCAACGTCATACCCGTTTCCTTTATTCGTAACCAAATGAATTAGAACAGGGCGATTTTCGTCTTTTACTTGATTAAAGATATCTATAATATTTTTTACGTTATGACCGTCAAACGGTCCATAATACTTGATACCGAAATTTTCAAACAGCTTGTTGGAAAGAATTATAGACTTCAAATTGTCACGCGTTCTTTCAAACATACCCACAAGCTTATCCCCGAAAAACGGCAATGCGGAAACGCCCCGTTTCAAATTATGCTTAAACTTTGCATACGGCTTGCTTAATCTCAAACGTGCCAGATAATTGGAAAAAGCGCCGACGTTTGGAGAAATAGACATTTTGTTATCGTTTAAAACAATAATCATTTTCTCTTGGCTTTCACCTATATCGTTAATTGCTTCATAAGCCATACCGCCGGTCATAGCGCCGTCGCCTATGACGCTGACCACATTGAAATTTTCGCCTCTCAAATCGCGCGCGCGCGCCAGCCCCAATGCCGCGGATAAAGATGTAGAACTATGTCCGCCGATAAAACTGTCGCATTCGTTTTCGGACGGCTTCGGAAATCCCGAAATACCGCCGTTTTTTCTTAAATCGGAAAACTTATCACGTCTGCCCGTAACGATTTTATGCGTATACGATTGGTGCCCCACGTCCCATACGATTTTATCGTGCGGAACATCAAATACATAATGCAAGGCAAGAGTAAGCTCTACCGAACCCAAATTAGATGCCAAATGACCGCCGTTTTTTTGCACGACGTCTATAATATGCTCTCGCACGTCTTCGGCATAGACTTCAAGCTCTTTCATAGAAAGAGCTTTTAAATCCGATATAGAGTTTACTTTTTCCCAGTATGCCATTTCAGTTTTTTCTTATCGATAAATTCTTAACCAGTGTGCGCAAAAACGAAGTATCTTTATTTAATGCAGACAACTGCGTCAAAGCCATTGCGGTTCTGTCGCTGACGGCGCGCTTTGCTTCTTTGATTCCGTATATCTTGACAAACGTATTTTTATCTTCGTCCTCGCCTTTGTCAAAATCGATTAAGTCATCTACTATTTGAAAAACGTAACCGATGTTATCGCCCGCTTCGCGCAATCTTCCGATATCGAATTCGGTCGCTCCGCCTACAATCGCACCGGCTAATAGAGAAGCGGTAATCAAATCGGCGGTTTTATGCTGATATATATAATTCAACCGCGCCGAAATGTGCTTTCCCGTATCGACTGCGGTATCCACAACTTGTCCGGCTATAAGACCGCGCGCTCCGGCAAGCTCCGATATAAGCTTTGCCGCTCGGATGTAATTATTTTTTATATCGTCATCGGCCAAAGATACGGCTTCGAATAGCAATTCATAAGCCATATTCAAAAGCGCGTCTCCTGAAAGAACGGCAACATCCTCTCCGTAAACTTTGTGATTGGACGCTTTTCCTCTCCGCATATCCGCATTATCCATACAAGGCAGGTCGTCGTGAATGAGCGAATATGTATGTAAACACTCTATTGCGCTCGCCATTTTAAGTAAACTTTCCGTTTCCTGTGCGTCAAACATTTCGGCAGCTATTATAAATAAAATAGGTCTGAGCCGCTTACCGCCGTTTCCCACCAACGAATATGCAATCGAAGAATATAAGGGTTCGGGGATATCTCCGAGTCCGCCGATAAACGAATTCAGATAATTTTCGAAACGCTCTTTTCTTTCATCGTATTCCTTTTCAAAAGACACTTTATCACCCCTCTTGCTGCGAGTTAGTCAACTTTGCCATTTCCTCTTTAATAGCGGAAATTTTATCTTTACTTGCATTCAAATCATTAAGACAGCTTTTGGCAAGCTCGATACCGTTTTCGTAAAGCGCAATGCCTTCGTTTAAGCTGATTCCGCCGCGTTCCAGTTTTTCAGCAATATCTTCCAGTTTTTTCAAATCCTGCTCCAATGCCATATCGCATTACCTCACTTTTGTTATTTTTGCCTCTGCGTATCCGTCGGCGAAAATCAATTTAACATTATCGGCGACTTTCAAATCGCTCGCCGAAACAGCGTCTTTATTGCCTACCGTCACTTTTGCAAAACCTTTCGAGATTATTTTCAACGGACTGGAATAATCCAACAATGTTGCCGCTGTTTTAAGTCTGGTCTGCGTCTGCTCATATAAGTTGTTCAAACTATTCGTCATTTTCTCTGCCAAGTCAAAAACATTTCTCTCGTCACGAGCCGACAATAAGCAAATTGCATTGTATAACCGTTTTTCGGTTGCTATGATTCTCTGCCAATCCATACCGACTTTTTTGTCGATTGCGTGAACTATTGAAATCGCCGCTCTGTAAGTTTTTGCAAGTTTATCGCTATAAAGCCGCTCCGTTTCAATACTTATCTTCTGCAAAGCCGTATAAAATCTTGCGAGAAAATTCAAATTGATGTCGGATATCGCTTCTGCCGCTATGCTCGGCGTTCCGCAGCGCAATCCCGCACAAAAATCACATAAAGTGTAGTCGATTTCGTGTCCCACCGCACTGATAACGGGGACTTCGCTTCCAGCCACCGCTCTTGCAAGCTTCTCCGAATTAAAGACGTCTAAATCGTAATTTGCTCCTCCGCCTCGCGCTATTATGACAACATCAGAACAATCGACATTTACTTTTTTCAACGCAGACAAAATGGAATTTTCCGCACTGTCGCCTTGTACCGACGCCGGATAAAGTTTGACACCGACATTGAGATTTTTACTGCGGATAACGCTCATAATGTCGTGAATGACCGCCCCCGCTTCACTTGTTATAACCGCAACTTCACGGATATAAACAGGCGGCTTCGGTCTGTTATCGAACAGACCTTCTTTTGACAACCGCTCTTTAAGCAAAGTAAACTCGTTGAATTTTTCGCCTTGACCGATTGTTTTAACAAAATTTGCCGTGAAATTTACTCTGCCGTTTTTCGCATAAAACGCAACTCGACCGCCGACAAGAACTTTCGTACCGACGTCTATTTGCTCCAACGTGGAAAAAATAACACAGTTGATGTTACAATTGCCTTCCGTAAGACTGAAATACGATACTCCGTCACGCACCGATATCTGACCGATTTCACCCGACACATTGATATTATGCAATATCAATTCATCATCGAAAACCGATTTGATATAACCGTTTAACTGCGATACCGTAAGTTCCCTAACGCTTCCCACTCATCGCCGCCTTTATCGTGTTATTCATAAGCATAGTGATAGTCATAGGGCCCACACCGCCGGGCACAGGCGTTATGTAAGAAGCTTTTTGCGAAACTTCATCAAACGCAACGTCTCCGTATAACTTTCCGTTTTCGCGATTCATTCCGACGTCGATAACGATAGCTCCCTTTTTCACCATATCCTTTTTGACAAACTCTTTTTTTCCTATCGCCACAACCAGTATATCCGCTTGCGATGTTATATCGGATAAATGCTCCGTTTTAGAATGACATATTGTGACGGTAGCATCATTCTGTAGCAAAAGCATTGCAGCCGGCTTGCCGACAATATTGCTTCTACCCAATACGACCGCGTGTTTGCCTGAAATTTTACAACCTGTGCTTTTAATGAGCTCGATAACCCCTGACGGAGTACAGGCCGACAAATTATCGTTTCCGAGCAAAAGATTACCTGCATTTACCGCGTGAAAACCGTCTACATCTTTGTCCGGAGAAACTCTTGCAAGCACTTCTTTTTCAAAGCTTTTGTCGGGAAGCGGCAACTGAATTAAAATTCCGTCAACATTTTTGTCAGCATTTAACGTATCGACCAATTCCAAAATCTCATTCTTTTCGGCAGTCTCCGGCAAATAATAGGCGAAAGATTTAAGCCCGACTTCTTCACAGGCTTTAATTTTGTTTGCCACATAAATCTTGCTGGCAGCGTTTTCACCAACCAAGACGACTGCAAGCCCTATCTTTCTTCCGAATTCTTTTTCGAACTTTTCCGCTTGCACTTTTAATTGCAATCTTATTTCGCCTGAAAGCTTTTTTCCGTCGATAATTTCACTCTTGTTCATTCAGCAGTTCCTCCTTGTTCGCCACAACTGACGCAAGAACGCCGTTTATAAAAGACTGGCTTTTGTCCGTAGAATACTTCTTTGCAAACTCAAGAGCCTCATTTATAGATGCGCCTACCGGAATATCGTCCAAATATAAAATTTCATAAGCGGCAACTAAAATCAAGGCGCAGTCCAATTTGAATATGCGCTCGAACACAAAGTTTTTGGAATATTTCTCTATGGCGGTTTTTAAGAAATCGTATTTTTCGTTCACGCCGTTATAGAGCTTTCGCACAAAAATTTCGTCTTCCGACGGCATTTCGTCAATGCACAATTCCAAACTGAAATCGTCGCACACACCGTTAACGCATCGTTCGTATATCAGCTTATAAACTTGTTCTCTTGCTGTTTTTCTGCTCATAAAATCCTCAAACAAATGTCAAAGACTCTCAACATAAATCGAGAGTCTTCGGTGCTGTTCAATCACCTTTTTCATCAAAAGCAACGCCCATTATATTAACGTTCACGACACCCACTTTAAAAGATGTCATTGTTTCGACGCTTCTTTTAATATTTTCTTGCACTCTGAACGCGACGTCCGAACATTTAACATTGAACGAAACGTTAATAAAGACATCGACGTTTATCGTATTTCCGATTGTTTCGGTCCGAATTCCTTTTCCCTGCAAGCCTACGACGCCTTTGATTTCTTGCGCGGCAAGACCGACTATGGACGTAACGACATTATGACCGTATGTAACGTCTCCTGTAGAATCGGAATTGAATCTTGACTTGAAAGGCATTTCAGGAAATCTCCACCACTCTTTTGCCGTCGATTAACGGTATTTGCTACTGTTTACGGTATTCGACACCGCACACAGTATTATTATACCATATTTTTTCGGAAAGTACAATCGTTTTTCCTATTCGACCGGAATAATGTTTACATTAGTGGCCTCTTTTTTTGTCTCCGTCAATACAACGTCAAGTATCTGCGCCGCCTGTTCGGATGTCAGCTCTTTGGCTTTTACGATAACATTGACGTTTTCGGTCGAATTGGTGACAACCGCGTCTTCGAATCCGAGCGACTTGATAAGTCCTTCCAAAACAAGCTCGACTTCCATATTTTTCGTAAGCTCCAATTTATTGGCTTCCGCGTCTGCAATCGCTTCTGCGCTGGATGCTTCATTGGCAATAATTGCGTCAAGATAAAGAATAGTCTGCTCTCTTGTAGTCTTTCTGTCTATACGGTAAGTTTCGAAAAAATTACCGTAATTATTGCCGCTTACGGGGCTGTCGCCGCCTTTGTTGTAAAGATTAAGGAAGATATTAAGACCGCCTGCCACAACAAGCAGAGCAATCATACCGACCAAAACAATTATTTTCTTTTTTTTGCTAATCATATATAGCCTCCTGATTTGATTATTTTTTTGCCGGGAAAACATTGATTTTCTCTGGTGATATATCCAACAATACAGAGATTGCCGAAATTATGTCTAACTTGATTTTTACGTTATCCCCTCCTTGACAGATTACTATCACACCCAAGGCTTTCGGATATATTTCCTTTAAGATTATGGGTGATGACGTGCCTTGCGAAGTTATTATTTGCGGCGACGATGTAGAACCGTTTGCCGACGTGCTTGTAATATAAGCAATAATCGACTCGACTCCGCCGTCCCAATTTATCACCACAGTCGGTGAGGAGCCGCACATATCGGCTACCGCTTTTGTGATGTCCTGCTTCATTCGTGCGCAATAATCGCTCGATTGAGTGCTTACGGCAGTATCTTT
Source organism: uncultured Clostridia bacterium (assembly GCA_948440265.1). Lineage (GTDB taxonomy): Bacteria > Bacillota > Clostridia > Christensenellales > Pumilibacteraceae > MGBC157735. The sequence continues at coordinate 228,396 of CAOJOK010000001.1, forward strand.
CTTTTTCGACGACGATGCCGCAAAAGACGAAAAGTAAATTATAAGCATAATTAAAACCGCTATGACGGCTATAATTATTTCAATATGCTTAATGGATTTTATCTTATCGAATATGTTTTTGAGTTTACTGTCTTTCTTATCCATTTATCTCTATCTCAACCTCTGGATTGCCTGTAAATTGTTTCACTCTTTCCCTAATAAACTCATACTTATTTATATTCGCCAATTTGTCGTTAATGACTGAATTGCTTAAATCTATGACAATTCGTTTGACGATTAAATTCCCGTTGTCAAACTCCGCATTTACTTTCACGGAAAGACCGCTTATCCCCTCTTGTTCAAAAGCTTCGGTAATAGCTTTTTCCAGTACCATTACTTTCTGCCTCTCGGCGAATCCGACAAAGTCACTGTCGATTTGTATTTCACCTACCAAATCCGAAAAACTTACGTCGAAACCGTTTTTTACAATACTCGGTAACGGTGTGATAATAATCAGCACAGATACAGTCGCAAAAACAGACCGAATAAAATTCTTTAAGCGGCTTTTTGCAACCAGCAAATCGACAATTGTTCCGAGTACAACGATGCCGAGTATACTCATTATCCAAGCAGAAATAAATTTCATATACTTAAATTCCCGGTAGCTATAATCAGCAGTATAAACATAAAGTACAAAAAGCCTATACCTATAATCATAGCGGTCAAAAGATTTATATTTTTTCCGAAGCCGCTTATTACTCCTGAAATCTCGGTACTTCCCAAAGGTTCGGTTATAGCCGACGTAAGCCTTAAAGTCAGCGATAGTAAAGCAATCTGGATAACGTACGGCAAAATGGTAAACAGCAATATCAAAATAGCCGTAAGCCCCAATGAATTTTTAATTAAAACGCTGCCTGCCATAATCAGATTAAATCCTTCCGAAAGATATCCGCCTATGACGGGCACATATTTGCTTAAAGCAAATTTTGTAGTCCTAATCGATATCCCGTCATATATAGACGCAGTTATACCCTGAATAGAAAGAAATGCCGTAAATAAAAAGAACGATGTGTTAAGCACCCATTTCGATATCGTGGAAAAAAACGATGACATTTCTTTCAACTTAATGCCGCTCGATAAACTGCCGACTGCCGTAAAAACAATAGATATCAGAAACATAGGAATAGCTATTGTCGTAATCAAATTTATCATCCCCGATGCAAAAACAACGACTGCAGGACGGTAAATACTGACAGAAGCACCTGCGCCGATTGCCGTCATCAGCGTTAAAAGTATCGGAAAGATTACATCTGTCTGTGCTTTAAGCGTATTTAACATACCTATAGCGGCATTAATCACAAAGTATACTTGCGTGATAAGCATAATCAATGTGATTCCCATACAGGCAAACCTTACAATGCTTTCCACGGAATCCGAAGCAAACTTTCCCTTCATCGAATTTATGACATTGAAAGCAATCGCAACCGCTATTAACGCCATCATAAGCGGTATAAATGTTTTTGCGTTTGCACCCAACATAGAAAAAATAAAATCTACAATCATTTTAAAATCTATTGCATCGCCTGCAATGATTTTTTTTATGAAGTTTTTTGCGTCCAATCCTCCCAAGAAAGCTTTTTGCTGTTCCGTTAAACCGGCTAAAAATTCTTCGAGAGCCGTTAAATCGAGTTCGTCGGCAATTTCTTCTATATTGGTTGTAAGCTCGCCGTCGTTTCCGCGCTTTATAGATTGCGACTCCGCCTCATAAAAATCCGCAGGAAATATTATGGCGACGGCAACTATTAAAACGGCAAAAATTTTTATTCTCATAAAATACTCTCGATAATCTCAAACAGCTTGACCAATATAGGTAACGACATCGCCATTATAATTATTTTGCCTGCAAGAACCACTTTTTCAGCTACCGATTTAGCCCCGGCGTCTTCTATGATTCCTGCCGAAAAATCCACTATATACCCTATTCCTATAATTTTAACCAGTATTTTAAATATACCGTTATCGATACCTGCCTTTTCAATCAACGACGTCAATACGGAAAAAATTCCGGACATATAGTCTATCGTCATCAGCAGTATTATGCAGCCTCCGGCAATACCCGTCACAATAGCCAAGTCGCTTTTGTTTTCTTTGAGAATAACAACGCAAAAAGCCGTTATAATTCCGACAAAGCATATTTTTAAAATTTCCATTTAATATAGAGAAAATAAAGTCCTTAAAGCATCGAATAACTGTCCAATCATATCGACAATCATCAATAGAACAATTACAAGCCCCGCAAGGGTCACCAAAGTTGCTATCTCGTCTTTATCGGCCTTTTTTAAGAGTTGATTTACTATTGCCGTCAAAAGACCGATTGCCGCAATTTTGAAAATTATATCCACGAATTACGCTCCTTATATTATCAATATTCCTAAAGCCAATCCTGCAAGCAACCCCAATTTCAAAAACATAGCGCAACGAGTACTGCATTTTTCTTTATACTTCGTATTCAGTTCTTCCACGGTGCTGCGAACATTTGAAAGTTCCGCCTTTTCCGTAATCAAGTCGGACTTGCCTATTCCACAAAAAAAATCGGCTACAACTTTACTTTCATTCTTCGGCAAAAAAGAAAGCAAAGGAATCGAGTCGGGCGCTTGCTCATATTCATCGAGCACGTTTTTCAATTTGCTTTTACAGGTACTTTTAAAGTTTGACGCTACAGAGCGAATACCCTCCTGTCTGAAAGTTATATCGCTTGCAACGGAATCTATGAAAGCAAGCAATTCCGAAAAGAAATCCCGTTTCCTTTTCAAAGCATTGGAAAAAAATGCGCCTACCAATAAGCCTGCCGCACAACTCAACGCAATTAACAAGAGTTTTGTGGTGAGCTTCATAAATATACCTCTGAAAAATTTTCGTCGTATATTCCGCTTACTGTTCCCATTGTCGGTTTATCGCTTAAAACGATATATCGGGTAAATAGCCTGTGTTTGATTGCGTGGTCAAAGAATACTTTATTCATCAAATCATATTGGTCTGCCGCGTGAACGGACGCAATCACCCCGACGCCGCAGCAAACTGCCGAATATACAGCCTCGATATCCTCTTTCGTTGCAAGCTCGTCCGTAATTACGACACGCGGATTCATACTTCTGATGCCGCGCAAAATTGCAGCTTCCTTCGTACAGTTGCTTATAATATCGGTGTTATTTCCGACATCGAGCTGCGGAATACCGTTGGATGATGCGGCAATTTCACATCGTTCGTCTATGAGCAGAATATTGTTATTCGGACTTCTTGCACTGATTTGACGGCTTAAATCACGCAGCATTGTGGTTTTGCCGCACCCGGGCGGCGAAATTATCAAGCTGCTGTGAATTCCGTTGTCTGCTATTGTTTTTAAAATTTTCCCCGAACACCCCTTGACTTCGTGCGGTATTCTAACCGTCAAGCCGTCAAAATTCTTTACCGTCTTGATTTCTCCGCTTTCCCAAACATATTCGCCTGCAATACCTATCCTGATTCCGCCGCTGATTGTAATAAATCCGTTGCATATGTTTCTGTTAACGGTGTACAGAGAGTAATCAGATGCCTTAACGATAATATCGTTTAAAAACTGTTTATCGACTTCTATGCCGTCGAACAAAGAATTTGACAGTCCTTTTTCACTAAGATAATAAAATTTGCCGTCATAATTGACGGTTGCTTTTCGATTGGTTCTGAAACGCAATTCATAAAGTTTTTCATAATTCAGTTTCTGTTCTATTATATTTACAATTTTATGCGGCAAGATTTTATTCAGCATAGCGGTATCCTCGCAGTTATTCTAATTAAATATATTGCACTACTTGTCCCGATATGCGCCAAAATAAAAACGGAACCTCGCATACAGCAAGGTTCCGTCGATATGACTTAAAATTATTTACTTCACACGCTCCATATACGTGCCGTCTCTCGTATCGACTCTGATTTTATCGCCGACGTTGACAAACAGCGGTACGTTTATACTGCAACCCGTTTCCAGCTTGGCAGGCTTGTTGCCTGCTTTCGACGTATCGCCCTGAATACCGGGTTCCGTTTCCGCAATAACCAACTCCACAAAATTGGGCGGTACAACGCTGAACGCTTTTCCCTTGAAGAACTGAACAGTGACAAGCATTTCTTCTTTCACATAATTCATTGCATCTTCAACCAAATCGTGGTCCAAAGGAACCATATCGAAAGTCTCCATATCCATAAAATAATATAGACCGTCGTCGTTATAGGAATACTGCATTTCCTTCTTTTCGATATGTGCGGGCGGATATTTGTCCGACGGGTTAAATGTCTGCTCCAAGACTTGTCCTGTCATAACATTTTTAATCTTCACGCGCACAAAGGCCGCACCTTTTCCCGGTTTGACGTGCTGAAAATCCACGACAACATAAACCTTGCCGTCTATTTCCAAGGTCATACCTTTTCTGAAATCGCCTGCTTGAATCATTGGAATCCTCCTAAATGTTTATATTTTTATTGAACGACGTCAGATTCACTACGCCGTCTTTTTTAACAATCACCAAATCTTCTATTCTTACTCCGCCCAAACCATCGATATACACGCCGGGCTCGACGGAAATAACCATATTTTCTTCGAGAACTTGCATACTGTTTTTCGCCACTCTCGGCATCTCGTGCACATTTATTCCGAGACCGTGCCCCAAACTGTGTCCGAACTCCTTTTCATAACCGTTTGCCGCAAGGTACTCTCTGGCAAGCGAATCGGCTTCGTGACAAGTCATTCCTGCCTTAATATTTTTTAAAGCATAACTCTGCGCCTGCGCTACAAGATTATATATAGTCACAAGTTGCGCATTAGGCTCACCCAATGTGAACGTCCTTGTCATATCGGAACAATATCCGTCTGCCTTACAGCCTATATCAATCAATATAAGGTCGTTCTTTTCCAATTTCTTATTGCCCGACCTGTGATGCGGCTGCGCAGAGTTTTCGCCGAATGCTACAATACTTTCAAAAGCCAATCCTTCCGCGCCGCAGCGTATCATTTCAAATAATATTTCTGCGGAAAGTTCTTTTTCGGTAATACCCACTTTTATCAAAGGTATAACTTTGGATAAAGCTTTCTGTGTTATGGTCTCGGCATTGGCAATGAGCTGCAGTTCTTCTTCCGACTTAACCGAACGAACTTTTGCGATTATCTCTCCTGCAGGTTTTAAAGTAAAATCCCCGAGCGCCGCTTTCATCGTTTTAAACTCTCCGACGGTTATAAAATCGTCCTCAAAGCCGACGTGCTTTGCTCCCGACTTTTTCAATACGGAAGCAATTTTTGCATACAAGTCGCCGTAACTGCTTATGACGATATTATAATCGGGCAATGTCTGACGGGCTGCATCTTCATAGCGAAAATCCGTTATAAAGGTTTTTTCTTTCTGGCTTATTATAACGCAACCGAAAGAAGTATGCAACCGAGTGAAATAAAACCTGTTCTCTTCACTCATAAAAACATACGCGTCGATTTTATTATTGAATAATTCGTTTTCCATAATTACATTATACCATATTTATTTAAAATAGTTAAACGATTTTATGACATTTTTTCATCAATAATGCATCATCTGCCATAATTTCTCTCGATTCGCAGATAATTACGGGCGACATTTTATATTCGTCTATAATTTCAGCCAACGGTTCGTATTGCGGACCGTATAAATTATCGGCAAAAGTCAGGTGTCGGATTTCCCCGTTTTTCCCGTATTCTATTTTGGAAAAATGAATATGAATATTCGATGCCTTCGCTTCTCCGAGTTCATCATATGTTAAGTCGATTATTCTTTTATAATCGTCTTTTGTTTTCAAACTACCTTGCGAATAACTGTTGATATGCCCGAAATCATAACAAGGATAAAAGTGACTGTCTATTTTACAAAGCTCGATTACTTCTTCCACCCTTCCTATCTGCTGCAGCTTACCCATAGTTTCGGGACATACGATATAATCGTCATACGGTAACGCTTTCAATGCATCCGACAGTTTTTCTACATTACGAAGCGTAAGTGCGAATGCCTCTTTCCTATCGGCTTTTCCGCAAGCCGCAGGATGAAACACCACTCTGTTGCCATTCATCAATTTCACTTTTGAAACGGATTTCAAAACGTAATCTATCGACTTCGAAATCATATCATCCGACGGATTGGCAAAATTGATATAATACGGAGCGTGTACGCTTACGGCTATATCGTAAAGTTTTGCCTGTTCGCCTATTTTAACCGCAGTTTCGTCCGACATATTGACGCCGCGACCGAACGAATACTCGAATGCCGACAACCCTATGGAGTGCAGCCATTCGGGTTCTTCTACAGTACTTTTATGCCCTGATTCATAGAAAGACAACGAATTTCCGGCAGGACCTATTCTAATCATTTCTACCTCCAATTAATATCTTTGTGGACTTGTTCTGCCAACTCTTTCGGACCGGAAAACTTTTTTATATCTCGAATACGCTTTACAAACTTCAACACAAGCTTTTCTCCGTAAATATCGTGATTCAGTCCTTCAATCATAGTTTCTATCGAAAGATTATTATCACCGAATGTGGGCTTACTGCCTATATTAGTGACGGCAGTAAACTGTTTATCGGCAATCGACGCGACAGTTGCGTATACGCCGCAGGACGGAAGCAACTTGTCTTGCGGAAAAATTATGTTGGCGGTCGGCATTCCGAAAGTATGTCCGACGCTTCTTCCGTGTACCACGACTCCCTCGATAAAATACTCGGTCGACAATAATACGTTGACTCCGACTATATCACCGTCTTTTAAAAGACTTTTTATAAGCGTAGTGGAAACTCTGTTGCCCTGATAATCGATTTGCTTTTTCACAGTAGTATCCACGCCCGAATCGGAACAAATCGACTTTAAAAGCTCTGCATTTCCGATTCCTTTATTTCCGAAAGTATAGTCATATCCGCAAAATATATGTTTGATATTAAAGTTTTTTAATAGCGTTTCGATAAAAGCTTCGGGTGACAGTATTTTGAAAGACTCATCGAAATCGGCTTTTATAACATAATCTACACCGAGCAAATCAAAAATACGTTTTCTTTCATCATACGTATACACCTGTTTTTCCCTTTCGTCGAAAACTCCGTACATATTGTTACTGAAAGTAAATACGGCCGACTTGCAATTCAGTTCCTCGGCTTTTTGCATCATATCTCGGATTATTGCTCTATGTCCGATATGAACACTGTCGAAAAAACCCAATGCAATACAAACAGGCTCATAAATTATGTTGTTAAAACAAACTTCCTTCATTCAATCTCTCAAATAAGATACTATCTCTATTCTGTCGTTGCCATTGATTTTAGCTATTCCGAAAAGCTCTCCTTTACAATACAATGCAAATCTGTCATATTCGATTCCACGCCGCTGCATCTTTATCCCTTTGAGAAGGTACTCAAAGCAATCGTCAGGAAGCGTTACTTTATGGAGGTCTGCAATTGCGGTTTCTATACTCAAAAGAGCCTTTTCTTTAAGCACAGTTAACTCGTCCAAAGTGACCGAATCCTTTATGTCAAACGCGCCGCTGCGCAATCTTTTAATGGATGTCATAACAGCCAACGTACCGATTTTTTCCGCCAAATCCCTGCATACGGAGCGGATATAAGTCCCGGACGAACAGTGGATGTTAAACTTAAATATATCGAAGAAATCCGTCGGTTCGACAGCGATATCATAAATTTCAATTTGACACGACGCAAGCGAAACAGATTGCCCTTGTCTTGCTAGCTCATAGGCACGCTTGCCGTTGACATTCTTTGCACTGTAAGCAGGCGGCTCTTGAAATTGAATTCCCGTCATTTCCTTTAAGACATTCTTTATTTCCTGCAAACTCGGCACTCGTCCGCCGCTAAAAACAGTATTTCCTTCGCTGTCAAGGGTGTCGGTGGAGTATCCGAATTTAAACGTAGCTTCATAGATTTTATCTTTTTTCAACATTACGTCAAAAAGTCTTGTCGCCTTACCTACACCTATCGGCAATACGCCTTCCCCCATAGGGTCAAGGGTTCCGAAATGTCCGACAGCTTTCGTATCAAGAATCTTTTTTACTTTTGTAACGACGTCACTGCTTGTAATTCCTTTCGGTTTGTTTATATTAAGAATCCCAATCATACGTCCATTCCGTCAGTAATCGATTTCAACAACTTATCTATGACATCTTCATATTGTCCGTCGACAACACATCCTGCCGCAAGCGTATGACCTCCGCCTCCGAAAGTAGCGGCGGCGGCGGCAACATCGGTTTTTTTAGAACGGAAGCTGACTTTATAATGTGAATGTAACTGTTCGGTCAAACATACGCCGACTTCTACAGAACCGATTTTCATAGCATAGTCTATAAGTCCTTCCGTATCGGCCATAACACATCCGCATTTTTTTAAATCGTCTTGCATAACCGTGATTATGCAAATGCGATTATTTTGAAAAAAGCGCATAGAACCGATTGCAAGAGCCGTCAATTTTGTTTTATTAATCGTTGTATTTTTATAAATACACGTTGATATATCATATGGATTTGCACCGAGCATCACTAATTCCGAAGCGATTTTCAAAACTTCGGAAGTTGTATTCGAGTGCATAAAATGCCCCGTATCCGTAGAAAGTCCGGCATATAACAGCGAGGCAATTTTCTCATCTATTAAGTTTTCGTCTTTAATCAAATTATAAAGGATTTCGCAAGTACTGCTTGCATTTTGGAAAACAATATTTGTCTTTGCAAAACGGTTATTCGTTTTGTGGTGGTCGATGTTAAACGATTCGCCGACCGACTTTAAATATCCGTAATATCTGCCCATTCTATAATTATCGGCACAATCAACCGTAATCAGCAAATCATAATCTTTATATTTTTTATCGTTTAAACGCTCGAAACCGTACATAAACGAATACTGCTGCGGATTATCCGAATCGCACAGAAAATCATAATCTATTCCTTTATTTTCGCAAATGCGTCCAATCGACAAGCCTGCGCCGAGACAGTCTCCGTCAGGACGCTGATGTCCGACTATCAAAACGCAATGACTGCGCTCAATTGCCTGTATTATCGTCATTCTTGTTAATTTCCTTGATAAGCAAATCTATGTGCTGACCGTATTCATTTGCCGTATCTTCGATAAAAGTCAATTGAGGGGTTGTTCTCAAGTGCTTCAACTCCACGCTCAACTCGTGACGAATGAAACCCTCACATTGCTTAAGTGCTTCAAACGTTGTGTGGATTTTTTCTTTATCGCCGTAAATACTTACAAAGACTTTCGCGGTTTTTAAATCTTTTGATGCGGATACCGCAGTGACGCTGACCATTTCGCTGACGCGGGGATTTTTGATTCTGTCGCGAATTATAACGGTTATACATTTTTGCAATTCGCTGTTGACTCTTTCCAAGCGATAGTTCATTTACGCTTTAATCTCCTGCAATTCATACGCTTCGATTTCGTCATTCTCTGCATAATCACTGAAGTCGGCAATGTTTATACCGCATTCATAGCCTTTGGCTACTTCCTTTGCGTCGTCCTTAAACCGCTTCAATGTGGCAAGCACACCGTTATCGAAAATAACATTGCCATCACGAATAACGCGAGCTTTTGCGTTGCGCACCATTTTACCGCTTGTAACAAAGCTGCCGGCAACCATACCCACGCCGGTAATTTTGAAGATACTGCGAACTTGCGCTCTGCCGAGAACAACTTCTTGATACTTGGGCTCGACAAGACCTTTCATTTCGCGTTCGATGTCTTCGATAACTTCATATATGACTTTATATAAGCGAATGTCTATGCCTTTGCTTTCCGCAATGGTTTTCGATTCGGAATCGGGACGGACATTAAAGCCGACGACGATGGTCTTACCTTTCGTTACTTCGGCAAACATCAAATCGGATTTATTTATGGCGCCCACTCCGCTGTGTATAATATTCAAATGTATTTCATCGGAATTCAATTTCAAAAGCGAATTTTTAATCGCTTCCACCGAACCCTGCACATCACCTTTAATAATAATATCGACCGACTTTTGTTCAGCAACCGCCATATCGTCCAAAAGCTTCTGCAATGCAGTAGGCTCCTGCCCTTGATTGGCTTTTTCGGTCTGAATCTTTGCTTTTCTTTCATCCACGACTGCTTTTGCCATTTTCTCGTCGTTAACGGCAAACATTACGTCTCCGACAGACGGAACTTCCGTGAAACCGAGAACGGAAACAGGCGTAGAAGGCTCAGCTTCTTTTAACATTCTGCCTTTATCGTCTATCATCGCTCTTACTTTGCCGTAAGCCGTGCCGGACACAACATAGTCTCCGACTTTCAATGTGCCGTTGGTAACAATGATATTCGCTACGGGACCTTTGCCCTTATCCAAGCGCGCTTCGACAATCGTGGCTTTTGCATTTCTCTTGGGATTTGCACGATAATCGTTATATTCTGCAATAAACAGAATATTTTCCAGCAGTTTATCGATACCCTGTCCCGTCTTTGCGGAAATGGGTACAAGCATAGTATCGCCGCCCCATTCTTCACACAAAAGACCGTTATCGGCAAGCTGTTGCTTAATCAAATCGATTTTAGCGTTCGGCTTGTCGATTTTATTAATGGCAACAATAACGGGGAATTTTTCCTCGCTCTCGCCCGAATTCTTGTCCGAGCGTTTTGTTTCCACCGCTTTGATATGTCTTATAGCTTCCACCGTCTGCGGCATAACTCCGTCATCAGCCGCAACAATCAAAATGGCGATATCGGTAACTGCCGCACCGCGTGCACGCATTGCGGTAAACGCTTCGTGACCGGGCGTATCGAGAAATGTGATTTTGTCGTTCTTGACTTTAACCGAATAAGCGCCTATATGCTGCGTTATGCCGCCCGCTTCTCCGCTGGCAACGGACGTCTTTCTTATTGCGTCCAAAAGAGAGGTTTTGCCGTGGTCGACGTGACCCATAACGGTAACTATGGGCGGACGCTTGACAAGGTCCTCGGGTGCATCGATTTCCTCGTGAATTTCTTCGAGCTGCTCTTCTTTCGATTTGTCGATTTTAAGTTCGAGCTGCACACCGAATTCATTGGCAACCAGTTCCATCGTGGGAAAATCCACAACGCTGTTTATAGTGGTGATTATGTCGAGCGACATAAGTTTTTTGATTATTTCCTGTGCCGTAATTCCTATCTTTTCGCTCAAAATTTTGACCGTAAGGTTTTCCGTTGTTATAACGGCCTTTTCAATCTTAATCGGAGTGAATGCAACGGTTTCTTTGGGTTTCTTATTTTTAAGCTTTCTCGTGCCCATACGCTGGTCGTCATCCATATCCTGCGGAATAAAACCTTTGCGTATAAGCGTGCGCTTTGTAAGCTGCTTCTTGTCATCGGAAGATTTGGAATAATCCTTTTTCTTCGAATCAAAACTCCGCTTATTGTCCTTCGACACAGTAGGCATATCCATTTTAATAGCAGAACGGCTGCCTTGTGCGGTTCCCAGCGGTCTCGGCGGCTTTTGATACTTGTCGCCGCGTCCTGTAGGAGCCGATGTCGTCTTGGAATTATCTCTTATTTGATGCGGCTGCACCATACCTTTGACATAACTGGGTTTCGAAGGTTTCTCCGGAGTAAATGTTTTGGAACGCGTAACCACCATAGAATCCGCAGGTCTTTCCGTCTTAACGGCAGGCTTGCTTTCTTCCTCTTGCACGGGAGCCTTCACGGGTTCTGCATTTTCGACAGTTTCTTTTGCAGGCTGTTCAGGTGTCGCAACGCGTTTCGCGGCATTTCGAGCTTCCTCTTCCTGCTTTAAACGATTTATCTCCTCGTTTTCCTGTCTGCGAAGTTCGCTTATAAGAGCATCTATTTGCTTCCGACATTCTTTTATTTTGGAAAGCTCGGCAAAATCGGCTCGCTGTAACATTTGATACAGAGCCTTAACATTCGCATATCTTACGGTTTCAGTAGTTTTTTGTTGAGTGTTAGCCAACTATTTTACCTCCGAAGTCAAAACTTCATAATTCTCATTCCTAAACTTTAATATCGCCTGCGACATTTGTTTATCGCCGATTGCTATAACTTTACAATTTGTCTTGTGTACCAGTTCTTCCAACGGCTTGTTTTTTACCTGTAACAAAGGAACTTTTCCTGCATCTGCAACCGCAATGCATTTTCTTACGGAACGCTCTGAAAGAGAGTTGCAAATCAGCATAAGATACCGTTTCTTCCGTAAGTGTTCCACATTCTCTATGCCGTATATAACTTTGCCTGCTCGCACGGCAAATCCGAGTATGGATTCAACTTTGTCATTCACAATCGAATTCCTCCGACAGCTTCTCATATACGGTTCTCGGAACTTCGCATTTGAAAGTACGATTCAAAAGCCGATTTTTCGTACATTTCAAAAAGCACTCGCGATTGTCGCACAGATATGCGCCCCTGCCGCTTTTTTTGCCTGTACGGTCTATTTCGAACTCGCCTTCGGGACTTCTGACAATTCTTAACAAAAGTCTTTTATCTTTCATTTGACGACAGGCGATACACATTCTTTCGGGCGACTTCTTTTCCTTTGTCATTTAAGTCAGTCTAAATCTCCAAGGTCTTCGTCAAACACGCTGTCGTCCAAAATTTCTTCTTCGACGGGATTATCTTCTTCCACCGCTTTTTCTTCCGCTTTCTTGATTTCCACAAATTGCGAATACGGTCTGACGTCTATTTTCCAACCTGTAAGTCTTGCAGCCAGACGAGCGTTTTGTCCGTCCTTACCGATTGCAAGCGACAACTTATCGTCATCGACAACGACTCTCGCAATCTTTTCGTCGTCGCTTACCTCCACAGCGATAACCTGTGCCGGGCTTAAAGCGCGCGCAATAAATTCCAAAATATCGGGGCACCAAGAAATTATATCTATCTTTTCTCCGCCGAGTTCGTTTACGATTGCATTGACGCGCATACCGCGATTGCCAACGCAAGCGCCGACCGCGTCGATACTCTTTTCTTCAGTATACACCGCCATTTTCGTGCGGTATCCCGCCTCACGGACAATTGCTTTAATCGTAACAAGTTGATTGGCAACTTCGGGAACTTCGAGTTCGAAAAGCTTTCTGACAAAACCGGCTACCGTTCTGGAAACAAGCACTTGCGGACCTTTCGGACCGGTACGAATCTTTTTCACAAAAACTTTAACCTTATCGCCGATATTGAACTTATCTCCGGGTGCTTGGTCCTGCGGCATCATCATAGCTTCTATGCGATTGATTTCTACATAGACGTTTTTGCCGTCTTTAACCTGGTCGATTCTTCTGACAATACCCGTAACAAGGTCACCCTCTTTTTGGGCAAGCTCGGCATAAGCCATTTCGCCTTCTACTTCGTGAAGCTTTTGATAAATCACCTGCTTGGCTGTCTGCGCAGCAATACGTCCGAACTCTTTCGGCAAAACTTCTTCGCAGACTCTCTCGCCCACTTTATACTTTTTGTTGATGAGCCGAGCATCTTCAAGGCTGATTTCGGTATCCTTGTTTTCTACAACTTCGACAATATTTCTGTATGCAAGAATTTTAATCTTATTTGTTTCGGGAAAAAGTTTCACTTCGATAGCTTGCGCACTCCCCGTATGCTTTTTATAAGCTATAACAAGTGCGGATTCCAAAGCTTCGATAAAAACTTCCTTTTTTATGCGTTTTTCACGCTCCAATGCATCCAATGCCAAGAAAAAATCTTTTTTGACTATTTCTTTCTTTGCAGCCATTTAAGGTCTCCTCCAAAATATATCTTACTCGAATTTTACCAAAGGTCGAACCAAAGCAACCTTCGTCATTTCCAACTTTAACTCGCGTCCCGCTGTTTCAATGGTAATCGTATGCTCCGCTTTTTCTTTTAAAATGCCCTCGTATACTTTCTTACCCATATGCGGCGCGTAGAGCTTTACTTCCACTTCGCGTCCGTAATTTCTTTCGTAATCGCGTTGCTTTTTAAACGGTCTGTCCAGCCCCGGCGACGATATATTGAGCACATAAGCGTCCTTAATCGGGTCGGCTTCGTCAAGTATAGGGTTTACCGCATTATGAACCACTTCGCAATCATCCAAGGTCACTCCGCGCGGAATATCGATAAAGACCGTCAGATTCATCTGACCGTACTTTTTTACGAACTCGATATCCACAATCTCATAACCGAGATTTTCCACCGTCGTTCTAATCAAACCGTCCACAACGTCAACAGTTTTTTCAGCCATACTCCTCCTAATAAACTTTGAGAGCGGACCGTCAAGCCCACTCTCTAAGTCTACCATATTTAACTGTGAATATTATATCACGTTGTCGCAAAAAAATCAAGCATTTGTGCGCATCATTTCTATAAGTTTTATAAAAACTTCGGCAGTGGCAATCGCATCGTAAATGCCGCGATGAGCGCTCAAATTCTCCACACCGAAATGCTTTGTCAAATTAGACAGCTTATATCTTCTGAGCGTCGGCAAATATTTTTTTGCCAGCACAATCGTATCCATCATTTCGTTTTCAAAATATATATTCTGCCTTGCTCCGTTTACCGCAATAAACCCGTAATCGAATTGCACATTCTGTCCGACCAAAATAGTGTTATAAGAATACTTATAGAAATCCAGCAGTACTTCGTCGATAAGCGGCTGTCCCATAACGTCGCTGTCTTTGATACCCGTAAGTTGTGTAATCTTTTCCGGTATCGATATCTTGGGGTCTATATAAGTATTGAATGTATCTTGGAATTTCCCGTCTACGATTCTGACGGCGCCTATCTCAATAATTCTGTCGTTTTTGGGGGCAAAACCCGTCGTTTCCAAATCGAAAACACAAAATGTCTTTCCCAATAAAAAAGGTTCCGGCTCCTTGACTACATCAAAAAGAGTGGCTTGTTTTACGGATACAAACGGTTGCGGAAAGACCGAATGATATTCGTCGTCCACACGTCTGCGCAATCTGTTTATTTTAAAATTCTTCGGCAAAGTACACAGGCATATATCGTTAGGCCAAAAAGTAACCTGACCTTCTCTCACATTGTCTACCGTCAGTTTGCCGCGAGCGACTATCTGTTTTCCGTCTTTCAAAAGAGTAATCTGATTTTCCGTTTTTTTATTCGGAAAATATAGACAGGATATACTCCCCGTAAAATCGGAAAGAGTGAATTTATAGTATTTTCTATCGGGATTGTCTCGCTTCGCTAGTTCACGAAATCCGGAAATAGTACCGCACAAAACCACTCCGACGGCTTCGCTTTTTGCATCTTCTATGTATTTGGCTTTTTCATAAACAATTTTGCCTATAAATTCTTCCACGTTTTCAGGCTGTATGACCCTTCCCAAATTATAATCGTCCAGCTTAAAACGACTTTTTTCGTCTTCCATTTCCCGCTCGATTTCGTCAATGCCTTCCGAATCGTCATCATCTACATTAACGAACTTTATCACCGTCGGTTCGCAGTAAAGACTTTTGATATGTTCCTCGATTTTTTTACCTGCGCTCTTTTTATTGCAGTAATCGCAAACCGAATCGCTCATACGAAAAGTGATAAATATTTTTCCGTCCGAAAAATCAGTTACTATGTCTTCTTGCGTTACCATAGTGGAAAGCATAGGAAACTGCTTTAAAAACTCTAAAATCTCGGGGATAAAAAAGTCTCTGTCGAAATGACTTTTGACCAGCTTAATTTCTATATTGGAAAAATCGCCGTTAAAAACTCTTTTAACCGCAGTGGCTATCGCGTCCTTCTGTGAAAAAACGTCATTCTCTCGACTTTCCGGATAAGCAAAAGTCAAAGTCAAAAGCTCGCCTTCTATAACGAACTGCGCGTTTCTCAACCGCAAATAAGCGAATTTCTCATTCGTTATTTCATTGAATTTATCAACAAACGTCTGCAATCAATCTTCCTACCTTTTGTTTAAACTCTGCAACCGCCTTGTCAAACGGTAAATTTGCCGTTATTTTTCCTTTTTCGAAAATAACGGCTTTTTCACTGCCGCCCGCTATACCGATATCGGCGTCCTTTGCTTCTCCCGGTCCATTTACGACGCAACCCATAACCGCAATTTTAAGTCGTTTTTCCACCCCCTTGACAAGCTCGCCGATTTCACTCGCCAATTTGGGCATATCATAATGGCATCTCGAACAGGTCGGGCAGGAAACCACTTCGCAGTAATCTCTCAAATTCAATGCTTTTAAAATATCGACGGCAGCATAAACTTCTTTAACCGGGTCGCCAGTTAACGAAACTCTGATTGTATTTCCTATACCGTCGGCAAGCAAAGTTCCTATTCCTATTGCGGATTTAATGTTCCCCATTCCCTCGCCGCCGGACTCCGTCACGCCTATATGCAGCGGATAATCGCACTGCTTATTTATAAGCCTATATGTTTCTATTGTCGTCATAACAGACGAAGATTTCGCCGAAACAACTATGTCGTAAAAGCCGAAACGCTCTAAAAGAGCAACCCCTTTCAGTGCACTCTCAGAAAGCGCTTTCGCCCCCGAACCGTACTTGCTTTCCAATTCTTTTTCAATAGAGCCGCCGTTAACTCCCACTCTTATAGCCACGCCGTTGGCTCTGCACGCGTCTGCCACCAAGCGAACTTTATCTTCGCCGCCGATATTTCCGGGGTTTATTCTGACCTTGGAAAATCCGATTTCTCCGCATTTGACCGCAAGCCGATAATCGAACTGAATATCCGCAACAAGCGGCACGTCGGCAAATTCTTTGATTAGCATTTTAGCACATTCGATGTCATTGTCATCTGAAATCGCAAGCCGAATTATATCACAGCCCGCACTTTTCAGCCTTTTGATTTGCTCTGAGCAGGCATTGAAATCCGAAGACGAGCAATTAAGCATCGACTGTACGGATACGGGAGCGTCCTCTCCCACTTTTATCTTTCCCACTTGAACGACTTTTTTCATCGCTTCAAAATCCTCTCATAAACATACCGATAACGTCTATTATTATCACAAGACCGAACAATGCCACAAGCCCTACAAAATGAATAATATTTTCCACCTTTTTATTTACAGGCTTCTTTCTTATCCATTCTATAAGCGTGAAAACCACCTTAGAGCCGTCTAAAGCAGGAATGGGTAAAATATTGAATATCGCAAGGTTGCTCGCTATGAGCGGCAAAAAAACCAATATATTTAGCCAGTTTTGAGATGCTACTTCCGCAAAAGAACTGACTGTTCCTATAGGTCCCGTCAAAGCGGTTATTGCGATTTGTCCTGTAATAAGCTTACCGAACGAACCCAATATCATCCAGGAAAATTTAAACGTCATAGGAACGGAATACAAAATTGATTTCCCGACACCGACACTTACATACTCGTTTTTAGATTGAAAACCAAGCCCGTCGTATTCCTGCTGCTTTCCCTCGTCATCGGTATAAACTATCTTTTGAACGGCGACTTCCTCCTCAGTAATCTCTCCGCTTCTCAAAACTGTAAGCTTCACGACGTCTCCGAGTTTATAATCGGCAAGCAATTCCGAATAGCTGTTCATAACGCCTATTTCTTTACCGTTTACGGCTACGATTTCATCGCCTTCTTGCAAAGAATTATAATAAATTCCTGGCTCTTGCGTTTCGAACACATAAGTGACGGTGGGCTTGGCATATCCGACAATCAAAACAAAAATAAAAGAAAAGAATATCGCCGATATAAAATTAAAAAGCGGTCCTGCTATGAAAACAATTATACGCTTCCAGGGTTTTTGCTCGTCGAAAAGGAGATAATCTCTTTTTACCGCCGTGTCCGCAGTGCTATCGACTGTTTCCGCATCCTTGTTTTCCGCAACCTCTTCGAATACCGTAGTCTCCGTCTCTTTTTTACCGATTGTGGTTCCGTCGGCATTGTCTTCGCCTGCAAAAGCACAATAGCCGCCGAGCGGCACTAATCTCAAAGTAAATTTCTCACCGCTCTTTTTATTCTTTTTTTGAAAAAGCTTCGGACCGAATCCGACGGAAAATTCATCGATTTTAAATTTCAAAATCTTTCCGGCAACATAATGTCCAAGCTCGTGTATAACAACCATAAGCAATAGTATGACTATTCCGAGTAAAATGTAAAGAAAAAATTTCAATTCAAACTCCCTTTCCGATTATAGTCTCTCATTAGCTTATCGAACACTTCGTCAAAAGTTTCATAAATTTCATCGATAGTAGGCTCGTGTATTATTTGCGATTCGGCAAGCACTTTCTCGATAATTATACTTATGTCCGTAAAACCTATCTTATTATTCAAAAAGAGCCTGATGCAAGCTTCGTTTGCCGCATTGAATATACAAGGCGCATTGCCTCCCGCTTTTAACACTTCTCTTGCCAAACGCGGCAAAAAAAACGTTTCTTCATCAGGTTCGCAAAAAGTCAATGCTTTATCGAAGTTGAAACGCACCGAATCGAGCGGTAATCTCTCGGGATATGTCAAAGCGGTCTGAATGGGCAGTTCCATATTGGGCGCCGCCATTTGCGAAATAATACTGCCGTCATCGAATTCTACCATAGAATGAATGACGCTTTGCGGATGAATGACATAATCAATATTACTTGTATCGAATAGCCACCTTGCTTCGATAATTTCCAGTGCTTTATTCATCATAGTGGCACTGTCGACAGATATTTTCCGCCCCATATTCCAAGTGGGATGACAAACCGCCATTTCGGGCGTAACCGTAGACAAAAACTCTTTTGTTTTTCCGAAGAAAGGTCCTCCGCTCGCCGTCAATATTATCCGCCGAAGTTCACGCTTGTTTCCTGCTCGCAGACATTGCCAGACCGCCGAATGTTCGCTGTCAATCGGAAGCAGTTCCTTTCGTGCTTTTTCAGCCGCTTCTATGACAAGCTTGCCTCCTGCCACCAAAGACTCTTTATTTGCCAATGCAACGGTAATGCCATTCGAAAGCGCCGTCATCACAGCACGTAAACCGCACATTCCGACAACGGCAACGACAATAACGTCTATATCGGAACGCGCCGCAATTTCACACAAAGCATTTTTTCCGCCTACTATTTCCAAACCTTTAAAAAAATCTTTGCCATTAGAAAAAGACGCATCGTCCGATATACCCACAATTTGCGGCTTAAATTCGTCGGCTTGTTTTTTCAGTTCGTCTATATTTGAATTGACGCATAATGCGACAACTTTAAACTTATCGGGAAACCTTCTGACAACGTTCAACGTCTGACGACCGATTGAACCGCTGCTTCCCAGAATAGCTATTCTTTTCATAAGGCAGACAATATGTTAAGGTAAATAAACAGGAACACCGAACAGACAATCATACCGTCCACCCTATCCATAAAACCGCCGTGACCGGGCAAAATCTTACCGAAGTCTTTAATTCCGCAATTGCGCTTTACATACGAAGCAAGCAAGTCTCCGACTTGAACGAAGAATGCACCACAAAAACCTATGACAAGATAATGCACTACATTGGTAACCGTAGTATTGCCGATAGGCGCCAAACCGAATATTCCGTATGTGGCAAGCAATAATAACATAGCTCCGCCCAGCAAACCGCCTATAAAACCGCCTATGGCTCCGGCAATAGTTTTATTCGGACTTATCGACGGACAAAGTTTCGGACCGTTGAATATCGAACCGATAATATAAGCAAATGTATCCACCAAACACGGCGTCACAAACACAAAAAACAAGCCCGCCGTCCTATAAGGCCCGTCGAATTGATTTATTCCAAGCATATAAATAAACAAAGTTGTCGGATAAATCAAAGTTAAAATAGTGCCCGTAGCATTGCTTATCGTTCTCTTTTTACTGAACATAGTGTATATAGCGCAAACTATAATTACCAAAAGCAACACTCCGAAGTATGCCGTTATTCCGCCGCTCTGCTTGAACTCCGTAACAAGTATAAAAACTAAGTACCCTAAAATAATATTCAATAAAATAAGCTGGTCATAAGTTTTGGAGTACCTATTGGATATGGCTTTTGCCATTTCCAAGCTTGCGCCCACCATAATCGAAACAGTAAAAATATCGTACGCAAAACCGAAACCGAGAAGACTTAAAGTCAAAACGCCGGCATAGACAATAAAAATAAATATACCTGTTATTATTCTTTTAAATTTCATTTATACTTTTCCGAATCTTCTGTCTCTTTTTTCGTATTCAGCTAAAATAGATTGCAACTCACTTTCATTAAAGTCAGGCCAAAGCGTATTTGTTACAATCACTTCGCTGTAAGCCGCCTGATAAAGCATAAAGTTGCTCAACCGATATTCTCCGCTTGTCCTAACTATCAAATCGGGGTCAGGCAAACCCGATGTGTACAGATGTGAAGCAAATATTTCTTCATTCACTTCTTTTCCTTCCTGCACGCATTTATTGACCGCACGAATAATTTCATCTCGACTGCCGTAATTCAGACCTATATTGACCACGGCTTTTTCACCGTCGGCGCTTTCCGAAACTACTTTGTCAAGGCTGGCTCTGATGTCTGCATCGAAATACGAAAGGTCGCCCATAAACACAACCTTAACGCCTTCATCAATCAATTCTTTAAGCATATCATAAATATTCTCTCGAATCAACTGCATTAAGGCGGCAACTTCGTCTTTGGGACGGTTGCGATTTTCCGTAGAAAAGGCAAAGAGAGAAACAACCTTTATCCCAAGGCGAACGCAAGCGGTAATAATTTTGCGCATCGTTTTGACGCCCTCTCTGTGTCCGAACTTGCGCGGTAAAAGCCGCTTTGTAGCCCACCGTCCGTTTCCGTCCATAATGAAAGCTATGTGCGTGGGTAACCTGTCTTTGTCGATTTTATCAGACTTCAAGAATCTCCGCCTCTTTCTCTTTAAATAATTTATCGGCGTTTTCGATTGCTTTATCGAGAATTTTCTGAACTTCTTTTTCTATAGTTACAACTTCGTCTTCCGTCACCAAGCTGTCTTTTTTCAGCTTTTTAACCGCTTCGAGAATGTCACGGCGCTCGTTGCGCAGAACAACTTTGGAATCTTCCGCCGTCTTTTTTATCTGCTTGCAAAGCTCTTTACGCCTTTCTTCCGTAAGTTGCGGGAATATCAATCTGATATTTTTGCCGTCATCGGATGGATTAATACCTATATCCGACGCCGCTATCGCCTTACTGACTTCTTTAAGCATACTCGCATCCCAAAGAGAAATCATAAGCGTTCTCGCGTCGGGAACGGTTATATTTGCCATTTGATTCAAGGGAGTCGGTGTACCGTAATAGTCAACCACAATCTTATTCAGTATCTGCGGATTGGCTCTACCTGCCCTTACGGTAAGCAATTCGCCTTTAAGATGTTCGAGCGCCTTGCCGATGCGAGACTCATACTTGTCAAACTCACTTTTCACCTGAGGATTATTTATATTCATAAATCGACCTCCTAACGTCTATAATCACAACTATTATATCAAATATATAAAAATAAAACAACTATATTTAACTGATAATAGTACCGATTTTTTCTCCCATAGCCGCCTTTATAAGTCCTTTTTCACTGTTTAACCCGAAAGCTATAATGGGAATTTTGTTTTCCATACACATCGTTACGGAAGTAATGTCCATAACGTTCAAGCCCTTGTTTATGACATCCATATATGACAAGGAGTCATACTTAACGGCTTTAGGATTCTTTTTGGGGTCGCTGTCATAAACGCCGTCTATGTTTTTAGCCATTAACAGCACATCCGCTTTTATTTCGGCGGCACGCAACGCCGCACCGGAGTCCGTAGAAAAATACGGGTTTCCCGTACCGCAAGCAAATATGACGATTCTGCGGCATTCGAAATGTCTCAACGCTTTTCTCAAAATGTAAGGCTCGGCAACCGACGGAATACTCAATGCCGTCTGTACGCGAGTGGGAACGCCCTTTTTCTCGATGGCATTCTGCAGGGCCAAAGCATTCATAATAGTTGCAAGCATACCCATATGGTCTGCCGTAACTCTATCCATATTTATTCCTTGTCTGCCGCGCCAAAAGTTACCGCCACCGACGACAACGGCAATATCCATACCTTTTGCGTGCAACTCGACAAGTTGGGACACCACGTTTTCCACCATATCCGGATTTATGCCCACACCCTCTTTTCCTGCAAGCGCTTCACCGCTTATTTTAAGCAATACTCTGTTAAACATATCGTCCTCCGAATGTATTAAAATAATAGGACACCGAAATCGTGTCCTATTATCTTTGTTTTATTTTTGC
This sequence comes from uncultured Clostridia bacterium, assembly GCA_948440265.1. Taxonomy (GTDB): domain Bacteria; phylum Bacillota; class Clostridia; order Christensenellales; family Pumilibacteraceae; genus MGBC157735. The sequence continues at coordinate 250,592 of CAOJOK010000001.1, forward strand.
AGCTTTGCGATTTCTTCGGCAAAGTTTTCGTTCTTCTTTTCCAAGCCTTCGCCCATAACGAAATACTTGAATCTTGCGACATCTATTTTCGCACCGAGGTTATTTGCCGTCTCGGCAACCACTTGATTGACCCTTTTCGAATTGTCTTTAACAAACTCTTGGTCAAGCAAACATATATTTGCAAAAAACTTTTTGATTCTGCCGCCAATCATCTTCTCGACCACGTTCGCAGGCTTGCCTTCATTCAACGCTTGAGCAGTAAGAATCTCTTTTTCGTGAGCAACTTCTTCCTCGGGAACTTCCGATTCTCTAACATATTTGGGGGCAAACGCCGCAATGTGCAATGCTATGTCGTGGCACATTGCTTTGAATTCGGCTTTCGAATTGAGATTTTTATCGGTTTGCACTTCAACGAGAACACCGATTTTTCCGCCCATATGAATATAGCCGTCAATCAAACCGCTCTTTGTAGCAAACTTAACAAATCTTCTGACGGAAATCTTTTCTCCGATTTTTGCCGTGGCATTGTTTACGAGGTCTAACACCGTTCCTTCGCTGCACTTAACAGTCAAAAGCTCTTCAACCGTCTGCGCGTCGGACGATATAATAGCGCCGCAAACCTGCTTGCAAAGCTCAACGAAAGTTGCCGATGCGGAAACAAAGTCGGATTCGCAGTTTATTTCCACCATAGCGCCGGTTTTTCCGTCTGCGGAAACATCGGTATAAACAACGCCTTCGGACGCTATTCTCGATGCTTTTTTTGCCGCAATGTTGACGCCCTGCTCTCTCAAATATTCGGCAGCCTTTTCCATATCGCCGTTGGTATGCGTAAGCGCCTTTTTGCAGTCCATCATACCTGCGCCCGTTCTGTTTCTCAATTCTGCCACATCTGTTGCTTTAAATGACATTTTTAAATCTCCTCTATATTATGCCTCTTCAGTTGCCGGCTTTTCCGCTTCTTCGACAACTTCCTGTTGTGCAACTTCTCTTGCAACGGCTTCAGCCTCTGCCTGCTTTCTCGCAGCCAGACCTTCTTCGCCTTCTTTCGCTTCTATGACTGCGTCCGCCATTGCACCGGCGATAAGCTTGATGGCACGGATAGCGTCATCGTTGCCCGCAATAACATAATCGACTTCATCGGGGTCGCAGTTTGTATCGACAAGTCCGACTATAGGTATATTCAAACTTCTCGCTTCGGCAACCGCAAGATGTTCCTTTTTGGTGTCCACGACGAACAGAGCGCCGGGAAGCGTGCGCATATCCTTGATACCGCCGAGATTTTCTTCCAACTTATCGCGCTCGGCAATCAACTTAATGACTTCTTTTTTGGGAAGAAGAGCGAATTCCCCCATCTTTTCCATAAGATTGAGTTTATTGAGCCTTTCTATTCTCGAACGCATAGTCGTGAAATTGGTAAGCGTTCCGCCCAACCATCTCGATTTCATATAGAACATACCGCATCTTTCGGCTTCGAGCTGAATGGCTTCTTGAGCCTGCTTCTTCGTGCCGACAAAGAGAATGGGTTTGCCCGAAAGCGCAACTTCTTTTATGAAAGCATACGCTTCGTCGATAAGACCTACCGTCTTTTCCAAATTGATGATGTATATATCGTTACGTGCCGTATAGATATACTTCTTCATCTTCGGGTTCCACTTGCGCGTAGGGTGACCGAAATGCACTCCCGCTTCAAGCAGTTGCTTCATAGAAACAACATTATTAGTCATATTTGTACCTCCTGTTTTTCCCTCCCCGGTCATCTGCTCGGCTTTTACACGCAAGGCATAAAGATTTACCTTTGCGCAACAGAAAAACCAATCCGACACGGGTGCGAATTTAACCTGTTAGAGTATATCACAGTTTTAAACATAAATCAACTGTTTTAAAACCGCTTTTTCAAGAAAAAAAGCATTTTCTGTTATTTCTTCTTATGATGTCCGCAAGAACAAGCGGAGTCGCCGCAGTCATCGTGCTCGCAGTCACAATCACCGTCGCATTCTCCGTCGCCGCAGTCATCGCAATGACAGCAGTCACAGCTTTCCATATCGGAAACCGCTTTGACATACTCGGCAAAAGCGTTATCCTTAACTTGCTCGTCCGTGACCGGAATAAACCTGTCTTCTTCTCCGTCGCCTTCTTTTATTTCAAAGATAATGGCTTCGTCATCGCCGAGTCCTTCCATCGGTTCCACCGGCTGCAATAATTCGTATATTTTATCGTTAAGCTCTACACAAGCTATTTCGAAAAACTCTATGGGATTATCGTCATCGTCATATAATGTGATAACATTATCGCTTTCGAAAATTTCTACGTTGTCTCTTTTCATATTTAAATACTCCTTAAATTTTTACTGTCGAGATAGCTTTGTAAAATCAATCTCGCAGCCATACTATCAACTAATTTTTTGCGCTCCGCAAATCCGACGCCGCCTTGCGTCAAAATCTCTTCGGCTTCGACGCTTGTCAATCTTTCGTCTTGATACACGACGTCAAGCCCCGACACTTTCTGCAAAACACGTCCGAAAGCTTTTGTCTTTTCCGCACGCGGTCCCTGCGTACCGTCCATATTAAGCGGCAAACCCACAACTATAAGCTGTGCATTTTCTCTTATCGCAATATCTGCGACATAATCAATCGCACATCGCATAGATTTCATCTTATAAGTTTTAAGCGGAGAAGCTATGATTTCCAATTCATCGCTTATCGCAAGCCCTGTGCGTGCATCGCCGTAATCTACACACAAAATTCTCATTGTCTTATTATACCATACATTTTTTGAAAAGTCAGCAATTTCATAGCTGTTTTTCAAAATAAAAAAGGACGCGTAGTCAACGACCGCGTCCCCCCTTTTTATAGGATATTATTGAGCGTCTGACAAACCGGACTGCTGTCCGCCTGTCGTTTGAGCTATTTTCTCCATAACTGCGTCTTCCGCATCGGAAACCGCCTTTCTGACTTTACCGTTCTTGCTGGCAATATACATACCGAGCGCGGCACCCAAAGCCATTCCTACGATAATTTTGCTGCTCATCATACACCTCCTATATAGTACTGTTATTATCTGCCGTAAGTACGATAATTATTATGGAGAATATATTTTTATGCTTTTTGTTTTTTATAATTTTCCAAATAATCGTGGACTGCCGCTTTAATAGCTTCTTCTGCTAGGACAGAACAATGAAGCTTTTGCGCGGGAAGACCGCCCAACGACTCGACTACCTGTCTGTTTGTGATTTTCAATGCTTCGTCTATGGTTTTTCCTTTAATCATCTGCGTAGCGACCGACGAAGTTGCTATCGCCGCTGCGCATCCGAAAGTTTGAAAGCTAACGTCTTGAATAACGTCGTTTTCATCGATTTTCATAAAAATTTTCATTATATCGCCGCAAGTAGCATTGCCAACAGTGCCGACGCCGTTTGCATCGGATAACTCGCCGACGTTTTGCGGATTGGAAAACTCTTTCATAACTCTTTCATTATACATACTTTTTTTCTCCTTTAAATTCGCTGAATAACGGTGACAATCTTCTCAAATCGTTAACTGCATTCACCACCTGTTCTATAACGTAATCGACGTCGTCCTTTGTCGTATATTTTCCGAACGAAAATCTTATAGACCCGTGCGCTTTTTCTATAGGCAGACCAGTTGCCAGCAGCACGTGAGACGGGTCCAACGAGCCCGACGAACAGGCAGAGCCCGACGAACAGGCAATGCCTGCCATATCCAAGCGTAACAGCAACGATTCCCCTTCTATAAATTCAAACGCAAAATTCGCATTCTGCGGCAATCTCTGCTTCCTGTCGCCGTTATAAACGACGTAAGGCACTCTTTCTTCGATGCTTTTAACAAAGTAATCTCGCAATTTTTTAATCTTCAAAGAGTTTTCTTCGAGATTTTCCAAAGCCAAACGTAGTGCTTCCGACATTCCGACGACAAAAGGTACATTCGTAGTGCCGCCGCGCATAGAACGCTCTTGATGTCCGCCTGCTATAAACTTATCCGGCTTTATTCCGCTTTTAATATATAAAACGCCTATTCCCTTCGGTCCGTAAAATTTATGCGCGGAGAACGTCAAAAGGTCGACATTCCAATCTCTTATCTTCACAGGCACGGAGCCCATTGCCTGCACGGCATCGGTGTGAAAAATCGCACCGTGTTTATGAGCAATCTCACATAATTCTTTTACGGGCTGCAATGTTCCTATTTCGTTGTTTGCAGTCATCACCGAAACCAGAATCGTATCGTCGGTAATAGCTTTCTCCAAATATTCCGGCAATACCATTCCCTTGTCGTTCACAGGCAGGTAGACAACGTCAAACCCCTGCTTTTCCAACTGCGCGGCAGAACCGAGCATTGCCGCGTGTTCGATACTGCTGATAATTATTCGTTTTCCTTTGTGCGAATATGCCGAAGCTATTCCTTTCAACGCCCAGTTATCGCCTTCCGTACCGCCCGACGTAAAATATATTTCGGTAGGTTTAACTCCAAGCAGCTCGGCAATCCTACGCCGCGACGAATCAACTGCATTGGCGCCGTCTCTGCCGAAACAGTGCAGACTGTTGGCATTCCCGAATTTCTCTGTAAAATAAGGTTTCATCGCTTCGAACACACGTTCGTCTAACGGCGTAGTGGCCGAATAATCCAAATAAACTCTTTTCATATCTTTTTAAACACACCTGTAATCGTCAATCATATCCTGCAATGTAGTATGTTGCAAAACACTTTCTATACTTTCCGCAAGCCTTCTGAAAATCCTCTTGTTCGGACAATACTTATCCTCACAGCTTGTATTGCAGTTATACTCGAAATTATCATCCATCGCATCGAGTACATTTGCAACGGTCACTTCGCTCGGCGGTCTGGAAAGCGAATAACCGCCGTTAAGTCCGCGGACGCTGTCCACGATTTTCGCCTTACGTAATTTCATCATAAGCTGTTCGAGATATTTCAAACTCAAATCCGACTGTTCGCTCAATTTTGTGAGAGACACCGTGCCGCCCGATACACCAAGCAAAAAGCACACTCTCAAACCGTATCTGGCGCGCGTCGACAGTTTCATTGATACCTCCTTACAACTTTATGTCTCGAAAACAATTATATATAAGTTATCCGTTTTTGTCAAGCAAAATACCCTATCAATATGATAGGGTATTTTATATAAAACTATTCGACTTACATATTACACAAATTCGGATAAAGCGGATACTTTTTGCACAGTGACGCCACTTCTTTGTTTACTTTTTCAAATGCGGCGTCGCGCTTTTTGATTACCTGAGAAATGAGTTTTCCTATGGTAATCATTTCCGCCTCTTTCATTCCTCTAGTGGTTACCGACGGAGTTCCCACTCTTATACCGCTCGTAATAAACGGAGACTGCGGGTCATTCGGAATAGCATTTTTATTGACGGTTATATGACACTCGTCCAACAGGTGTTCCAACTCTTTACCCGTAATTCCCGCATCGGTAAGTTTGACAAGCATAAGATGATTATCCGTACCTCCCGATACAAGTTCCAGTCCTTCAGAAACCAATGTTTGAGCAAGCACTTTTGCATTCTTAACAACTTGTTTTTGGTAGTTTTTAAAATCTTCTGTTCCGGCCTCTTTAAGTGCGACCGCTTTCCCTGCAATAACGTGCATAAGCGGACCGCCTTGACTTCCCGGGAATACCGCTTTATCGATTTTTTTGGCGAGCTCCTGCTTGCACATAATCATTCCGCCTCTGGGTCCGCGCAAGGTCTTGTGCGTAGTTGTCGTTACAACGTCGGCATAAGGCACGGGGCTCGGATGCTCGCCAGCTATGACAAGTCCTGCGATATGAGCGATATCCACCATTAAATATGCGCCCACCTTATCGGCTATTTGTCTGAAACGAGGAAAATCGATTATTCGCGAATATGCGCTTGCGCCTGCAAGAATAAGTTTAGGTTTATGCTGCAAGGCTAGTCGTTCTACTTCATCATAATCAATCATTTCCGTTTCATTATTTAAGCCGTATGGAATTATATTGTAATTAAGTCCGGAAAAATTCACGGGACTTCCGTGTGAAAGATGTCCGCCGTGAGCAAGGCTCATACTAAGCACGGTATCGCCGACATTCAGCAATGCCAAAAAAACGGCAAGATTGGCGTTTGCTCCGCTGTGCGGCTGCACATTTGCGTGCTCGCAACCGAAAAGCTTTTTCGCTCTCTCGATTGCCAAAGTTTCCACCTCGTCGACGTACTGACAACCGCCGTAATATCGTTTGCCGCTGTAACCCTCCGCGTATTTATTCGTCAAGTGCGAACCGACGGCAGCCATAACCGCACTGCTGACAAAATTCTCGCTGGCAATAAGCTCGATATTGCCCTGTTGGCGCAATAGTTCTCGCTTCATACTCTCGGCAACTTCTCTGTCTGTCTGTGCAATCAATTTCAAATCAATCATTGGTGTTTTCTCCTATAAGATTCTTATTTTCTTTTAAAGTATTTTTAACAATCGGAATATATTTAGTCCTGCGTCTTATCAAAAAATCGCATAGTATAGCACATCCCAGCCCCATAAGCAACGCTACGCCAATCGCCGTAATCTGCAAATACCAAGCAAACTTTGCTGTTATTATAACCGCCGTAAGAATGAATAAAAGAGGTAATGCAAATAAAATTATCCAGGAACCTTTAATCGATTTTTCGGGCATTTGAACAATGACTCTGTCGCCTGCCTCGCAATCAATTTCCTTTTTAGCTGTCATTCGTATAGTATTGCGACGGTTAAACGCACAGGCTTTGCACCCTTCGCACTCGGGTTTTCGGCTCAACTCTATGACGGCATAGTCGCCTTTCACCTTTACGACACTGCATTCTTCGGTTATAGGCATAATAAATCTTTAATTACCTCCTGCGCCAAAAGACAGCCCATCATCGGCGGAACATACGATATACTTGCAGTAAACGCGCTTTCGATATTTTCGGCTGACGAAGAAGCACAAACCGTTTTATGATTCTCAACACCTTCTTTTCGAAGTTTGGAGCGCACTGCTCGCGCCAATCCGTCTCCGCTTGTCGAAAAAATATCTTTCACTGTAAAATCGGAAGTTGTTCTATTCCCTGCTCCGAGCGCAGAAATACATCGCACGCCATACCGCTTACAAGCCGAAATCAAATCAACTTTATCCCGAACGCTGTCTATTGCGTCGATACAGTAGTCATACGAAGCGGAGAAAATTTTATTTTCGATATCTTTACAATATCTTTCCGCATACGTTACCACATTTACATTCGGATTTATATCTTTCATTCTTTCAGCCGCGACGTCCACTTTATTTCTGCCTATCGTAGAATGTAAGGCGAAAATCTGTCTGTTGATATTTGTAATATCGACTTTATCCATATCGACGACAACGAAAGAACCTACGCCGCACCTTGTAAGCATTTCCAAAGCGTAACCGCCCACTCCGCCCACACCGACAATCAACACTCTCGATGCCGAAAGTTTGCGTTGTCCCGTTTCACCGATAAGCGGAATATTTCTTGCAAACTGCTCCATTATTTGCTGCCTTTAAGGAATTCGGAAATTTTGCTTTTCTCCATTTCGAATATCTTTCCGTCCGAAAGTCTTTTAACCGCATATATGCCGCTTGCAACTTCGTTTTCACCGATTACGACAGCGTGTTTTGCGCCTATCTTGTCCGCATATTTGAACTGCGCTTTCAAGCTCCGCTCTGTATATTCCGTTTCGGCTGAAATGCCGCACGCACGTAACTGCCTTACCATAGACAGACAGTCGTCGACAAAATCGACGTTTTGTTTCATAACAAAAATGTCTACGCCGCTATCATCGGAAAACGGCAAACCCATACTCTCCATCAACAAAATCAGCCTTTCCAGTCCCAGACCGAAACCGACGCAAGGCGTAGGCTTTCCGCCGACGGACTCCACCAAACGGTCATATCGTCCGCCGCCGCAAACAGTTCCCTGCGCGCCCAGCGCAGTAGTAACAAACTCGAAAACCGTTTTATTGTAATAATCAAGTCCGCGCACAATATCGGGGTCGATTTCATACGGGATATTCGCGTCTTTCAAGTATTTTTCAAGCCGCTTCAAATGCTCACGACATTCGTCGCAAATATAATCCAAAATACGCGGAGCTTTCGAAACTATTTCCTTGCAAGACGGAACTTTGCAGTCTATAATCCGCAAAGGATTTTTTGTAAAGCGTTCACGGCACGTAGAACATAACGAGTCCAACTTGCTTGCCAAATACTCTTTTAAAGCAATATTATATCTGCTGCGGCAAGCAGGACAGCCGATGCTGTTTAGCCGCAGTTTCAAGTCCTTAATTCCCAATGCCGACAAATAATCGTATGCTATGTGAATGACTTCATAATCCATAAGCGGACTTGCCGCACCGTAAACCTCCACACCGAACTGATGATGCTCTCTGTATCTTCCCGCCTGCGGATTCTCATACCGAAAGACAGGTGTAATGTAAAACATCTTCAACGGCAAAGAGCACGCTTCGAGCGAGTTCTCCACATAACTTCTCGCGACGCAAGCCGTACCTTCGGGTTTTAGAGTAAGCGAACGTCCGCCTTTATCCTCGAACGTATACATTTCTTTGGAAACAACGTCGGTATCGTCGCCTATGGAGCGCGTAAAAAGTTCAGTGTACTCGAATGTAGGCGTTCGTATTTCCTTTACATTAGAAAGCTTGCAGATTTTACGAGCCACGCTTTCGACGTGCTGCCACTTATATCCGTCCTGCGGCAAAACGTCTTTGACTCCTTTGGGAATTCTAATCATCGTCACTCCGTAAATTACAAAATATATTTTCTCAAATCGTGCTTTTTGATTTGCTTGCTCAAATGCTCTTTGACATATTCGGCGTCAATCTTGACGCTAATCATAGGATGGTCGCCGCAGGCATTAAAACTGACGTCTTCCAACAGACTTTCCATAATAGTATGCAATCTTCTGGCGCCTATGTCTTCCGTCGTTTCGTTTTCCGCAACGGCAACCTTTGACATTTCTTCTATCGCGTCTTTTGTAAACTCCAAATCTATATTGTCTACTTTCAACATAGCAGCATACTGTTTTGTAACCGCATTATCCGGAACGGTGAATATATTCACAAAGTCTTCATAAGTCAAACTGTGCAAATCCACCGTTATAGGAAAACGCCCCTGAAGTTCGGGTATCAAATCGTTTATCTTGCTGACGTGGAATGCACCCGACGCGATAAAGAGAATGTAGTCCGTTTTAAGCGCACCGTATTTTGTCATCACCGTGCAACCTTCTACTATCGGCAAAATATCGCGCTGTACGCCTTCTCTGGAAACATCGGGTCCGCTTTGATTGCCTTTTCCCGCTATCTTATCGATTTCATCTATGAAAATGATACCGCTCTGTTCTGCCCTTTTCAAACCCTCGCTGTTTATGGCGTCCATATCGATAAGCTTCTCGCTTTCTTCCAATACGAGAATTTTCATAGCTTCTTTGACCGTGAGCTTGCGCTTCTTTTTCTTTTTCGGGAACAAACCGCCGAACATATCGCCGATATTGATTTCGGCACCGCTGCCGGGGACAATTTCCATAGGCTTCGGCACGTCGTTGAGTTCCAACTCGAGCATATGATTATCCAACTTACCGCTTTTCAATTCTTCGGCAATAGTATTTTTTAAAACTTTATCGGGCGTTTCGCCGCTCTGCTTTTTTCTTGCGGCATATAATGCATCGATAATTTTGCTCTCGGCGTCGTGTCTGGCTTTTTCCTCCACTTCCGCTATTTTTTCTTCTTTGACAAGTCTGACCGCAACTTCTGCCAAATCTCTAATCATCGATTCTACGTCTCTACCCACATATCCGACTTCGGTAAACTTTGTGGCTTCAACCTTGATAAACGGCGCCTTGACGAGCTTTGCCAGTCTTCTCGAAATTTCGGTCTTACCGACGCCCGTAGGTCCTTTCATAATTATGTTTTTAGGCGTAATTTCATCTTTAATATCATCGGGAAGCATACTTCTGCGATAACGGTTTCGCAGTGCTATCGCCACTGCTTTTTTAGCTTCCTGCTGACCGATTATATATCTGTCAAGTTCCGCAACAATCTGCTTGGGTGACAATTCCATATTACACCTCCTCAACGGTCAAATTGCCGTTGGTAAACACACAAATCTCGGAAGCGATTTTCATAGCCTCCACTGCGATTTCTCTGGCAGACATCTTTGTGTGCGAAGACAGCGCTCTTGCGGCCGCCAACGCAAAATTGCCGCCGCTTCCTATGGCACAAATACCGTTTTCGGGTTCGATGACGTTTCCAGTACCGTCCACTATATATATTTCGGACGAATCGGCAACTATCATCATTGCTTCGAGCTGACGCAGTGCCTTATCTCCGCGCCATAACATAGCAAGCTCTACCGCGCTTCTCATAAGATTTCCGCTGTATTTGTTAAGCATTTCTTCGAATCTCTCCGAAAGCGTGAAAGCGTCCGCAACAGAACCGGCAAATCCCGTGATAACCTTACCGTCATAAATACGGCGAACTTTAATCGCATTGCTTTTCATAACAACGCTCTGTCCGCCAGTGACTTGTCCGTCTCCGGCAATAACGGTTTTGCCGTTTCGCTTAACCGCAACTATAGTAGTGCCTTTAAAATCCATATAATATCTCCTTATATCTTTTCGCCTTTTATTCAGTCACATTTCGAATGACTTTAACTCACGTTTCTATTATAGCATTAAATATGCCGTAAAATCAATATATTGAAACGACTTATTTGCCGTCGGCGGAATTTTTTTCACTGCCGACATCTTCCGATTTCACTTTATACGAACATTCCTTATTTCCGCACTTGACAAACATTCCTGCGGCATATTTCTTTTCCACAAGATAGCTTCCGCACTCGGGACATTTACCTTCAATCGGCTTATCGCTCGACGTAAATTTACATTCGGGATATCCCGTACAACCGTAAAAATACGAGCCTCTCGAATTGATTTTTTTAAGCGGCTTACCGCATTTCGGACAAGGCGGCAAAATTTCGTCGTCTGCTGTTTTCGGGCCTTCGATATTTTTTATGTTCTTACACTTCGGATACCCGGGGCAAGCAAGGAACGGTCCGAATTTACCTTGTTTTATCACCATTTTACGTCCGCACTTTTCACATATAACGTCGGACTCCGCATCATCCGACTTTTGCGATGCGGTTATAACATTGCCGTTTTCATCTAAAGGCTTTGTATTTTTACATTTCGGATAGTTGGGGCACGCCAAAAACTTTCCGAACCGTCCGGTCTTTATAACCATATTCGCACCGCAGTTTTCGCATACTATGTCGGTAGCTTTGTCCGGCTCTTTCAAGCTGAAACTGTCGCCCATAGCAATGGCGATTTTTTCTTCGAAACCGTCATAAAAAGATGCGACAACGTCTTGCCAAACTTTTCCGCCGTCCTCGATATCATCGAGCTTTTCTTCCATTTTTGCCGTAAACTCTATATCCATTATTTCGGGAAAATATTTCACGAGCATATCCACAACCGACATTCCGAGCTCGGTGGGCTTGATATACTTTCCGTCTTTGCCTTCTTTTTCCACGTATTCTCTCGAAAATAATATCGTTATAGTTGGAGTAAAAGTTGCAGGACGTCCGATACCGACTTCTTCCATCATCTTGACAAGACTCGCTTCGGTAAAACGCGCAGGCGGTTTTGTGAATTTCTGCTCATACTTGTACTCGACGAGCTTCAAGACTTCTCCGATTGCCATCTCGGGAAGCTTTACATTACCGGAGTCTTCATCCTCTTTCGATTCATCCGTGAAAGTATTATACACCGCAGTATATCCTGCAAACAGCGGCGTTTTTCCCACTACTTTGAAACCGTAATCTCCGGCAGTAATATCAACGCTCATAGAATTATAAGTAGCTTCGCTCATTTGGCTGGCAAGAAAACGCTCGTATATCAGCTTGTAAAGCTTGAAGTGATACTTATTCAGACTGCTCTTCAAACTTTCGGGCGTCCTTGCAAGAGAAATAGGTCTGATTGCTTCGTGCGCGTCCTGTGCGCCTTTTTTTGTTTTATATATATTGGGCTTTGCGGGAACATACTTCTCACCGTATTTTTCGGTTATATAATTTTTCGCCTCACTTTGTGCGTCGGCAGACACGCGCGTGGAATCGGTTCTTATATATGTTATAAGAGCAACTTTTCCTTCCCCTTCTATATCTACGCCTTCATATAGTGCCTGCGCCGCCGAAGTAGTCTGCTTTAGTGACATTCCAAGCTTATTCAAAGCGTCCTGCTGCATAGTGCTCGTGATAAACGGTGCGGGCGGTTTAGATTTGGTAACCGACTTCTTGATGTTTGAAACAATAAAGTCTTTGCCTTCCAATTCCGCAATTGCGTTCTCCACGTCCTCCTTGGACTGCAACTTGATTTTACTTTTGTTTTTAGTAGCCAAAGATGCTTTGATTTTGAATTTTTCACTGTTTTCGAGAATGGCAAAAAACGACCAGTATTCTTCCGGTTTGAAATTCAATATCTCTCTTTCCCGCTCGACTACAAGTCTCAACGTGACGGACTGCACTCTGCCTGCGCTCAACTTGCTCTGTATTTTACGGCACAACACGGGAGACAGTTTATAACCCACCAATCTATCGAGCACTCTCCGCGCCTGCTGTGCGTCGACAAGATTTTCATTTATAACGCGCGGATTTTTAAGCGCATTTTGAACGGCCTTTTTGCTTATTTCGTTAAACTCTATGCGGGCGGGCTTATCTTTCGGTATCTTCAAAAGATTGGCTACGTGCCAGGAAATCGCCTCTCCTTCTCTGTCCGGGTCGGTTGCAAGCAAAACGTCTTCTGCGTGAGAGGCGGCGTCTACCAAGCTCTTAACGGTATCTTTTTTGTCGTCCATAACGACATATTTGGGTTCGAAATTCTTTTTGACATTAACGGCAAGAGATTTTTGCGGCAAATCGACGACGTGTCCTTTCGTTGCAAAAACCTTATATCCCGACCCGAGATACTTTTCAACCGTTTCTTTCTTACCTATACCTTCGATAACTACAAGTTTCACTTTCAGTAAACCACCTTCATTTTGCTAATAGCCCATATGTGGACGCCGCAGTCCTTTTAACAATCTTTTTGACTTCCATCATAGTCAACAACGGGGTAAGCTCGAATATTTTCATACCAAGCTTCAGACATAATTCATCTGCGTGCAAAGGACCGTTTTGCAATAGATTATATACCATTAATTCGGAATTGTCCAGCACAACGGCGTCGTTTTTACCAATATTTTTATCGAAATCGATATTTAAATCGTTTAAAATATCGGTATATTCGACCACAAGCTTTGCTTCGCCTTTAGCAATAAGCGAATTGGTACCTGCCGCCCGAGAGCGGTCAACGTTTCCGGGAACGGCATATACTTCTCTGTTTTGCTCGTTGGCAAGTTCCGCGGTAATGAGCGCGCCGCTCTTTGCATTTGCTTCGACTATTAATAGCCCTTCGCTCAATCCGCTTATAATTCTGTTACGCGTAGGAAAAGTATACTTGGTGGCACACATATCGGGAGGATACTCGCTTATTGCAAGCCCTTTTTCGCAGACCTCGTCAAATAAACGACCGTTGCACGACGGCGTAAAACAATTCAGTCCGCTTCCGAGCACCCCTATTGTTTTACCGCCTGCCGCAAGAGCGGCTTTTTGAGCTATACCGTCTATACCCATTGCCAAGCCGCTGACAATAGTAAAATATTTTGACAGTCCGCTCGCAAATCTTTTTGCAATATCTTCTCCGTAAGTAGTGCTCTGTCGGGTCCCCACGATTGCGAAACATCTGGTTTTCAAAAGAGAAATGTCCCCTTTATAATACAGTACCGCAGGCGGCGCAACTTCTTTTTGAAGTAAACATTGCGGCATTTTATCCACCGCTCTTGTAACTATGCCAATACCGTTCTTGCGCAGTTTATTCAAAGAATCATTTAAATAATCTTCATTTTTGAACTGTCGCAATGCTTTAAAACCGTCTTTTTCTCCCAAAGACGTGGAGTTTAAAATAATATCGTAATTATCCCAAAGCTCCATAGGCGAATACTTTTCGAGAATTTTATTCAGCGTGCTCGGAGCAAAACAGGCTAAAGACAGCCAATAATAAGCCTTACTTTCATTCATTCCCTGTTCTCCTGTCCAAACTGCGATACTGAATAGCTTCGGCTATATGCTTCATTTCTATATTCTCTTTTCCGTCCAAATCGGCGATTGTGCGTGCAACTTTAAGTATGCGCGAATATCCTCGGGCAGAAAAACCGAGTTTATCGAAAGCTGCTTCCATCATTTCGTTACATTCTTTATTCAATTTACAATAGGTTTTTAATAAACGGCTATTCATATTTCCGTTGGAATATATATTGCACTCGGAAAATCTTTCCGTCTGTATCTTTCTTGCCGCGTCCACACGCTTTTTAATTTCACTCGAACACTCCGCCGTCTCGTCTGAAGATATGTCGGAATATGTAACGTTGTCTACTTCGATATGCATATCGATTCTGTCCATCAGCGGCCCTGATAGTCTGGAAAGATACTTTGCTATTTGAGACGGCGTGCATATGCACTCTTTAATCGACGAGCTGAGATTGCCGCAAGGACAGGGATTCATACTCGCAACCAACATAAAATCGGCAGGATATTCCACTTTGTTTGCCGCACGGGATATAACGATTTTTCCGTCTTCCAACGGTTGTCTCAAAGTTTCAAGCACATTTCTCGGGTATTCGGGCAGTTCGTCCAAAAACAGTACTCCGTTATGTGCAAGACTGATTTCTCCGGGTCTTGCGTTTGCCCCACCGCCCGTCAAAGCGACACTGCTGACCGTATGGTGCGGACTTCTGAAAGGACGTACTCCGACAATACCGTCACAGCTATTCAGCAAACCTGCCACGGAATGAATCTTTGTCGTTTCCAAAATTTCCCCGACATTCATATCCGGCAATATAGACGGCAAACATTTGGCAAGCATCGTTTTCCCCGTGCCCGGCGGTCCTATCATCAATATATTGTGCCCGCCCGCGGCGGCTATTTCCAAAGCACGCTTCGCCGTGAATTGCCCTTTTACGTATTTAAAATCATTTTCGAATGTCGTTCGTGCGTTGGAGGTGGGAAACGGTTTTATTTTTATAGGCTCGATAATAGTTTCTCCGCACAAAAAGGATACCGCTTCTTTTAAACTGGCGACGCCGTATGAGCAAATTCCGTCTATATACGAAGCTTCCTGCACATTCTCAATGGGAATAACTATCTTTTTACAGCCTTTGGACAGTGCAGAAATTATGATAGGCATAATGCCTTTCACCGGTCTGATAATACCGTCCAACGATAATTCCCCTATAAAAGCAAATTCCGAAACCTTGTCTTGCGAAAGCTGCTCCGAAGCCGTCAGTATTCCTATCGCAATCGGCAAATCGTAAAGTGGTCCTTCTTTTTTCACGTCGGCAGGAGCCATATTTACGGTTATTCTCTTATTGGAGAAATAAAAGCCGCTGTTTTTAACCGCACTTTTTACTCTCTTAATCGATTCCCTGTTTACCGCATCGGGCAGTCCGAGAACTTCCAATACGGGCAATCCGTTGCTTATATCGGTTTCTATGCATACATCAAAACCGTCTATTCCGTGCAACCCGAAACTTCTGACCTTCGATAACATTATTCTCTGCCTTTAAGGTTTCATCCAAAGCGCAAAACTCTTTCCTATTGACGCTCCGCTATTATACGCAAGAACTTTTCTTCTGCTGCTCATAGCCAAATCCAATAGAATCAGAGTGCTGTAAAGATGCGTAAGCACTGTCAATACAGAACATATAATCGAAACCGCCATTCCTGCGCCCGTGTCCAAAAGACTTGTCCCCGTATAGAAAGCGCTGTCAAACAGATATTCCGACGCATTGTTCAAATACCCTGCGCTTATGAGAACAGACACCGCATTTACCATTATAGTCAAGGAAAGCATTGCAAACACTTGCAGTATACGCCTGTCTTTAATCAAGACAAACGACATAAGGAATATGGCAAGCACGGGAACCAATGTGAGAGCGCCGAAATCGACGTAATATGTTGCCAATGTAAAAATCAAATATCCGGACAAAAACACCAAGTTGGCTCTGTTTTTTTTGCTCAAATAAACAAGTAAAGTGATACCCAAAATAATTACCGCAAATATAACTGTAAATACGACCGTCGGGAAGTTGGCTCCAAGCAAGTCGCCGTTTTTGGCAAAAATATTAAAGATACCTAAAGAATTGTATCCGAATTTTGCTGCATCAGCCAAAGGCTTGAGCGCAAAACGATATATCCATCCGAAAAAGCTTGCGCTGTAATCGAATATAATCGTAGGCAAAGAAATCAAATATGCGACAAGCACAGACGAAACCAAATAAACCGGTGTTCTTATAACTTGACAGGACTGTGCATCATTCCATATTTCTTTTGCGCTTTGCTTTTCTTTCAAAACTCTTTTCAAAGACTTTACATAGCTGTAAACAATATAAACCGCAAACAGCGGCAATAAATACAAAGCTTCTTTCATAATGAGCGCGCTTGCCGTATATGAAGCAAACAACCCGAGAAAATTCTTTGTAACCATAAAATACATACAAAGCAGTAAACCCAACGTCAAAAGCGAATATACACTGCCCCAAACAGACGAGCTAATCATAAATACGGGCGACAACATAAACATTCCGGCTATAATCACGCCGACATAGCGATTTACATATTTGCTTGCTATTCTATATAATATTACGGCGCTGACAGCATCGGCAATTATCAAGGGCAGTTTGACCAGCAATGCCATTCCGAAAGATGACGCCGTCAAACCTGTGGCATTTGCAATCACGGCAGGCAAAGCATATATAAAAAGCGTCAGCGGATATAAAACAATCCCGTCTGAAGGATAGTATCCTTTAAAGCCGCCCGATGCGATATGCTCCATAGCGCTCACTATAATGTCGTAGTCTTCGCGATAGCCTTTTATGCATAATGCAAAAACCACTCTCAACACCGTTCCGAAAAACAAAACGAGCGCCATAATCTTAATAAACAGCTTATCGTCCTTCGGCTCGACGTATTTATCCTTGCCTATAAACTTTATTAACAGCCAAGCTCCCACTATTAAAACCGCAATTGTCGTCAAAGCCATAAAAACGGCAAAAACGACGTCAACGGCAACAGAATTGATTCCCGCATTAGATATAAACAATTTAAGCACCTCTCTGTTCTTATGTCTATTATTTTTGATTATAACAGAATTTTTCCATAAAATCAATATTTTACAACCACAAAATAAAAAAGAGTTCGATTTTTACGAACTCTTTTTGTAAATCTAACGAACTTCTTTAATCTTTGCCGCTTTTCCGGAAAGACTACGAAGATAATAAAGCTTGGCTCTTCTGACTTTGCCGTGCTTAACAACTTCGATTTTGGCAATTCTCGGCGAATGTAATGGGAACGTTCTTTCCACGCCTACACCGAAAGAAATACGTCTTACGGTAAAGCTTTCGCGAACTCCGCCGTTTTTCTTGGCAATAACTATACCCTCGAAAGCCTGCAGTCTCTCTCTGCTTCCTTCCACGACCTTGACAAACACCTTAACGGTATCGCCTATTTCAATCGCAGGAACCTCATTTTTCATATACTCCTTCTCGATTGAAGTTATCACATCTCTGTTCATTGACTACCTCCTATTCAATAGCGTATGTTCATTGACTAACCCAATTATCCGATTTCAAGCGGAACATACGAGTCACTTAGCTATTATATCATAACAAAATCATTTATGCAACTGTTTTTACTGCGCAAAATAATTTTTTATTTAACAATATTCTGGACTGTTGCGGAACTCTTTGACAAAGTCAAGAAACTCGTCATTCATAATCGCATTGCGAATTCTGTGCATAAGCTTAATCAAATAAGTAATGTTATGCAAGCTCAACATTCTTCCGCCCAATATTTCATTGGTATTTATCAAATGTCTTAAATACGCTTTTGTATAGTTTCGGCAGCAATAGCAGTCGCAATCGGCGTCAAGCGGAGTAAAGTCCTCTTTATAAACGGCATTGCGGACAGTAATTCTTCCCCGTGAAGTGAACGCGGTGCCGTTTCTTGCGATTCTCGTTGCCAAAACGCAATCAAACATATCGATTCCGCGAAGCACTCCTTCAACCAAACAATCCGGGCTTCCGACCCCCATCAAATATCTGGGCATATTATCCGGATAAAGCGGCTGCATCTCATCCATAATCGAATACATAAGCGACTTAGGCTCTCCGACCGAAAGTCCGCCGACTGCAATGCCGCATTCGGCATATGGCACCGTCTCCTTCAGCGATAATTTTCTCAAATCGGGAAACATATTTCCCTGTATAATAGGAAACAGCATTTGCCGACCGTTTTTATGATATTTCTTACAGCGGTCCAACCAGTTTAATGTTCTGACCATAGCACTTTCGGCAACTGTGTGCTCTGCCCCGTATTTACTGCATTCATCGAATGCCATAATAATATCCGAGCCGAGACTGTGCTGTATGTCCATAGCAACTTCGGGGGAAATAAAATGCTTGCTTCCGTCTAAATGCGAACGAAACTCCACACCGTTATCCGTAATATTTCGAAGCTCTGACAGAGAAAACACTTGAAAACCGCCGCTATCCGTTAAAATCGGCTTATCCCAAGCCATAAACTTATGCAGACCGCCGGCCGCTTCCACAAGTTTATGCCCGGGTCTCATATACAAATGATAACTATTGCTTAAAATAATTTCCGCACCCGAATCGTTCAATTCCTGCGGAGTAAGCGATTTAACGGTTGCTTGAGTTCCGACAGGCATATACACCGGCGTGGTTATTTCCCCGTGCGGCGTAGTAAATTTTCCCACTCTCGCACCGCTTTGCTTACAAACGTGTAAAACTTTATAATCAAACTTTTTCATAACAATAATGTAGCATCTCCGAAACTGAAAAATCTGTATTTTTGCGAAACTGCTTCATTGTATAACCTTAATGTTTCTTCCCTGCCCAAAAATGCAGACACCAACATTAACAATGTTGATTGCGGCAAATGAAAGTTGGTTATAAGCCCGTCGATAATTTTGAATTTATAAGGCGGATAAATAAATATACTTGTGCTTTCGGACTTCTCGCACAAAACTCCGTCCGAATCTGCAGCACTCTCAAGCACACGAACCGAAGTCGTACCGACCGCTATAACGCGCCGTCCTTCTTTTTTTGCAAGATTGATTTTTTCGGCAGTATCCGCACTTATATGGTAAAACTCCGAATGCATTTTGTGTTCGGAAATATTTTCCGTCTTTACGGGACGAAATGTGCCGAGTCCGACCTGCAAAGTCACTTCCGCAACTTCCACTCCCATATCCTTAATTTCATTCAAGAGCCTGTCCGTGAAATGAAGCCCTGCCGTCGGCGCTGCGCAAGAACCCGTTTCTTTTGCGTAAACGGTTTGGTATCTTGTCGAATCACTCAACGGCTGACGTATATAATGCGGTAAAGGCATCTCGCCGATTTCCGCAAGCAAATCTTCGAACACACCGTTATAAATAAATCGCACGATTCGCGCACCGTCGTCGCCGCATTCCAAAACCTGCGCCTTCAATTTGTCTCCAAACTGTATGACGGTATTCGGCAGTGCTTTTCTCGCAGGTCTTACAAGTACTTCCCAATCCGTTAAGTTCAATCTTTTATGAAGCAAAAATTCTATTTTTGCTCCGCTTTCCTTAAAGCCGAATATCCGCGCCGGAATGACTTTTGTGTTATTAATCACCAACAAATCGCCGCGCTTTAAATAATTCGGCAAATCATAAAAATGACGGTGTTCGATAGAACAATCATCTCTGTTATAGACAAGCATTCTTGCGCTGTCGCGCGGTTCAACGGGACTTTGAGCAATATATTCTTCAGGCAATTCGTAAAAAAAATCGCTCGTTTTCAATTCATTTTCAGCCATTGTTTTCTCCGTCATTCTTGTCGAAAAAACTCAATTGCTCCTGTACAGCCTTTGGAACGGTCATATTAAGGTGTTTATATGCGGCAGGCAAACACACCCTGCCCCTTGGAGTACGCGCTATAAAGCCCAGCTGTAACAGAAACGGCTCTATCACATCTTCTATTGTTACGCTCTCCTCTCCCGTTGCGGCAGCCAGCGTATCCAGCCCGACAGGACCGCCGTTGAACTTTTCTATCACGGCTTTCAGTATACGAACATCGGTATAGTCCAGCCCGAGCTCGTCGATTTCCAACAGTGCAAGAGCTTTTTTTGCAATGGCAAGCGTAACGACTCCTTCACCCAAAACCTGCGCAAAATCACGTATTCTCTTTAGCAACCTGTTGGCTATTCTGGGGGTTCCTCGCGAACGGGAAGCGATTTCCAGACACGCGTCACCATCTATTGATATGTTCAAAATCGACGCGGAACGGTTGATTATAATTGCCAAATCTTTCGGCTCATACATTTCCAAACGACAGCTTACACCGAATCTGTCACGCAGCGGTCCCGTCAACATACCCGCCCGTGTGGTCGCTCCGATGAGTGTAAACGGCGGCAGCTTAAGGCGCATACTCCTTGCACCGGGGCCTTTGCCTATGACGATATCGAGAGCAAAGTCCTCCATTGCAGGATAAAGCACTTCCTCTACAGAGCGGTTAAGTCTGTGAATTTCATCGACAAACAGAACATCATTCGGGGACAGCTTGGACAGAATAGCAGCCAAATCGCCTGCACGCTCTATCACAGGTCCGCTGGTAATTCTCAACTGTACGCCAAGCTCATTGGCTATAATGTGCGATAATGTGGTCTTACCCAAACCAGGCGGACCGTACAGCAAAACGTGGTCTAAAGCCTCGCCGCGTTTTTTGGACGCTTCGATAAAGACCTTTAAATTACTTTTGATTTTGCTTTGTCCCACATAGTCGTCCAATGTCTTCGGTCGAAGCGAATTATCCAACTCGCTGTCCATCAAAGTTTTGGAGCTCGTTATAAATCTATCGTCCTCAAACATAGCATTAACCTCTCAAAGCCGCCATAACGATTTCTTCCACAGACATCTTTTCTCTGACATCGACTTTCGAAACGGCAACAGCCGCTTCCGTACTCGAATATCCCAACGACATCAATGCCAAAACGGCGTCATCCGCAACAGGCACTGTGGCTGTACCGTTGGAAACAGCGGCTACATCCGCACTGATTTTTCCTTTCAGCTCCAATAGTATTCTTTCCGCAGTCTTTTTCCCCACACCTTTAATGCCGTTAAGCATCTGCGTATTTTGCGTTGCTATACAGCTTGCAAGCGAGTGAGAATCTATTCCGCTCAATATCGATATCGCCATTTTCGGTCCGACTCCGGACACAGTCACCAAGCGCGAAAACATTTCTCTTTCGCTTAAATCTTTAAACCCGTACAAAGTAATACTGTCTTCTCGGACCACCAAAAGAGTATATACCTTCACTTCCGCGCCGACAGACAATTCATTTAAACAATGCGAAGACGCAATTATTTCATAGCCGATATCGCGGCACTCTATAACCGCGCTTTGAGAGTCTACTGCCGCCACACAACCTTTTAAATACGATAACATTATAAATTCTCCTAATTCAACACTCTCGTAGAATATTCGGGCATATTCGCGTGACAGATAGCCGCAGCAAGTGCGTCTGCGGCGTCATCGGGTTTTGGTTCTTCCCTGAGATTCAATGCCGCCTTAACCATAAACTGCATTTGTTTCTTATCCGCCCTTCCGTTTCCCGTCAGCGACTGCTTTATTTGCAACGGAGTATATTCATACAACCTGCCGCACTCTTTTATCGCGCAAACCAAAATCACTCCGCGAGCCTGCGCTACTTTGATTCCCGTTGTTATATTCGTATTAAAAAACAATTCTTCGACGCTGACGGCATCGGGCTTAAACCGTCGTATGATTTTTGTCAATGCCTCGTCGAGCATAGCCAATCGCACAGGTATGCTTTCATCTTTCGGCGTTTGAATAGTCCCGTAATCGACAGCTCTCATATAGGAGCCTTCTTTTTCTATGACGCCGTATCCGATAGTCGCATATCCGGGGTCAATACCTAAAATTATCAATTTGCACTCCTATTTTTGTTGATATTTATTAGAAAATGTATTATTATATAAGTACACTTATAATTATAATAATTTTTATTTTATATTGTCAAGTAAATAATCATAGAGGAGTTTTATATATGAACAAAACAAAAATACTATTGGCATACTCCGGCGGTCTGGATACCACGATTATAATACCGTGGCTCAAAGAAAATTACGACTGTGAAGTGATTGCAGTTGCGGCAGACGTCGGACAAGGCGAAGAACTTTCTCCGCTTAACGAAAAAGCAATTAAAAGCGGAGCATCGAAAATTTACATAGAAGACCTTACAAAAGAATTTGTAACGGATTTTATATATCCCACTTTAAAAGCAGGCGCGGTATATGAAGGAAAATACCTGTTGGGAACTTCTTTTGCCCGTCCGATTATCGCCAAAAGATTGGTAGAGATTGCACATAAAGAAGGCGCAACGGCAATCTGCCACGGCTGTACGGGAAAAGGCAACGACCAAGTTCGTTTCGAACTTTCCATAAAAGCTCTCGACCCCGATATGAAAATCATAGCGCCTTGGCGCATTTGGGACATTAAGTCGAGAGAAGAAGAAATCGAATATGCAAAAAAGCGCGGACTCGATGTTCCCGTAACAAAAAAGCACCCCTATTCTATGGACAGAAACATTTGGCATCTTTCGCACGAGGGCAGCGACCTGGAAGACCCGTGGAACGAACCGAAGGACGATATGCTTTTGATATGTAATCCGATATCCAAAACTCCGAATACTCCCGAATACGTAGAAATAGAGTTCGATAAAGGTATTCCCGTTTCGGTAAACGGCAAAAAGAAAGCTCCCGTCGAACTTCTCACCTGTCTTAACGAAATAGGCGCAAAACACGGCGTAGGCGTTGCTGATATGGTGGAAAACCGTCTTGTCGGAATGAAGTCGAGAGGCGTTTACGAAACTCCGGGCGGAGAAATACTGTACTATGCTCACAGAAATCTCGAGGAAATTACTCTCGACAGACAGACGACACATTTCAAAGAAGTTGCCGCAATCAAATTTGCCGAACTTGTATACGACGGCAATTGGTTCACTCCCCTGCGTGAAGCTTTAAGCGCTTTTGTCGACAGCACGCAACAGACCGTTACAGGCACAGTCAGACTTAAACTTTTCAAGGGACATATCTCCGGCGCAGGCGTTAAGTCTCCTTACTCGCTGTATGATATGGATGTTGCAACTTTCGGAGCTGACGAAGTATACAATCAAAAAGATTCCGAAGGTTTTATCAACCTGTTCGGTTTACCTTTGAAAATAAGAGCAAAAATGCTTCAAAACACAAAAAAGGACAAATAAGATTCTATGAAAATGTGGTCAGGACGATTCAAAGATTCTTTAGATGCAAAAGCGGATATTTTCAATAGTTCCCTTCCCGTCGATAAGCGCCTTTACAAACACGATATTATGGGCAGCATAGCTCATTGTTCTATGTTGGGCGAATGCGGAATTATTCCGCAAGAAGACGCCGATTTGATTTGCAAAACGCTTTCCGATATTTTCTATGATATCAAGAACGCAAAACTTAAAGTTTCGGGTGCGGAAGATATTCATATGTTTATAGAAGAAGAGCTGACAAACCGTATCGGCGACGTGGGAAAAAAACTTCATACGGCAAGGTCTCGAAATGACCAGATAGCACTTGATTTCCGTATGTATTTGCGCGATGCCGTCGACACGATAGCGGAGCTTCTGAAAAATCTGATTGAGACTTTGATTGACATATCCGGCAAAAATATCGATACTGTCATTCCCGCATATACGCATATGCAAAAAGCACAGCCTACAACGCTTGCCCATTATCTTATGGCATATTCCGAAATGTTTATGCGTGATATAGCGCGGCTTGCCGAATGCAAAAACCGTATCAATATTATGCCGCTCGGAAGTTGCGCCTGCACGTCTACCAGCTACCCTATTGATAGACGCAGCGTGGCAAAACGTCTCGATTTCGACGGAATATCGGAAAACTCTCTCGACGCTGTTTCGGATAGGGACTTTGCTATAGAGTTTTTAAACGACTGCTCGATTTTGATGATGCACTTATCGCGTTTCAACGAAGAAATAATATATTGGTCATCCGATGAATTCGGTTATATCGAACTCGACGACAAGTTCAGCACCGGTTCGAGCATAATGCCGCAAAAGAAAAATCCCGATATGTGCGAGCTTATCCGCGGCAAAACGGGCAGATGCTATGGCAATTTGATATCACTGCTCACAACTATGAAAGCCCTTCCCCTTGCCTATAATAAGGATATGCAAGAGGACAAAGAAGTTGTTTTCGATACGGTCGACACGGTAAAAATATGCTTGGAAATTTTCACGGCTATGCTCCCCACCTTCAAATACAATAAAGAAAAATTGCGTATAGGCGCCGCACGCGGATATACGGCGGCAACCGAATGTGCAGACTATTTAGTCAAAAAAGGAGCGGCATTTAGGGATGCCCATTCGATAGTCGGCAGACTGGTGCGCTATTGCAGTGATGTTAATAAGCAACTCGACGAAATAACCATAGACGAATACAGAATATTCTCCGACCTTTTCGACAGCGATATAATGTCTGTCGTAAAACCGGAAAATGTCATTCAATCTCGAAAAGCTCCGGGTTCACCGTCCGAAAAAGCAATGAAAAGCGAAATTAAAAAAGCGGAAAAGTTCCTGCGAACTTATTTTGCAATATCAAATGAATAACAAAAATGTCGACGGAAACAGCCGTCGACATTTTTATTTACTCATCTTTCGGGGTATCGTCCTTTACATCATCTTCATTCACATTATCTTCATTGTCGGCTTTCAATTTCAACTTCAGTTCAAGCAGACCTTCTTCTCTTTTTAAGTTGTTTTCGTTCCTGCGTTTCACAAGACTGTCAAATTCGCTCTTTTTGACAACGGTAGCTGTTTCTATATCGAAAACATATTCGATACCGCTGCTCAACTTATGGTCCTCTTCTTTCAGCAACTGCGTAAACATTTGAGTACCGCGTGCTTCGTCGAAATTTTTATAAATCATATGCATAAGTCCAGAATTAAAAAAGCTTAAATACTGCGAGTCACCGGTAAATATCAAGTGGTCAAGTAAAACAATATCCAATGCCGCCAAAGAATCTACTATTAAATTTGTAGTATTTAAGTCTTCAATCGACGGACGCACTATTCCCGTAGGATGATTATGCGCCAAAATAACCTTGGACGCGTGATGATGCAAAACCGATTCCATTATTGCGGGAATGGAAATCGTATTCGATGTAGGCGTGCCTTTTGCCGTAACACAATCGACGCCTAAAAGCCGATTTTTTATATCCAAGCACATTACATACATAACTTCGGTATAATAATAATCGAAGTGCAGTTTGAGATATTCCAGCGCAGAGTTTACATCTTTAATCGATTTTTCTTTAACTCTCAGCAACTGCGATTTCCTTGCGATGACGGGCACAGAACGTAAAAACAGCGCTATTCTTCTCGAAACTCCGCCTTTCTGCATAAGTTCTTTTACAGACGACGAAAAAATGCCGACCAAAGAACCGAATCGGCGCAACAGAAAATGTGCCAGCTTATTGGTATCCTTTTGCGGCAACATCGCAAAAAGCAAATACTCCAATGTTTCCACTTCCGAAAAAGTTTCTAAAAGCGGGTCCTTTTCAATTGCATCGTAAACACGTTGGCGATGTCCTTTGTGAATATTTTTCTCCTCATCGCTCATTTTTCTTTTCAACTCTACCATAATATCCTTTTCGGATATTTCTATGTTATCGATATTGTTACTCATATTACTTCCTCCGTTTACTTACGTATTTGACCGCATCCGAAAATCAAATACTTATACGACGTAAGTTCGCCAAGTCCCATAGGTCCTCTTGCGTGCAGTTTCTGCGTAGATATTCCCATTTCTGCTCCGAAACCGAATTCATAGCCGTCGGTAAACCGTGTAGACGCATTCACATAAACGGCGGCACTGTCGACGCCTGTCAAAAATCTTTCTGCAGCAGCCTCGTCTTCCGTTATGATAACGTCGCTGTGGTGCGTTCCGTATTTGTTTATGTGCTTAATCGCCTCGTCCACACCGTTCACGATTTTAACGGAAACCGTCAAACTGCCGTATTCGGCATACAAATCGGATTCCGCAATCGGTTGCGCCTCGGGAAAATAATTTTTGATTTTCGGACACCCTTTGATTGTAACGCCGTATTTGACAAGCTCATTTAAGATAGGAACTACAAAGCTATCCGCAATGCTCTCATCTATCAATATGCTTTCCAAAGCATTGCAGACGCTTGGACGGGAAACTTTTCCGTTGACTATGATGTTTATTGCTTTTTGCAAATCCGCACTTTTCTCAACATAAGCGTGACAGTTACCCGCCCCCGTTTCAATAACGGGTATAGTTGCTTTCCGTACTACATTTTTAATAAACTCTTTCGAACCGCGAGGTAAAAGCACGTCTATGTATTCGCGCTGCCGCATAAAACACTCGGCGCTTTCGTGAGAAATATCTTCTACAAGCTGTATTGCATTTTCATTATATCCATTACGGGCAAGCTCGGACTTAATTGAATCGACAAGCGCCGTATTTGTTAAAATCGCGTCTTTGCTGCCGCGCAATACAATGGCATTTCCTGTTTTTAAAGCAAGACAAATCGCATCGACGGTAACATTTGGTCTGGCTTCATAAATCAAACCCAACACTCCCAAAGGCGTTCTGACTTTTTTGATTTTAAGTTTTGTTTTTTCTGTAACCCACTCGTCAATAACTTGACCTATCGGGTCAGGCAGTGAAACAAGCTGCAAAATACTGTCTTTAATAGACGCCAGTCTTTCTTTATTCAGCATTAATCTATCGATAAATTGCTTTGGCTTATCTTTGCAATTGTCGATATCTTTCTTGTTTGCCGACAGAATTTTCGACTCATAAAGAGTTAAGGAATCGGCAATAATCGAAATCATTTTGTTTTTATTATAAGTAGAAAGCGCAGCCATATAATCGGCACACGCTTTCGCTCTTTTACATATTTCCTCTATGTTATTTATCATTCTTCTTCACCGTCGTCGGGCAAATTGGCATTATGGAAAACGTTTTGAACATCATCGTTGTCGTCAAACATATCCAGCATCTTGGTGAATTTCTCCAATCCCGCTCCGTCCAAATCAACCGTGTTGGCGGGAATTTTCTCAATCTCGGCACTTACAAGCGTAAACCCTTTTGATTCGAGCGTCTCTCTGACTTGCGACAATACCGACGGCAAAGTAGTAATCTCATATAAACCGTCAGACACATTAAAGTCATCCGCACCGCTGTCTATAGCCGTCATCATCATTTCGTCGTCATCCATACCGCTCTTTTTCTCGATTACGATAACACCCTTTGTTTCAAACAGATACGACACACAACCGTTAGTTCCCATAGAACCGCCGCATTTGTCAAAGATATGTCTTACGTCCGATGCCGTTCTGTTCTTGTTATCGGTTAAAGTCTCAACGATTACGGCAACTCCGTTTACGCCGTACCCTTCGTACGAAATACTTTCATAATTGATACTTCCAAGTTCGCCGCTTGCTTTTTTTATACTGCGCTGAATATTATCATTAGGCATATTCGCCGCTTTTGCTTTGGAAATGACGTCTCTTAACTTGGAATTGCTTGCAGGGTCGCCTCCGCCGAGTTTAACCGCAACCGCAATTTCACGTCCTATTTTAGTAAACACTTTGCCACGCGCGGCGTCTGTTTTGCCTTTTGCTCTTTTTATAGTAGCCCATTTGCTATGTCCGGACATAAATTACTCCTTAATTGTTTTTTAAATATCTTAAATAGTACATAATAACACTTGCACTGACTGCCGCATTTAACGATTCGATACCGTTTTCCATAGGCAGCGATACGATTACGTCGGCTCGCCTTCTCATTGTTTCGCTTATTCCGTTAGCTTCGTTTCCGATAATCAGGCACAAAGACTTATCCTGCAAGTTTGTTCTTTCCCGAACTATGCTCTGTCCGCCGGCGTCGGCACAAACAAGGGTATATCCGTCCAACTGCTTTCCGTCATCGTCGGCCAAAATAAAATTACAATGACGAAAAGCGCTCATACTGCTTCGAATGGTTTTCGGATTAAAAACATCTACACAGTCGGACAGGATAATATCGGTAAAACCGCAAGCGCACGCCGTACGAATTATCGTTCCGAGATTACCCGGGTCTCCGATTCCGTCTAAATAAAGACAAAGCCGACTGTGCGGCTTATCTTTAAATTCCGGTAAAGGAGCAATCGCGATTATTCCCTGACTGTTAACCGTTTCGGAAATTTTATCAAACAATCTGTCGCTTACCGCTATAACATTATCGAACTTGTCGACATATTCCGAATACTTGCTTTCGGCGACAATAACTTTAATATCGAAACCGTCGGATACGGAATCTTTAATAAGTCTGTATCCTTCCAAAATAAATTTGCCGTATTTATAACGATACTTTCGTTGCTTTAACTTGATAACCGTCTTAATCAGCGGATTATCTGATGAAGTAATAACGTCCATATCAGGGCAGCAAATCAAGTCAAAAATTATTGAGCCGCGGCTGCTTTATCGGCAAGAGCTTTAAAAGCCGCAGTGTCGTTAACAGCCAAATCCGCAAGAATCTTTCTGTTAAGATTTATTCCCGCAACTTTAAGTCCGTGCATAAACTTGCTATACGACAAGCCGTTTGCTCTTGCACCTGCATTTATTCTGGCAATCCAAAGCTTTCTGAAATCTCTCTTCTTGTCTCTTCTTCCGATGAAAGAATACATAAGAGACTTCATTACGGCCTCTCTTGCTATGCGATAGGACCTCGACTTGGAACCGAAATAGCCCTTCGCCAATCTCATTATTTTTCTACGCTTCTTAACTGCGTTTACTGCTCTTTTAACTCGCATAATAACACCTCCCGATTACTTCTGAATCATATTTCTGATGGTTGCCGCTTCTTTATCGGACCCCATATACGCACCTTGACGCAAAGCCATTTTACGCTTGCTGGACTTCTTGGTCAAAATATGATTTTTCCCCTGCTGTCCGCGCTTAACGCGACCGGACGCTGTGACGCGGAAACGCTTTTTTGCGCCGCTGTGACTTCTCATTTTAGGCATAATTTATATCCTCCGTTTAACTCTTTTTAGGGTTTAATATCATTATAATGTTTCTGCCTTCCGTAACAGGTTTTTTATCCATAACGGAAACGCTTTCCACAATATCAAAAAACTTATACATTACCTGAACACCGATATCGGCGTGCGCCTGTTGACGACCGCGCATTCTGATAGATACTTTGACTTTATCGCCCGAAGAAAGGAATTTGGAAGCCTGCTTTGCTTTTGTTTCCAAATCGTGGGTATCGATTGTCATCGAAAGCCAAACTTCTTTCAACTCGCTTGTCTTCTGTTTTTTTCTGGCGTCTTTCTCTTTCTTTGCCGTATCGAATTTAAATTTCCCGTAATTCATAATCTTGCATACGGGCGGAACGACGGAAGGACTTATTTTAACCAAATCGAGATTTCTCTCATCGGCTATTCTGTTTGCCTGCGCCGCACTCATTATTCCGAGCTGAACACCGTTCTCGTCTATGACGCGGACTTCATTGTCTCGAATTCTCTCATTAATTTCAACCTCTTTAATGATAGTGTTGTTCCTCCATAAAAATAGTGAGCGGATGAAAACTGTATCCGCTCACTAAACGTAAATTCGTTTATATATAATAGCGTTACCGTTTCGAATACTCTCTTACGGTGAGATACAATCTACTTCCAACGCCATCTATTATACCATAAGGTTATTTTGATGTCAACTGTTTTAAAACAACTCTTAAATCTTTTTTGCATTTTCTTCCGTTAACTTATCGATAAACGCATTTACGGGCATTGCTCCCAAATCGCCGTCTTTGCGGCTTCTGACTGCAACGGAATTGCTTTCGGCTTCTTTATCGCCCACCACAATCATATACGGAACTTTTTCCAACTGCGCTTCGCGTATCTTATACCCTATTTTTTCATTTCTCGAATCCACATCGCAACGGAAGTTCAATTCCGTAAGTTTCTTCGCAATAGCTTGCGCGTATTCTGCAGTTCTGTCTGTTATAGGCAAAATCTTAACTTGCACGGGAGCCAGCCAAACAGGGAAATTGCCTGCATAATGCTCTATCAATATTCCTATGAACCGCTCTATGGAGCCGAATATTGCACGATGTATCATTATAGGACGATGTTTTTGACCGTCTTCTCCGACATATTCCAAATTAAACCTCTGCGGCATTTGGAAATCCAGCTGTATGGTTCCGCATTGCCAGGTACGCCCTATGCTGTCTCTCAAATGGAAGTCTATTTTCGGACCGTAGAATGCGCCGTCTCCTTCATTCAACTCATAGTCAAGCCCCAATTCGTCCAATGCCTTTTTCAAAGCCGAAGTTGCGACTTCCCAATCTTCCGCACTGCCCATACTGTTCTCGGGTCTCGTGGAAAGCTCAATCTTATACTTAAATCCGAACTGACTGTATATTTTATCCGTCAGCCTGACCACTCCTTTGATTTCATCGGTTATCTGTTCGGGCAGCATAAAGATATGCGCGTCGTCTTGAGTGAAACAGCGAACGCGGAAAAGTCCGTGCAATTGTCCGCTCTTTTCGTGACGATGAACGAGTCCCATTTCGGCCATTCTTATAGGCAAATCCTTATAACTGTGCGGAGATAACTTATACACCAGCATACAGCCCGGACAGTTCATCGGCTTGACGGCACAATCATCTTCGTCTATCTTTGTGGTGTACATATTGTCCTTATAATGGTCCCAATGTCCCGAGTTCTCCCAAAGAGTACGATTGAGAATAATCGGAGTCTGAATTTCCACATAACCCTCTTTTCTGTGAAGGTCGCGCCAATAATCGACAAGCGCATTTTTCAAAGCCATACCGTTCGGCAGGAAAAACGGAAATCCCTTTCCTTCGTTCATAAGCGCAAATAATTTAAGCTCTTTTCCGAGTTTTGTATGGTCACGCTTCTTTGCTTCCTCTATCATACGGAAGTATTCTTCCATTTCGTCTTTCTTCGCAAAAGCCGTACCGTAAATGCGCGTAAGCATCTTATTCTTTTCGTTCCCGCGCCAATAGGCACCCGCAATCGAAGTAAGCTTGTAATATTTGATTTTACCTGTAGACGGCAAATGCGGTCCGCGACACAAATCGTAAAACTCACCCTGCTTATAGAGCGTTATCTTCGCATCCTTCGGCAAATCTTCTATAATCTGGATTTTATATTGCTCGCCGAAGCCGCGCATCTTCATCAAAGCCTGTTCGCGAGTAACAACAACTCTTTCCATCGGAAAATCGGCTTTAATAATAGCTTTCATTTCTTTTTCGATTTTTTCGAAATCCGCAGGAGTTATGGGGACCGAAAAATCAAAATCATAATAAAACCCGTCTTTAATAGCCGGACCTATGGCAAGCTGCGTGGTAGGATACAAATTCTTCACAGCCTGCGCAAGAACGTGCGCAGTAGTATGCAAATAAATCTCTCTCGTTTCTTCGTCACGAGCCGTCAGAATTTCCAAAACGCAGTCTTTTTCGATTGGCGTTCTCAAATCTACGACTTCGCCGTCAATTTTTGCCGCAAGAGCATTTCTGGCAAGACCTTCGCTTATCTGCACAGCTATTTGTTCCACTGTGGTATTCTTTGCCACCGTCAGTACCGAACCGTCTTTCAAAGTTACTTTCATAACTAACACCTCCAAAAAAATAATCCTTAAAACACAGAATGTTTTAAGGACGATTATCAACCGTGGTTCCACCTTAATTCACCGCATAAATGCAGTCTCATTGATTGAATTCGTTTCAATCGACGTTCCTGTAAAGTGGTTTCGCTTATCAAACGATGTCAGCCGCTCTCAACTAAAACGACTTTCTCTGTAAACACCGATTTTGACAGCTACTTGTCTCTATTTCGGAAATTCAATTCATAAACATTATACATTGACTAAATAAGCAAGTCAAGCATTTATCATAAGTTTGTACTGATTTTAAAAAATGTATTTTTGCAAGGCGTGAAAAGATTCGAAGCTTCTTATAAATAAAGTTAACAGCCGCAAAACAAGGTTTGTACGCTTCGCAATATGAAATCGAATTACTTTACTTCCCGAATATGTTTCAGCGCTTTTTCACCCACACCTTTATTTACCTTTATGCCGCCAAAAGCAGTTGCCAATGTAAGAACCTTAACTTCGTCCGCTTTTGCTTCTTTAAGCATTCTTGCACACTCGTTCACCGTCGCGCCCGTCGTAAACACATCATCTACCAAAAGAATTTTTTTACCGCTCAAGCTTACAGGACGCCCGTTTGTTTCAACTAAATCAAAAGAATCTTTAACGGAATTTAAACGTTGCTCGGAATTTTGACTTGCATTGCTTTTAGTATATGCATTTTTAGTTAAAAGAGAATCGAACGGGCAATTTACTGCTTCCGATAAACAGCGCGCCAACTCCTCTGCTTGATTATATCCGCGCATCTTCTGTTTCTTCGGATGCATAGGCACATAAGTTATTATGTCTGACGTAAGACCACATTCGAAGTACATATCCGCCAAATAAACAGTCACTTCTTTCGCAATATATCTGCAATTACCGTATTTCAGCCTGTGTATCAAGTGTTTCACTTCGCCGCAGTAAACAAAAGGCGCTCGCGCAATCTCAAAGTTCCAGCGCTTGTCTTTACAGTTGATACAATACTGCAAAGAAACCTTACTGTTTCTTCCGCATCTCAAGCAGAACTTCTCGTTATGTTCGAGATTACACTTATTGCAGACGGGAAATCTCTTTCCCTGCGGAATATCGTTTCCGCAAACAATGCACTTTATTCCGCAAGGAAAAAATATATCGGATAATTCTTCAATCAGTTCCTTTTTGCCCATTACTTAAGGCGCAGTGTTTCTCTCGCGATGACAAGTTCTTCATTGGTAGGTATGATGTACACTTTGACTTTCGATTTCTTCTTCGACAGCACCGCGCAATTACCCTTCGGATGCTCGTTGGCAGCATAATCGAAATCGATTCCGAGATATTCCAAACCGCTCATAACTTTTTCGCGAACATACTCTGTATGCTCTCCTATTCCGCCCGTAAACACGACGCAATCCAATCCGCCGAGGGCCGCAGAATAAGCACCTATATACTTTTTCACGCGATAAGAAAACATATCGACAGCAAGTTTGGCACGTTCGTTACCGGCTTTAACCCCTTCCATTAAATCACGGAAATCGGAGTTTATACCGCTTACGCCCAGCACACCGCTCTTTTTATTCAAGTAATCGGTCGCCTGGTGAATATCCATACCCGTCTTATCCATCAAATACTCGATAACGGCAGGGTCTATATCTCCGCAACGCGTACCCATAACAAGCCCTTCGAGCGGTGTCAGTCCCATAGACGTATCTATACACTTGCCGTCTTTGACTGCGCTGACGCTGGCGCCGTTTCCCAAATGACATATGACCGCTTTGAATTTATCGGTTTTCAAAATATTTTTAATTTCACCCGTTATATATAAATGACTTGTTCCGTGAAAGCCGTATTTTCTGATTTTATACTTTTTATAGTCGTCATACGGAATGGCATACATATAAGCATACGGCGGCATCGTCGAATGGAACGTAGTATCAAAAACAGCAACCATAGGAGCGTCCGGCATAACTTCGCGGCACGCTTTTATTCCCATAATATTTGCGGGCATATGCAGAGGTCCCAAATCCACGTTGCTTTCAATAACCTTCAAAACATCATCGGTCACCTTAACGCTGTCGGTAAAATCCTCTCCGCTATGAAGCACTCTGTGTCCCACTGCGGCAATATCTGACATATGTTCAATAACGCCGTATTCTTTATTGACAAGAGCATCGAGTACGTATTTTATAGCTTCTTTATGGGTCGGCATCGGTAAATTAAGTTCGATGCTTGCAGAACCACTGTGCTTTAACGTAGAACCGTCCTGTCCGATACGCTCGCACACGCCCTTCGCCAAAACGCTCTCATTATCCATTTCTATCAATTGATATTTCAACGACGAGCTTCCCGCATTTACTACCAATATTTTCATATCTTCACCTCAAACATATTATAGATTATTTCGCCTGCAAAGCAGTCATAGCAACCACGTTCACAACGTCGTCGGCGCTGCAGCCGCGAGAAAGGTCATTGACGGGTTTATTAAATCCCTGACAAATAGGTCCGACCGCTTCGGCGCCGGCAAGCCTTTGAACCAGCTTATAACCGATATTACCGGCTTGCAAATCGGGGAAAATCAATACGTTGGCGCGACCCGCAACTTTACTGCCGGGAGCTTTCAGCTTCGCCACACTCTCCACAATAGCGGCGTCCAACTGCAATTCACCGTCAAGCTCGAGTTCGGGAGCCGCTTTCTTTGCGATTTTTACCGCTTCGGTAACTTTATCGACAAGCTCGTGCTTTGCAGAACCCATAGTGGAAAAAGACAGCATTGCGACTTTCGGATGTATTCCGGCAATATTCTTTGCACTCGAAGCAGAGGCAATTGCAATATCCGCCAGTTGCTCTGCCGTGGGGTTCGGATTAACGGCGCAGTCACCGAAAACCATAACTCCGTTTTCACCGTATTTGCTGAACTCGGGCAATACCATTATAAAACAGCTGCTTACGGTCTTGATACCGGGCGCCGTCTTTATTATCTGCAATGCCGGTCTCAAAACGTCGCCGGTAGAATTTACCGACCCAGCAACCATACCGTCGACTTCGCCGGATTTAACCATAAGCGCTCCGAGATAGAGCGGATTATGAACAAGCTTTGCAGCCTCCGCTTTTTCCATTCCCTTTGCTTTTCTGAGTTCATAGAGCAAATCGGCATACTTGCTCAAATCTTTTTTATCGGGATTAAAAATCTCTACCCCCGTCAAATCGACGTCCGGACACTTTGCGGCAATCTTTTTCTCGTCGCCTATCAATGTCAATTTTGCCATTTGCATATC
This sequence comes from uncultured Clostridia bacterium, assembly GCA_948440265.1. GTDB lineage: Bacteria > Bacillota > Clostridia > Christensenellales > Pumilibacteraceae > MGBC157735. The sequence goes on from CAOJOK010000001.1 coordinate 285,757, forward strand.
CGCAATACGCGAAGCCGCAACTATAATTCTCTCTTCTTCGCCCTCCGCAAGCACAATGTGCTTATAGGCTTTTTTTGCCTCTCTTCTGATACTTTCCAATAAAGCTGCCATTAAATTTTCTCCTTTAACATCCGTTAAAATAGTGATTTATTTAAAAAAATATGATATAATGCCAACTGTAGGCATTAGATACCTACTATAATTATAACACAACTTCTAAAAAAAGCAAATTATTAAGCTTACAAAAAATAAAAAAACGGAGATTTTATGAAATATTGCGCAGTAATCTGTGAATACAACCCATTGCATAACGGACACCGATATCAGCTGTCCGAAATACGAAAAAGAACGGAGTGCGACGGAATTCTATGCATAATGAGCGGAGATTTCGTTCAGCGTGCCGAACCTGCAATAATAAATAAACTGGCGAGAACCGAATGCGCGTTGCTTTCGGGGGCAGATATGGTTATACAACTTCCCACTTTATATTCCACCGGAAACGGAGAACTGTTTGCCAAGGGCGCAGTAGATATCATCACAAAACTTCCCGACATAAAATATCTTGCTATGGGTTGTGAAACAAATCAAACAGAGATATTGGAAGCTCTCGCAAATATACAGCTTAACGAAACAACGTCATTAAAAAACACATTGAATGACAATTTAAAAAACGGCCTTTCCTATGCGGAAAGCTATGCCGATGCCACCGCAAAAACTGCCGAAAAATTCGGTATTGCATATGAAATGTCACACATAACACTGTCAAAACCCAACAATGTACTATGCATAGAGTATATTAAAGCTTTGAAACGATTAAACTCCGGCATAATTCCGCTGATAATACCGCGAAACAACGACGTTTCGATTTCTTCATCCGAAATCAGAAAGCGATTCCTCGATACCGATATAATCGAAATAAAGCGCTATGTCCCCGACTGCACCGCAAAAGCATTGACCGAAGAACAGCAGTGCCATCCTGTCAATGACAGAACCTATTCGGATATAATGATGTATGCTTTGAAAAACACACCTTCAAGCAAAATAAAAAATGCGGTCGACGCATCGGAAGGCATCCAACATCGAATAGCGTCAGTTTCCCAATTCGAAACCGATTACTATAAACTGCTTTCCGCCGTAAAAACCAAACGCTACACTCTCAGTAGAATTAAACGCATATGCCTGCACAGCATTTTGGATATAAATAGATATATTATATCAGACATAACACATACGTTTGCGCAAATTTTAGGAATAAAATCCGAATTTTTGCCTTATCTCGGCACGTTACCCCCTTTTATTACAGCCAAAGCACCCAATATCGAACAGTTGCCGCAAGACATTCAAAAGATGTTAAATATAGAAAAAACAGCGCATAAACTATACGCGCTGTTTACCCATAATACCGAATATAAACTATACAATCGCCTGATAACGATTTAGAAATTTATGCACGCCCTATCAACTCTATTATTTGCGGCATCATATCCATTGCCGCTTTATATCCGCACTCAACAGAATATAAGTTATCTTTAAAATCAGCCATTGACCTATCTCCCTGATTAGGAGCAATGACTATATCTGCCTGCTTGATTTTTTCTTTCGTAGACTCCCAGTCCATTAGGCAAAAAACTCTTTCAAACATCTTGAAAAAGCCCCTGTTTCTGACAAAGTCTTTTTCGGGCGGACCGATAGCGTCCACAGCAATCACAATATCGGCGCCCATATTCTTTACCGCAGGTATAGGAATACGCTCCAACACACCGCCGTCCACCAAAACACATCCTTTGCTCTTTTCAATGGCGTGAAACACTATGGGTATCGACATACTGGCTCTCATAGCGTCAATCACAGGTCCGCTCTCGAATGTAACCAATTCTCCCGTATTGACATTACACGCCGTAGCACGAAAAGGAATAGCACATTCCTCTATCGTTTTATCCCCTATCAGTTTTTTGACAATATTGACAGCGCGTTGCCCTTTCAAAAAGCCGTTATTTTTCAAAGAAATATTGATATCGGCAATTGCAGACATCGTAGATTTTCCCGCAGTTTCCTTCATTTTTTCGACGCTTATACCTGCGCAATAACACCCGCCGACCAACGCCCCGTTGGAACATCCCGCAATGCAGTGTATCGGGATATTTTTTTCTTCAAAAGCCTGCAATACGCCTATATGACAAAATCCACGCGCACCGCCCGACCCCAAAGCCAATCCGATTTTTTTCTCACTCATTTCGCCTCCCTGTCGCAATTTATAAGTGCTCTGCGACGTCATAAATCAATTTACTCGTTTTCTCCCAACCGAGACAGCCGTCTGTTATGGATTTCCCATACACAGCGCCGTCCGGACTTTGATTTCCGTCTTCGATATAACTCTCAATCATAAACCCCTTAACCAATTCTTTAAATTTATCGCAAGAATTTATATTGGATACAATCTCTTTCACTATACGAACTTGTTCAAAGGGATTTTTATTACTGTTGGAATGATTGACGTCTATTATTACGGCAGGATTCTTCAAATTCTGCTGCTTATACATATCATAGAATTTAATAACATCCTCATAGTGATAATTTGCAATATTGTTTCCGAAAGAATCTACACTTCCGCGCAGCACGGCGTGAGCATACGCATTGCCGGCTGTTTTTACTTGATATTTACCGTATTTGAACTCATTCGGTATTTGCGTAGCATATATCGAATTCAGCAAAACAGCCATACTTCCAAACATAGGATTTTTGACGCCGACCGGAACATCCACACCGCTCGCAACCAACCTATGCTGTTGATTTTCCGACGAACGCGCCCCCACGGCGACGTAGCTTAACAAGTCCTCGAGATAATCATAATTTTCGGGATAAAGCATTTCGTCTGCGGCAGTCAAACCTGTCTCTTCTATGCTTTTGATGTGCATATGGCGCATAGCCATAATCCCTTCTTGAATATCCGTTCCCTTACAAGGGTTCGGATTATGAAATATTCCTTTATAACCATCTCCGCGAGTTCTCGGCTTATTTGTATATATTCGCGGAATTATAAAAAGCCTATCCTTCACTTCTTCGGCAACGCGCGATAATCTCGATATATAATCCAAGACCGCGACTTCGTTATCCGCAGAGCACGGACCTATTATCATTACTTTTCGGGAGTCTTGACCGCATATAATTTTCTTCAGTTGCGCATCGCGCTCCGATTTCACGCTTTTTCCGCGCTCGCTTAACGGTAAAATCTTTTTTACTTCTTCCGGCGATATAATCTCTTTTATCCTTTCAAACATCGTAAACTCCACCGGGCAATAATTATTTTTTATTTATAATTACAGCCCCTCTCAATTCTTCTCTGTTATTTCTAATCATCGTAAGAGTCGACAGCAAAAACTGCTCTGTTTCTTTAAACATATTATCCAAATGGTCTTTTGTATGATGCACAAGACCGTCGCATTGCATCATAGTGCTTTCAATCATTTTTTTGGATTCGAGGTCCGCCATTCTCAATATCTCGGAATTATCAATCATATGTTCCGCACGTTCCTCGGCTTCACGAATAGTATTTTTCGCAACTATATCGGCATTTTCCAAAATCTTCCGCTTGTTTTCCATTACATACTCTGTTTCGCGCAAAGTAGACGGAAGATTGGTTTTAATTTGACGAACCAAATTGTAACACTTGTCCAAGTCGACCTTTTTGCCGAAAAAGCCTTTCTTGTCGGAAAGCTCCGCTTCCAATTCATCCAACAACTGCATTATATCCATATAACACCTCTCTACTTACCATAACAATGCTCTATTTTATTCATTGCCGCTCGACATACGTACCCTTCGAGCGAGCCGCCGAACCGAACCAGTTGACGCACAATCGTTCCGGATATATGCGAATATGCAGGCTCCGAAATCAAATACACACATTCGATTTTATCATTCTGACTTTTATACACGGCCGAAAGACTTTTTTCATACTCGACGTCTGCAGCAGAACGCAGTCCGCGCAAAATGATATCCGCCCGCTCGGCTCTCGCAAAATCAACCAAAAAACCGCAAAAAGGTTTAACGATGACATTGGAAATTTCCGAAACCGATAACTTCGCTATATCCAACCTGTCATCGACAGAAAGCAACTCCTTCCTTCCCGAAGAATCGTCAGCAACCCCTATCACCACTTCGTCAAATATTTTCGAAGCGCGACAGAGTATATCATAATGTCCCAGCGTGAACGGATTAAACGTTCCTGCAAAAACCGCTCTATTCAATAGACTCACTCCTATAAGAGATAAAAGACAGCGCCGTATTGCCGCATAGTCTTTCATCTATTATAAATCTTTTGGCATCAATTTGCAACTTATTTTCTGCAGAATGTTCAATAACGATAATTCCGTTTTCCGACAAAAGCTCGTTATCTTCGATTCCGCGCAGCACCAAGGGTTCTATTCGCAACTTATAAGGCGGGTCAACAAAAATAATATCGAACTTTTGACCTTTCAATTTCTTTAAAGCAATCGAATAATCGGTATTGTATAACTCATAATTATCCGCTTTGACATACTTTAAATTCAGTCCTGCAAGTTTTACGCTGTCAGAATCTTTATCTATAAATATTGCCTTTTCCGCGCCTCGTGAAAGAGCTTCTATTCCAAGAGCGCCAGAGCCGCAAAACAAATCGAGCACACGCCCGTACTTGGCTTGCTTGGAATAAAGTATGTTAAACATTGTTTCTTTAATTCTGTCCGTTGTAGGTCTGACTCTGTTATCGACAGGCGAATACAGTCGCTTCCCCTTAAAACTACCGCTGATAACTCTCATTGATTTCTCCTATGCTCTTACAATACTTTTCTGTGTTATTATAGCGTCCAAACCGACGTCGAATTCATTTTCCAAAAACTCATTACAAAACTGTTCGCAGTAGGCAAGTCCCAATTTAAATCCATTAAACGACGATAAAAATCTGTCATAATATCCTCCTCCGTAACCCAATCTAAACAACCTGTCATTGAATGCCAACATCGGAATTACGGCACACTCACACTCGAAATCCGCAAGTTCCATATCGCAAACACCACAAATATTTCCCAACCTATCAATGCTCAATTCTTTAGGAAAAGTTAAAAGTTTTTTGACAGACATAATACCGTTATTTGTATGGGGAACACACACCTTTTTGCCGTCAAATAATAATTTCTTTATAATTTTGTCCGTTTCAACCTCACTGTTTATTGACGCATATATAAAGAAACTCTCCGCCCTTTTAACTTCTTCGGTATTAAAAAATTTGTCAAAAATAAGCTTGTCCTTTTCTACTTTATTATCCACACAATTTCTGATTTCCCGCATTTTCGAACGCAAAAATTTTCTATTATCCGGCATACACTCTCTCCACTCTGTCATTAAACGAAGTTAAAACCTCGTAAACAATTGTACCATATTCTTCAGCAAGTTCTTCTGCCGTAATTCCCTTTCCCAAAACATAGGCGAAATCGCCGACTTTCGCAGATATACCGCTGATATCCGCCATACACATATCCATACATACCTGCCCAATCAGTGGACACCTTTTACCGTTTATAGAAACAAACCTTTTTTTATCGCCCAAACGCCGATAACCGTCGCCGTACCCGATTCTCAAAACAGCAATTCTACAATCTCGCGCAACTCTATAATTCCCATAGCTGACATAGTCGCCTTTTTTCAAGTTGCGTATTTTTACTATAGGAGCGCATACAGACATAGCTGGCCGCAAACCGACATCGGAACTGCCGTATCCGTAAAGAGCCAGCCCTACTCGAGCTATATCGTTATGGTAGCAAGCTTCCATATCAAGCACGTTGCTTGCGCAACAATGCCGCGCCCCGACAAAATCACGTATGCGCGAAATACCGCTTTCAAATTCAGAATACTGCAAACGCACGGCGTCCTTATTATCCGACTGAAAAAAGTGAGTATATATCCCCTTACAGTCAAGGGAGTTATGTCTGACATAATTTATTATTTTCTGCATTTCTATTGAGTCACACCCAAGCCTATTCATACCGGTATTTAATTTAATATAAAAACTCGCTCCTTTCAACTTTTTAAACATCTTTACTTCTTTCATCGAGCCGACTGTATATACAACATTTTTATAAGGTAAAATTCTATTACAATCGCCGACTTCTCCCAAAATGAGAATAGGTTTATAAATAGCCAATTCAAGAAGTCTTTTCGCTTCTTCTGAAGTCGCAACACAAAAACCGTCCACATAAGGCTGCAAATACGTTGCTATCGGCATACCGTGTCCATACGCGTTTGCTTTGACAACAGCATATATTTCGGCATCGGCGTGACTTTTTATCAACCGAACATTATACAAAAGTGCATTTAAATCTATAATTGCTTTAAGCGTAATGCCGCACTCCCAACCGCAAATAATACATCTTTGTATATGTTTTTAAACAATAAAATGTTAAGGCAAGCGCCTAATCTTTTCTATGAAGAACTTTCAATTGCGCTATCGCCATCGCAAGCTTTGCCTTCAATGTTTTATATTCGCCGACAGACTGCACATTCTTGATTCTTTCATTTAAAATTTTGATTTCAGACCCGGCGTCTTTCTCACTGATTTCATACGGCCATTTGCAACCTTTCACAAGTACGCTCGTAACCGAATCGCCGACTCGCATAAATCCGTCCGAACAAACAGCCTCCATTTTTCTACCGTTTTGCACTATAGAAATCAGCCCCGGCGCTATGTTAGTCACCATAGGAAGCGTGTGATGCATAATCTCCACTTCACCCGATGAAGCATTTATTATCATTTCTTCCACATCGCCGCTGAAAAAAATTTTCTCGGGTGTTATGATTTCCAACATAAAACTGTTACGCATTATCTATCCCTTCGCCTTTGATTTAACTTCATCCAAATCGCCGACCATATAAAATGCCGATTCGGGATACCTGTCGCACTTCCCGTCCAAAATCTCTTTAAAACATTCGACGGTTGTCTTTATATCGACATAACGTCCTTTTACGTCGCTGAAATTTTCGGCAGCAAACAACGGTTGAGAAAAAAATCTCGTTATCTTCCTTGCCCTATATACGATTTCCTTGTCCTCATCGCTTAATTCATCCATTCCGAGTATGGAAATGATATCCTGAAGTTCCTTATACCTTTGCAACGTTTCTCTCGTTCTGCTTGCAACGTTATAATGCTCTAAACCCACTATATCGGAATCGAGTGCCCTGCTGGCAGATTCCAACGGGCTCACGGCAGGATAAATACCCTGCTCCACAATTTTACGCGACAAAACAGTGGTGGAATCCAGATGCGAAAACACCGCCGCAGGCGCAGGGTCGGTTAAATCATCGGCAGGCACATAAACAGCTTGCACCGAAGTTATAGAGCCGTCTTTTGTAGATGTGATTCTTTCCTGCAGCTGCCCGAGCTCCGTCGCCAAGGTAGGCTGATAACCGACCGCAGACGGCATTCTCCCAAGCAAAGCAGATACCTCGCTTCCCGCCTGTATAAAACGATAAATGTTATCTATGAAGAACAAAACATCTTTATGCTTTGCGTCGCGCAAATACTCGGCTATCGTAAGTCCCGTCAAAGCCACTCTCATTCTTGCACCGGGCGGCTCGTTCATCTGTCCGAACACAAGCGCCGTATTGGCAAGCACTCCGCTCGTTTCCATATCGGAAATCATTTCGTTGCCTTCTCGACTTCTCTCTCCCACGCCGGCAAATATCGAATCGCCGCCGTGTTCTTGCGCGATGTTGTGAATAAGCTCCATTATAAGTACGGTTTTACCAACTCCCGCACCGCCGAATAAACCTATTTTACCGCCTTTGGAAAATGGCGCCATCAAATCTATAACTTTAATTCCGGTTTCTAAAACTTTTGTGCCGTTCGCCTGTTTGTAAAACTCAGGCGCTTTCCTATGAATCGACAGTCTCTTATCGCAATCTATTTCGCCTTTTCCGTCTATCGGCTCACCCAAAACATTTATGACACGCCCGAGAACACCGTCTCCGACCGGCGCACAAATAGTATCTCCGCACGCAAAAACAGACAATCCGCGACTCAATCCTTCGGTGGCTTCCATAGCAAGACATCTGACTTCATTGCTGCCTATATGAAGGAAAACTTCCAATGTCTTATAATCATTCGTATCGACTTCGACAAGCAATCTTTCATTAATCTTCGGCAAAACACAGTTATCGAATCTAACGTCGACAACGGGTCCTACAACTGCAGATACACGACCTTTTCTTAACTTATCCAATCTATAACCTTTCATCGCTCACCCCGTTAACGGCTGTCACAATATCCGAAATTTCATTCGTAACCGCATTTTGCCGTGCTCTATTGTATTCCGTCGACAACTCTTGCAATAATTTATCCGCATTTTTAACAGCCGAATCCATAGCCATTCGTCTGGAAAAAAACTCCGAAGTTAACGATTGCAATAAACAACCGTAAATCATTCCCGAAAGATATTGCGGTATAACCCCGTCCAAAACTTCTTCAGGTGTCGGCTCGTAATAAATCTCGTATAAATATCTCTCTTTAGACTGTTCTGCCTTAATCGGCAATAATTTGATAATCTTCGGACATACGCCGGTCTTTGAAGAAAATGAGGAAAAAATAACCGAAACTTGACGCACCGTTTTTTCGGCAAAAAGTTCAAGAAAATATTCGACATATTTATCGACATTATATATTTCCGAAAAATCCGAAAATGTTTCGAATCTCTTTAAAACAGAGATTCCCTTTTTTTTGAAAAACGATTCGGCTTCGCTTCCCTGCGTGCAGACAATTGGATTATCGGCTTCCATTACTTTGCTCAAAGCAAAGTTCAACAAATTATGATTAAATCCGCCGACAAGCCCATTATCCGAAGATATGACAAAAAAAACCGATTGCCCCTTTCCCTTGTCTTTCAAGCAAGGATGCACCCATTCGCCAGTGCGCAACAATATGTCAGACATAACACTTTGCATTTTGCCGAAATATGCCATATATTGCTCGCATTTTTGAGAAAGCTTGTTCACTTTTGCTATGGAAACCATTTCCATAGCTTTTGTTATTTTGCGGGTATCTCCCACTGCTTTAATACGATGTTTTATTTCAGACAAGCTATTCACTTTACATTATCTCCGAAATAAAAGTCATAAAACTCTTTCAACTCATCTTCAATCAAAAGTCCGTTTTCCAAACTCAATTCCCTGGAATCGGAAATTTCTTTTACAATATCGGCTTTATCGGTATCCAAGAAATCGATAAAAGAACGTACAAAGTTTGTCACTTTAGCTACAGGAACATCGTTGATAAGTTCTTTTGTAGCCAAATGCAAAATAATCAACTCGTGGGCAACGTCATACAAAAGCCCGACAGGCTGTTTCAATGTTTCGACAATTCTAGCCCCTTTCGCCAACATTTCCGATGTATTGTCATCAAGCTCGGAACCGAATTGCGCAAAGACCGCAAGCTCACGGTATTGAGACAAAAACAGTCTCAATTTTCCGCTTGCCTTACGAACACCGCCGAATTGAGCGCTTCCGCCCACTCGCGACACAGACAGCCCCACATTTACGGCAGGGCGCACTCCCGCATTAAAAAGCTCGCTTTCCAAATATATTTGACCGTCCGTAATGGAAATCACGTTTGTAGGCACGTATGCAGAAATATCGCCTGCAAGAGTTTCCACGATAGGAATAGCTGTCATAGAACCACCGCCGTGCAAAGCATTAAGCTTTGCCGCACGCTCCAATAGTCTGGAATGCAAATAAAAAATATCACCGGGGTAAGCCTCTCTCCCCGACGGGCGCTTCAGCAAAAGGCTCATTGTTCTGTAAGCCACGGCGTGCTTTGAAAGGTCGTCGTAAACAATAAGCACGTCTTTTCCTGCATACATCATTTCTTCCGCAATTGCACAGGCGGAAAACGGTGCGATATACTGAAGCGATGCGGAATCGCTTGCAGTCGAGCAAACAACGCAAGTATAACTCAAAGCGCCGAATCTTCCTAAAGTGTGCACAATATTACTCACCGACGATGACTTCTGTCCTATCGCCACATAAATGCAATAAACATTTTTACCATTTTGATTTAATATTATATCTGTCGCCATCGAAGTTTTACCGGTTTGGCGGTCACCGATAATGAGTTCGCGCTGCCCTTTCCCAATCGGAATCATAGAATCAACGGCTAAAATACCGGTCTGCAACGGCTCACAGACTTTTGCACGGTCGAAAATCTGCGGTGCGGCAGACTCTATCGCCCTGAATCTCGACGTCTTTATTTCCCCCAAGCCGTCAATAGGTTTACCCAATGGGTCAACCACCCGTCCGAACATTTCTTCACCGACAGGCACTTCCGCTATATGACCGGTAGATTTTACAAGCATACCGGCAGAGACGTCTTGCGGGTCATCCAAGACGATTGCGCCGACACTGTTTTCTTCAAGGTCTAAAACGATTGCTCTGTGACAACCGTCTATATCCAACAATTCGCCATACTTTACACTCGGCAATCCACTGATTTTTGCCACTCCGTCCCCATAAAAATCAACGCGGCCGACGGAATCTGTTTTTAAATCGAAAGAAAGCTTACCGAGCTTTTCGGAAAAATCTTCGCTTATAATTTTATATTCGTTTTTTCCGCTTTGGCTTTCCATAATACTCCTTATTTCAATTCGTGCTTTACTGTCGCCAATCGCCCTCTGACGGATGCGTCGTAATATTTTTCGCCGTCTTTTATCAAAACACCGCCTATAAGCGATGGGTCTAAATCATAAACAAAAACAGGAGCTTCGTTATGCTTTTTCGAAAATGCATCTTCGATTTTTTGTTTTGCGACTAAACTCAATTCTTTTGCGGAAGTAACATATATTTTAATCATTTATCGTCTTCCCACTCTTTCAGACACTTATCTATGATGTCGCGATTATCGTCTTCGCTTACTTCCCTTTCCAGAACCTTCTCGGCAATTTCCACACTTAACTTACCGACGGCGTCTTTAAAATCGCTTTTAAGCCTTTCCTGCTCTACTCTCGTTTCGCGCTTTGCTTCTTCGATTATATTCTGCGCCTGTTTATTGGCATTCTCTATTGTTTCGTCGGACTTGCGCTTGGCATTTTCGGCAGCTTCCAAACTTATTTTGACGGCCTCTTTTTTTGCGTCTTCCATCAACTCCGAGTATTCGTTTTTAATTTTTGCGGTTTCTTCTTCGAGTTTTTTGTTTTTTTGGAAAACGTCATCCAACTTCTCTTTATGATTGCGAATCATCTTTTTAATGGGCTTGAACAGCAAAAACCATAACGCGACAACCAAAATAATGAGATTGACCGTATGAAACAGTATCTCCCACCAACCGAGTCCGAGACTTTCGAAAACATTTTCGCAAATCGGAAAAGCCGCGCTATGTTTTAATATACAATAATAAAGATTTATACCGGCAATCATATTTATTTTCCTACATTACTATCGTCAAAATACCGATAAACACTCCGTATATCGCCGTAGTTTCGGCAAATGCCAACCCCAGTAAAAGAGTTGTTCTAATCTTCTTTTCCGCCTCCGGCTGACGCGCTATGCCCTCAACGGCTTTTCCCGTAGCGATTCCCATACCGATACCGGCGCCAACTCCCGTAAATGCAGCAATGCCAGCACCAATCGCGGCATATTCTCCGACAGCCGATATAAAAATTCCGATGCTGCTTATCAAACTTAACAATAACGTATTCATTTAAACCTCCGTCACTCTGTTGCTTCCGATATGAAACTCATAGAAAGGAACATAAAAATATAACTTTGTATTAACGCGTGAAACACTGTGAACATAACCGACGCCACCGCAGGCAAAGCTATCAATGCAAACCAGGGTAAGCTGTATATCAAGTGCATTATCAAATATCCTGAAAATACGCTGCCGAACATTCTCAACGCCATAGAAAACGGCACAACCAAGTCAGTCAAAAGATTTATAGGATTTGCAAATCTTAAAAATCTCCTGAATTTCTTTTCTTTAAAACCGAAAATATTGATTAAAATAAACGTAGTAAATCCAAAAGACAGCGCCACATTCAAATCGCTTGTAGGCGGACGAATACCTGTCATTTCCAAAAGCGTTCCTACACAAATAAACGCCGCGGCGGCGAAATACCAAGGAGCCACAAAACCGCTGTTATGTCCCACCGTGGACTGCGCGTTATCGTCAAACATATTGACCAACGCTTCCAAAAACAATCTGAAACCCGATTTCTTGTCATAGGTTTTTTGCCAACGCGGTATAAATGCAACTCGAACTATAAGCGCAAAAATTATGAGTATAACAGTTGTAGCAAAAGCAGAAATCATAGTGTCCGTAATCGCAAACGGACTGCCATCGAAAAATATCGTTTTAGGTTGTAATGACGGCAAAGACGTGCCGATAAACGAGTTTAGCATACTTCCTCCGAAACGGCTTACTATAATTTTACACCTACAACAAATTTATTGCAAGTATTTTAACCTTATAGAAGAATAGTTTGGAATTATTAATTCTATTTTGTCTTACAGATGTATCTTTTATTTTTTATCAATATCTTAAAAAACTGTCGAAAGCATTTTCAATATGATTGATTTCAAAATCCTGAAGATATATTTCTATAACGTCGAACCGCACAGGCACGTCAAACAGTCCGAACTTATTTATATACTGCGACGCCACAAGACTGATTTTTTTCTGCTTGGCGTAATTAACCGCTTCGGCGGCACGCCCGTAGTCGGTGTTGAAACGTGTTTTCACTTCCGCAAAAATCAAATTATTTTCGTCTGTAGCTATAATATCTATTTCTCCGACGTCTGTCTTATAATTTTTGGCAAGTATTCTGTATCCGTGACTGACAAGATATGCTTCCGCCAACTTTTCACCGTCGGCGCCCTTGCTCTTATTAAAAGCTTTCATTTTTATCACCGAAATTCCTTATAAATGTGCGCCTGTGAATAGGACAACTTCCTACAGCGTTCAATGCCTCTATATGCGTCTTTGTTCCGTACCCCTTGTTTGACGAAAAACCGTATGCGGGAAACTGTTTATCATACTCTTTCATTATTCGGTCACGCGTTACTTTTGCAATAATCGATGCCGCGGCTATATTATAGCTTCTCGCATCGCCTTTAATCAACGACTCTGTTCTAATTCCCAAATCAAGTTTAACGGCATCAATCAAAAGAATATCGGGAACAGCTTGCATATTCTCAAACGCCGATTTCATTCCGCGCTTTGTCGCCTGCAATATATTGATTTCATCGATAACATCGTGCTCAACTATTCCGACGCCATAGCTCTTTGCTTTGGCTATAATTTGTTCGTATAATTTTTCACGCTGTATTTCAGACAAACGTTTGCTGTCATTTATACCGTCAATCATAACGTCCAACGGCATAATACAGCACGCACAAACGACGGGACCTGCCAACGGACCTCTCCCGGCTTCATCCATTCCCGCCACGGTGCAATTATAATGTTTGTCGAATTCAAAAAGTTCGGATGTCATAATCTTCCGCCTTCTCCAATGTTATTTTTCCGAGACGCCCTTTTCTGAAATCATCGAGCAGTGCAACCGCCATTCTTTCCATATCCGGAATGCCGCCCTTCAAAATGCACCCTCGCGCTTTCGCCGCGTTTTCCAATATTATATCGGGACTTGTATCCGTGTCTACATTATAACGGGCTTTTATAAGCGATGCGTCGTACTGCTTTAATTCATCGATAAGCGTCAATGCCAATTCCAAAGTGTCGGTAACTTCATCCTTGATACTGCCGATATAAGCCAATCTTCTGGCAATGGTTTGATTAACGAGCTTTGGGTACAGCGTACCGGGAGTATCCAACAATTCCAAATAATTGTTCACCCTGACCCACTGTTTTCCGCGGGTCACTCCCGCACGGTTGCCCGTAACCGTTTTTCCGCTTTTACAAAGGCAGTTTATCAAAGTGGACTTTCCGCAATTGGGCACGCCCAAAACCATACCTCGGATTGATTGATTTACTCCTTTTTTCCTGTAGCGCTCCAACTTTTCCGCGCATAACCTGCTTGCAGACGATATAATGGCAGACGCACTGCCCGAAGCCGTGCTTACGGTTGTAACAGCCATTCTGTTTCCCTTCGACAACTTATTAGCCCAACCGTCTATTCGGCTTTTAAGCCCCAAATCCGCCTTATTTAAGGTATATATGACCGGCTTATTGGAAATATATTTTTCAAAATCGGGATTTAAGCAACTGTACGGAGCACGAGAGTCCAGCACATAAATAATAAAATCCACCGATTTGACATCGGCTTCTATTATGCGCATAGATTTCGTCATATGCCCGGGGAACCAATTTATGTTCATTTTTCATTCTCCGTCAAATCCGGACGCAGCAAACTCGTCAACCTCTCGGATTCCTTGTTCCGCCACTTTTCCACATTTTCGTGATGACCGCTCAACAATATTTCGGGAACCTTGACGCCCATAAATTCGGCAGGCCTCGTATACTGCGGATATTCCAAACGTCCGGAAGATATACTTTCGTCTCGGTTCGATTTCTCGCTTCCCAACACTCCCGGCACAAAACGCGATACAGCGTCCACAACCACCATTGCCGCCAACTCGCCTCCTGTAAGCACATAGTCTCCGATGGAAATTTCTTCGTCGATACATAAATCCAAAACGCGCTGGTCGACGCCTTCGTAATGGCCGCATAAAATCAACAAATCTCTCGAATCGGAAGCAATCTCCTTAACGATTGAATCGCTGAAAACTCTGCCTTTCGGCGACATATAAATTCTGCGGCATTTTCTATTGGGGTCAACGCTTTGTACGGCGTCGTATATGGGCTGCGGCATCATTACCATTCCCGCTCCGCCCCCGAAAGGATAATCATCGCATTTGAAATGTTTGTCTTTCGAATATTTTCTGATATCGACAATATCGATTTGCAAAAAACCGTTGTTTACGGCTCTGCCGATAATACTGCAACTCAAAGCACCGAACATTTCCGGAAAAAGGGTCAGTATACTAATCTTCATACACACTCACCGCACTCAATTCTTTTTCCACAACAGAAATCGTCTTGGAATCTATATCGACATTGGAAATTATGCGATTTAAAAAGGGAAATCTGAAAACTTTTTTTTCGGGAGTCTCGACAGTAATAACATCTGCAGCCCCGAAATTATCTATATCTTTTATCCTGCCGAGCGTTACACCGCTTTCGTTTTTCAAATCGCAGCCGATAAGGTCGACGATAAAATAACTGCCCTCTTTGGGAGAAACCGCGTGAATACGGTCAATTTTGACTTCTTTACCGACAAAGTTCTCTGCAGCATTGCGCGTATCGACGCCGTCGAGCTTAATATATACAAAACCGTCGATTCGGCAGGAAATAATTTTGTACGGCACATCTCCGAAATAAACCGTTCTCAACTTACGGAAGCGTGCGGAATCATCGGTAAAAGGTCTGATTTTCAATTCGCCTTTTATTCCCTGCGGTTTCAAAACTTCTCCGACAACGATATAATCCATAAAATGTCTCCGTAATAAATTCGGAGAGAGTTCGCCTCTCTCCGATAAGTCATTCGACTTCCAAAATCTCTACCGTGCATTTTTTACCTTGTTTCGCCGCAACGGACTTAACAATAGCACGTATGGATTTCGCAATTCTGCCCTGCTTGCCTATTATTTTGCCCATATCTCCCTTTGCCACGGAAACATTGATAACTTCTCCGTTTTCGGTGACGCTGACGCTTTCGGGCGAATCGACAAGTTCTTTGACAAGATATTCCACAAGTTCAGTCATCGCGAATTATTCCTTCTTCTTTTTCTTGGCATTCGTCTTTGCGGGCGCTCTCTTGCCTGCTTCGAGTACGCCTGCCTGAACAAGCAAGCCTTTAACCGTATCCGTAGGCTGCGCACCGTTGCTCACCCACTTCTTCGCTTTTTCGGCATCGATATTGATTTCCGCAGGATTTTTCAGCGGATTATAAGTACCTACGATATCGATAAATCTTCCGTCACGGGGAGAGCGCGAATCCGCTACTACAACGCGATAAAACGGAGATTTTTTGTCACCCATTCTCGTCAATCTGATTTTAACTGCCATTTTTTATATTCTCCTTAAAAAATTATTTTTATTATCGTCTGAAAGGCATTCTCTTGCCGCCTTTCATTGCACGCATCATATCTTTGCTTTGTTCGAACTGTTTCAGCAATTGATTTACATCCTGTATAGTCGTTCCGCTTCCTGCCGCAATGCGCTTTCTTCTCGAAGACTTAATAATTTCGGGATGTTCTCTTTCATACATTGTCATAGACTGTATGATTGCTTTAAAACGAGCAATTCGTTTTTCATCTATATCTTTCTCGCTGATTTTGATATTCCGTCCCAGACCGGGCATCATAGAAATCAACTGCGATAAATCACCCATTTTGGAAATGTTGTCAAACTGTGTCAAGAAATCGTCAAGCGTAAAATTCGACTCTTTGAATTTCTTCTCGAGTTTCTGCATTTCTTCTTCTGTAACGGCATTTTGCGCTTTCTCAATCAATGTCAAAACGTCGCCCATTCCGAGAATTCTGGAAGCCATTCTTTCGGGATGGAACGCCTCTATATCGCCCATTTTTTCGCCGGTTCCGCAGAACTTAATAGGCTTTCCCGTCACCGCTTTAATCGATAAGGCCGCACCGCCGCGCGTATCGCCGTCTAACTTCGTTAAAATAACTCCGCTTATGTCCAGCCTGTCGTTGAAAGTTGTGGCAACCGTCACTGCGTCTTGACCGGTCATCGCGTCTACCGTCAGAAGAATCTCCGTAGGTTTGATTTCTCTCTTGACGTCCTCCAGCTCCTTCATCAATTCGTCATTGATATGAAGCCTGCCTGCCGTATCTATAATAACGGTATCCAATCCTTTCTTTTCGGCGACTTTCAAAGCCTCCAAAGCCGTTTTATACGGCTTTTGCACGCCGTGTTCGTAAACTTCGACGCCGACGCTTTTACCGACCACTTGCAGTTGATTGATTGCCGCAGGACGGTAAATATCGCCTGCTACAAGCAACGGCTTTTTGCCCTGCTTTTTCAACATAGCGGCGAGTTTTCCGCACATAGTGGTTTTACCTGCGCCCTGCAAACCGCACATCATAATAACCGTAGGCGGTTTAGGCGCCACCTCAAGCGCACTGTTGGTGCTCCCCATAAGAGCAATCATTTCTTCGTTGACGATTTTAATTACCTGCTGACCCGGCGTCAAGCTGTTCATAATCTTTTCGCCCACAGCCTGCTGGCTGACTCTCGAAATGAAGTCTTTGACAACGGAAAGATTTACGTCGGCTTCCAAAAGTGCAATACGAATTTCCCGCATCGCCTGCTTTATTTCCAATTCGGTAAGTTTTCCTCTTGCCGTCAACTTACTGAAAATATGATTTAATTTTTCGGATAATCCGCTGAATAAACCCATAAACTCACTCCGAATCTAAATACCGTTTATAATATCTTCCAAATTCCGCTTCAAACAAGTAATATCGTTCTCATTCAAACATTGCGTCAAATCTGTTACGATTCTGTCCAATTTAGCTTTGAAGCCCAACTTCTTCTCGTAATCGAGCAGAGCCTCTTTTGCCTTACTCACACTGTCGCGAACCGCCTGTCTGGAAATTCCGCAATTCTCGGCAATCTCGCCCAACGATAAATCGCAATTGTAATAGCTCTCGATAACGTCACGTCGGTTATCTGTAAGCAGTGCGCCGTAAATATCATTGAGTATGCTTATGTTCAAATCTTTGTCCATAATATTCCAAAGGTGTAAAGCAATTATACTTTACACCTTTATTTTATAATATACGCGATAATTTGTCAAGCGTTAAGACACGATTGCATCTATAAAATTTTCCGCCTCGAATTCTTCCAAATCGTCTATGCCCTCTCCGACGCCGACATAAACAACGGGAATTTGCAATTGAGACGCAATTGCAAGCACCACGCCGCCCTTTGCCGTTCCGTCCAGTTTAGTAAGGATTATGCCGTCGATATCTATTGCCTCATTGAATATATCCACTTGCGACAAAGCGTTTTGACCGGTCGTAGCATCAAGAACAATATAGTTCAAATGCATCGCTTCAGGCATTTCCCGTCCAATAATGCCGGAAATCTTCTCCAGCTCTTTCATAAGGTTCTTTTTATTGTGCAAACGCCCCGCAGTGTCCACCAATAGCACGTCGGTTTTCTTGCTTTTGGCGCTCATAACGGCATCATAGACCACTGCGCCGGGGTCTGCACCTTCCGTATGTTTTACTATCCTGACGCCCGCTCTTTCCGCCCAAACGGTCAACTGGTCGGAAGCCGCCGCTCTGAACGTATCACCGGCGACAATAGTAACCGACTTTTTCTGCTGCTTGAAACGTTTTGCAAGCTTTCCTATGGCAGTGGTCTTTCCCACTCCGTTTACGCCTGCCACAACGATAATCAAAGGATACTCATATTCGGGACACGGGTTTTCTTCCAGAATTTCCACCATAATACGGCGTAATTCCGTACGCACGTCTTCTGCTTTTCTAATATGCTTTTCATCGACAACTTCACGCAACTGCTCGAGAATGGTTTCCGTAGCGCTTGCGCCTATGTCCGCCGTCAGCATTATCATTTCCAGCTCATCGTAAAATTCGTCGTTTAATACGCCGCCCGTAAACAGCTTGTTGAGCTTATAGCTGATAGCTTCTTTTGTCTTTTTTAGACTCTCTTTAAGCTTACTGAAAAACCCCATATTAAATCTCCTAACTCATACTCTCTGCAGCCGCAACCGCATCGCTCAACTTGACAGACACAATTTTACTTACGCCTTTTTCTTCCATCGTAACTCCGTACAAGCTGTCGGCAAGCTCCATTGTAGGCTTTCTGTGCGTAATGACAATAAACTGCGTATCCTCGCTGAAACGTCTCAAATACCTTGCGAAACGCCCTGCGTTTGCATCGTCCAAAGCCGCCTCTATTTCGTCCAGCACACAGAACGGCATAGGCTTCAATCGCAATATCGCAAAAAGAATGGCAATAGCCGTCAAAGCTCGCTCGCCGCCGGAAAGCAGAGAAATCGACTGCAGTTTCTTTTCAGGCGGTTGGGCAACTATTTCGATACCTGCCTCCAACGGGTCCTCGCTTTCCTGAATAATAAGGTCGGCAAAACCGCCGTCAAACAGTTCTTTGAATATCTTTATGAAATTTTCTCTAATCTGCGCAAAATGCTCGTTGAAACGTCCAAGCATCTCGTCACTGATTTCCTTTATGATTTTCACAAGGTCGGCTTCGGCTCTCTCCAAGTCCTGCCGCTGAATATCCATATTATGATATTCTTCATACACAACCTTACTCATCTCTATCGCATCATAGTTTACATATCCCAAAGATTTTATTTGGCGGCGTAAACGGTTACGTTCGACAGATGCTTTTTCCACATCGAAATTTTCTTGTTTAAACTGAAGACACTGCTCATAATCCAAGCTGTATTTTTCGAGTATATGCTGCTGCATAACGTCGATATCCGAATCGACTTGCATCAGTTGCATTTCTTCTCCGCTTTTTTTCTCGCGCAATTCCGACAGCTCATTCAAAAGGCGAACTTTAGCCGCATCCACTTCGGCCATTTTTTCCTGCAAACTAACCTTATACTCATCGAGATTTGCAAGTTTTGAACGTATGTCATCCACCAAAGACGAATCCTGAACTTTTTGCGAACCGCTCAAAGAATTACGTTCTTCATTCAAAGTACCGATTAAAACCGTATTCGCCGTAATCTGCTCCGCTCCGCGTTGCAGCTTATCCGAAATCATCACGACGTTGTTTTGCAGCCTTTCGTTTTCATCGGATATTTTCGCAATAATATTTTCCGCGACCGCAATCGCCAATCTTATATCTCCG
Organism: uncultured Clostridia bacterium; assembly: GCA_948440265.1. GTDB lineage: Bacteria > Bacillota > Clostridia > Christensenellales > Pumilibacteraceae > MGBC157735. Next base: position 305,657 of record CAOJOK010000001.1, read on the forward strand.
AGCTCGGTGCCAATCTTATCCCGCACCTTTTTTAATTCGTCAAACTGCTGCTGACGTTCCTGAGAGTTGTCCGACGAATCTTTTTTCTTCTGTTCTACGGCAGCCTCCAAAGTACTTACGGAATTTATGTCCGAATCTATTTCCAATATACGTTCGGTGCATCCCTCTACATCGCTTGAAAGCGAGCTGTACTGCTGCTCCAATCTTTGCAAATCAGACAACGACTTATTCAAAGCTTCCGCTTTTGCCGCAAGCTCGACTTCCACTTCGTGCAAAGTTTCTCTGCATATCTTCAAGTCTTTTGTGATATTCTGCTGTTTTTCCACACAGACCCGACGGTCGGCTGTCAGCAAAGCAAGGTCGGTTTCCAACTGTTCCACTTCTACGACAAGCTCTTTCAACTCTCTTTCGTTCGAGAATACATTTCCTGCCGAATCTGCTTTTCTGCTGCCGCCGGTCATAGAGCCGAACGGATTGACGATATCGCCGTTCAAAGTGACGATTCTGAACGAAAATCCTGTAGCACGCGCCAATTTTATTGCAACGTCCAAATCGTGAACTATAACCGTACTACCCAAAATTCCCGCAACTACGGACGCATACTCTTTGTCATATGACACCAAATCACTGGCAACCCCGTATATTCCGACTCCGGAAAGATACTTTCTGTGCGCATAATCTATACTGCGCGGTTTAACGTCCGAAATCGGCAAAAACGTAGCTCGTCCGAGATTTTTTCTGTTTAAATAATCGATTAAGAACTTTACGTCTTCGCTTGTATGTACAACTATATTCTGTACGGCATTTCCGAGAGCCATACTTATAGCCGTCTCATATTTGGTCTCTACTTTCAAGAGCTCTGCGACTACTCCGATAATCTTCGAGCCGACGGCCTCGTCGCTTTTTCCGGCAAGCAGCAATCCTCTGACGCCGTTGGCAAAACCGTTATATGCGTCGTGCATATCTTGCAGCGTCTTTTTGCGTGATTTTGCCATAAAATACTTTTCGTTTAATTTGTCTATTTTTTCCGTCAAGTCGCTTACGCGTTCCGCATAAGTCACACTTTCTGACTGCAATGAATTCAAGCCGGTTTGCAGTTCATTCTTTTTATCTACTAAATTGCTCTTTTCCGCAGTCCCCGTGCTCACGGTATCCTTTAATGCCGTAATTTCGGAATTGCACACTCTCTTCCTTTCGTTAATGTCGCCTATCAAGTTAGATAAAGCTTGTCTTTCCGCAGTCAAACTCGACATATTCGACTTTATCTCTGTCAGACGGTTCATTGTCTCGATAATATCCCTGTGATTGGAATCTATTTCTTGCTCATACGCCTTGATTTCATTCATTATTTTGAAATAGGCGTCATCTGCTTTTTCTTTCTTTGAATGCAGAGAAGAAAGCTCGTACTGTTTTTTGTCCAGTTCGGTTTTATTCTGCGAAATCCTCTCTTCCGTCTCTCTCTGCTCCCGCGTCAAGACTTCCTTTTCGGCAAACAGTTCTTCATTCTGCTTGTGTAAATAACTCAATCTCTCGCTTAACAGTTTTATTTCGCCCGACTTTTTCTCTATATCGACGGTTAAAGAAAGCTCTTTTGCTCTCAAACCCTCTATATTCCTATCCACAGAACCGAAATTTTGCATAGCTTCGTTGTACGCCGCAACCGCGTCGTCACACTCTTTGTTTTTTGCGGCAATTGCCTCATTGAGTGCTTGAAGTCGGTTGTTGATTACAGACTTCGCTGTCTCCGCAGATTCATATTGATGAATATATATGTTGATTTCGTAGACCTTTAATGCATCTTCCAACTCCAAATTCTTTCTCGCCGCTTCAGCCTGTTTCGTCAACGGTTCCAAAGTTTTGAGTTTTTCGGCAAGTATATCGTTGATACGCGTGAGATTGTCTCTCGTCCGCACCAGTTTCCTTTCAGTTTCGTTTTTCTTTGCTTTATACTTCGATATGCCCGCGGCTTCTTCGAAGATGGCACGACGGTCTTCGGGCTTTGCCGAAAGCAAGCCTTCCACACGTCCCTGTCCTATTATGGAATAACCTTCACGCCCCATACCTGCATCTCTGAGGTATTCGGTTATAGTACGCAGCAAGCAAGGCTGTTTGTTGATAAAATATTCGCTTTCGCCGGAACGGTAAAGCTTTCTCGAAATAACAACTTCGTCATAGCTCAAATCGGAAAACCATTTTTCGGTATTATCGAAGTACAAAGAAACCTCACAGAAAGAAAGAGATTTTCTTTTTTCCGTGCCTTTGAATATTACGTCTTGCATAGAACTGCCGCGCAATAACTTGGCGGACTGTTCACCCAAAACCCAACGTATGGAATCGGCGACATTACTCTTGCCGCAACCGTTCGGTCCGACAATAGCAGTAACGCCTCCGCCGAATTTAATTTCCAATTTGTCGGCAAAGGATTTGAATCCGCTAACTTCGATTTTCTTAAACTTTAAAGCCAAATGTATTCTCCGTAAAAACTTGCAAGTTGATATTATTTTAACATTTTATCGAACAAAAAGTCAATTTATTTTCCCTGCCGTTCCGTTAAAATCTTGTATGCAAGGCAGGCGGCATCCTTTTCCGCTTCTTTTTTTCGACAGCCGTAACCAACTGCATACGACTTGTCCCCGATAAATAATTCCGCGCAAAACTGCGGCTGAACACAGTTTCCCGTCTGATTGGTCTTATATATAATTTTTCCGAGCTTTTTTTCTTGCACGAATTCCTGAAGCGCCGACTTATAATCGAAAACATCTTTCGCCGCTATCGGTTTAAGATATGAAAAAATAAATTTCGAACATTCATCCAGCGAACCGCTGTCAAGGTATATCGCCCCCACAATAGCTTCGAAAATGTCGGACTTGAATTTCTCCGTCACTCTGTCCTCTTTTTTTGCACCTGCGCCCAAACGCAGCAAGCTCATAGCGCCCAATCTTTCGACAGCCAAAGCCAACGGCTTGCGCGAAACCGTTTTCGAACGCAACTGCGTCATCTCTCCCTCCGACAAGCCTTTGAAATACAGTTTTTCGGAAACCAAAAAATTTAAAATACTGTCTCCCAAAAACTCCATTCTCTCATTGGACTCGCACTCTTTTTCATTCGCGTACGAAGAATGAGTCAATGCCGTACAGAGAATATCCGCATTTTTAAACTTATACCCTATTCTTTTCTGAAACTCCGTCAAAGAATCATTCATTGCCGTCAACGGTTTCCGACTCTTGCTCTTTGACTGCATCCAGTTCTTTACGAATGTTTTCTATGAGATTATTTTCCGCCATTTTAACGGTCTGCAAGACAGCGGCCTTAACCGCAACGTCGTTCGAACCGCCGTGAGCCTTGACGATAATCTTTCTGACCCCGAGAAAAGGCGCTCCTCCTTTCGTATTATAATCCATATCGTGCTTCAGTTTTCCGAACGCTTTTTTCAAGAATAACGCTCCGAATTTTGCCGAAGCCGAACTCATAATGGCTTTTTTAAGCATCGACATAACCATTCCTGCAGTGCCTTCGGTTGCCTTCAAAAGCACGTTGCCCACAAATCCGTCACATACGAGAACGTCATAATTTCCGGAAAGCGCATCTCTGGCTTCCATATTTCCGACAAAGTTTATGGGCATTTCTTTCAAAGCCTTAAACACTTCTTTGGTAAGTTCGTTGCCCTTCTTGTCCTCGACACCGACCGAAACAAGTCCGACTCTCGGGTTTTCTATTCCGTATACGGCTTTCATATAGCAACTGCCCATAACCGCAAACTGTGTTAAAAACTCCGGTCTGCAATCGACGTTTGCGCCGCAATCTATGAGACAGACGTTGCCGCCGACTTTAGTCGGCAGTACCGGTGCAAGCGCAGGTCTGTTAATCCCCTCCAAGCGTTTCACTTTAAAAATACCGCCCGTCAACACCGCTCCGGTGCTGCCTGCGGAAACCAAACCGCACACGTCATCACGGCTGTCAAGCAGTTCCAAAGCTTTGACCAAAGAGGATTCTTTCTTCGTCTTAATTGCCATAGTGGGCACGTCGTCGTTTGTAATGACGTCCTTTGCGTCGAAAATTTCGACACGCTTGCCGTCATATTTGTATTTATTAAGTTCGGCTTGTATTTTATCGCTGTCGCCGACCATAACGATTTCAAGGTCCTTAATCTCCGACATTGCGTCGAGACTGCCCTTAACCAATGCATTGGGCGAATTATCGCCACCGAAAATATCAACAACTACTTTCATATTTAAGTCTCCTTACAAATAAACAGCCCCGATACAAACGGGGCCGCTACTTTCTTTACTTTTTATCATTGTCGACGGCAACGACTTTAACGCCGTCGTAATAACCGCACGTCTTGCAAACTCTGTGAGTAAGCTTCATTTCGTGACACTGCGGACATTCGGCAATAGACGGACTTGCAATCTTCCAATTAGCAAATCTCTTATTAGCTCTTTGTTTCGATGTTTTATGCTTGGGGACTGCCATTTTAAGCACCTCCTGTCGATTTATTTCGTTTAATGGTGCGCCATCAGGGACTCGAACCCTGGACACCCTGATTAAGAGTCAGGTGCTCTACCAACTGAGCTAATGGCACTTACTGGAGCGGAAGACGAGATTCGAACTCGCGACATTTGCCTTGGCAAGGCAACGCTCTACCACTGAGCCACTTCCGCATAACTGTGGATGGTGCGGATGAAGGGACTCGAACCCCCACATCGAAGATATCGGAACCTAAACCCGACGCGTCTGCCATTCCGCCACATCCGCTTATTGGTGATCCATCCGGGATTCGAACCCGGGACACCTTGATTAAAAGTCAAGTGCTCTACCGTCTGAGCTAATGAATCATACTTTTTTCACAAGCCCGCTTAAAAAACATACAAAAATCAAGCACAAACTCGCGAACACCATAATAATATATCATATTGTTTTTTAATTGTCAAGGTTTTTAAAACGGAAAAATCAAAATAATTCGCCAAACGGTGACATAAATTTCCTACAATAAAAACAAATATAAAAATCGGTTTACACTCATTGCAAACCGATTTATGGCTGGGGTAGTAGGATTCGAACCTACAAATTTAAGACAAAATACACAATATATAGGGGTATTTGCGACTAAATAATCACAATATATTGTATACCGAATAAAATACCCCCAATTACCCCCAAATATTCAACGTAATTCCCTATCCGTAAAGTGTAATATAAAGGCGTCTCGAAAACCATATCGAGACGCTTTTATAGTGAACAACGCAATCACACAACTGCATATATGCGCCAAGGCGTTCACTACGTTCCGCATCGGCGCATATATGCAGTTTCGAAGACTCAAATTGTTACCTTATGTTACAATGTTACAGAGTGCCCTTGTAATACTATAAGGCGGTAAACCGCCTTCGGGCACTCAGTTATTATAAGTATACCATAAAACGCCGATATACACAAGCAAAAATGCCTATATTGACGGTGCAAACAGAGCTAACGCTTTATTTTTTGCACCGTCCCCCACCTATGGCATTTTTGCACTTTGTAAAATCTCACATAATTTCACAAAGATATATTGCCGAAATATGCCCGTATTTACGCTATATACGACTTTAAGCATTTTCGCAATTATTTTATCATTAAAATTTATCGCGTTTTTAAAGCCTATTCTATGGCGTTATACGCTTTATTTATGAAAAGCTCTTTTGCTTCGGCTATAGTCGGTGCGTAAACTCTTATATACCATTTATATTGAACTCTATGTATGAGCTCATAGATTACGTTTTCGCTGACATAATACTTTTTAATTATCACGGCACAATCGTTCCTTTTGATTGTCTCCCGAACTTCTTGACACATTCTTTTAAGCTCTTTCTTTTTAAAACGCAAGAACTTCTCCCACACTGGCGAAACATCTTTCAATACTTCCCTTGCTTTTAATTCAGTCATAGTCTTTATACCGTCCTTTAATTGATTTATATACGTTTTCCGTATATAATAATACTATCATACGGAAAGCGTATAAGTCAAGTATTTTATACGTTTTTCGTATACACTTTTTATTAAAAGGAGAAACAAAATGAAACTTGTAAAATTTTCGGAAAATCTAAAGTCTGCATTAACAACAAATGAAATGACACAACAAAACCTTGCTGACCTTATAGGTACAACACAAGCCACAATCAATCGTTGGCTAAAAGGCATAAACGAACCAGACCTTACCACATTGTTAGAAATCTGCTTGTACTTGGACGAAACGCCAAATGAACTACTTGGCTACGACGATATATCCGACGAAACTTTTTCGAAGTATAAGCAAAAAAATAAAGATTAACAATTTAAATCATATCGTTATCCCACCACCCCAGCAATCACCGCTGCGCGGTGCAACACCGCCTGATGGCGGAATAACTTGATAAAAAAAGAAACTTCCGCTTTAAAAAGCTATTTTCTTTTAATTGCCAGCTCGGAAAAAAGCACACTTGCCGAGTCTGTAATAGAAATAAAACACAAAGGAGAACCATTGCAGGAATATAGACACAAGAAACATTAAAGGACATTTTAAACAAAGTCAGCAATCTGGACAGATTGCTAAATGCACCAACACAAGAACACGAAACGGATAGGCTTTTACAATTTACCAAAAAGGAGATTGATAAAATGCCTAATAAATTCAAGAAGATTTTTCGCACTAACGGATATACCGCTTGGATACGCCGACGTTCCGACGATAGATACAAATGCAGTTATGAAGTCAGATACCGACGTAGCGGATACAACATATCCGTATCGGGCAAGACCATTGAAATTGCAAAGCAAAGGTTTATCGATGCTTTAAACAATGCAGAGCCGAAAGAGAAAAGCGCGGACAAAGGCATACCCACTACTTTCAACGAATTTACTATGTACTTCTTTAAGTCTTTTCGCTGGCGCAAAGTAGTTAAAGAAACACAGCGTATCGATATGCAACGATACAATATGTATTTACTGCCAACATTTTCCGACAAGGAATTGAAAAACATTACGCCCGGGGAATGTCAAAAGCTGATAGACAGCATTTTTGCAAAAGGCACACCAAAGCAAGCGACGGAAGTCTTTTCGCTTCTGAACCAAATACTTAAAATGGCGATTAAGCACAATTTAATCGTACATAACCCCTGCGATATAGTATTTGTTCAAAAATACGAAAAGAAACACGGCAAAGCATTGACCAAAGACGAAGAACGCGAGCTATTAAAAGCGACAAGCGGAACGCCCTACCTGCTTATGTTTGCAATAGCACTTTATACAGGCTTACGCCCTAACGAGTACAAGACCGCGAGAATAGACGGAAAATTCATTATCGCCAATAACAGCAAACAAAAGGACAGCAAGGAACACATTAAGCGCATACCGATAACCCCTATGCTTGCGCCCTATCTCGAAAATATCAGCGAAATCAAGTTTTACAGCGTCAGCACATTAAGGGATAAATTGCAAAGCATATTCCCAAAACACAAACTATACGATTTGCGAACGACATTCTATACTCGTTGTCAGGAATGCGGAGTAACCGATATTGCGCGAAACTTGTTTGTCGGTCATTCGCTCGGCGGTCTTGCCGATACCTATACCGACATATCCGACGAATACCTTTTGAACGAAAGTGCGAAGCTCACTTATTGATTTTACCCCCAATTACCCCCAAAACCTTATTGAAATATAGCTTGAAAAAAGTCAATATCGCCCAAAAACAGCATAAAAAGCGACCTTTTTTGAGCAATATTTGCTCAAAAAAGGTCGTGTATGGCTGGGGTAGTAGGATTCGAACCTACGCAGTGACGGAGTCAGAGTCCGTTGCCTTACCGCTTGGCGACACCCCATTGTGTTATAGATGTCTTACGACTTGTTTTAGTTTGGCAGGGGTGGCAGGATTTGAACCTGCGAGTGCGAAAGTCAAAGTCTCGTGCCTTACCGCTTGGCGACACCCCTTTAAATGGGGTGAGTAAAGAGACTCGAACTCTCGGCCTCCAGAGCCACAATCTGGCGCTCTAACCAACTGAGCTATACCCACCGCATAAACGAACAGAAACTGTTCAATGGCGCGCCTAAAGGGATTCGAACCCCTGACCCACGCCTTAGAAGGGCGTTGCTCTATCCTGCTGAGCTACAGGCGCAAGAGTGGAGCGGGTGATGGGAATCGGACCCACGCAGCCAGCTTGGAAGGCTGGAACTCTACCATTGAGCTACACCCGCACATCAGACTAAAAAATCATATCATATATTTAATCGAATGTCAAGAATTTCAAACCTAAATATATATAATTTTTCCAAAAAGCCCGCTTTTATCTCCTTCGATAATACCGTAAGAAGGTTTTCCGCTTCCCGGATATGTCAAACTACCGGGGTTAAAAAGAAGAATATCCCTTTCAATCACCGTCGGTATGTGCGTATGCCCGAAAAGCGCGGCGGCACAACCTTCCGCTTTTGCACGCATTGTCAATCGAAAACAGTTATGGTATACATCGTATAAGTGTCCGTGCGTCAAAAAAAATCTTATTCCGCAAATATCCGCTATAAGCTCTTTTGGGAGCATAGACCCGAAATCGTTATTCCCCGCAACAGCATACACAGGTACTTTTAAAACGTCATTAAGCTCTGTTAAATCCCTTTCCCCGTCGCCGAGAAAAAACAACGCATTACATTCGTTAAACACGTCGCAAAGGTCTGAAAGCTTTTTCCCGTTCCCGTGTGAATCGCTCACCACCGCAATCTTTATAGGCATAATTTTCTCACCAACTCTTTTAAAGCTCTTGCTCTGTGACTGACGGCATTTTTCTCATCAGCCGTTGCGTCCCCGAAAGATTTGTTTAAATCAAAAGAAAAAAACAACGGGTCATATCCGAAACCGCCATTGCCGCTCTCTGCCGTCAATATGTACCCTTCCGTAACTCCGTGCGCCGAAATTATCTCGCTCGGAGATTTGTATAAAACAACCGCGCTTTCGAACCGCGCCGTTCTGTTTGCCTCTCCCTGCATATTTTTTAAAAGCAGATTGTTGTTCTTTTTATCGTCGCTCGGTTCGCCTGCATATCTGGCGGAATATACTCCGGGTGCACCACCCAAACAATCGACAATCAATCCGCTGTCGTCGGCAAGCGTAGCACAGCCGGTAAGTTCATAAACAGCCTTTGCCTTAATGACGGCATTTTCTTCGAAAGTCTTTCCCGTTTCGTCGGGGTCGCAAACGATATTCTCGTCGGACAGAGACCTGACTTCGAATACGTCGGACAGCAACGCCTTGATTTCTTTAATTTTACCTTTGTTATTACTTGCAACTATCAATTTTTCCATAATTAAATTATATACTATCAGACATAAAAAATCAATGTTTTGCAACCGCTTTTTAAAATACAAAACGGACTCAATGTAGAGCCCGTTCGCATAGTTATAGAATATTTATTAAATTACAGCAATATACAGATAACTCCGCCCTTTCCTTCATTTACGATACGGGAAAGCGTCTTGCGCATTTTCTTCTGCGTATCGTCGGGCATAGACGTGAGCTTGTTGTTCAATCCTTCGTTCACAAGCATATGCAGCGATTTCCCGAACATATTCGTTTCCCAAATACCCTTCGGGTCATTTTCAAACTCGCTCAAAAGATATTTGACCATTTCTTCGCTCTGCTGCTCTGTGCCCACTATAGGACTGACTTCCGTTTGAATATCCACTTGCATAATATGCAGCGACGGAGCCGACGCCTTTAACTTCACGCCGAATCTGGAACCCTGCTTGACGATTTGCGGTTCTTCCAACGTCATCTCGTCCATAGACGGAGTGACAACGCCGTATCCGTTCAGTCTCACTTCTTCCAACGCCGTGCTTATTTTGTCGTACTCTTTCTTTGCGCTTACCAAGTCTTTGAGCGAACTCATAAGCTCGAAATCGTCAGTTATTTCCACACCGCATTCCTGAGAGAGCGCGGTAAAAAACAGGTTCTCTTTCGGCGTCACGTTAAACGTAACTCTGCCCCTTCCCGGCTCTACAAGCTCCGTTTTGATACATTCGAAATATTCGTTATCTTCGAAATCGATATTAAGCTTTTCATAATCGGACATCTTTCGCATATCCGCTGTCTTTTGCGCCACCATCTCGCACAGCGACGAAATAATCTTGTTATTGTACGGCAATGCGCGCATCCACTTTGCACACTTTACATCTATGTCCGCAAGCGGAAACTCCATAAGAACTTTTTCGAAAATACCAAGTATATCGCTTTCAGACATACTTGCCACGTTGACCGCCATAACCGCATTGCAGTACTTTTCCGAAAGAGATTGCGCAAGTTTCTCCGTTTCCTGTGAAGCGGGAACGGTGGAATTGACAATAACAATAAACGGTTTGCCCAAAGCTTTCAGTTCGTTAACCGCTCTTTCTTCCGCCTGTACATAGGCATTGCGCGGCAAATCCGTGGAAATCGAGCCGTCGCTCGTCATAACTATTCCTATTGTGGAATGGTCGGTTATGACCTTTTTTGTGCCGATTTCCGCGGCAGCGTGAAACGGTATTTCCTCATCGTTCCACGGCGTCTTGACCATACGCGGCTTTTCCCCGTCCATATGACCCGTAGCTCCGTCGATGAGATAACCGACACAGTCGACCAGTCTCACATTTGCTTCCACATTTTCGGCAAGCTTTAATTTTACCGCTTCATTCGGAACAAACTTCGGCTGTGTTGTCATAATCGATTTTCCGTTTGCGCTTTGCGGCAATTCGTCCATCATACGCTCTTTTTCATACTTGTCGTCTATATGCGGCAAAACGAGCTTTTCCATAAAGTTCGTAATGAACGTCGATTTGCCGGACCTTACGGGACCGACGACGCCTATATATATATCACCGCCGCTTCTTTCGCTTATATCTCTATAAATATCGAAACTTTCCATAGCGATACTCCTATAAATGTGATATTTAATTTATATGCGCTTTAATATTTCGATATGTCAATAAACCTATCGATATATTTGTGAAATACAAACGCAAATTTTTTACCGATAAGCAATCTGAAAACCAATGTAAAGACATTTTCCACAAAAAACGACGTTTGCAATATATCGCAATCGTCGTTTCATAATTGAATTTCTATTTATACTTTTTCTCTTTTCTTTGCAGACTTGTTCTTTCCGAAAAGAACCGTCTTGCTTTCCTTTCCCGTAAACAGTTTTACGATATTCTTCCTATGTGCAAACAATGTCAGCGAAAACAGCGCAAACACCAATATAGCGTCTACCACTGCCATATATCCGTCTGCAAAAGACGATATTTTAAAGCCTTCTATCGCAAGCGGTATGGAAATTATAATGAAAGAAGTGACCGACCCCATTTTGGTTATCAAAATAAAAGCCACGCCTATCACAAAAGTAATCAACGTCACAATCGGGTCGGCAACGAGACACACGCCTATAGAGCTTGCAATTCCCTTGCCGCCTTTGAATTTGAGAAATACGGGAAATATATGTCCGAGTATAACGCAGAAACCGCCGAGATAAAGCCCGAATTTATCCGCAGAAAAACTGAACTCGTCCCCAAGCAGCCACCAACCGAGAATACAGGGAATCGCGCCTTTAAGCGCATCGCACAGCAAAGTAACCACGCCCAAAACAACGCCGTAGTTTCTGAACATATTCATCGAACCGGGATTTCCGCTGTCCATTTTGCGAATATCCTGCTTTTTTATCTTTGATATGATAAGCGCAGGATTAAGATTTCCGAACAAATAAGCGCCTATTGCAACCGCCGCAATTTTCAATGCATATATCATTTGTTTTTCTCCTTACTGACAAAGTTGAGTTTTATCGGTGTACAGCTGAAGTCGAATGCTTTGCGTAAACAGTTTTCCAAATAGCGTCTATAAGAAAAATGCGCCAGTTTCTCGTCATTGACAAAGAAAACAAATTTAGGCGGATTGCTTTCCGGCTGTGTCGTATAATATATTTTCAGCTTTCTGCCGGAAAACGACGGCGGCTCGGTCATAGCTACGGCTTCCCCGACTATATCGTTTAAAAGTCCCGTGGATATTCTCGACGAAGCATTGCGGTACGCTTCGTCCGCCATTGCTATAAGCTTGTCCAAACGCTGACCGGTGACTGCCGACACATATACGCTTTTTTTATAACTCATAAAAGCCAAGTCCACAGCAAGCTTGTCATTGAGCTTATTGACAGTGTATGTATCTTTCTCCACCTTATCCCATTTATTCATAACAATGACGCTCGGCTTGCCTTCATCGTGCACAAAGCCCGCAATACGCACGTCCTGTTCCGAAAGGTCTTGCGTGGAGTCAATCACAATCAAAACAACATCGGCCCTTCTGACGGCGGCAATTGTTCTCATAACGCTATAGCTTTCCACCGTGTCACTGTCTATCCCGCGCTTTCTTCTCATTCCCGCTGTATCGATTAACACATATTTTCTTCCGCCGTATTCAAAAGGCGTATCAATCGCGTCACGGGTTGTGCCGGCAACATCGCTGACAATTACGCGCTCGAAACCAAGCAGTTTATTCACAATAGAAGATTTCCCGACATTGGGTTTTCCCACAACCGCAATCTTCAGAGCATTGTCTTCTTCGTCGCTTACAGGCTCCGGGAAATGGCTTACAATCTCGTCAAGGACCTCACCCAAGCCTTTCGCCTGCTCGCAGGACACCGCAAAAGGCTCTCCAAGCCCCAATTGATAAAAGTCGTATGTTTTATCAACTTCGAAATTATCAAGCTTATTGACCACCAATATTACAGGCTTTTTCGTGGTACGCAACAAATCCGCAACGTCGTAATCGGTGGAAACAATTCCGGCTTTGCCGTCCACCATAAAAACTATGACGTCGGCAAGCTCCATTGCTTCCGTAGCTTGCTTGCGAATATGTCCGTACATCATATCATTTTCGTCGAACTCTATTCCGCCCGTATCTATCATAGTAAAGTTATAACCGCACCACTCCGCATCGACGTATATCCTGTCGCGCGTCACGCCGGGAATGTCCTTTACAATGGAAATCCGCTTGCCGCTTATCTTATTGAAAAACGTGGACTTACCGACATTCGGGCGGCCTATAATTGCCACTAAAGGTTTATTACTCATAATTCGGCACATCCTTTAACAAACGAGTATCCGTCCGTATCGATTATTTTTATTTTAACGCCGAGCTTTTCGCTCAATTCGTTTACGGTCATATTATCCAAAAAAACATCGTGAAACTCTTTGAACATACAGCGCGGTAAAATCAAACAACTTCCTATCTCTTTGCCTTGCAGCTGATTGAGAATATCTCCGCCCGTAACCAATCCCGCGACGGTAACCGACGGCCCGAAAAAATCGTTTCTTATGCCGTACACATTGATTCTTCCGCCGCTCTTTGCCGAGAGTTTTTGCGCGCACTCTTTTATATGAGGATAAGCGTCCATACCCGTTGCAACGGAACGCACCTTATCGCATACGGTTACCGAATCTTTCAACGCTTCATCGACGTCGTGTTTAAAAGAAGCGACAAGCCCCACCCCGTTTTCAATCTGCACAAAATCTTCATAGCTTTCAAAACTCGGCACGGCACAATTAGCCTTAATATAAAACTCGTCGGCAAGAAAAACAAACCGCGTACCTTTCTCTGCCAAAAATCTTTTTTGCAAAGGTTCGACAATATCTATAATGCGTTTTGCGTCTTTATCGTTTACTGGTCGCAGCTTACTGTTACAGTCTTTCGTAAGCCCCACCGGCACTACGGCAAGCGACTCGCAATATCTTGACGATATTTCGATAGATTCGGCTATATCTTCATTCACATCGGGACAGTAAACAATCTGGGCGTGAATTTTAATGCCGTTATTATGTAAATACTCAAGCTGCTTCACTATATCGGGAGCCTTTGGATTTCCGAGCATAATTCGACGCAACTCGCTATTGCAGGAATGTATGCTGACGTAAAGCGGAGAAAGCTTCAACCTGACTATACGGTCTAAATCTGCTTGTACCACGTTTGTCAAAGTCACATAACTGCCGCTTATAAAACTCAATCTGTAATCGTCGTCCTTTACCCTAAGCGTATTGCGAAGTTCCTTTTTAGGAAGCTGGTCCACAAAACAGAATATACACTTGTTTCGGCACACTATCGTTTTCAGTTCATCGTCCAAAACAAGTCCCAAGTCTTCTTCCGTATCCTTTTCTATTTCGAAATCGATTATTTCTCCTTGATGAAGTACGGACATAATAAAAGACTCGCCGTCATTATAAAAATCATAGTCGAGTATATCCGAAACGTCATTGCCGTCGAAAGAAAGCAGTTCGTCTCCGGCAGAAATACCAAGCTCGGCGCCTATCGTATTCTCTTGTACGTCAATTATGCGCATATATTTATTTTATCACATAAATGCAATCAAAGTCAATCGATATCGTCGTTGAAATACTCCTCATAATCTTCTTCGTTAAAATGATACACGGGCGCGCTTGTATCGGCGTTTATGTCACTCGGCGTATTATAATCTTCGCCCGCTTCGAGGTCGGTCAATATAAGCGGCTGCTTTGCATTCGTATGCCTTTTAATCGCGCTCAGAGCTTCCGCTATTATGACGGTAAACACCACTCCTATAACTATAGCATCGAATACGCCTGCCGTTCCAAGCGATACGGCAGAGCCGTCAATAAAGAATCTGTATACAAGCGATGTAATAACGTCGGAAACGACCATACCGCCGAGAATTCCCGCAAGCGCAGGAATACGAGACTGTGATATAATGCACGCAACGACGGCGCTGACAAAACCCGTTACTACAGATATTGTAACTCTTAATCCCGCATTATAGGAAGGTATTAACATTCGGGCGGCGACGCAGACTGCGGCAACCGACGCTAACGATAAAAGAGCTTTAAAGACTTCTTCTTTGCCGTTACAGCGAAACAAAAAAATCGCCATAACCGCAAGAGGAATTAAAAATCCGCCTAACTGAATGTTGAAAGCCGAGCCGAAACTCACCTGCGGAATAATTGCCCCGAGAACAAGCGCGAGAACGATTATAAAAGCCGCTCTGCTCGGTAAGCCGAGTTTTGTAAAAAATCTCTCTGTTCCGCCGAAAAATAAAAACAATCCGACGGCGGCAAGCAAAATAAGACCGATTGTCATAAAAAAATTACCTCCGCATATATGGTAGGTAATTTTTTTACATTTTATACGTTTTTAATCAATCGTTCACACCGCCGAACCAATCCGAGAATGCCGAATTGGAACCTTTCGGCTCGGGGTTCATATAGTCTTCGAAATGGAACTTTTTCCACTTTTTATTGTCCATATTGTAAAGACGCACTTTCTTTATAATTACGGGTGTTTTAGGATTTTTCCATTCTGTACTCGGCGTATTCTCGTCAATCGGCAGTTCCATAATGCGCTTAACCGCTTCCAGCGTTTCATCGTTCAAATAACGTCCGACAACCGTAGGCGTGTGGTCTACGCCGTTCAAATTGGTTTGCAGATTTTCATCGGAAGAAATAAAGAACCGACAGGACGATTGCTTATAGTCGAAAACCAACATACCTGCTTCACCGTATCTTTTAGCGTCGGAAGAAGTATCCGGTTTTAATCTATAACCCATCTTGTTTTTGTGATTGTCATAAAATCCCGGCAGCGATTCGATATATGCATCGTCGTCTTCCACCAACTCCGTCATACTTTTATAATTGCCGAACCGCACCCACTTCTGCTGAATATCGAAAATTATGGTATTGTCAAAATACTTGTTTTTTGCAAGAAATAAAAAGTTCGTTGCAGCTATATTGCAGGAATCTTCATAAATCTCAAAAGTCAGTTTGTCCCCCGTATTTAATTCGATTTCAGCCACGGGGTTGTCCATAAACATATACGGATTGCAGGAAAACGGCAAAATAACGGCAACCGCTATCAAAGCTACGCCTGCAATCAAAAGCGGTATAAGCCACCAATTGAATTTTTTATTCGCTTGTACAACTTCACCGTCATTATTCACTTCGCCGTAGCCGTCAACATTTGTCGGTGTGTTCTTATTGGTTTTTCCGCTTTTGCGCTGTCTCATTTCCTTACGCTGATTGGCGGTAAGAGAATACTTTTGTTTTTTCAAACTAATCTTCCTCCACTATCTCCACTTCGATTTTTTCCGGTCCGAAACCGTCGTAAATGTCCTTCTTCTCCGAAGGAGTCTGTTTTACTTCTTCGGAGTCTCTCTTTATTGAATGTACGGGCTTTACTTCTTCGATTTTAGGTTTCGGTCTCGGCGGACGCGGAGCGTGTTCGGGACGTCCGCTCTTTTTATCCCGTTCCTTTCTCAGTTGTTCTATACGCCGACGAATATCATCCATAGACGCATCGGATTTTTCATTATGCGAATTTACCGCAGATGACTTGGTTTCAAAAGAAGTTTCTCTCGGCTTAATCTCTATATGATTTTTCGGTTTTTCGACGTTCTCGGCTTTATCGGATACCGTGATTTCGATAGGCTCCGCAACAACCGAAGCCTCGCGGCTGTTATCGCTTTCTTTCTCGGGCTTCGTATTGTTTACGTCCGAATTACTTACTGCTTCTAAAACAATGACAGGCGTATCTTCTTTCGAATCATTTTCAGACTTCGGCTCTTCCGTCACGGACGAAACCGCAATTATCTTCTCCCCGTCCGTTTGCTCTACTTCCACGTTTTCTACAACGACATCGTCTACATTCGATTCCGACACAACGTCTTTCGCTGCGGATTCATATTCCGCAGAATCGCCGCGCAATACGCGGTTATAGAAAATCGTTTTGCAAGTATTAAAATACGGCATTACAAAAATAAAGCCTGCCCCAAGCGATACAATACATAAAACAAACATTCCGAAGAAAGACATTATCAACTTGAAATATAATGCGCTATGCCCCTTCATCAATTTCGACGATTCCTTAAATGCCGAAAAGACATTCATTTTGGTATTTTCGCGCATCAATTGATAAGTCATCGAAGTCTTAATCGCAAAAATCACGCCGGGAAATATCAGCAGACAGGTAAGTAAAAGCGTAAAAACAAACCGCAGTAAAAACGCAAGTGCAGTCCTGACAAAATTCTGTTTTTCAAAACCGGCAAATCCGAGCGCCGCGTCTGAATTTTTATCGTCGTAAGCCCGAATATAAAAATCGGAAACACTGTAAGAAAAAGGTCCGCACAGCGCCAGCACAAGTAAAAAGAGAAGACACCCGTACCACCAGAGAATTGCCGAAACATAAAACGGCAGTACCGATGTTACCGCACACAAAAGAGCCGTCACAACGGCTATATTTATAATAACGAAAAACAACGCACAGTAAGCAGGCATTGCTTTATATCTGCTTACAGTGAAGCGTTCTTTCACTTCGGACTTGATTTGTTTTACCGTCATTATACGCCCTCTCCGAATACTTTGCTATTATTATATAACATATTTTACCTTTAAGTCAATCGTATTAAATCAAACCGATACTGTTTTATCGTTTAAATATTCGAGCTTACCCTTGCACCCGCCGAAAACTATCTTTACCGCACGCAATTGCTGTACTCGATAACCGAATTTTTCATTGACTGCATTTTCAGAATACTTTCCGTCTCCCAAAACGGGATGTCCGAGAAAAGCGGTATGCGCTCTGATTTGATGCGTTCGTCCCGTGACAAGCTCTATTTCCACATCGCTGTAACCGTCATATTCAGCCAAAACCTCAAACTTGGTCACTATTTTCTTGGCGCCGTCAATAGGTTTCGAAAATACTTCGACTTTCGATTTTCCGCTATCCTTCTTCAAATATGCAGTCGCCGTAAAACTTTTCTGTTCAAAGTTTCCCAAAAGCAATGCCCTATAAACTTTTACTATCTTTCTGTCCTTGATTGCCTTTATAAGCAAGCCTTCCGCTTCTTTGTCCTTTGCCATAATCACCAAACCCTCTGTATTTCTGTCCAAACGGTGAACGGCAAACACAGGGGCTCCGATTTTATCCGACACAATACGAACAAGGTTATTTTCGGTATCCGTATTGCACGGCTTATTGACAACGATTATATTATCGTCCTCATATACGGTTTCTATAACGGGAGTTTCAATCATTCCGTCCGGTACAAACACAGAAACGCTGTCCCCGACCGAAAGCGCGGTATTCTGTCTTGTCCGTATGCCATTGACGCGAATTTCGCCGAGCTTCATTTGCTTGCGTATCTGCGACAAAGAAAAACCGTCGATTTTTTCTGACAGCAATTGCACAATAGTTTTACCGCTGTCTTCATTTACAAAGCAATACTTCATTACATCAGTTTTTCATCATTTTCTCGAACTCGTTAATGAAATCGACAAACGTCGTGACATCACGAAACTGTCTGTACACCGATGCAAAACGAATATATGCCACTTGGTCAAGTTCTTTTAAGTGCATCATAACAAGCTCGCCTATCTTTTGCGACGTAATCTCCTGCTCCAAAGAATTGGTGATATCCTTCTCGATTGCCGCAACAACTTTATCGATATCCTGCATAGCCACAGGTCTTTTTTCGCAGGCTTTAATAATGCCTGCCTTAATTTTCGAAGCGTCGAACGGCTGTCTGCCACCGTCGTTCTTAACCACCAGAATCGGCGTTCTCTCTATAACTTCATAAGTCGTAAAACGGCGACCGCACTTCAAACACTCTCTGCGACGTCTTATACTGTTGCCCTCATCGGCAGAACGACTGTCTATAACTTTACTTTCGGGGAAACCGCAATATACGCATTTCATTGGCTTGTCCTCTCCTACGTTCTTCTGACGAATATTATTATACACTAAAATTCAATTAAAAGTCCAACGTTTTAACCACCGTAATTTTTATCAACATACACGCCGGGACCGCAATCGGAAGAATTTTTCACAAAGTCGTTCCAACGATATTCACAATCGAAAAGCATACATTTTTCGCACCTGCCGTCACAGTCGGGAGCACAGCTTTCGCCGTTCTGCTTCGCCGCATTATTGGGACACGGCGGCGGAGGCGGCGGCGGTTCTGGCTTGTTCGGAGGAGCACACATTACGGGCTCGCGTCTTTTGGACGGCTTCCCGAGAAAACCCGTAAGCTCTACTATAATGACGTCCTCGCCTATTTTTTTAATACATTCCCAAGGAATAAAAACGTCTTGTGACTTAAAAAACACCGCACGGCGATTGTACGGGACAATGATACCGCGCACGCAACCGCCGTCGGCAGAAAATACAATGTCGACTATGCGTCCCAGACGACGCCCGTCAATGCCGTTTACAACTTCCTTGGAACGCAGTTCGCAAAACGACAGTTCTCCTATTTCCGTCATATCGATACCTCGAATTATATATATGCCCGATTTCGACAAAAATTGCGACATAAATCCGTTTGCAGGTATAAATACCGACTCGCTTTGAGCAAAATACAGATACGAAAACAAGAGAGGTATACCAATGTCTGCAAGAGTAGAAATCTGCGGAGTGAATACTTCCACTCTGCCAAAACTTTCACACAAAGAATCAATTGACCTTTTAAACAGAATACACGCAGGCGATAAGTCCGCGCGCGAAGAATTCTTAATGGCAAATATGCGCCTTGTACTGAGTATAGTACAGCGCTTCGGCGGCAAAAAAGAAAGCGTTGACGACATTTTTCAGGTGGGATTTATCGGACTTATCAAAGCTATGGAGAATTTCGACACTTCTTTGAATCTGCGATTTTCCACCTATGCCGTTCCTATGATTATAGGTGAAATACGACGTTTCCTGAGAGACAGCACCGCCGTCAGAGTAAGCCGTTCCATAAGAGATACGGCATATAAAGTGCTTCAAACCAGACAGCAAATCGAGTCGGACTCGAATGCCGAAGCAACGCTGGACGACATAGCCGCAGCTATGAACATACCCGTATCGGAAGTCGTATATGCTATGGACGCCATTTCCGACCCGGTCTCTCTTTTCGACCCCGTATATCACGACGGCAATGAAACGGTTATGATAATGGACCAGATAAGCGACATAAAAAACAGCGATGAAAAATGGATAACGGGGGTATCAATATCAGAAGCTATGACAAAACTTTCCGAGCGTGAGAAAAAAATATTACTTCTGAGATTTTACGAAGGTAAAACTCAAATAGAAGTTTCGGAAGAAATCGGCATTTCGCAAGCACAGGTTTCCAGACTGGAAAAAAATGCCATTTCTTTATTGCAAAAAAATATGAGCTGACATTAAAAGCGCACCTGATTTCGGGCGCGCTTTTGACTTACATAGTTTTAGCGATTTCCTTTCTCAATCGAAATATAATCTTCTTTTCCAAACGGGATATATACGACTGTGAAATTCCCAATTTATCGGCAACTTCCTTCTGCGTTTTCTCCTCTCCTCCCGCAAGCCCGAATCGCATTTGCATTATTTCCTTTTCTCTCTTATTCAATTTGTCGATTGCATTCCATAAAAGCTGCTTTTCCACACTGGTTTCGAGATTCTTGCTGACAAGGTCGGGCTCTGTGCCCAGAATATCGCTCATCAAAAGCTCGTTGCCCTCCCAATCGACGTTCAACGGCTCGTCAAGCGAAACTTCCATCTTCAATCTCACCACTCTGCGAAGATACATTAGTATTTCGTTTTCTATACATCTCGAAGCGTAAGTCGCAAGTTTGATTTTCTTTTCGGGATTAAATGAATTGACTGCCTTAATAAGTCCAATCGTTCCGACGCTGACCAAGTCTTCCTGGTCGACGCCCGTATTATCGAATTTACGCGCTATGTATACCACCAAACGCAAGTTGCGTTCAATCAATGTCGCTTTAACGCCTTCGTCTCTGCGCGCAAGTCTATCCAGCGCAACGACTTCTTCCTCCGGAGTCAAAGGCGTAGGCAGCGCCTCCCCCGACGTGATATAATACAAAACATTATCGGATACGCTTTTTCCGAATACAAGTTTCAAAAAGTTTTTTACTATTTCCTTTAACATAACCGTTCTCCTGTCATTACCGCCGGATTCAGAATCAAGCCATAGCTTTCCGCATCGGAAATTTTCTTGAAAACCACACCCAACATTACATCATTTATTATATTCTTCTTGTCCTCATTATAGACCACCAGCCCGTCCGGTTTAAAGACAAACATCTTCGCCTTTCCGCCCACAGTGGAATAGTCTATATAATGCGCGCTTTTAAAATCTTTTGTCTTTCCGACGATGAGATTTGTCATAAGCTCGTCGCTCAACACAGATGACAAAGTGCTTACAGAAGCGATAACAATAGGCAATCCGTTACCGTCGTCATACAGGCGGTTGCCGCTGTCAAGAAAGGCTTTACACTTGACGGAAGACCCGAAGACTATTATTTCCGCATCATAAATAAAATCCGTAACATCACGGCTTTTCTTGATTTTTTGCGACAATGCTTTTACGGCAACGAAAATCAAATATACCGCCGCAAGCATTGCGCCTATCGGAATACTCGTAAAAGGTTGCGTCAAAGCCTTTTCCACGGAACCGTATTTAAAAAAGCTCAATGCAGTAAGAGCTCCGCCAAACGCAAAAGTCAGCAAAAAAAATACGGCAGTTCCGCGTAAAAGCTTTTTCGGTTTGAACAGTATCAAGCACATCAAAAGACCGCAAGCAATTTTTATGAAAATCGATAAAGCAATTCCGTGAATAAAAGGATAGAATATAGCAATGATGGTACCGATAAAAGAAGCAGATAAAATGCGCCATATCTTACTCGATTCCCCGAGAACAAAATAGGATAATTTAGACAATAAAAAAGTTATCGAAAAATTATCTAATGCAACAAGCTCTATGTAAACGCTCATTCTCTAATTATAAATCAAACAAAAAAAGAATAATTTGACCTTTCGTCGAATAAAAAGAAAAATCGGCGAAATTGCTTTCGCCGACTTAAAGTCAATAGTTATTTGTTATTTCGATTTTTGTCCATTATTTTAGAGTACCAAGGGGGAATATTTCCTCCCACCGGTCTTATTCTTGAATCCGGAATATCGTCGCTCGACGGACGTACTCTGCTGTCCGGAACGTCATTACCGTAAGGACGAGGCGTTTGCATATCGTTTCTTCGTCCGGGATTTCCCGTATATATTCCGGAACGCGGAACTTCTCCGCCCTGCTGTGCTTGATAAGGGTTGTGCGTATTCCAGCCGTTCTGCCAGCCGTTATTCGGAGCAGGCTGCTGGACAACCGCAGGCTTCGGCTGCTGCTGTTCCGTCTTTTTTTGCGGAGGCGGAAAACCTGCCGCTATTATAGTAACCACAATTTCGGAATCGAGCGACTGTCTCATATCGGCACCGAATATCAAGTTTGCATTCGGATTGATTACTCCGCGCACGAGTTCAGTCGCCTCATTGACTTCCGCAAGAGTCACGTCGGAACCGCCCATAACGTTCACGATAACGCTCGTAGCGTTCTCGATAGAAGTCTCGTAAAGCGGACTGTTGACAGCCATAGTAACGGCTTCCGTGGTCCTATTCTCGCCCTTGCCTCTGCCTATACCCATATAGGCAAGACCTTTATCGCTCATAATAGTGCGCACATCGGCAAAATCGAGATTTATCATCGCAGGGGTTACAATCAAATCGCTTATGCCCTGTATACCTTGACGCAATACGTCGTCGGCAAATTTGAACGCCTCCACCATAGGAATATGCGGAGCGACTTTCAAAAGATTTTCGTTGGGTATGACGACAAGCGCATCCACCACTTTCATAAGGTTCGCAATACCTATCTCGGCATAATCGCTTCTGAATTTTCCTTCGAAAACAAAAGGTTTAGTCACCACACCGATAGTAAGCTTCCCCGCTTCCTTTGCTATGCTGGCAACAACGGGAGCAGCTCCCGTACCGGTTCCGCCGCCCATACCCGCGGTTACGAAAACCAAATGTGCGTCCTCTATAGCGTCGGCAATCGCAAGCTTGCTTTCAAGTGCCGCCTTTTCGCCTATATCGGGATTGGCGCCTGCGCCTTGACCGTGAGTAAGCTTTGCGCCGATTTGAATTCGGCGTTGAGCTTTAGACATACTTAAATCTTGCAAATCCGTGTTGAGTACAATAAACTCCGCACTCTTGACATTGGCGTCTATCATTCTGTTTACGGCGTTTCCGCCGCCGCCGCCCACACCGACAACTTTTATAATAGTGGGTGAACTGGCGCTGTCTCTCGATATCTGCATAAGGAAATCCTCCTAACGTGTGTAAAAAAATTAGTTTCCGAACAATCTTCCGAAAAAGCCTTTCTTCTTAATCGGCGCTTGCTGATTTAGTACCATATCCAATAAGCCGAGACTGCTTGACAAGTGCGGTCTGTTATACTGCGGCAACGAGGGAGCAATCGTCTGAACCGATTTTCCCAAGAACCGCGACATACAGTCACGGGCTCCTTTTATATAACTGATTCCCCCTCCCGTCAAATGATAAGGGATATAATCGGGGAAATCATATTTACATTCGCTCAAACACTTTTCTATGGTCTGCGCAATCATCTTTATACGTTCCGTCGCAATTCGGTTAACTTCTTTTGCAGGGAAATTATCTACGGAATCGCGCGACGTATTGACCGCATACACATCTTCGTCTCCCATATTGAGCGACAAAACAATTTTCTGCTTTAAGCTTTCGGCTTGCGCAAAAGAAATATTAAGCTCCGTTGCCAGGTCACCGGTGATATGTCCGCCGCCGACGGAGAAATTATACATAGAAACAATTCCGTCACCTCTGGCAACCACTACATTCGTAGTCGTATATCCTACGTCGATAAGGACGACCCACCTGTCACGCTCGGAACCGTCGAACAAGAATAACGTTTCGGCAAGCATACTGCAAACATACTCCGTGGACTCGATACCTATCTCTTTCATTATGCTTCCCACATATTCGGTAAAAGTCGTTTCGGCAAAAATGTAGGAAATAAAACCGCCGAGTTTTGTAGACGTCAGTCCGACAGGCTGTATAAGTCGTCTTTCATCGTCCACCGTATAATATATGGGTTGACTGTTTATCAATTCCAAATCTTGATAAAGCTTAAACGTATCGCCCTGTTCGTGTAAAGCGTCAACGTCGGCATCGGTAATTCTGCGCTTTTTATTAAACGACAGACTTACGTTGCGGCAAACGGAACGGCAAAACTCGCCGGGGACACCTATATACAAATGCTTGATTTTTGTACGTGAATTGGTTTCCGCATTGGAAATGGCCATACTTACCGCCATTCCGAGCTGTTCGGGTTCTATCCACTCACCTTCAAAAAATCCGGCATAGTGCGCTTCGCCCATACCGATAATATTGATAGTATTATTTACACCGCGCTCTCCGATGAAAACCGTGATTTTCCCTGAACCGAAATCAAGTACGGCAACGTCCTTAGCCACTTCTTTCTCCTAATGAATCGTATATGTATTTATTATATAATCAAACGCCCTTATATGTCAAGGATTCTAATTCAGACTTTATTCATAATTTTATCATAGCGCGACTCCGCACTCCAAGTTGCCTGCGTGCCGTCGCCGTCGGGAACGATAATAGTTCCGCTGTTACGCCATTCATATTTATTGTCAAACACCGTAAGCGCCATTCTCAATTTTTCCGTAATATTGCCGGAACCTTGCAACTCCAGCATTACGCCCGAATGCATTTGTACAAAAACAAATTGACTTTTTCTTATATCTATAAAATCAATGAGCTCGACCGCTTCTCTGTAAAAGTCCAATCTTTCCAATGTGGCAAGCAATTCCGTCGTAATTGCGACTTCCGAAGAAGATTCGGAAGCAAATTTATCTCCAGGGCTAACTTCTTTTATCGGGCTCACTCGCAATTCTATCAGCTTGTCCTCGTTTTCTATACTGTCGAGAATCCGCAAAATTTTACCGTCGTTGGAACAGCAATAATATTTACCGTTCTGCTCTATCCGCAAATATTCGAAAACTTTGACAAAATTTATGGATATAGTGTTCGGAAACTTTTTCTCGATATTTATTATCTTTATGTCGGGAACATTGGCAGTTAAAGTATCCGTGACCTTGCTCTTGTTCAAAGTAAAAATGCTTCCGCCTTTTTTGATTCCGCTCTTTTGAATTATTTCATTACTGAAACTTTCATCGTACGGAGCATTAAAGCAATACGTGGTGACGTTTCGCACGGAAAAAATTACGCTATTGAGAACAACCAACAGCGTAATACTGCAGACCACTATCAAAACGACAATAAGCTTTTTATTCCGCATAGTGTTATTATAACATTATGCGCAAGAGAAATCAAGCGATTGTTTTTCTTTTCTGAAATAATTTATTACTCACGCGCACTATGTCTGCGCCCAATCTTGTAAGCTCGTCTTCTATTTTATAATATCCCCTGTCTATATGCTCTACTCCGTACACAGTGGACACCCCGTCCGCCATCAGTGCAGCCGTCACCAAAGCCGCTCCGCCGCGCAAATCTTCCGCCTCTATTATATTTGCGTGCAATCGGCTTACGCCCGTTATAAGCGCACGACGCCCGTCTAAAGCTATATCTGCACCCATAATCTCCAATTGACTTACATATTTGAATCTGTTTTCGAAAACGGTTTCTTCGATAAGCGATACACCGTCGGCAACCGAAAGCAATGCGCATACCTGCGGTTGCATATCCGTCGGAAAAGCGGGAAACGGACCGGTACGCAACAGCGCCGCATTTCTTAATTTTCCGTCGGAAGATAATCGCAGTAAATCGCCTTCTTCGCTTATTCTGCAGCCGCAAGATTTCAAAACGTCAATGACGGAGCGCAGCCCTTTTATATCGCAATTGTTGAGAACTATTTCGCCGCCGCACGCGGCACACATCGTTAAATAAGTTCCTGCGGCAATTCTATCGCTTACAGGACGATACTTACAGCCGTGCAGTCTTTCCACTCCTTCAACGATAATCGTATCGCCGCCCGCTCCTTTAACCTTGCCGCCCAACGCGTTTATAAAGTTTTGCAAATCTATGATTTCGGGTTCTTTTGCGGCGTTATTTATCACAGTACTGCCCTTTGTAAGAACTGCCGCCATAATCATATTTTCGGTAGCGCCCACACTGGGCATACTCAAATTTATTATACCGCTATGCAGATTCTTTCCGTCGCAGACTATGTACTTTTCGGTTTCGGCAATTTTTACTCCCAGTTTTTGCAGTCCGGCTATATGTATATCTATCGGCCGCTTTCCTATTTCGCAACCGCCGGGATAGGATACTTCCGCTTTGCCGAACCGCCCCAAAAGCGACCCCAACATAAAAATCGAAGAACGTATACTTTTCGTCAATTCCGCATCAATAGGCATAAATTCGGCATTCGAGCAATCGACGTGCAAATCGTCGTTTTCAAAATATGCCTTTCCGCCCATTCGCACGATTATTTCCGTCATTTTCTTGACGTCGGAAAGCGGTTGACAATCGCGCAAGACAACTTCTTCCTCACACAGTAAACAGCACGACAACAAAGGTAAAACCGCATTTTTTGCCGCGTGCAACGTAATCTCTCCGTTTAAGCGATTACCGCCCATTACGATAAATTTATCCATCTTCAACCACCGTAGCTATGATACTACAATGTATGGAATAGCTTTTAAAAATGTTACTTTATGTACAGTAAGCAAACGGATATAAAAGTAATCGAAACAAAAACATTTGCAAGCCTTATATCTTCTAAACACAAAATTGAAACACTAAAAAACAATCTGCTATATGCGAAACGCACATAACAGATTGTTTTAATGATTTTACGTATTACTTCAACAGAAAGTCAAACTTATTCGTCATCCTTTCTTCCCTTTAAACGCGCACGCAGTTTATCGAGTACAAGAGAGTTTGCCAATCTGCGAACCTGGTCGGACTGCTCCTCAATCATAATCGTACTAAACTCCTGCGGAAGAATATCTTTCACTATTTCTTCCACTTCGTTTTCGGGCACACCGCCGTCGCCGAGCTGCTCCACAAGTTCTTCCATAATCAACTTGTTCGCCACTTGTTTTGCCAACTTACTTGCAATATCCAGTTCGTCGCGAGTGCTGGGTGCAGGGATGTAATTAGGGTCGAGAGACAACACCACTTCGTCGTCGTTGGACGGCTCGCTGTGCGGAATATCCAACGATACGGCATCTATTTTCGACAGCAACTCGTCACTGCTCAAAGTCTCTTTTACGACTTTCTTTGCCGTTGATTTTTTGGAAGACGTCGAACGGGTGCTTGTGCTTTTTGCCGTCGTGGACTTACTGCGTCCGCCTTTCTTCGCAGTGCTTTTTTTGGAACCTGCAGACGACTTGGATGTCTGACGGCGAGCAGGAGCTTTTTTGGGTTTTTCCTCCTCTCCGACTATATCCGCTATTTGAGTAAGCTCATTCTTCAAGTCGTTTATCGTCTGCGATATTTCTTCTACGCTTACGTCCTTGCTGTCGCCGCCGTTTTTATCGGATAAAGTGCTTAACTCGTTTTTAAGTCTGGCTATTTCTTCCAAAACAAGTTCATTCTGTTTGGAGGGCTTTTCCACAGATATCTCATCTTTGAGTTTTGCAAGCTCGTCGAGAATGGTTTGATTATCTATGTTTCTTCCCGAATCCTGCGACAGCTCTTCTTTAAGCTTCAATATCTCGCTCATTATTGCGGAAGTTTCTGCCGAAGGCGCGGCAAGCGAAGATGCTATTTCCGCCTTCAAACTCTCAATTTCATCCGTGATTTTAGAATTGGCACTCTGGTTGATATATTGATTTTGGCGTTCGATAAGATGCGCCATTTCCGACATAAAGTTAAGCGTCGTCAAATCCGCTTCGCGCTGATTGGTCAGTTCTGTTTTCAGATTGGCAAGTTCTGCTAAAATCGCATTATTCGTCGCATCCTTTGCGTCATTATTCTTCAATGCTTCCAAATCGCTCTTAAGCTTGGACAACTGCGTCATAAGCTCGCTTTCGTCTGCAGTCTGAGCCGCGATAGAGCGCTTGATTTCGGCAATTTCATCCATAACCGCATTCACTGCGTCATTGGCTTTGTACGCATTCAACTCCTCGCGCAAAGCGGTTATTTCGTCAAGAATAATGTTGTTATAACTCTCGTAAGTTACTTTATCGGACGAACCGTCATTTACATTTGCCATACTGATTGCAAACAACTGGTCACGTAAAGACTGCACTTCCGAAAGAATTTCCTCATCGGATTTAGTTACTTCGTCAGAATTATTTCTGTTGGCGATTTCATCTTTCATAGCTTGGAATTCATCGCGCAAAGCAAGAACTTCATTCAAAGCGCTCAAATCCGGTTCGTCTTTCATAACACGGACGTCTTCTCTAATCTGCGCTACGGTCTCGACTATATCGGAATCGGGCGTCGCAAGCGAACCTTTAAGCTCGCCGATTTCCTCACGCAAAGCCATAACTTCCGTCAACACCGTCATATCGGGTTCGGCAGACTGCGCTTGGGCAACCGGTTGTCCCATCTGCTCTCTCAAAGAAGCAATTTCTTCACGCAAAGACATTATTTCCGTCATTACGGACATATCGGGCTCGGATTCGACTACAGGTCTTGCAAGAAGCTGTTCCTTAAGAGACGCAATCTCGTCTTTCAAGCTCATAATTTCCGCAGACATACCTACGTCTTCGGTAACATTTTCCACGTTGCCGCTCATACCGGCAAGCTCCTCTCTCAGACCGACAATTTCGTCACGGAGCATTTCGATTTCGTCATCGCGTTCAACGGATGCCTGTCTCATAAGCAATTGCTTAATCTCCGCAAGTTCCGCTTTCATATCGCTGTCGTCGGATATACCTTCAGAGCTTTCTGCGCGAACAGGTCTGTCTGCAAGCTGCTCTTTTATTTCGGCAAGCTGAGACAAAACTTCGGAATAATCGGACACGGGAACATCCGACTCGGAATACTCGGGTTTTGCAACTTTTCCGGAATCGATAAGACTTCTTATATCGTTAAGCTCACTGTGTAAAAGCAGCATCTCGCTTAAAATATTGAGTGTTCCGTCATCGCCGTCGCCGATAATTCTCGAATCCTTCAACTGTTCGATAGCATCGAGAATTTCATCGTAACCACGGCCTTCGGCACTTTCAACGTCATTGCTTTCTGCGTTGACGGCGCCTCCGACAGCTTGTATTTCGTCGCTTAACTGACTGCGTACGCTTTCAAACTCTTGCTTTAAGTTTATCAACTCGTTCAAGACAACATCAAGTTCGGAACCGGTCGAAAAACTTTCTTCTCCGCTGTCGCCGACTTCCGTATTCAATGTCGTGCGACGGCTAATCATATCTTTGATTTCGTCCAATCCGTCGCGTAAACTTTCTATGCTGTCCTTTATGGGCTCTATTTCTTCCGCACGATTTTCCCTTGTCTCCTCTTTGAAATCGGCAAGAGCACTGCGCATATCGGAAAGCTCATCGATAACTGCCGCAAAGTTTTCACTTTCTTCCGATACGGGTCTTTCGACAACGGTTTCGGCATTTTCGGAAACAGTCGTACGTGCCCCGATTTCATCTTTGTAAGATTGAATTTCGTCACGCAAAGAAACTATTTCATTGAGCACCATATTGAGCTCATCGCCAGTAAGCTCGCCTTTTTCTGTAGGCAAAGCCGACAACTCGCTTCTCAAACCTCTGATTTCTTCCAGAAGTAAGTCGTTTTTCTCGTCCATATCGGACTTAACGAGTTCGAGTTCATCACCGACCTCACTCGGCTCCGTCAGACGCGATATCTTCAAGTCTTCGCGCAACGAAAGTATTTCGGCCATAATATCATACTCGTCGCTTGCCGCCAATTTTTCCTTGATTTCCGCAAGCTCTTCGAGTACAGAACTCAAATCTTCGCCTTCGCTCAAATCCAATGATGTGTCATCGGCTTCTTCGACGTTCAACTCTATTTGATTTCTGATGAATGAAATATCTTCTTTGATTTTTTCGTAATCGGAGAACAGATTCTCGCGTATTTCCGCAATCTCGCCCGTTACTTCGCGCAATGACTCGTCGGAAATAACGCCGACACCGCTTTCGCTGCGCTCGATAAGTTCATTGGTTTTGTCATTTAACTTATCCAGTCTGCTTGCGATATCGGATTTATCCGAGCTCTCGACAGGTACCGACTCTATACCTTCAAAAGCGGAAAGTCTGTTTCTGATTTCGGCAAGAGATTCTTTCACTTCGCCAAGTTCGGAAAGTACTAGCGGTATACTGTCGATTTCCAAAGAGGCAAGTTCCATTCTCTCGGCAAAGTCTTTGACTCTGTCGCTCATATCGTTGACGGTCTGCATTATGTCCGCAAGTCCGTCGCTTTCGGCCACCGCAGTATTTTCTATCAAAGCATTCTTGATTTCGGCTATGTCGGCCATAACGGTCGGCAATTGCGAAATATCGGAAGCATTTTGCGACAAAACGTCAATACGCTCTGCGATATCGTTCAACATTGCTTCAACGCCTTCTCCTGCCGCCGACTCATTTGCAGACAAGCTGTCTTTCAAGACCGTCAACTCGTCATTTATAAGCCCGAGTTGCACCAATGTGGCGTCGCTTTGCTCTCTCGAAACGCCTTCAAGCCCCGCAAGTCTTTCGCGCACTTCTGCAATTTCATTCAACAGCGTCTGCTTTTCAGCCTCGCTGCCGGTAACGCCTTCTATGCTCGGCTCAAGTTCTTTGAGATGGAGTTGTTCTTTGATTTCTTCCAAGACATTAAGCACATTTTGCACATCTTGGCTCTCGTCTGCGGAAACAGTATCCAACTTCTCGTTAACAGATACCAAAACATCGTATACATCGCCGACGGTAACAGCGGATTCATCGGTTTCCTTCTCATCGAATTTAGAACGAATATAAGCCAAGTCGTCCTTCATCGCGGAAACAAACTCTTCCTGTGCGGCGACGTTGCGCTCTACGGTTTCATTGAGAACACGGTTGCTCTCTTTGAGCTCGAGAATATCCTCTCCGACCATACCTATTGTAGTATCCGAAGCAAGAATATCCACCGTATCCTTAATCATAGATACATTTTCCCGCATCTCGTCTATATTGAGTCCGGAAAGCGTGTCCGCAAGCACATTCAATTCGCGCGTGACATTCTCACGCATTTGAATAAGCTCATCATAAACAGCCTGATTCTGATTGCTGTCGCCACTCTCCGCCTGTTGACGCAGAAACGACACATCGTCCACCAAACGCAATCTGTCATTCAAAGCGGCTTCGTTATCTGCAGTCACTCTTGCCACTAAATCATCGATTACAGGCTTCAAATCGGCATAATTACCCGAAGCTAAGTGCTCTCTCACTTCATCGAGTATAAGGGTTATATTTGCGAAATTATCGCCGAAAGTATTATTTATGTTATTGATATTATTATTGGTAATATCAAAATTGGAGTTGACTCCTTCCAAAGAAGTATTCACACCGCTCACGAGCGAATTGATACTGTCGATGTTTCCATTTATGGAATCGATAATTGCATTAACCGTCTCCATAGTGGAATTCACAGACTCGCTAAGCCTGTCTACGACATTATTTTCGTTGGTTGTAATAAGCGAAGAAACATCTTCGTAAAGCTTATCAAACTGTTCGCAAATGTCATCATACAGCTTGTTGTCATCATCGCTTGCTTCTTTCTGCGTTTCGCTTTCGACCTTATCTCTAATCGAAGAAACATTTTCGATTAACTCACGGGTCTCGCTTAATTTGTTTCTTATAAATTCAAGGTCTTCGGCTGCCTGTTTTTGTGCTTGCGAAATATCGGCGAGTTTAAGCTCTACCGTATCCTGCGTGATTTGATTTTCATCGTGAATGGCTTTGCTGAGTTCGTCGCGAATATTATACATTTGGTCGGACAACTCATTGTTATTGAATTGAGCCTCATCAGCCATTGCACTGACTGCGGATGCCGTTTCTGCACTTACGGTACCTTCGGGCAA
Source organism: uncultured Clostridia bacterium (assembly GCA_948440265.1). Classification (GTDB taxonomy): domain Bacteria; phylum Bacillota; class Clostridia; order Christensenellales; family Pumilibacteraceae; genus MGBC157735. The sequence goes on from CAOJOK010000001.1 coordinate 337,543, forward strand.
TGCAGTAAGAGCATTGACGATTTTAATGTATTGATTTTTCAACTCCGACAGAGCGTCATCCAACTGCTTTGCCGTGCAAAGGTTTATTATTTCTTCTTTAATCGCCGCCAAATCCGCATCGGATGCCGTTTCGGTGACGGTTTCCTCTACAGCTTCTGCCGCCTCTGCCACTTCAGACGAATTCTCTTCTTCAACTGCAGCACTATTAGCCAAAGCTTCCAAAATTCTGTCCGCTTTGACAAGCATAGATTCGATTGTTTTTTCTTCCGTAACCTTTATATCTACCGTAATGCGCGGGAACCGCACAAAATCACAAGCACGAAGATTGCATAATGTAGATATCCCGTCCTTTAATTTAGAATCGGAAACTCCGGACGCAGCCAGTGTAACAATCTCTTTGCTCAAAGCGTCATCGAAATCCTGACGTGCTTTACTTTGCAGTTTGGATTTTGCTTCCAAAAGCTGCGGAACCACTTCTGCGACTTCGCCGACTTCGCATTTAAGCAGGCGTTGAGACAAAACCGAGAATTTATCCAAAGCATCGCGTTTTTCTCTGTTTACGGAGAATACCGCCGTATCGTCGGAGAAACGAATAAGGTCTTCGATTCCGCGCTTATCGAGAGAGGTACGCAAAATTTCATTACCGAATATATCGCAAGCATTTGCAAGAGCGACGGCATCGGAAGTACCCAATGTCGATACTTTTTTGGTGAAGTCATTGAAAGCATACAAAAGGTCTCCGAAAGATGTGCTTTCGGCTCTGCCTTTCAGAGCAATGAACTCGTCCATAAGCGCAAGCGCGCTTTCTTTGCTGTCCCTTTCTTCTTCGCTGTAATAACCTATTGCTCGATTTAACTCACCGAGTTTTTTAAGCAGAACTATGCTGTCGGAACCGCTGTCGGAAGCTATCTCTTTAAGCTCGGCGATTTCAGCGGAAATATGCGCATCGGCACTACCGCTCGCCTGATTGGCTCCGGGCTCTGCCGCGGGCAAATTTTCAATATTGCCGAGAGCGGTTTTCAAAGCAGCTATCTCTCCCGAAAGAGAATTCATATCTTCCAAAGAAAGATTGCTTATGCCGCTTTTGCCCAGCTTTCTTACTGCGGAAAGCGCTTTGGAGAATTCTTCGCTGTCCAAAACCGCCAGCCGTTTTTTAATATCGGCAAGCTCCGAATCAAAATGTGTATCCGACGTATGAGCGCTCTGCAAAATCGACTCGTTAATCGATATAAGCTTATTAAAACTCTCGTTGTCTACCGAATTGCCCCCAGAAGCGGGTTCAGGCAAATATGCCTCATCTTCGCTTTGAGGGCCCAAGGAGTTTTTTTGTAACGTCTCTATCTTCTCATTAAGACGTTTGATTTCTCCGAGGTACTGCGATTCGTTATATTTGCGGTCGCGTTCCATTTCGTCTTTTAAACGATTTAATTCCACGTGCAAATTCTGCGAGTTCTGAGTCTTGCTCAACTCATCGCGCAAACGCGAGATTTCGTTGTACATAAGCACGTCGTTACCGCTGTTTGCAGAAGCTACAGGCATACCGCCGTTGATTACATACGGAACGGGCTGTTGCGGGAAAACATACGGTGCGGCGGGACTTTGAACCGCAGGAGGGTTTGCCATACTGCGTTTCAATTCTGCCAACTCGTCGAGAACTTTATTCAGACGTTCGTCGTAATAATTATCGTCGTAACCGTCGTCATAGTCCTCTTCTTCATCATCGTATTCTTCGTCGTCATAGTCCTCGTCATCGTATTCCTCATCGTCGTACTCTTCCTCATCGTCGTCGACTTCATACTCTTCATCGCGGTCAATGACTTCTTCCTCATACTCATCGTAATCGGAGTCATCCATAGTAAGTTTCTGCATTTCCAAATCTGTTTCTTTCATTTTGAACCTCGCCTTCTATTTGCTTCTCCTTATTTTACTGCTTGAACACAACTCATCTGGGTCTCGGTCTTCCTCCGGGACGCGTAGGACGTGCACCGGGTCTTGACGGACGTGCTCCCGACCTCGACGCAGGGCGTGCACCGGGTCTGCGTGCCGCAGGACGCGCACCGGGTCTGCGTGCCGCACCCGAACGACTGCCAGCCTTCTTCTTCGGAATCTTGTTGATACGTTCCGTAACTTTCTTAACAATACGCTTCGGAGCTTTGTTTGCAAGAGTCTTATACATCAAAACTTCTGCGGTATGGTCGGCATCTTCCATACATTTATTGATAAGGTCGGACAACTCGGTAGTCGACTTCTCGTCCTCGTCGAGTTTCATAAGCTCGTTATAGAACTTCTCTTTAAGGTCTTTTGCAACCGATTCCTCTGTGATGTTACGCAACTCGGTTCTCATTTCGAGAATATGCGCTTTCTTCTTTTCTATCTTTTCCTTTATGCGGTTTTCTTCGGCAAGCTTCTTCGCCGCTTCTTCTTCGGCTTCCTTTCTTGCACGCTCGGCTTCTTCTTCGGCGGCAATACGGGCTTTCTCCGCTTCTTCTTCGGCAGCAAGTCTTGCTTTTTCCGCTTCTTCTTCACTGCGGCGCTTTTCTTCTTCAGCTTCTAAGCGCAGTCTCTCTGCTTCTTCTTCAGCAGCCTTTTTAGCCTGCTCAACCTGCTCTTCGGCTTCCTTGCGTGCGCGTTCGGCTTCTTCCTCGGCAGCTTTACGTGCGGCTTCGGCCTGTTCCTCGGCTTCTCTGCGCGCCGCTTCGGCTTGCTCTTCGGCTTCCTTTCTTGCACGCTCGGCTTCTTCTTCGGCAGCTTTACGTGCGGCTTCAGCCTGTTCTTCGGCTTCTCTGCGCGCCGCTTCGGCTTGTTCTTCCGCGGCTCTGCGTACAGCTTCGGCTTGCTCTTCGGCCTCTCTCTTTATGCGCTCCACTTCTTCTGCGGCACGACGCTTTTCTTCTTCGACCTCCTGCTTGGCTTTTTCTATTTCCAAGCGAGCTTTTTCCGCTTCTTCTTCCGCCTTCTGATCGGCTTCGAGTCTTGCTTCTTCTGCTTTTGCCATAGCTTCTTGAGCCAATCTTTCCGCTTCCTGCTTGGACTCGTCGGATGCTCTCTGAGCGTCGATAATAGCTTGCTCGGCGTTCATCTGAGCCATCTTGGCCTGCAATCTCGCCTGCTCCATCGCGCCTTTGGAAAGCTCGAGCTGTTTCTTCAAGTTCTCGGCTTCCATACGCTTTCTGTCTTGCGAAATCACACCGCTACCGGACAATATCAAATCCAAAGGATTGATTTTGTTCACAGACTCATCAAGCTTTCTGCTTGCTTCGTCATAGTTGTTCTGTGCTTCCGCAATTTGATTCTTTGTATCTTCGAGCTTATTGTCGTACTCAATCTGATATTCGACTTTTTCTTTAGCCGCAGACGCCTGCAACTCATTCAAAGACGTTTTGTACTGTTCCAGCTTCTCGTTTAAAGACATTTGGTCGATGGAAAGCATAAGCTTATCGTCATCCGACGCAGTCTCCATATTTTGATTGAGAACATCGAGTTCAGCCTGTACTTCGGCAAGCGCATCTTCGGCTTCTTTAATTGCCTCATTAGTCTTGACCGCCATATTCATAACTTCCGCGTCATAGCCGTTGACAAGCTCGTCATAGCTTGCCTGCAACTGCGTAAGTCTTTCTTCTGCCTGAACACGGTCTTCCTGTGTTTTCTGCAGATACTCGTCGAATGCCATTTTGCCGATAACGTCGTCTTCTTCTTTTACGACATCTTCGACTTCGAGTTCTTCTTTATCTATGAACTCGTTGGCTTTACGTCTTTCTCCGTTGAACGCAATATTCTTATCGGCTTTTGTCTTGTTCGCAGTCGCGATAGACTTATCCAAGTCGGAAACAAGCTTGTTAAGCTCGGACATACGCGCCGAAAGCTCATTGACAACGGAAATATCGTTTGTATTGAGCATCTGTTTCTGCAAATCGGAAACTTCGGCTTTATACGTATCCTTTTCCTTGGTATCTTTTTCCGCCGAATTCGTCAGACTTCTGATTTCGGCGTCCAAAGTGTTGACTGTTTCAAGCATCGGACGCAGACGTTCCAATTTCTCTTTCGTTTCCTGCGCTTTCTTGGCTTGCTCCAAAAGCTGCATTGCCTGATTGTAATTTTCCTGCGCCTCGTCTCGAGTTGCAACGGCCTTATCTTTATCGGCAACCAAAGTCTGCTTTTTATCGTCATACTTGCCGAGAATACCGTTTAACTCGTCAATGGTAGTACGCTTGGACGTAAGCTCTTCCTGCAATTTAGTAATGATTTCTTTATTGGAAGATATCACATTTTCTTTGTTTTCGATATCTTTCATCAGTTTGTCTTTTTCTTTGCTCTTTGCAGTGGCAAGCTTGAATTCCAAATCTTCTATCGTCTTGCGGAGAGAAACATTGGACTCTTCTTTAAGCTGCAACGTACTTTCCACGCTGCTTTCGGCTTCTTTGAGTTCGTCGAGAGCTTTTTGCGTTTTGCTCAAACGCTCTTCGGCAACGTCGAGTTCTTTCTCCAAACGTGCCAATCTGTTCTCGGCATTCTTAAGAGCAACTTCTTCCGACAGAGATTCGGGCGTTTCTTCGACAACGCTCAACTCTTCCGCAACCAACGGAGAATCGGGGTCAAATCCGATTAACGCCACTATGCTCGTTTCCTGAGGCGCTTCTTCGGCAACGGTATCGGTATTAGTCAATACGGTGCTCTGAGCCGACTGTCTTTCGCTTAACGACTTACAAGCTTCTTCGATAGTCATTCCGTCGCGCACATCGTCGCGTATACGGGCCTTTTCTTTTTCCAATTCACGGTTCTGCAAATCCTTGCTCTTGAAGAACGAACGTCTTGCCATACCGCGCGGCTCGTATTTTTCTATGAATATCCTTTCAAGCAACTCGTCGTCCGACAAAGGAATGGCGATATCATCCTTTTCATCTTTCGAAACTGTCTTAGACGCCGTCGCGCTTTCTTCCGTCGCAGCAGAACTATCCGAAGCCCCGAAGTTGGAACTCATCGGAGGTGGCGCGGCACCGAGCGCCAAAGTGTTACCGTCCTGCGGTGCGGCTGCGGCACCTGCGGTACTGCTTCCCGAACCGAGAGCAAGCACTTGCGTTTGAGCGGTATTGCTGACCGTTGTTTGCGTTGCAACGGCAGCTCTCTGCTGTGCTTGAGAAGCCGCAATCTGGGAATTAAGCTTTATGATATATGCGCTTGTAGGCGCTACCGTCTCGTTTTCTTCCTGCTTGCGTTTGCTCAATCCGCGGATGAACAACCATACGAAAATCAGGATTATGGCAAGACAGGCAATACCTATGCCTATCCAGAATAAAATCTTATAATGAGTAGGCCAAGTGACGTATGCATAGCCGCCTTCGGGGTTGACGTTTACAACCCAATCGACGGTTATTTTTCTGCCGTCAAAGTCCATAAAGCCGAGCTTAACTATCGCCTTGCCTTGCGACAACGGCGTGAGAATAAGTTCGTTATTGATTTTTTCGACATACAAAACTTTACCGCTTTCTTCGTCGTCCACGGGAATATACGCTTCACAGAGATAGAAATCATCCTTTATAAATTGCTGGAAGATATCGTCGCTGATAGTCGAATATCTGCGCTCTGCCTTTCCCTTAAGCGTCGTATCCGACCCCATAGAATAATCGCCGTACACGTTGAACGAAACGGGAATCTTGACCGTTCCGGGGTTTGTAGTCGTTGTATTCTGATAATACAGCACGGGGAATTCTATAACGGCGCTGCCCTTTTTCTCTGCCGTTATAAGATAATAATCAACCGTTTTAGGCGTTACTTCATTTCCCGATGCGTCCTTGACGTACACCACTTGCAACGTAACTATGTTTTTGGGAGAAACAGTGATTGCATCCTTATCCAAGGCTACGTTAAAGCTAACGCCGCCGGGGCTGGGATAATCACACAAATCTCCCGGACGAACGCGAACCTGAGAAAATCCCAAGCTGCGGACATCGGCTTTTATCGAAGAAGGCGCTTCCGAATACTCGGCGTCCTTACTCACATACTTGTCGTCGCCGGCATATTGATATACGCTGGAAGCGTTTAAATCAACGGGCATTCCGAACGGGCTTTTTGCCACGGGCGCGCTTCTCGCAATGAAGTAAACGCGCTTGGAAAAGCTTACTCTCGTGCCTGCTTCATCCGTAAAAATAAGGTTTAGGAAATGATTGTCCGCCCAGAAATCGCCTTTCCAGCTGTTAACATCGTTTTCCGAGAAACGAACATCGATTGTAATCGACGGCGTTGCGTCGACCGTAGAGTCTCCGCCCGTAACTTTTATTGAGCAACTCGACGCACCGCTTATGGCCTCGGGTACGATTTTAAATCTCGATATATCGCGCAAGAGCCAATCATCGCCGGGGGTTCCCGCATCCGTCTCCTTAACAGGAGTGCGAGTTGCGCCTTCGTTCAGACTGAAATCCAGCGGAAGCGGCTTATATGCATTCAATTTGCCGCCGACTATTTCCGAAAGAGAATATCTGACAGTGGTATTGTTGGAAAGCTCCAATCTTTCCGTAGTACTGCTTCCGTCAAAATCGCCGCGCAGATAGAACGAACCTTGAGAATCTCTGTTTTGTGCCGCCACAAAATTAGACTCTATCTCTATGGTCATATATACGGTAATTTCCTGCGGCAAACTGGAAATGCTCGAGGTTGACCTTTTCGTCAAAACAATCGCAACGAACGGAGCCGGGTCCACTTTATACTGCTTCGCTTCGAAAAGCAAGCCGTCCACTCTGCTGCCTGCCGTCATTTTGGAAACGGAAACATATTCTTCAAAAGAGTTGTATACGCCTCCAAGCAAAGGCGTAGCCGCCAACTCATAGTTTGACGTATTGTAAAATTTTTGGTCAGAATCGGGAATACCGTTCGGACTGCTTCCGCCGTTATCTGTTCTCGCGTAATATTCCAATAATGCCTGTAAACTTAAAGCACGCTTTCTCAACGACTTAGAGTTATTTGCTTCCACCGTATCCTTATCATTTTCTTTATTGGCTGTGGACGCATCTTCACCGTTGACGTCGAGCTTCAAATTTAAGTCGAAATTCTTGTCGGGCGGATATGCCGTATTACCGCCTGCCGCATAAGCAACGTCCAATGAAGTCGACTTTAAAATCAATCCGCCGAACAAAGCCGAAAGCGCAAGAATCAGACACAACGCTATCACGCAATATATTTTATTTCTGCTGTTAGTCTTCATAAACATTCTCTTTCAAAACTCCTACTTGTTGTCGTCCAACGTCTCGACATCGAATAGAATGTTGTCGTCGGAGTTAATCTTATCGCTCATCTGTGCATCGGAAACGCCGTCGGTAGGCACATCGAAAGCACCGAAAGTCATAGCCTCTACAGGCTCGCCGAAAGTAGGCTCTACAGGTATATCGGAAAGCGGTATCTGCTCACCCATCTGCATTTTTGCATTTGCCTCTTTTCTGGCTTCGAGTTCGGCTTTCATTTCAGCCAACGACTGTTTCTTCTTCTTATCCTTCTTTTTCTTGGACTTTTTGCCGCCGTCGGCATCGTCATCAAGATTTATACCGTCGCGTTTCTGTTGAGCCTTTTTCATCTCGTTAAACATCTTCGCGTATTTCGGGTCTTGAAGTTTAAGCTTTGTCTGCACAAGCTGTTCTTTGCTTATAGAATCGGACTTGTTGTGAACTTTGTCGCGCATCTTTATAAGCATCTGATTTTTTCTGATAATGCGCTTCTGTTCCGCTTTCTTCTTCCAGTAAATGCCCATTCTAATCATAAAGATTATGAACATCAGGACAAACACGACAATCGCGCAGATAATCCAAATATTTCTGTATGTCGCAACCGGCAGAGTCTCGATAATGCCGCCGACCACAACTTTGAACGAAAGAACGTAATTCTCGCTTTCATTCATAATCAAGACGTTTACAAGCTGTTCGGATACCGTGTTCTTTAACGGCTTTATAACCAAATCGTTTGCAACATTGTATACGTCGAAATAGTTGAACGCGTCTTCATACATCGGCTTTGCAAACTGAATATTGAAGCTCGAACGTCCTTCCATAGAAGGCGCATACTTGTTCAAAATATCGAGCAACTTAACACGGTATTCCGTGTCTTTGTTCGCCGCATAACCCAAACCGTCATCTATAACCACACGACCGTGATTGACGTTTACGTTTATGACAAACTCGTTGTTGGTCTCCTTATCCACCAGCACCATTTTCGCGGGTCTCAACTTGATACCCGTTTCGAATCTTTGACCGTCGCTGGTGTTTATACCCTTGAACTTAACGACGAACATAAACTCTTTATTTGCTATGGATTCTTCGTCATATTGACCGAGAGAAAGCACAACGTCGTTGTCATTTTCATTATTATCGTCTTTGTTAATGACTACACTGCTGATGAAAGAAGGCAGTCCTTTTATAGGCGTCCAGTTGCTTTCGCCGACAGCTCTTTCCACAAAGTAATATCCGTCGGGCGCAAGCTCGGTATTGTCTTTGTCAATCACGAAATCTTCGAACTTAAAGTCGCCGTTATACGTCTTTGCAATAACAGCCTTCAAATCGGAAAGATAATACTTTTTGCTGTCGTTCAAACTCAATGTTCCTTCCATTTCCGAACGGCTTTGAACATTAAGCGTAAAGTATGCCTCAATGGGCCTGCCGTACTGTTTTATATAAACTTCAATCAAAACGGTACCGCTGGCTCTCGGAGTAACGGTGAGATTCTGTCCGTCGGAAGAAATCTTTACAATCGCAACCGATTCGTTAGACGAACTTGCCGAAACATATGAAGTATCGGGTTCATTCGTAAACGTAGAAATAGGATAAACCTTTTCGCTTGTAATAGTGTCGGAATTAAACTCCTTTAAACCGTTGCTCTCGAAGCTGGATTTGACCACATTGATATTGAATACCAACGTAATAATTTCGTCGACAAGTTTTCCCGACTTATCTCTCGTCTGTATCGGGGTATCCATAGAACTTGTTGCAAAACGACGTACTTCTATTTTTATATCATTGTACGTACCGGGCACGAATGCTTCGAAAGTGAATTCGTTTCGAGTAAGCGTAACATTTGTAATCTTTTTATCGAATTGGTCGGTAAATTCTTTCCATTCGTCGTACTTATTCTCAGTCGTACGACTTTTCTGCGTAAGATAGATATTTGTAAAGTCGCTGAACAATCCCGAACGATTCAAAGAGAACACATATTTAGACGTACTGGAACCTACCGTTCTCGCAGGAACGTTGACGTTGTAAACATTATGACCTTCTTCGGCACGGTAAACTATCGGATTATTGGACTCATCTACGCCGTTTATCATCAAAGACGACTGAATATATGCAGGTACGGCAATCTCGTCATCATTATAGGCCTCGATGTTTTCGCCTGACTCTCTGTCGTAATAAGTTTCCGAAAAATACAGTCCGTATCTCGGCAATGCGTCTATACCCTCTGTCATATTGGGTTTGGCGATGTCGTTGTTTACATATACCAAATTGTTCGTAGACGAAATGGCTGTAAACTGAACTACATCATATGCAATGTGCAACACCAAATCCGACCCTTTCTCTGCAACCGTCGCAGTAAAGCCGTATATATTGTTAAAGTTGCGTAACTTTGCATTATACTGGTCCAATGTAGACGCATCGGTAGTTATGCCGTCAAGCTGAAAACCTAACGAAGCGTTATTAATCGGAATATCGAACTCGATTGTAGTCGGCGAACAACTGAAATAATTTCTCGTTCCGGAATAAGGTTCGGTCTTGTTGAAAAATTTAATATCGTCGCCGTCCGTATCGAATACAAAATACTTATAGCTGTCGGTAAAATAAGAATCGGCACTGTAATTCGGGTCAGTTCCGCCGTCTTCGTAATAGCGCTCCAAATGCGCGTCTTCCACTCTCTTTTTGGCAGGGAAACCTGCGTCTTTTGCATACGCCTGTTCTACAACGTATTCCGAGAATTTATCCGCATTTGCACCCACCCCGAAATACTCGGCAAGCTTATCGAGACCATACTGCACGTTCGTCAAAGCAATGGAGTATGTCTTATTATTCGCATTATTGGGGTCAAGCACGGGTATGCTTATATTGCTTTTTTCACCTTTTAAGCGATTGTCAAACTTATTGAACTCGGCTTGTGTGTTGGCAATGGTGATTTTGGTTTCCACAACGTCAAAATCATAGAAAAGATAGTCAGCGTCGTGAGATGCCAAAGTATCGGCGTCACTGCGATATCTGCCGATGTAATATTGCATAATAATAGCCGTATTTCCCGTCGACTGGTAAGGAGTTATTTCAATACTCACCTTTCCCGTTCCGCCGGTTCCATTATCCGATATTGTTCTGTAAGAAAGATAGTGCGCCAAAATCTCCGACGATATCGGCGTTCTCTTTCCGTCGTCAAAGAAAAATTTCGGAGTACCGTTATCGGGTATGTTTTCCGACGGCTTGCTGACAAGCGCATTGCTTTTGCTTATACTGCGGTGGGGCAAATTCTTATCGTCCGAAGTGAGCATACGGAAAGCGTCTCCGGAAATATTATCCACAATGACGTCCGAATACTTATCGTCGGAAACACCCTGCTCGGAGTCGGTTTTGGAAGTCAAGTCTATTACGGCATTCAACGAATAATCGAAACCGCTTTCTTCCGCCTTTGTCGAAGGACGACCCGTACTCATAAGGAAATTTATTTCGTTGGCATTGTTCAGTCCGTAATTCTTCTGAACTTTACCCGACTCGTCGACAAAGACATCTTTAAGCTCTATTTTATATTGACTGTTTACGGTATCATAGGATATCTGATAAATCTTGCCGACGGAGCTCAAAGCGACCAGATGGTTTCCGTAACCGCCTGCCAATCTGATAATTCTGTTTTCCGCAGAGCCGTCGATTCCGAACTCATTCTTCAACTGTTCCTTCAAAGACGTGAAACCGGTGCGATTACTCCACACATAGACGTCGCCGACGTTATCTTTTGTGGTGGTCATACCACTCAAAAACTCCGTTCCGTCCCTAAAGCCTTCTGCAAAATTTGCTTGCACATCACTTCCGCTTGTCGTCAATTCCAATCTTCCGGTAGCGTTAAATGAACCCTCTGTTCCGTTTTCCGTTTCCGTAAACAACGGTCTGCCCATTTTTGTTTTACCCGCGACGACGGAAACAGGAACTCCGTCAAAGGCACCTGCAGGAATTTGAGTTATCGCAGAATAAGCCTTTTTCGTGGAAGCGTCTGCTTGACCGCTCTGACCGTTATAGCCGTTACCGAAGAAATATAAGTAATTTCCGTGAATGACATATCCGTAACCGTTGCCTACGCTCATTGTATCTACATAAACGTTTTTACCGATTTCCGATGTGGAATTTCTGAATTTAACGTTATTCTGCGCGGGAGCAATCGACGTTATGCCGTTCTTATCCGCCGCATAAAACTCATAAGGATAATTACCGAGAGAATTGTTTGCGGCAAAAGCCTCGTCAAAAGCATAGACGGTTTCATTGCTATCCAATGTTGACTTAATATAAAGCGATGTACTCGTCCAGGTATACGGTGAGTATCTACCGCTTTTCGATGCATCTATCCAAGCACCGTTTTTCTGCTCGTCAACTTCATCTCTGTCTGCACTCGAAGCATTCTGTTTGGTCGGAACCAAATCAAGAAGTTTTTCGGGATAAAGTACTTTAATAGGGTCATTATCTTCACCGACGCCAACAGAAGTAGTGTACTTTGTTTCGCCTGCATTGTATACGTAATTTCCGTCGGTCGGGATATAGAAGTTTTTGCCGCGAACATATATATCATTATCGTCCGCAATCAAAACCGTACCGCCGCCGACGCTGACATTCTGCATTAACGCATTCGTATCCAAAGAGACATCCGAAGAATTAGTCGACGGCGTGGTAAAATCATACATTTGCGCACGCAAACTGCTTACGGACGTGGGCGAATTGGTGGTTAAATATTTGTTAGAACCCCAACCGAAATAGAATATTTTTTTTGTTCCGCCGATTTGACGGTAATGCTTTACGACGTAGTTATCGTCTCCGCCTACTATATCAAGAAGGTTACCGTTTTCATTGGTCATTTCCCCTTCTACGTTATCGACCGCGACCAACGGCACCAGTGCTTTCAATTGCGCTAAATTCGTCTCGGCTGTAGCATAATCTATCATTGTAGGCACTCTGGATACATACGACGAATTTATAGCATCTTTCTGCAGCAAAATGCCGTATGCACTATTCGAAGTGTCATCGTTCATATTTATATAGTTGTGACCCCAAGTATATATATGTCCCTTTTCCGTAATGAAAGCGGCACTGGAACGCGTTGTCGCAACTTTTAAAATTCTATCCTGTTCTTCATTGGGACTAAGCGGAGTATAATCCATAGTCACGTCTTTATTATTGGAAGACTTGGGACCGCGAACAAAGGTCACGGGAATTTTCTGAGGATTAACCGAATACTCCACACCGAGAGCATTGGTCCCGGGCGCAAAGTTCCATCCGTAAATATCGCCGTCATAAGTAAGTCCTATGGCAAAATCTTCGCCCAAAGAAACCTGCATAAAACGCAATCCGTTTGCCCCGTCCTCACCGCGTGCGATTTGCACAGTAAAAGGCGCGAAAAATATTGACAGCAATGCGCTAATACACAGCATAGCAATAAGCGCAATTGAGACTATTTTTGATTTAAGGCTTTTTTCCATATATTCCTCATTCGCCTGATTTCGGCACGATTGTAATAAACACGATAGTATAAAACATAAAACGTGTCTCTAAACAATATTATACCCGATAATATTGTAGTTATATATATTATAAAACAAATCTACGAAAGTGTCAATATAATGTTCATATTTTTTTCACATTTTTACCGTCACAAATATGGCTTTTTTCGCATTTTTGCAAAAAAATATGACTTTAAAACGCAATTTGGCAAAAAAACTATTGTTTTCATTTAATAGCTTATTCGGTAAGTCATACATTTATTTTTATAAATATTCTATTACATCAAACTTTAACGCTTTATCACTTGCCATTATTTCCGATATCGTATATAATATAGAATAATACAAAATGCTTTATATAAAGGAGAGCCGTAAATGAGAATTTATAATTTTTCCGCAGGTCCGTCAATGCTTCCCGAATCCGTACTGAAACAAGTACAAAACGAACTGCTCGATTATTCGGGAACGGGTATGTCCGTTATGGAAATGAGCCACCGCTCCAAGCCGTACGAGGCAATAAACGCAGAAGCGGAAAGTCTCCTGCGCGAGCTGATGTCCATACCCGACGATTATGACGTAATATTCGTTCAGGGCGGCGCGTCCACGCAGTTCGAAGCCATACCGCTCAACATATCGGTGAATAAAAAGGCAGATTATGTCGTTACGGGCAACTTTTCGAAGAAAGCTTTTTCCGAAGCAAAAAAATACGGCGATATGGTAAAAGCCGCGTCAAGCGAAGACAAAAACTTCACATACATTCCAAAGCTCGACAAAACCACATTCCGCCCCGATGCCGACTATGTTCACATATGTTATAATAATACGATTTTCGGAACACGCTATTCGTCTGTTCCCGACACGGGAAGTATCCCCCTTGTAGCCGACCTGTCTTCCTGTATTTTAAGTCAGGAAATCGATGTGAAAAAATTCGGCGTAATATATGCCGGCGCACAGAAAAACGTCGGTCCCGCAGGCGTAACGATTGTCATAGTCAGAAAAGATTTGCAAGACAAAGCAAATCCGCTCTGCCCCACTATGTTGAAGTGGTCGACACAGATAAAAGAACACAGCCTGTATAACACGCCTCCCGCATTCTCGACATACGTCGCTATGCTCGTGTTCCGCTGGTTGAAAAATCTCGGCGGCGTCAAAGCCATACAGAAAATAAACGAAGCAAAGGCAAAGCTGCTTTACGATTTTATCGATTCTTCCGCTTTCTACAACAATGCGGTAGAACCCGAATATCGTTCTTTAATGAACGTACCTTTCGTAACGCCGTCGCCCGAGACCGACGCCGAATTCGTTGCAGACGCGGCGAAAGAAGGTTTGGCGACGTTAAAAGGTCACAGACTCGTAGGCGGTATGCGCGCAAGCATATACAACGCAATGCCGATTGAAGGTATAGAAAAGCTGATAGCCTTTATGAAAAAGTTTGAAAAGAATCATAAATAAGGAGAACGAAAAATGGAAATCTTGAAATTAAACGAAATAAGCGAAGCGGCAAACGAAGCTTTTAAAGGCAAATACAAGCTTACCAAAACCGCAAAAGACCCCGTCGGCATAATTCTTCGTTCTTTCAATATGCACGACTATGCTCTGCCTAAATCGGTTTGCTGTGTCGGCAGAGCCGGAGCAGGCGTCAACAATATCCCGATTGACAAGTGCTCGGAAAATGGCGTTGTCGTATTCAACACCCCCGGAGCAAATGCCAATGCGGTCAAAGAGCTTGCATTATGCGCGCTTCTTCTCTGCGGAAGAAAAATTTCCGAGGGCATCGATTGGGCATCTTCGCTTAAAGGCGTAGACGTCCCCAAGCAAGTGGAAAGCGGCAAGAAAGCATTTATCGGAAAAGAGCTTCACGGAAAGACGTTGGGCGTTATCGGACTCGGAGCAATCGGAGTTCTTGTGGCAAACGCCTGCATAGAACTCGGTATGAACGTCATAGGATACGACCCCTATATCTCCATAGACGGCGCCTGGAATTTGAATCATCACGTCGTCAAAGAAACCGACCTCGAAAGACTGTTTGCGGAAAGCGACTTCATAACTTTACACGTACCGCTCACCGACAGCACCCGCTCTATGATAAACAGCAAAACAATCGCGTCTATGAAAGACGGTGCGGCAATTGTAAACTGCTCCCGCGGAGAGCTTGTGAACAATGTCGACATTAAAGCGGCTTTAAAAAGCGGCAAGATTTCCAAGTATGCCACGGACTTCCCTTGCGAAGAAGTATTGGGTGTGGAAAATATCATAGCCATTCCCCATCTCGGCGCAAGCACGCCGGAGGCGGAAGACAACTGCGCCCGTATGGTTGCGCGCCAAATGACCGATTTTATAGAAAACGGAAACATAACCAATTCCGTCAACTTTCCGCCCTGCAATCTTAAAAGAAGCGGCTGTCAGCGCATAACGGTTATACACAAAAACGTTAAAAACGTGCTGCGCTCTATGACCGATTTAATAAGCGGTGAAGGAATAAACATAAGCAACTTCGTCAGTCAATCGAAAGGCGATTACGCATACTGCATATTGGACCTGGACGAAAAACTTAAAGACAACGTTCTCGAAAAACTTAAAGGTTTGGAGAATATCGTAAAAGTCCGCTTGATTTAAAACTTAAAAAAGCCTCTGAAAAAGAGGCTTTTTTTTATTTGACTTCTTCCGGTTCTGCATTCTTTGTAGCCGGCGGCGTGACAATTGCGCCGTCGACATAATATCGTTTTCCGTTTTTTCCGTAATACAGCGTCATATTCAGTATGCTAATCAAAAGCATAGACGTCGGTATGGAAATAAGCAATCCGACCCCGAGCGTAAACAAACCGACAAAAATATTAAATGCTATTATCAGCACCCAAGCCACCAAAAAATATGCGAATATCGAGCCGAAGTTCTTCCCCGCCTGCCTTACCGAAAAGCCGAACGACGCAAATATTTTACCGTCGTCGACGATAATTTTCGGAGACCACATTGCGATTAAAGTATATCTCAAAGCCGTCATCAAAATAAACACAAACATTATAATAAACGGAGCGAAAACCGATATTTCGGCAATATCCAAAAGTTTAAACAGTCCGTACACAATACCTGCGGTAGTTGCGTCGAATAAAATGGTATACAGCATTTTCACGAGCGTGAAGCGCGACGACTTGCCGAGCTTTGCGATAAGCTGACCGCCGAAACCTATACGCGCATTGGACGACATTGCCCCTTCCAAAACCGAAATAAGCGGCAGCTCATACAATCCCAATAAAAAGCGGTAAGCAAACACAACAACCAATGTGAGCCAAAGCGTGGAATTTAAGCGCAAAGAAAAGTTTTCCTTCAACAACTGCGATACCGAACCGCCTATTTCCCTTATGATTTCAAACCACCTGTTTATGCTCTCACCGCCCGTTATGCTCGAAAAAAGCACGGTGCACTGCTCTATGATACCGGCATTTAAAAATGCTCTGTAAATCGGTATCATAAACGCCATACTTACGCTGACGAGAATAACGGCAAGCGCAAAGATGTATAAAAGCAACATCCACACAAGTCCGAACTTTTCTATCAATATTTTAAATGCGTTTTTAAATGCCACAAAATACCGCCTTTAAACATATCTTTTTTTTATATCGCGCCTTTCCAACCCCGTAAGGTCAAACGTCGCAATCATCATAAACGAAACAATGTATACAATCAAAAACATATATTCCGCCACTGCCAACGCCTTTACCGCAATTATGTGTAACGGTAAAAATTCTATTACATACTGAAACAGTATTACGACCGCAAACGGAAAAACCAACGCTATAAACAGCTTGAATACGGCTTTACCCGTCAGTTTGGGCGCCTCGATAAATGCGTCTACAAAAGAATACCCGAACGTGAGCATAAGCGGAGCCCACAAAACAGACGGCAAACACAAGTATAAACTGAAAAGGAATATAGCCGCAATTATGGTTGCAACCACTGCAATATTGACCGCGGAAGGCACGCCCTGCCCGCTTATAATAAAATGCAGCAGCGTTACTATTCCCGTCAGAATGAATTTCCAGACAAGATATATTCCCGCCATAACAGCCAGCGTTTTGAGTGTGGGAAACAAACTGCTGTTCACGTCTTGAACAGGCGCTTTAAGCATAAGCTTTCCTATGCGAAAATGTTTTTCGATAACGGACAGAGACAGCGCGCAAGAAAGCGTCAACGCCACAAATATTATAATTATCGGATATATAAACGTAAACGAATGTCTGTCGAATATCAACCAGGCAATATCGCCGAACGACTTCACTTCCGTTGCTCCGTACGACGGAATGAAAGTTATAAAGCTCATAGGTTTGGAAAACACACCCAAAAGGACAGCCGGCAGCAATGCTATCGGCAAAAGGAGACGAAGCGACTTGACGATGTATGAAAATGTTTTTGAAACGTAAGTCATAAAATTTCCTTTACAATATTATAAATTATTTTAACCGAAATTGCAAGAAAAACACTTGACATTTAAAACGATATTGCTTAATATTAAATCAATTACCGCTTGAGGGCGCACGATAAGGCTCGTGCTGAGATGCTCTCCGCAAGGAGACGGTCCTTTTGAACCTGTTAGGTTAGTACCTGCGTAGGGAAAAGCTGTTATTATTGTAAATCTTCTTAATGCAATAAATAACGAGACTTGCCCTGCTTTAAAAAGCGGACAAGTCTTTTTCGTTGCGGCTTTTGGTAATTGAGGAGGTTTTATGTTTAATAAAGAGTATTGGGAAGGCATACTTATTCCCTGGTGGCAGATATTACTGCTTATAGCCGCGATTATCGCAGTTATCGCGGCAGTAGTAATAATAGTTTCCGTCGTGCAGAAAAAACGCGGAATTCAACGGGAAATAAGCACCAAAGACATAACATACGGAGCAATATGTATAGCCGCTTCGTTTGCGCTGTCATATATCAAAATATTCAAACTCCCCTACGGCGGCTCCATTACGCTTGCTTCCGTTCTTCCTATGCTGATTTACTGTTACTACTTCGGCTTCAGAAAAAGTCTGATAGTGTCCACGGTATATATGTTTTTGCAGCTGATACAGGAGCCTTACATAGTTTCCCCGTGGAGTGCGCTTTTGGACTATTTTGTCCCCTATCTCTCGCTGTCCTTTGCCGGACTGTTCGGCTTTAATCATAAAAAATACGATGAGAGAATTTCAAGCGGAAAGCATCCTCTTTCCTGTCATATAGGCTTTTTCATAGGAACGGCTATTTACTTTATTGTCAGATACTTCTCACACACGCTTGCAGGAGTATTGTTTTGGGCGCAAGATATCGATTTCCTTATTTGGTCGGGAGACCTTGTCGGCGCGGCGGCTTGGGGTTACAGCGCAACGTATAATATAATATTCTTACTGCCCGACACACTGATAGCTCTTGCGGCAGGCACGGCAATTTTGTCAAGCAAGACATTTAATACTTTTATGGCTTCTTCGAGCCACGCTTTGAAGAATTCCGACGCCGCCCATAAAAACAATCAGGGAGCTTGAACCGGAGCTTATAAACGGCAACGGCAATCCCGTGGGCGGTATGGAGCCCGTAACGACCGCAATATTGACAAGCACTTGAATGGCGATTATGGCGGCAATACCGGACGCAAGATAACAACCGAAACGGTCACAAGCGTTTTGAGCTATCCTTATTGCGCGAACGATAAATACGACATAAACTGCCATTAAAACGACACAGCCGAAAAAACCGAGTTCTTCGCCTATTATGCTCAAAATAAAGTCGCTTTCCGAAAACGGCAAGAACAGATATTTCTGCCGCGAGTTAAATAATCCGACTCCGAAAAAACCGCCGCTTCCGAGAGAATAAAAAGATTGAATCAACTGAAATCCTTCTTCCAGCGGAGACGCCCAAGGATTTAAAAATGCCATAAGCCTGTTCAATCTGTACGGCTCGGCAAATATCAACACGACGACGGCAAGCACGGCAGGAATACCCACAAACAAAAAGTGCTTTATTCTCATTCCGCCCACGAACAGCATAACGAACATCAAAAGCGCCATACATATCGTAATCGACATATTCGGTTCGAGAATAATCAAAATGCAAATCAAAACACCGACGGCCAACACGGGCAGTACGCCCTTGAAGGTCGTCATTTTTTTATGGTGCTTTGCCATATAAAAGGCAGTGAAAATTATAAATCCGAACTTAGCAAATTCCGACGCCTGCAATGTGAAAAACGGAAGATTTATCCACCGTCTGGCGCCGTAATTCTCCACGCCTATGCCGGGGATAAAAACCAATACCAATAAAACTATCGAGCCGCCGAGTATAAAATAGCGCAGCTTCCCCAAAATGTGATAATCCATAAAAGTCAACGCCGTCATTGCGATAACTCCCAAAACGGCGCCTACAATCTGCTTAAACATAAAGTAATATTCGCTGCCGTAGTTTTTTTGAGCGGAATACATACTTGCTGAATAAACCATAATTATTCCGAAAACTACCAAAATCATCGTTACGGCAAATAATATGTAATCGGGTTTTAAGCAGGCCCTATCCGTCATCACGTCAATCGTACGGGGGATTTTTTTTCTTTTCACTTTCCCAGCCTCCCGACTGCTTCTATAAACGCGTCGCCCCTGTCGGCATAGTTTTTAAACATATCGAAACTTGCCGATGCGGGCGAAAGCAAAACATTTTCGACGTTTCTTCCGCTTGCATAGCGAACGGCCGCTTCCAAGCTGTCAAACATTTTCACTTTCTTAAATCCCGACGAAAAAGCCGCCCTTTCGATTTTTTCCGCAGTCTCTCCTATCAGCGCGATTTCCTTAACCGTTTCGGGGACGTTGTCGAAAAAAGTGTCGTAATCATACCCTTTATCGCTGCCGCCCATAATTACGAGAGTATCGCCCTTCATCGCTTTGCAAGCCTGTATGGACGCCGCGATATTTGTTCCCTTGGAATCATCCCAATATTCCCGTCCGTCCACGCTTGCCACACGCTTCAATCTATGCGCTTCCGTGTCAAATTCACGAATCGCATCTCGTATAACGCCGCTGCTTACGCCGTAAAGCCTGCAAACACATATTGCGCTTAAAGCATTGCAAACGTTAAAATCGCCTGCAAGAGACAAATCCGACCGCTCGCAAACAAATTCGTTCATAAACATAAGTTTATTGCCGATGCGATATGCTCCGTCCACTTTTCTGTCGAGAGCGGTATAATACACCTTTGATTTTGGATAAAAACCCTCGAGATATTTTGCGTCGATACTATCCTGCGAAAGCACGAGAAAGTCGTTTTCCGTTTGGTTCTCGGCTATGCGCAATTTGAGTCGCGCATAGTTTTCCACCGTTTTGTGCCTGTCCAAATGGTCGCAATCTATGTTCGTTATACAAGCTATATGCGGACAAAACGTGTCCATAGTTTCCAACTGAAAACTGGAAGTTTCCACCACCGCAACGTCATAATCTCCTGCCGCGGCTCTGGACGAAAAAGGTATACCTATATTTCCGCACACCGCCGTCCTGCACGTTTTAGACAGTATATTGCCTATAAGCCGGGTAACCGTTGTTTTTCCGTTTGTTCCCGTAATCGCAACAATCGGTTTATCTCTGTTTAAAATCCAGCCGAGTTCCAACTCGCCTATAAGTTTTACGTTGTTTTTTTCGGCAAATCGAAATACGGGATTATCCGACGGAATCCCCGGACTTACCACAATACAGTCATAATCTATATCTTCCGGAAAAGTCTGTCTGCCGTCATATATGATACAGTTTGCGCCCTGCTTCTGCAAAGTATAGAGCGCGCTCATACCGCTCACGCCCTCTCCGACTATAAGTATTCTTTTAGACTGGAAATCCATAACAACTCTCCGAAATGAAAACACGCTTGTATATCTTAAAATATGCAAGCGCGTTTCATTTAAGAACAGTTGACGTCTTACGGATTATTGACAAACAGCAGTATAATGCAAATGATTGTACCCGCTATAAACGTGACCGCACTGTAAGCCATCGATATGCGGTTTTCGTGAATACCTTTCCTTTCAAAGTGGTGGTGCAACGGCGCCATAAGGAATATACGTTTTCCGTGCGACAGTTTGAAGTATACGACCTGCAATATTACCGAAAGACTGGTTATGACATATATTATTCCGAGTATGGGTGCGGTAAGTTCCATCTTCGTGACAATTGCCAAAGACGCCAATCCGCCGCCGAGCGCAAGCGCACCCGTGTCTCCCATAAAAACTTTTGCGGGATATCCGTTATAGCACAGAAAGCCTATCAACGCTCCCACAAAAGCGCCGCAATATATCAGCAAATTTGTATACTCGTTATTTTGAAGAACGTCCGCACCCGAAATATAAAGTGTAATAGCTATCAGCACGGCAAAAAACAGCGCATACACCGTCGATACCTTCGCCGCCAAACCGTCCAATCCGTCGGTCAGATTCACCGAGTTAGTAAAGGCAAGAAATATCAAAATATAAAACGGAACGGCAAAAATACCGAAATGCATTTCCGTAAACGTAAACGGAATATAAACGCCGTCTCCGACGTGAATATTGTAATATGCAAACAGCGAAACCACAATTGCCATAAGCAGCTGAAAAACCAATTTCTGCCAAGCAGACAAACCCATATTCCGCTTAAAAAAGACTTTCATAAAATCATCGAGAAAGCCGATAACCCCATAACCGACCGTGACGGCGAGAGTTATCAGCATAAGCGAATTATCCTTTACTCCGAGCGCCAGCGATGTAACGGTCAATGCAATCAAAAAGCCTATGCCGCCCATAGTCGGCGTTCCGTTTTTGGAAATATGGTTGTCCACATAGCCGAGTATGGTTTGACGCAGTTTAAGCTTTTTCGTGAGTTTTATAACCAACGGCATTATAATAACGGCAATCGCAAACGAAACAACTACCGCCAAGAGTATTCTAATCAAAGGTTGTCCTCCTCCAAAAGCCGCATTACATAACTCTCGTCGTTATACTCGTATTTCACTCCGTCTATCTCCTGATACCTTTCCGCTCCCTTGCCTGCTATCAAAACGATATCGCCTGCTTTCGATTCCTGCAAAGCTCGCTTTATAGCTTCCTTTCGGTCCGTAACGCGGATATAGTTTTTCCCTGCAATACCCTTTATGATTTCATCGATTATCCTGTCGGGATTCTCGCTTCGCGGATTGTCGCTGGTTACCACGCAAAGGTCGGATAAAGAGCTCACTACAGAGCCCATAACGGAGCGTTTAGACGAATCTCTGTCGCCGCCGCAGCCGAATACCGTTATGATACGCCCCGAAGAAAACTCTCTTATCGAGCTCAAAATATTTTTCAAGCCGTCGGGAGTATGTGCAAAATCTATTATGACATTGCCTTTCGACGTTCCGATAACGTTGAAACGTCCGTCTATTTTAGTCACTTTTCGGATACCCTTTACGACGCTCTTGATAGGTATATCCAATGCCGCCGCTACAGCCGCCGCACACAGCGTATTATACATATTGAAGCGTCCCGGCAAATTGAACTTCACTCCCGCAACATCGTCGAAGGAGTTGAGATAATACTCCAAACCGCCTGCGCTCATCGTCAAATCGATAGCAAAAACGTCGGACGGATTGGCACAGCCGTAAGTAATGAGACTGTTTTCACATTCCAAAGCCAGACGTCTTCCGAATTCGTCGTCGACGTTTATAATACTTTTCTCCGACATACTCGGCGCGAAAAGACGCTTTTTGGCATTTCCGTACTTTTCCATAGTGCGGAAAAAATCGAGATGGTCCTGCGAAAGATTGGTAAATGCCGCCGCTTTAAATACTATTCCGTCCAGCTTGTTAAACCATAACGAATGGGCGGAGGCTTCCATAACAACGTATTCCACATTTCTTTCAACCATATCCGCAAATATTCTGTGTAAATCTGTCGGGTCGGGCGTCGTAAGTTTGGCGGCCTGTTTCTCGTCTGCAATCATAACACAGTTTGTGCCTATAAGACCGACTTTATAGCCTGCGCTTTCCAGAATACTCTTTATAATATACGTCGTAGTTGTTTTGCCGTTTGTCCCCGTAACCGCTATAAGTTTCAACTTGCGGCACGGATGAGAATAAAATGCCGAACAGCTTAAAGCAAGCTGCCGTCTGCTGTTTTTCACCAAAACCTGTCTGCTTCCGACGCCGACGGTCTTTTCGCAAACGCAGGCAGCCGCTCCGCGTTTAAATGCCTCGTCGGCAAAATCGTGTCCGTCGAAGTTGGTTCCCTGCAAGCAAAAAAATAAAGAGTCTTTTTTTACATCCTCAATCCGAAAAGCTATATCCGAAATTTCACAGTCTTCGAATTCGTTTAATGCTTCCAAATCCAATGCCTTAAGTCTCATTGTAACACCTCGACAGTAATGATAAACCTTTGTTGATGTCTTTGCAATACAAAAGCAAAATACGACATTTAAATCTCTATTTCTTCCGTGCGTATCAGCACGACATCGCCTTCGGGTATCTGTGTTCCCGGCATAGGCAATACGCCAATTATTTTATCGGTATTGCCCGCTATCTCGCATTGCAAGCCGAGTTCTTTGAGTTTTCTCAAGGCTTCCGTCAAGCTCATCTGCATCAATTCAGGCATTATAACCGTTTTTACATCTTCCGTGGGTTTCGGAGTCATACCCTTATATGCGAAAATATTTTCAAATACTTTTCCCGCATACGGAGCAGCCACTATACTGCCGTAATAGGCATAACTGCTCGGCTCGTCTACAATCATCAAAACCGCATACTGCGGATTGTCAGCCGGCGCAAAGCCCACAAACGAAGAAATATATTTACCCTGCGCTATATGTCCGTTTTCATATTTCTGCGCCGTGCCCGTTTTGCCGCCCACCGTAAAGCCCGCAACGCCTGCCTTCTTTCCTCCCCCTTCCGACACTACTTTTTCCAGCATACCGCGCAGAAGCTCGCTCGTACTCTCGCTTATTACGCTGCGTACTTTTTTAGGACTGCGCGTAAATACGTTTATCCCGTCGAAGCTGTCCACGCTCGAGACGAAGTAAGGCTCGTATAAAGTACCGCCGTTGACCGCCGCGCATACGCCCGTAATCAATTGCAAAGGAGTCACAGCCACCGCCTGCCCGAAACCGATACGCGCCAAATCGACGTTTTTAACGCTCTGCTCGTTCATAAGTATTCCGCGGCTTTCGCCGTAAAAGTCGATATTGGTTTTGGAACCGAAACCGAAAGAATGTAATCCGTCGTAAAGTTTTTTCGTACCCAATCTTTGCGCAAGGTCCATAAAGACGCAGTTGCAACTATTTTTCACACCTTCCGTAAGCTCCTGCGAGCCGTGCCCGATGCTTCGCCAGCACTTAATGCGCTGTCCGTCCACCATTCTGTATCCGGGACAGTAAAAGCGGTCCGATTCGCGGGCGGCGCCGTTTTCCAAAGCTATTGCCGTAGTAAAGATTTTAAACGTAGACCCCGGTTCGTATACGTCTACAATCATTTTATTTTTGGATAATGCGTTTAAAAGGTCTATATCGTCGCGCGGAGGGTCGTTATTGTCATACGAAGGCGTGCTTGCCATAGCAAGAATACCGCCCGTATTGACGTCCATAACAATCATACTTGCGCTTTTGCTGTTCCACTCCGTTTTTGCTCCGTCCACCGCGCTTTCGGCAAACGCCTGAATATTGGAGTCTACCGTCAGCGTTATATTGCAACCGGGAACCGCCGGAATATATTTCGTTACGCCGCTCGGCAGTTGTATTCCCTGCATATCGGTTTCCGTAAGAGCAATTCCGTTAACTCCCGTAAGATATTTGTCGTAGTATCCCTCTATTCCGTTCTGTCCTACATTGTCTATATTTGTGAAACCGAGCACCTGCTCCAATCGGTTTTTACCGGGATAATTGCGCGTACTGTCCACAGTGAAATAAATGCCGTCCAAAGCCTGCTCACGAAGCTTTTCGGCAACGCTCTCGTCCACTTTGCGCATAACCGTGATTTCGCTGACAAAGGTTTCGGAAAGCTTTTTATAAAGCTTGTCATAATCGAGATTAAAGGCGTCTGAAAGAGCACGGCTCACTGCGGCGAAGTCTTTCACCGCCCGCGGACGGACATAAACGGTATAGACATTGCGGTTGTCTGCAAGCACTTCGCCGTTGCAATCGACTATGTTTCCGCGAGGGGCGGTCAACGGCAAATCTCTGTACCATTGTTCCGCCGCTTTTCCGCGCAAAAAATCGCCTTTGATAATCTGCAAAAAAAACAGTCTGCCCGCAAGAGCGCAAAATAAAAAGGTTATTGCAATAATAACTGCCAATAACCTCTTTCGTGTCAATAAAAGACTGTTCGGTTTTTTCAAAATATTCAGCCTCCGATGAGATTACTCAACCAATCGCATAATTTATCAAACCAATTGGTTACCGCTTCGTAACTCACCGCCTCGTTCATAGGCAACAACTCGATTTCCGTCTTGCTTGCAGGCTTATTCATTCCCAATTCGGTTGCAAGACCTGCCAGAGTGGTATCGTCTTCGAGTGCCGCAAGTTCGGCGTTTTTCTGCAATACGATTTCGTTTTTCATTTGAAGCTCGGATTCGAGTGCCGCAACGGACGCAGACGCACCGCTTATCGCAATGCCGGTCGCTATGACTATTGCGGCAAGGACGACGACCACGGCAGCATATACCGCAAGTACGGCTTTTGTCTTTACCGAAGTCGCAGGTTTGGTTTTTCCGCTTTCTTCTACCTGCGCGTTTGCCGACGCGTCACGCGCCGCACGCGTCCTTATCGACGGCATAACGCTTTCTATCTCGCGCTTTCTTCTTCTCGGAACGCGCGTATGAACAGGCTGCTCTACATATTCGGCAGTTTCGTACTCGTAATCGCCTCTCGAAGAATACAGAGAAGACTCTTTTTCCTGCACCGAAACATTGGACTCGGCACGCGCGTCATAACGCGAAGTTTCGCCGTAATACGGTTTCTCGTCGCGAATAAACTCGTTCTCGTCAAGAATTTCATAACGGTTTCTCGAAGGTTGTTCACGCACAGGCTGACGCGACGAATATCCGCCGAACCTGTCCTGTTCCGTTATTATCTGTCTTCTCGTCTTTAACATTGTATGTTCCTCTCTTTGCCTTTATTACTTATTACAGCTTTTCCACGGCTCTGAACGTTGCGCTTTTACTGCGTGAGTTCATATCCGTTTCTCTTTGGGTCGGCTTTAACGCCTTACCTATTTGCCTTACCGTCGCTTTGTGTCCGCAAACGCATACCGGCAGCGATTTATCGCATATACAGCCCGTCGCGAGCGAAGCGAACGTTTGTTTTACAATCCTGTCTTCTAGTGAATGGAACGTCAATACGCACAGTCTTGCTTTCTGTTTTAGCAAATCCACCATATCGCAGAGTGCCTCGCCCAAGCCCGACAATTCGTTATTGACTTCTATCCGCAATGCCTGAAAAGTTTTTTTTGCGGGATGACCGCTTTTTCTGAACGGCACGCTCCTTTGTATCAGTTCCGACAGTCTGCCTGTGGTTTCTATCGGCGAAGCTTTACGCTGCCGAACAATAGCGGCGGCTATCTTTCTCGCGAACTTTTCTTCTCCGTATGTAAAGAGAATTCTCGACAACTGTTCTTCGGAATATTCGTTAACCACATTAAGTGCGGATAACTCTTGCTCGCGGTCCATTCTCATATCGAGTTCGCCGTCTTTGCTGTATGAAAACCCGCGCTTCGCGTCGTCAACCTGTTTCGACGAAATTCCCAAGTCGGCTATCGCCCCGTCCAGCTTGTCCTCTCCGCATTCTTTCAAAACCTGTTTGACGTTTTTGAAATTGTCGTGAACAATTCTGTACCTGCCTTCGAATTCCGGTATGCCTGCAAACTTGCGCGTGACGTAATCGATGGCTTCGAGGTCTCTGTCAACCGCTATTATATTGCCGCCCTTGCGCAAAATCAGTTCACTGTGTCCGCCTCCGCCCAAAGTAGCATCGAAATACAGTCCTCCGCTTTTTACGTTCAGCGTCTCGATACATTCATTCGGCATAACGGATATATGATACTGCTCGCACATCGACGTTACTCCTGCGGCTCCGCGGCGTTGTCTTCTGCGGATTGGCTTTTACGAACATACTTTTTGTCTTTCTCGTCCCACACAATTTCGCCTTTCAGATATGCCTGCCAGTTTTCTTCACTCCAAATCTCTACGCGGTTATACATACCTACCGAAACTATGTTTTTGTTAAGCTCCGCGAACTCCATTAAATCCGGAGACAGACTTATTCTGCCCTGACCGTCTTTATCCGCCCACTGCGCACAAAAAGTAGTTCTTCTCACATCGTGGTTGTCCTCTTCGTTGTCGAAGTCCTTGTCCTCGTATTTTTTGAAAAACAATTTTTCCGCCACTTCGTGAGGATACATACAAAGGCAAAGGTTGGTTCCTCTCGTAATCAAAGGAGAATCATCCGCAAAATCCTTTTTAAACTTGATGGGAATACGAAATCTTCCCTTCTCGTCAAGTTGATGATGATAATTGCCGACGAATATCACTTGATAGGAACCTCCTTTTGCTTTATACGAACATTATATCACACAATCCGACCAAAATCAACCATTTTTGCCCACTAAATGAACATTTGATGTATTTTTTTATGTATTTTTAACCACAGATAACAAAAAACGGGCATTTAACATTCAAAGCAAGCCACTTTAATGTTTAAATGCCCGTCATTATATAGATTCAATGTTAAAATTCGTATATAAGAATGAAAAACACCGCCATTTAAGGCGGCATTCTATCACGGCAATTCGATTTCCACAAGTTTATTTCCCACCATATCGCAGGATGTAAGATAATAATCTATATCGTCTTTTTTCAATAATTTCTCCGTTCTGCTGTTTCCGTTGTGAAGATGTCCGTAAACAACGGCGGTTACTCCGTACTTTTTAAAAAGTTCTGTGAACGGCGAAGATTCGAACCTGCCGTTAAACGGCGGATAGTGCGTCATAACGACAAGCTTTTCACCGTTTTTACGCCTTTTGACGGCGTCCGTAAGGGATAATTCCATTCGTATAACTTCCCTGTCGTATATCTTTTTATCGGCATCTGTCTGCGTTTTTCCGTCGGGCGTTGTCCAACCGCGGCTTCCGCAGAATATTATATCGCCGATTTTCAGGCTGTCGTTTTGAAGCGCATACATCCCTTTCGGCAAAACGGCGCGTACCGATGAAATCGATTTCCACCAATAATCGTGGTTGCCGCGAAGTATGATTTTATTGCCTTTAAATGCGGACAAATACTCCAAATCGGGAACGGCGTTTTCCAAATACATTGCCCAGCTTATATCTCCGGCAATCAAAACTACGTCTTCATCGGACACTTTTTTCGACCAGTCTTCGGAAATGGTATCGAGATAATTGTCCCAACTTGCACCGAAAATATTCATAGGCTTGGGATTGTTTATGGAAAGATGAAAATCGCTTATGGCAAAAACTCTCATAAGCCGATTATATCAAATTTAAGAATTTTTTGCAAACGATTTACGTTTCGTTTTCGTCAAATAAAGGCGAATTCATAAGAGCGTCGCAACCGCTGCAATCACGGCACTCGGGATATACCGCAAAACCGTATGTAGGAACAAGAATATCCGCATTGATAACGGTTTTATATGTTTCCACTATGCAGTAGGTCAGAGAGACGACACTGTCGGACAGAAAAGTACCGTTAAAGCAAATGACGGCTCCGTCTCCGATAAACGCATACGGTGCGCCGGGATTGGACGGCACTTTAAGCGCAAGCTGTCTCGTAAGTATAATATTGCCGCGCCCCTGACAGCAAACCCCGCGCGCGTCGGTGAAAACAACCGTTATCGGAACATTTAGCGTGCCCGTAACATTGCGGCAATTATTTCCGTTTACACAGCTGCTTTGCACCTGAAAGCTTGAGCCGCCGTCATCTTCCGCCCGTACAAAAGTAAACGGCGGTTCGGCGCCCGTTGTTATATCCGTCAACTCTACAGTCGCCGTCTGCGACAGTCTGCGGCTTTGACAGCCGTCTATTACGCACTCCACGCTGATACACATTCTGTCGCAAAGCCCGTTAAGCGCATTGCCCGATATGCGCCCGACAGCCTTAAAATTAGCCATAAAAAAACCTCCCGACACATCTTTTTAACAGTATATGCCGAAAGGTCTGCGATTTGTACCATACTTATTCTTCTTCGCCGTTTGTCTTTTCGATTTTCAATATATTATCTATAAGCTCCAAGACCTCGTCTCTGCCTTTTCCCGATACGGCGGAAACAGCTATAATGTTGTCTTTTCCCATACCGAAACAAGTGGCTATTCTCTGAATCGCCGCCGACAGTTGATTTCTCGACAGCTTGTCGGCTTTGGTTGCGATAACGGAAAAAGGTATATTATAGTAGTAGAAATATTCAATCATTTGTCTGTCGAGCACAGACGGTTCGTGACGACAGTCCACAAGCGCCAAAGCTCTATACAAACTTTTCGTGCTTTGCAAATACCCTTCTATGAGTCCGCCCCACTTGCTTTTCTCCGATTTGGATGCCGCGGCATACCCATATCCGGGCAAATCGACAAGGGTAAATTCCCCGTCGTTAAAAGAAAATAAGTTAATCAGTCTTGTTCTTCCCGGAGTTGCGGATGTCTTTGCCAACTTACCGTTTCTGGCAAGCATATTTATAAAAGAGGACTTCCCGACGTTCGAGCGTCCGACGACGCAGATTTCTTTCATTTGCTCCGTCGAACTTATTTCTCTGTATTTTTCCGCCTGCGCTATACTTGTCACAAAGCGAGCATTTTTTATATTCATCTTACGTTTACCCGTTTTCTTTAAACAAGTGCGACTTCCAACACTTCGTCTATATTGCTTGCACAGACAATCTTCATATTGTCTTTTACTTCCGCAGGCAAATCGTCTATGTCTTTTCTGTTTTCTTCGGGAATGACAATAGTTGTCACGCCGCTGCGGAATGCCGCCAACGATTTCTCTTTAAGTCCGCCTATCGGCAGCACCTTGCCGCGCAAAGTTATTTCTCCCGTCATAGCGACGTTTTTGGAAACTTTGCGTCCGCTCATTGCCGACAGTATAGCCGTAGCTATCGTTATTCCCGCGCTGGGACCGTCTTTCGGCGTTGCCCCTTCGGGTGCGTGTATGTGCAAATCGTATTTGGTAAACTTATCGGCATCTATTCCGTACTTTTCCGCACGGCTTCTTATAACCGTAAGAGCGGTATGGCAGGACTCTTTCATAACTTCGCCGAGACTGCCCGTAAGCTTGATATCTCCTTTGCCGCCGCTTATAAGGCTCACTTCTATATTAAGCGTCGTGCCGCCGACACTCGTCCAGGCAAGTCCCGTAACGAGTCCGACTTCGTCTTCGGCATTCTTCAAATCGTCTTTATACCTTTCGGCGCCGAGATACTCTCTCAAATCCTTCTTGCTGACCTTAAAAGATTTGATTTCCTTATCTCCGCGATTTACATACCTGACCGCAAGCTTTCTGATGACGGAAGCAATTTCTCTTTCAAGATTGCGTACGCCGCTTTCTCTCGTATAGCAAGCGATAATATCCATCATTACGTCGTCGGGAATAGTAACTTTGACGTTTTTAAGTCCGTTCGCTTCTATCTGCTTGGGAAGCAAATACTTCTTTGCTATCTGCAATTTTTCTTCATAAGTATAGCCCGACAGCTCGAGAATTTCCATTCTGTCCAATAGCGGCGTAGGTATGGAATCGACTGTATTTGCGGTTGTTACAAACATTACTTTCGACAAGTCGTACGGCATATCGAGATAGTGGTCTTCGAACTTGAAATTCTGATTGGGGTCGAGAACTTCGAGCATTGCGCTTGCGGGGTCGCCTCTGAAATCCGATGACATTTTATCGATTTCATCCAACAAAAACAACGGGTTTATCACCCCCGCGGACTTCATTCCCGACACTATTCTACCCGGCAATGCGCCCACATAGGTACGTCTGTGACCGCGTATTTCCGCTTCGTCTCTGACGCCGCCCAACGACATAGTGACCAGTTTGCGGTCGATAGCTCTCGCTATGGACGCCACAATAGACGTCTTGCCTACTCCCGGAGGTCCGACAAAACAAAGTATGGGGGCTTTCAGATTGTCGGTAAGACTGTGAACGGCAAGATATTCGACAATTCGCTCCTTGATTTTTTCTAAGCCGTAATGGTCTTCATCGAGAATCTTCTGCGCTTTTTTCAAATCGAGATTGTCTTTCGATTTTTCCGTCCAGGGCAAAGCCAGAATCCAATCGATATAGGTTCTGCTTATTGCGGCTTCGGGAGAAGTCACGCTCATTTTCTCCATTCTCTGAAGCTCCCGAGCGACTTTTTCTTCCACTTCTTCGGGCAACTTTTTATCGGCAATTTTTTTGCGGTATTCGTCGGCTTCGCTCTCTCCGTCGCCGAGCTCGTCACGCAAAACTTTTATCTGCTCTCTGACATAATATTCGTGCTGGTTTTTATCGATATTCTGACGAACTTTGGCCGTAATTTTCTTTTCCATAGCTTTCAGTTCGCATTCTTCCAAAAGCTTTTTATATATGAGTTCGAACTGCTTAAACAGCGACTCGCAAGACAAAAGTTCCTGCTTATCTTTATAATCCGCCAAAAAAACGCTTGCCGCCGTTGCGACAAACCTTTCGTCATCGGGCATAGTAGTTGCCATCATCTGCAAATCGACAATGGACTTCGAATCATACTTTCTGTATTCTTCGAGCTGTGCAACTATACTGCGCCGTATCGCTTTAAGCATCAACTCGTCCGAAGGTTCTTCTTCGAATTTTTTTAAAGAAACTTCATAGCACGGCGTAATGGAAACGAAGTTGTCGATAACCATTCTCTCGACGCCTTCCAAAATCGCGCGCACATATTCTCCGGAAGAACGAAGCACCTGCTTGACTTTGACAAGCGTTCCCACCCTATATACGTCCTTGGGCGCAGGATTGGCGGCACTTTTGTTTTTCTGCGTTACGACAAACAGATTTTTATTGGAATCGATTGCCCTGTTCAATGCCTGCAGGGACTTCTCCCGTCCCACATCTACAGTATAAGTCTGCCCGGGGAAAACCACGACCCCGCGCAGAACTATCATCTGATATACTTCCCTTTGACGGAAAATAACTTCTTCGTCTATCAAATTGTCACCGGTATACTTTTCGTCCATATTTACTCCTGCTCACTGTCGGCTTAATAATAATATGCGCCAAACGTACTCATTTAAAACAAAACGTACCCGTGGCAAAATTCGTGACTACGCTATCTCCTTTTTTCCGGGGTTCTTTTTTCTCCTGATTACGGTGGGCTGTTCTCCGCCGACGCAGCCGCCTGTTATGACTATCTTTTCTATTTCCTTATCATCGGGCGCGCTGTACATAATGTCCAACATAGCGTTCTCCATTATGGAACGCAGTCCTCTCGCACCCGTATTCAATTCTATCGCCTTATTTGCAATCGCTTCCACGGCATCGGACGAGAATTCCAGTTCTATGCCGTCCATTTCCATAAGCTTGATATACTGCCTTGTAAGACAGTCTTTCGGCTTGGTCAAAATGCTTACGAGAGCATCTTTATCGAGCGCGCGAAGGCTTACATATACGGGCAGTCTTCCGACAAATTCGGGGATAAGACCAAATTTAATCAAGTCCTGCGGCTGCACGCTTTCCAGAGAATTGGAATTGTCCAGCTCGATTTTCGTCTTGATATTGCCGCCGAAACCGAGCGACGAAGAATTGACGCGCTTTTCGATTATCTTATCCAAGCCCACAAAAGCTCCGCCGAATATAAACAAGATATTAGTGGTATCTATGGCGATACACTCCTGCTGCGGATGCTTTCTGCCGCCTTGAGGCGGAACGTTTGCCACCGTGCTCTCTATAATTTTAAGCAGAGCCTGCTGCACGCCTTCACCCGAAACATCGCGGGTTATACTGACATTTTCCGACTTGCGCGCTATCTTATCTATTTCGTCGACGTAAATAATTCCGCGCTGCGCACGTTCGATATCGTAATCGGCGTTCTGTATGAGCTTCAGCAGTACGTTCTCTACGTCTTCGCCGACATACCCTGCTTCCGTGAGCGTTGTGGCGTCGCAGGACGCAAACGGAACGTCGAGAATTCTGGACAGCGTTTGCGCAAGCAAAGTCTTGCCGCAGCCCGTCGGTCCCATAAGCAGTATATTGCTCTTTTTCAGTTCCAAAGCACTGTTCTTTTTCTTACTGCTTTTATGAGTAAGATTGTAATTCACGCGCTTATAGTGGTTATATACCGCCACGCTCAAAACCTTCTTTGCTTCGTCCTGACCGACGATATAGTCGTCGAGATGTTTTTTTATTTCGGCAGGCTTCGGCAGCTTGATATTCTCCCCTGCGGCATTCTGCTTGTTGTGGGCAATTATTTCTTCGCAAATGGCAACGCACTGGTCGCAGATGCAAATAGAGCTGTCTGCCGCTTCTATAAGGTCGCGCACCTTGGAACGCGGACGTCCGCAAAAAGAACATAACATTTCCTTGTTGTCACGATTTTCGTCGTTCTTGTTCAAATTAGTCTCTCCCGATTATATTCTTTTTTCGAAAATTCTGTCTATAAGTCCGTATTTCAACGCCTCGTCGGCTGTCATATAGTGGTCTCTGTCTACGTCTTTTTCAATCTTCTCCAACGGCTGATTGCAGTTGCCTGCCAATATGGCGTTCATACGCTTTTTGATTTTCAGTATGTGCTCTGCCTGAATGGCGATATCGCTTGCCTGCCCCTGCGCTCCGCCGAGCGGCTGATGAATCATTATCTCGCTGTTGGGCAGAGAGAATCTTTTGCCTTTGGTTCCCGATGAAAGCAGGAATGCGCCCATAGAAGCCGCCATACCGACGCAAATCGTCTGCACGTCGCACTTGATATAGTTCATCGTGTCATAAATGCCCATACCTGCGGTCACACTGCCGCCGGGGCTGTTTATATAAAGACTTATGTCTTTCTCGGGGTCTTTTCCTTCAAGATATATGAGCTGGGCAATAACGATGTCCGCAGAAATATCATTGACTTCGCCTGTCAAAAAAACTATTCTGTCTTCGAGCAGTCTCGAATATATGTCGTAAGACCTTTCTCCTCTGTTTGTCTGTTCCACAACCATAGGAACCAAGCTGTTTCTAATCATATATAAAAACCTCCGTACATACTAATTTATTTCCGCGCACGCTTTGTTATACATCAAACGAATACGCTATTCGGCTTTCTTTGTTGTCTTTTTGGCGGGAGCCTTTTTAGCTGCGGGTTTTTCTTCCGCACTCTTGTCCGCCGTCTTCTTTGTCGAAGTTTTCTTTTCCGAAGTCTTTTTTTCGGCGCTTTCTTTCTTCTCTACGAATTTATTGTTCTTTTTCAAGAAATCCATAACTTTCGCCATCAAAAGGTCGCTCTTGATATAAGCTCTGCGGCGTGCCGATATTTCTTCGCTTGCTTCTGCGGCAGAACTCTTTTCCAACTCCGCATCCACTTCTTTGTCGGTAACTTCAATTTTTTCCGCTTCTATGATTTTTTCCAACGCCAAGCGTGTTTTCACGTTGGCAATCGCAGACTCTCTGCGTTGGCGGCGGAAATCGATTTCTTTCAGCCCCGTATACTTAAAATAGTCGGAAAGCTTCATACCGCCGTAAGCGCGCTGCAACTGCATTTCGAAGTCGGCAAGCATATAATCGATTTCGCTGTCTATCATACACTGCGGTATTTCCACTTCGCAAGAGTCGGCAATCATTTTCAGCATCTCGTTCTCACTCTCGGTTTCGGAATGTTTCTCCTTATGCTCGAGAATGGTTTTTTCTATATGCGCTCTGTATTCCGCCATCGTATTGCAGTTTTCGCTCACATCGCGGGCAAACTCGTCATTGAGTTCGGGCAACTGCTTTAAGCGAATTTCGTGCAGAGTAACGGTAAATACCGCGTCTTTGCCTTTCAAATCCTCGGCGTGGTAATCTTCGGGGAACTTAACGTTTATGTCTTTGGTCTCGCCCTTATTCA
Organism: uncultured Clostridia bacterium; assembly: GCA_948440265.1. Taxonomy (GTDB): domain Bacteria; phylum Bacillota; class Clostridia; order Christensenellales; family Pumilibacteraceae; genus MGBC157735. The sequence continues at coordinate 372,271 of CAOJOK010000001.1, forward strand.
TACCGATAACCTGTTCTTCGAAACCGGGTATAAACGAGTGGCTGCCTATGACAAGTTCTTGCTTTTCAGCCGTGCCGCCTGCAAATTTGACGCCGTTCACGCTGCCGCTGTAATCGATAGTGACGGTATCTCCGTCTTTTACCGCTCTGTCTTCTATCTCGACCATTCTGGAAGCGTGCTCGCGCGCGTGCTCGATTTCATAATCGACTTCCGATGCAGAAACAGACACTTTTGCTTTCGGCACTTCCAACTCTTTATATGCTCCGAGCTTTATTTCGGGCTTAACGGTGACGACGGCATTGAAAGTGAACTTGTCTGCCGTTTCTTCTCCGAGGTCGATTTTCGGGTCGTCCACGGGAAAAATCCAGCTTTCTTTATCAAGCACTTCGCCATAGCAGCGTTTAAACACCGATTCGAAAGCGTCTTCGAAAAATACGCCTTTACCGTACATACTTTCGATAACGCCGCGAGGTGCGTGCCCCTTGCGGAAACCGGGGATATTATATTTGCCGCGCGTCCTGAAATAGGCGTTTGTCATTTCTTCTTTCCATTCCGACGCAGCGACGGAAAAGTCGATTTTTACTGCGCCCTTTTGTTTTTCCACTTTGTAGTCCATAAAAGTCCTCCGAGAGATTATACCGTTCTATATTACCATATAACGGAAACTTTGTCAATTTATTTGACGGACATTCTATTTTAGTTTATACTGAAACAGTAACCTAAAAACGCCGTAACAATAGCGAAAAAACGCGAATACACAATATCTGCGGCGATATAGCGAGGTAAAAAAATTATGCCCTCCGACGCATTGCATTATTCATATATTGCCGAAGAACTCGACGGTTTGCTTAAAGACGGCAAAATAGAAAAAATCTCTATGCCGGAAAAAGACGAAATAGTTCTCGGCATTAGGGCGCGCGGCAATAACTTTTCTTTGCTTATCAGCGCCTGCCCTTCCGCGGCGCGCTGCCATATAACGCAATCCAAAAAAGAAAATCCTGCGGTCGCCCCGTCGTTTTTGATGCATCTCAGAAAACATATCGGCGGCGCAAAGATTTCGAAGATAAGCGCCGTACCGTTCGAGCGCGTATTGGAAATCGAGCTAATCACGAGGAACGAACTTGCCGACGAAGAGAAAAAAACTCTTATCGCGGAAATAATGGGCAAATATTCCAATATCATTCTCGTTTCTTTCGACGGCGTAATATCCGATTGCATTAAAAAGGTCGGCGCCGACACATCTTCCAAAAGACAGATTCTGCCTTCTTTACGCTATGAGTATCCGCCCAAGCAGGAAAAAATCAGTCCGCTTGAAACCGAACCCGTTTTGCAAGAGCTGAAAAATTTCGGCGGCGGTGACCTATCGTCGTTTTTGATTAAAAAAGTCAAAGGACTATCTCCCGTAAGCGCGCAGGAAGCCGTTTTCGAAGCGCTCGGCAAAGTCGATACTCCACCGTTAAGCGAATATGCGGCAACTGAAATCGTCGCGGCATTACAGTCGCTCTATGCCCGTGACACACTGCAACCGTGCATCAGAATGGCAGACAAAGCAAGCGTCGACTTCTATTTCCGCCCATACAAAATGTTTGACGGGCAATACGTGTTTTTCGACAGTTTGAGTCAAGCCATAGACGAATATTTCAAAGACCGCGACAAACAAAACAGATTCAACGAAAAATCGCATCACCTGTCTTCGCTTTTAAAGAATGCGATATCCCGAACAGAAAAAAAGCTGGACGGCTTTTTGGAAAAATCGGAAAGCTGTCAAAATCTCGAAACAGACAAATTGTACGGAGAACTCATACTTTCCAACATCTACAAAATCAAGCAAGGTATGGAAAGCATATCCGTGGAAAACTGGTATGACGATAATAAAATCATAGCCATACCGCTGGAAAAAGAAAAATCGCCGCAAGCCAACGCGCAAGCCTGTTTTAAAAAATACAGCAAAAAGAAAAACACGTTAAAGCAGATTGCTCCGCTGATAGAACAGGCAAAATCGCAACTCGATTATTACGACAGCGTTATGCTTGCATTTTCTCTATGTCGGGAAAATGCGGAAATCGACGATTTGACGGAAGAATTGGAAAAAGCGGGACTGGCGAAAAAACGCCAAAAGAAAGGGATAAAAGTCAAGCGGCAGCCGTCGCAACCGCTTTGCACCGAAATCAACGGCTTTACCGTCAAAATAGGAAAAAACAATTTGCAGAACGACCGTCTGACCCGAGCGGCCAAGTCCGAGGATATATGGCTGCATACAAAGTCCATTCACGGAAGTCACGTCATAATATCGTCCGACGGACAAAGCGTGCCGAATGACGTCATAAAAAGCGCGGCACAGCTTGCCGCACGGTATTCTAAAGCCGCGCAGTCCCAAAACGTGCCTGTCGATTATACGCTTGTAAAATACGTAAGCAAGCCTAGCGGCTCTCCGCCCGGCAAAGTAATATACACTCACCAAAGCACGGTATTTGTAAATCCCGCGCCTCCCCTTTCATAAAAGAAATCGCATAATAACAATCTTTAAAAAGAAAAGCACGGAGCATCAATCACTCTGTGCTTGTTTCTTAATTGATATTAAACCGCAAGGTTTTATTTGTTACGCCACAATCGACCAGATAAAACCGAATACGGAGAGCGCAAAAATCGCACTCATAACACAAACGTTTACTATGGCATTCTTATACTCGGGCGCACGATGGTTTATGCCGCTGACAAGCACCATTATAGCTCTCACGATTGCAAGAGCCGCCGCGACGACATATATACCGAAACCGATTGTAAGAACCAATTCCGTCGTGCAGAGACCGACGATTATCATAACCGCGCCTATGAGCATCAATATATCGCAAATCTGCCGCAGTCCGAAATCGGAAAAATACGCTACTATAAAATTCTGTTTTTTAGCTTTCGCCATTATCTTTACTTCCTTTGTATGATTTTACCATATCGACGGCATTGCAAAACCGAGTATTTGGAATACAATTACTATAATAACCGCTACCACCCATATTATAAACCAAGTGCGATTACGCATACGCGCGTCGTAATAGGAATACCAGCAAAGCACGATTAAGCCGATTGTCATAGCTATACCTTTAATATAACCGGCAATTGCCGCAAACGCCGACCACCATCCGAGTACCGCGCCTATCGTAATCGCAAGAGCGATTAAAAGCACGACCACATAGGAAAGCGTACGCAAAAATCCGGGTATAGAATAAGTATATGTTCTTCTTGTTCTTTTAGTTGCCATACAGCACCTCCGAAAAAATCGTTATCTTTTTTATTATTTTAAGCCTCTGCTGCCCGGTTTATACGGGGCATTGCCGTCTTTACACAACGGACAGTCCGAAGCCTCATAGCTTTTCACTTCCATAGTCAGCAGCGCACGATACGGAACGCCGAATTCCACTTTACCGTTGCTTCTGTCCACAATGCTTGCGACAGCCGCGACATCGCACCCTGCTTCCCTGCAAAGCTCCACGACTTCCTTAACCGAGCCGCCCGTCGTTACAACATCCTCAACGACGATGACTCTTTGACCTTTATCCAGTTTGAAGCCGCGGCGCAACGTCATTTTTCCGTCTGCTCTTTCCGCAAACAGATTCTTAACGCCGAGTTTGCGCGCCACTTCATAGCCCATTATAATTCCGCCTACCGCAGGAGATACCACCACATCGGGCTTGAACTCCTTAAGGCGTTCCGCAAGCTCGCCGCACAGCATTTCGCTCTCTTTCGGGTCTGCAAACAACTTTGCACACTGCATATAAGTATCGCTGTGTCTGCCGCTGGTCAAAAGAAAATGACCGTGCAATATGCCTTCCGTTCTTTTGAACGTTTCCAATATCTGTGCATCCGTCAAAGCCATATGACCGTCCTCCGCAAGTTTTTCACGATAAAATCAGCGAACCGATAATATCATTCACGTTGCTTATTTTACAACATTCCATCTCTTTTGTCAACTCATTGACAATATTAAAAGCCGCCATAGGGTCGAAAATATTGGCAGACCCGACTTGAACCGCGGTGGCGCCTGCAATCATAAATTCAATGACGTCTGCGGCGGACATTATTCCGCCCAATCCGATAATGGGAATCTGCACGCGGCGGTATACTTCGTTTACCATTCTCAAAGCAATGGGCTTCACGCACGGACCGCTCAATCCGCCCGTAACATTGGCAAGTATCGGCTTTCTCGTAAAGCGATTTATCGCCATACCCGTCACCGTGTTTATCAAAGACACAGCGTCTGCGCCGCCGTCCTGTGCCGCCAAAGCATTTGTCGCAATGTCTGCAACATTCGGCGACAGCTTGACAATCAAAGGTTTTTTGCACACCTTCTTTACTTTCGCCGTAATATTTTTCACGCTGTCGGGATAAATTCCGAAAGCCATTCCGCCCGCTTTCACGTTGGGACAGCTTATATTCATCTCTATCATTTGCGCCTTCGTTTCGCTCGCTTTTTCCGCCACATAGATATAATCGTCTTCGCAAGAGCCTGCGATATTTACTATCGTCACAATGTCTTTCTTTTCCAAAAAAGGCATATCTTCCTTGACGAAAACATCGACGCCGGGATTTTGCAATCCCACGCTGTTGAGCATACCCGACGGCGTTTCGGCTATTCTCGGTGCGGCATTGCCCTTTCTGGGTTCTCTCGTCACACCTTTCGTACATATTCCGCCCAATGCCGAAATATCGTAAAACTTATCGTATTCCTGCCCGAATCCGAAAGTACCGCTTGCCGTTATTATCGGATTTTTAAACTGTACTCCTGCTATTTTGACTGCGGTATTCATAAAACCAAATCCTCCAACTTGAATATCGGACCGTCTGCGCACGCACGTTTCATAGCGACGCTTCCGTCCGCCTGTTTAACCGCACAGGCGCAGACAAGGCAGGCGCCGACGCCGCAGCCCATTCTCTCCTCCGTAGAAGCATAAGCCGAAATACCGTATGCAAGCGCAAGCCGAGCCGCCGCTTTAAGCATAGGGCGCGGTCCGCAAACAAGAATGACGTCGGGCTGAATCTCCCGCAATCTTTTTTCCAGAGCCTGCGTCGGAAATCCTTTTTCCCCGTAACTGCCGTTATCGGTGGTCACGACGGTAAGTTTGCACTTTTTCGACATCTCGCTTTCAAATGCAACCTTAGATTTGTCTGCAAAGCCGAGAAAGGAAAAATATTCTCTGTCGGGATATGTAATCGGAACATATGCAAGCGGAGCACATCCGACGCCGCCGCCCAAAAGCACGACTTTTTTATGCTTGTCTTGCAGCGTCCAGCCGTTGCCGAGCGGCAGAGTCACTTTAAACTCATCGCCCTTTTTCAGCTTAACCATTTTTTCCGTTCCCTTGCCGACCACGGCATAGGCAACCGTTATCGAATCGGAATCGAATTTATACAGGCAGAACGGACGCCGCAGAAGCAGCCCCGGAATCTGCAACTGTAAAAACTGACCGCACTTCATCTGCTCGAACTTGCCGACTTTCGGCGCAAATGTCAGTTCGTATAAATCTTCGGCAACTTTCTTGTTTTCCGTCACGCGAACGAGATAGTCTTTCATTTCTTCCTCCGCATTGTTATCTGTTTTTCAAAGCCTTATTTATATCTTCACGCATATCTTCCGCCGCCGCCGCCGCCGCTTTGCCGACGCTCATACCGCGATATTTATCGCTTTTGTATGCGCATATAATGCCGCGCGAGCTGTTTACAATCGCTCCCAGACCTTTTCCGTCGAAACATACGGTCAAGTCTTTGGCAGTGCCGCCCTGCGCACCGTATCCCGGAACAAGAAAGAAAGTATGCGGCATAAGCTTGCGCAAGCGCTCGGCTTGCTTCGGATGCGTCGCGCCCACTACCGCGCCGACATCGGTATAGCCGTATTTTCCTTTAAGCGGCTCTCCCCAATTTTCCACAAGAGCGGCAACGCTTTCGTAAAGAGTTTCTCCGTTTTCGAAAACTCTGTCTTGAAGCTGACCCGACGACGGATTGGACGTTTTCACAAGCGCGAATATTCCCCTGTCGTTTTCCTTACACGCATTGACAAACGGCTTTATTCCGTCTTCGCCCAAATATGCATTCACCGTTATAAAATCGCTTTCGAACGCGGTAAAGCGTTTTTTGCCTATATTCACGCTCCCGAGATAGGCATTGGCATAACAGGCGGCTGTCGAACCTATATCGTTTCTCTTGACATCGGATATGACAATCAGTCCCTTTTCTTTCGCCATTTTCAGAGTTTTTTCAAATGCGGTCATTCCTGCCACGCCGTACATTTCATAGTATGCCACTTGGACTTTCACCGCAGGTACGATTTTATACAGCGATTCGATAAGCTCCGCATTGAAGTCGGTTATTGCCGCCGCCGCATCGGCAAGCGACGAACACTTTTCTTTTACTTCTTCGGGCAAATACTCGAAACTCGTATCTATGCCTGCAACGGACGGATTTTCCGTCACCTTGATTTTTTCTATAAGCCTGTCTATCATTGTCTTATCTCCTTTTCTTTACCGTCGACAAAAACGTTCTTAATCTTTCCTTTCAATTTCCAGCCGTTGAAAACGCTGTTTTTGCCTTTGGACACAAAGCGCGAACTGTCCACGACAAACTCCGCGTCAAGGTCTACCACGGTTATATCGGCAACTCCGCCTTCCGTGATAACGCCGCCTTCTATACCGAGAATGTCTGCAGGATTCAAACTCATAAGGCGAACCAAATCGTCCAACTCGATATGTCCCGCGTCCACAAGATATGTGTATGCAACCGAGAATGCCGTTTCGAATCCCGAAGTGCCGTTGGGGGCCAAATCGAATTCTCTGTTTTTTTCATCGACGTGGTGCGGCGCGTGGTCTGTTGCGATGACGTCAATCGTGCCGTCCTTTATACCGTTTATTATGGCGTCGACGTCGGATTGAAGTCTGAGCGGCGGATTTATTTTTGCGTTTGTGTTAAAACTCAAAATTTCGTCGTCAGTTGCAGAGAAATAATGCGGACAGGTTTCGCAGGTCACTTTCACCCCTCTTTTCTTCGCCGCCGCCACAAGCGCCACGCTTCCAGCGGTGCTGACGTGAGCTATGTGCACTCTCGCGCCCAATGCTTCCGCAATCAGAATTTCGCGCGCAACCATAACTTCTTCCGCCGCACGCGTACTTCCGCGCAAGCCGACTACGGTCGCATTAAAGCCTTCATTTACAACACCGCCTGCTACAAGCGACAAGTCTTCGCAATGGCTTATTATAAGTCCGTCAATGCCGGAGGCGTATTCCAAAGCCAACCTCATAACGTTGGAATCGGAAACGGGTCTGCCGTCGTCGGAAAAAGCAATTGCACCTGCGGCTTTGAGTTTTCCCATTTCGGTCAACTCCTCGCCCTGCTGTCCTTTCGTCACCGCCGCAATCGGATAGACCTTGCAATTATCTATTTCCGCAGCCCTGTCAACGATGTACTTTACCACCGCCGTATTGTCGACTACGGGATTGGTATTGGGCATACAGGCAATAGAAGTGAATCCGCCTTGAAGCGCGGCTTTGGTTCCGCTTTCGATATCTTCCTTATATTCGAACCCGGGCTCGCGCAAATGACAGTGCATATCCACGAAACCGGGCAGCACCACAAGCCCGTCTGCGTCCACTTCTCGGTCTGCGTTCGCGGACAGATTCTCGCCTATACGGGAAACGGTGCTTCCTTCTATATATACATCGAGCTTTTTCAATCTGCCGCCACGCAGTAAAAATCCGTTTTTGATTAAAGTGTTCATTTTTTATCTCCCGTCAATAAATACATAATCGCCATTCTGACCGCCACTCCGTTTGTAACCTGTTTGAGTATTCTGCTCGAATCTCCGTCGGCGGCGGCAGAGCTGACTTCCACATCGCGATTGAGCGGTCCCGGGTGCATCAATATAGCTCCCGAATCTGCTTTCGACATACGTTCTTCGGTTATTCCGTAAAACTTCATATACTCGGAAACGCTCGGCAGCAGCTTGGACTTTTGTCTTTCCAGCTGAACGCGCAGTCCCATAACCACATTGGCTCCGACAACCGCTTCGTCTATATCGTCGCATACCTGAACGCCCGTTTTTTCTATATCCATCGGAAGCAATGTGCGCGGCGAAACCACAGTCACGTGAGCGCCGAGCTTGGACAGTCCCCAGATATTGCTGCGCGCCACTCTCGAGTGTTTTACGTCTCCCGCTATGACCACTTTCAGACCGCGCAAATCATCGCCGAACTCCTCTCGCATAGTAAACATATCCAAAAGCGCCTGTGTGGGATGCTCGTTCATTCCGTCGCCGGCATTGATTACGCTTGCCTTGACGTTTCTCGCCAAAAGAAAGGGTGCGCCCGACATATTGTGCCGTAAAATTATTATATCCGTCAAAAGCGCGTCGAGATTCAGTCCCGTATCGATTAGCGTTTCGCCCTTTTGAACGGACGACACCGACGCGGATATCGACGTGCAGTTTGCGCTCATAATTTTTGCGGCTGTCTCGAACGATACGCGCGTGCGCGTGCTGTTTTCATAAAACAGCGTCACAACGTTTTTGCCGACAAGATGCTGCGTCTTTTTGACGTCGTTTTTGAGAATCTCTTTCATTTCGACGGCAGTTCCGAGAATTTGCAATATTTCGTCCTTACTGACGTCGCGCAATCCCAATAAATCTTTTCTTTTAAGCACTTTTATAACCTCCGAATATCATTCGTTCGCGCCGTAAACGTCCACGCGGTTTTCTCCGTCCGTCTGCATAACCGACACGCTGACTATATCGTTTTTCGTAAGTTCCGCCTTGACGCCCACATAGTCGGGCGAAAGCGGCAGTTCTTTTCCGCCCCTGTCCACCATAACGGCAAGACGCACCTTTTCGGGACGGCGCGTCTTAACGACGGCGTCTATTGCGGCACGCGCCGTATAGCCCGTGTGCAATACGTCGGTCACAATGACCACCGATATTCCGCCTATCGTGTCGGCGGAAATCTCGTTTTCCACGGCTTGTCCTATTTCGAAGTTAGTCCACTCTACGACAGGTACTTTCACCTGCTCGACAGTTTCTATGACCGCCGCGATATCTTTCGCAAGCGGCACTCCGCGCTTGCCTATTCCCACAAGCGTCAGCCTGTCTGCGCCGCGATTGCCTTCGATTATCTCGTTTGCCATTCGAATAATGACTCGGCGCATTTGTTTTGCGTCCATCAAAGTCGCTTTCAATCTCATACGGCATTTGCCTCGCTCTCTTTTTTCAAAGTCTCGTATACTTCTTTAAACTTCGTCGGAAGCGGAGCGGTGAACGTCATTCTTTCTCCACTTTTCGGGTGGCTAATCGTCAAACTTTCGGAATGAAGCAGTTGTCCGCTTAAAGACGAAAATCTTTTGTTCGCACTGCCGTAAGTCTTATCTCCGAGAACGGGATGACCGAGGTATTTGGCGTGCACGCGTATTTGGTGAGTGCGTCCCGTATGCAGATTGAACTCCGTCAAACAGTTCTGCCTGAAACGCTGTAAAACACGGTATTCCGTTATGGCAACTCTGCCTTCTTTTACGACCGCCATAATTTTCCTGTCCTTTTCGCTGCGGCCGATAAACGTTGTCAGTATGCCTTTATCGTCTTTCAAGTTGCCTTCCAAAAGAGCGACGTACAACTTTTTCACCGAGCGTTCGGAAAACTGCTTTGCAAGCGACGCGTGAGCAAAATCATTCTTTGCCACCACCATAACTCCGCTTGTATCCTTATCCAAACGATGAACTATTCCCGGACGGTACGCGCCGTTTGTCGACGAAAGTGACGTGCCGCGCCACAACAGCGCATTCACCAAAGTGTCTTCGTAATTGCCTGCGCCGGGATGAACGGTAAGCCCCTGCTGTTTGTTCACGACAACGATATCGTCGTCCTCGTAAAGTATATTGAGCGGTATTTCTTTCGGAATCAAAACAACGTCGTTTTGCTCGTCGGACGTAAGCGTGATAACGTCCTTTTCTTTCAACATCCGTCCGCATTTACATTCTGCGCCGTTTACAAGCACCTTGCCGCCGTCAACAAGCTTTTTGATATGAGAACGCGTATATTCCGTTTCCGCCGTCAGATAGACGTCCAAACGCAGATTTTCGTCTTTTTCGACAATAAATTCCGACGTTTCCGCGCCGTTGCGAAATTGCAGTCCGTCGGTCATTTTTCGTTCTCCTGCTCAATGCGTTCGGAACTCGATTGCTCCGTCTCTATCTCCGAAACCGTGTTTTCGACTGCGCCGCTCTCAATCTTTTCGGCGCTATCCGCAATTTCCGCGCCTTCGCTCTCGAGAACATATTCCGACTTTTCGTCGGCTTTTTTCTCTTTGCCGAAATCCGAAAAGAATATTATATACACAAGAAACAGCACTACTCCCGCCGTCACTCCGACGTCGGCGATATTGAACACGGCGAAACTACTGCCGAGAAGCGGCAGATTCAAACCGAAATATTCTATCTGTATAAAGTCGCGAACACCGTCGATTATAAACAATCTGTCTATGAAATTGCCGAGCGCTCCTGCCAAGAGCATAGCAAGCCCCAATCTGCCCGTAATGTGCTTTCCTTTTGTCTTATACAGGAATACGGCAAAAAACGCCATTGCAAGCGCGGTCACAATCAGCAATACTATTTTTACGCCGAGTGGCGTAAGCAGTTTATCCAGACCGAATGCGCTGCCGAATGCCGCATTGGGATTATACGTAAAATACAAATTGAAAAATTTGGGAATAATCACCACGCGTTGAAACGGGTCCATAACCGCTTCGACGATACCTTTCGTTATCAAGTCCGCCGCAAGCACGGCGGCAAAAACGATAAGCTCTATGCGGGCTATTTTTATATATTCCCAAATGCCCGAGAATACTTTTTTTGTCCGTTCTTTAAATGTCATACGGTACGGTTATCTCCACTCCTTCCGGCGTAAGCAGGAAAATATTCCCGGCTATCGGGTGTATACTTCCGCCGAGCGCGTATTCCGCTCCGCTCAAATAATCCAAAATACGTTGAGCGATGTTCTCGTCTTCGAGATTGTCGAGATTGACTATCGCAGGCTCTCTGCGGCGAAGATAATCTATGAGAATCTGCACGTCCTCGGGCGTGCGCGGCTCGTAAACGACCACGTTCTGATAGAGACGCGGAGAGATATACTGGTTTTTATTGGGCAGCGGAGACGGTTTGGCAAACGTCAGTTTATCCCCCGGTCTGGTTGAATATCTGACCTGTTCGTCCGGTTCGACGTATCTGCCGTCGTTATCGTGAGAATCTTCGAAATATTCCGGTTCCTGTCCGTCGCGGTAGTTCCTGCCCCGTCTCAAAAAATCGTCGTATTGTCCCATTGTGTATCACCTGTTCCTTTGGTTGATTTTTAAGCTCTTTGTCCGAAAATTATACTGCCCAGCCGCACAAGATTGGCTCCGTGCCTGATTGCCGTTATATAGTCGCCGCTCATACCGGCAGACAGAGTATCGAACGCTCCGCCCTGCTTTGCCGCATACAACTCGTAAAGATTATCATAAAGCCTTTCGTCCGCGCCCTTTGGCAACACGGACATCAGTCCGCGCACACGCAGGTTTTTCTTTGCCGAGCAATAGTCGTAGAATTCGTCCAGCTTATCTTTAAACACTCCGCTCTTACTTTCTTCTTCGCCTACGTTTACTTCTATCAGAATGTCGGAGACTATCGACTGTTTTGCCGAAAGCCTGTCTATTTCGTCGGCAAGAGACACTCTGTCCACCGAATGAATCATAGAGACCTTACCGACCACTTGTTTGGCTTTGTTTGTCTGCAAGGCTCCTATGAAATGCCACTCGACGCCTTTGACGAAATCTCTCTTTTGCACAAACTCCTGCACGCGGTTTTCGCCGACAAGCGTTATGCCGAAGTCGGGCAGCATATTTATTCTTTGCGGTTCCACGGTCTTTGTAGCCGCAAGAATTTTTATGCCGCGCTTATCTCTGCCGCACTTTAAGCAGATATCTTCAATCGACCGCTTTATTTCGGCAATCTTTTCTTTCATAAGCCGACTGCCTCCCGAACATACTCGGCATATCTGCGAGCGATATCTGTTTTTCCCAGTCTTTCCGCGTCCTTGAAGTATGCGTTGGAATTGACTTCGTTTACTACGGGTCTGTCTATATCGAAGAAATCCACCGAACAGTAATCGAGCTTTAATGCGGCGCTTGCTTTTTCAGCCGTTTCGACAAATTCTTTACTCGGCACAAAATGTTCGGTAACCGCGCCTGTTTCGGCATTCGACTTGAACGACGCGTGGTTGATTCTTTTTACGGCTCCTGCGAATTTTCCGCCTATGACATAAATACGGATATCACGGCCGCTCGATTCGGCAATAAACTTTTGGAACATAATCCGTCCGCAATCGGCGTTTTTACGATAAAACTCCTGCAATTCACTGCGGCTTTTTATCAAAAACACACCGCTTCCGAGACTGCCGACAGCAAACTTCGCTATCAACGGATACCCGAGCTTTTCCGCTCTTTCCAAAAGTTCGATATCGTTCGGCTCGTTCACGGGATATTTCATCGGTGCGGTCACCGTTTCGGCAAACTCGACGACATTATGAAGTTCCGCCATAGTCATATACTTATCGTCGCACTTGTATATGGCTTCCGCACGGTTGAAAACGCGCACTCCCTGCCTTTCCAAAAGTCTGGCGCTTGCACAGTCTTTATCCCAGTACACGGCAAATTGCGGCAGTCTGTCCCGTCCGAAAAGTTCGAAAGCGTCCGTCAATTCCACATCGACGGAAAGAGCTTCGAATTCCTGCGACAGCCGTTGAAAAACGTAATCGCTGCCCTCGTCTCTGTAATATCGGTTTTTGACAATAGCTCCGTGCACTTTAATTCCTCGCCGTCGGGATTTATCCGTTTCGCCTTAAATAAACCCTTATAGCATTATATCACACTATCGCACTATAACGCAAGCGTTTTGATAAATAACAAACGCCGCAGATAATAAAAAGACGGGACCCGAAAAGCTCGAATCCCGTCCTGTATTACGGCATTATCTTATTTAAGAATTATACTTATTTCTCTTTTTATAAGACGTATGCAATATCTCGTGCGCGCGGTGGCTGCCCGGTTCGTTAAAGAACTCTTTATACAGCGTCTTTACCGCCGGCGTTTCGTGGCTCTTGCGAAGCGGAGCTTTCTTATCCGCGTCGTAAATCGCCTTTGCACGCAATGCGCGTATATCGACGTTGTTGGTGACCGAAGACGGCTGAATGGGCTGTCCGCCGCCGTTTACGCAACCGCCGGGGCAAGTCATTATCTCTATGAAGTGATAATCGCATTTCCCCGCCTTTATATCTTCGAGTATCTTCTTTGCATTGGAAAGACTGCTCGCCACGCAAACCTTTATCGTCTGTCCGTCCAAAGTGACTTTCGCCGACTTAATTCCCTTAACGCCGCGGACGGCTTTAAAATCGATTTTGTCGAGCGGTTTTTTGAGCACCACTTCGGACACAGTGCGGAGCGCCGCTTCCATTACGCCGCCCGTCGCGCCGAAGAGAAGTCCTGCCGTGCTGCCTTCGCCGATAGGGTCGTCGAATTTTTCGTCCGCAAGTCCCTTAAAGTCGATACCCTGATTCTTTATAAGTCTTGCCAGCTCTCTCGTCGTAAGCACCACGTCCACGTCGGGAACGCCTGCCGCGCTTTGCCCTTCCCTGCCGATTTCCGTCTTTTTGGCAACGCAGGGCATTATGCTTACCACCGCAAGTTTATCGAGCGGAATGTTGTACTTCTTCGCATAATACGTCTTCATAATCGCGCCGAACATCTGCTGCGGCGATTTACAGGTAGACAGGTGCGGAAGAAGCTCGGGATAATAAAACTCCATATAGCGTATCCAACCGGGCGAACAGCTTGTCATCATCGGAAGCGCCGCAGTCTTGTCTTTAAGTCTGTGCAAAAACTCTGTGCCTTCTTCCATTATTGTCATATCTGCCGCCATATCCACGTCAAACACCTTATCGAAGCCGAGACGTTTAAGCGCAGACACCATTTTTCCTTCGACGTTCGTTCCTATCGGATATCCGAATTCTTCTCCGAGCCCGACGCGCACGGACGGAGCCGTGCCGACGATAACGTATTTGTCCGTGTCTTTCAAAAGCGCATTTACCTTATCGGTATCGTCTTTTTCGTGCAGCGCACCCACGGGACAAGCCGTTATACACTGACCGCAAGCCACGCAGGGCGTTGCCGAAAGCGGCTGTTCGAACGCGCAGCCGATATGAGTCGCAAAACCGCGCTTATTGGGTCCTATAACGCCCACGCCCTGAACTTTATTGCATACTGCGACGCAGCGGCGGCAAAGCACGCACTTATTGTTATCGCGTATGAGATAGGGTGTTTCGTCTATGTCGTAGTTTTCCGTTACGCCCTCATACTCGAAAGCGTTGCAGTTGTAGTCCTGCGCCAAAGTAGCCAGTTCGCAGTTGCCGTTTCTGACGCACATAAGGCAGGCTTTTTTGTGATTGCTCAATATGAGTTCTATCGTCTTTTTGCGAGAGTTTATAACTTTCGGCGTATTCGTGAACACTTCCATACCTTCCGATACGACCGCCGAACAGCTTGCCACAAGCGAACGCGCGCCCTTGACTTCCACTACGCACACGCGGCAGGAACCCTCGTTGCACACGTCTTTGAGATAGCAGAGCGTGGGAATGTTGAATCCCGCTTTTTTAGCCGCGTCGAGTATACGCGTGCCTGCATCCACCGTTACGCTGACATTATTTATTTTCAAAGTTACTTGTTTCATTCTTCTTCACCTCATCTCACAATAGCATTTTTGGGGCATCCCTGCAAGCAGGCTCCGCACTTGATACACTTCGACGCATCTATGACGTGCGGTTGTTTTATCTCGCCGCTGATTGCATTTACGGGGCAGTTTCTCTTACATTTGGTACATCCGATACAAAGAGCGGGGTCAATCTTAAAGCTGACGAGAGCCTTGCATACGCCGGCAGGACAGCGCTTGTTCTTTACGTGCTCCACATACTCGTCGCGGAAATATTTTAACGTGGAAAGTACGGGGTTGGGCGCAGTCTGTCCCAGTCCGCAAAGACTGTTTTCCTTTATGTAATAGCAGAGCTGTTCCATCTTGTCAAGGTCTTCCATTGTCGCCGTGCCTTTCGTAACCGAATCCAGCATTTCGTAAAGACGCTTATTGCCGATACGGCAAGGCGTACACTTTCCGCAAGACTCGTCGACGGTAAATTCCAAAAAGAACTTGGCGATATCGACCATACAGTTGTCTTCGTCCATTACTATCAGACCGCCGCTGCCCATCATAGAGCCTATGGCTATAAGATTGTCGTAATCGATTTTGGTGTCGATTAATTCCGCGGGAATACAGCCGCCCGACGGACCGCCCGTCTGCGCCGCTTTAAACTTTTTGCCGTTGGGAATACCGCCGCCGATTTCTTCTATAATCGTGCGCAGAGTTGTTCCCATAGGTATTTCCACAAGACCGGTATTGTTTATTTTACCGCCGAGCGCAAACACTTTCGTGCCCTTACTCTTTTCCGTACCCATAGACGCGAACCAATCCGCGCCGTTCAAAATTATCTGCGTTATGTTTCCGTAAGTTTCTACGTTGTTTATAAGAGTAGGCTTTTCGAACAGTCCCTTGACCGCAGGGAACGGCGGACGCTGACGGGGTTCGCCGCGCTTGCCTTCCGTACTGTTCAAAAGTGCCGTCTCCTCGCCGCATACGAATGCGCCTGCGCCGAGACGAAGCTCTATGTCGAAATCGTGACCGAGACCCATTATGTTTTTGCCGAGTATTCCGTACTCGCGCGCCTGCCCTATGGCTATTTCCAAACGCTGTACGGCAATGGGATATTCCGCGCGAACATATATGTAACCCTGCTTGGCGCCTATAGCGTAGCCTGCAATCATCATTGCTTCGATGACCGCGTGCGGGTCGCCTTCCAAAAGCGAACGGTCCATAAACGCACCGGGGTCGCCTTCATCGGCGTTACATACGACGTATTTGATATCGGAAACGGAATCGTGCGCGAACTGCCACTTCATTCCCGTAGAGAAACCGCCGCCGCCTCTGCCGCGCAGTCCGCTCTTTTTTATCTCGTCGATAACGCCCTGCGGCGTCATTTGAGTGACGACTTTTTCATACGCCTTATATCCGTCGTAAGCGAGATATTCGTCTATACTTTCGGGATTGATTATACCGCAGTTTCTCAATACGACGCGTTTCTGTCTTTTATAGAAGGCGGTTTCGTTTATCGCTTTGAGACTACCGTCTTCTTCTTTCTCCGAATGAAGCAATCTCTCGACGGGTCTGCCTTTTAAGATATGTTCGCAGACAATCTCGTTTACGTCTTCCACTTTAACGTGCTGATAAAACGTACCTTCGGGGTAAACGACGACAATCGGACCGCGTGCGCAAAGCCCGAAACATCCCGTCATTATGAGTTTGACCTCGCTTTCCAACCCCTGCTCTTTCAATCGGGTCTGAAATTCGGAGTATATCTTATTGCTATTTCCCGACGTGCAACCTGTGCCGCCGCAAACCAAAATATGTGCTCTTTCCAGCATTTTCCTTCTCCTTTACGCCTTTTCGCCGTCCACCGTATACTCTGTCACGACATTGCCGTTCACAACGTGGCTCGCGATTATGCGGCGAGCCTTTTCGGGCGTGACGTGAACATAGGTCACTTTTTCGCTTCCCGGCATAATAACGTCCACAAGCGGTTCCAGCTTGCACATTCCTATACAGCCCGTCTGCGTGACCTTTACGTTGGTAAGTTTTCTGTTTTCCACTTCTTCCACGATAGCGTTCAATACGGGACGTGCGCCTGCCGCTATGCCGCAGGTTGCCATTCCGACGACTATTCTGATATCGTCCGCATCCGTACCGCGCGAAGCCATCTGCGATTTCATTCTATCTCTGATAGCCTGCAATTCAGCCAAAGTTTTCATATTGCCAATCCTCCATTTATCATCATAATATTTTCTTTCATCATCTCCTTCAACCAGACGATGATTTCGCTTTCATTTATATCCACTCCGTCCAAAACCGCTTTTATCTCTCTCGTATCGAACACAAACTCTCTGTCGTCCACGCGATAACGCAATACGATATCCGCACTCTGCGCCGCACCGATTAACGTAACCATTGTGGACGGCAAATCTCCGAGCGGCACCCTGTCTATATGAGACAGTTTGAAACTCGCGCTTGTTTTCGTCCCTACGCCAAGCTTGCTGTCGATTTCAAACTCTCCGTCCGCCGACAGCGCAGCCATTTTGAACAGCGGTATTCCCATTCCCACCTTTCGCGTCGTACGCGTGGTGGCGAACGGGTCTGCGACTTTTTTCAAAAGCTCGCCTTCCATTCCCTTGCCGTTGTCCGATATCGTTATGCAAAGCCTGTCCGCTTTCGTGTCGACGGTTATGCCGATTTCGATAAGCGAGGCTTTGGCCGTTACGGAATTGCAAGCTATGTCCAATATGTTGAGCGCAAGCTCTTCCATTGTCAGTCGGTATACTTGGACAGCAGTTTATCCACGTCGTCGACGGTAAGCTTTCCGTAAACTTCTCCGTTTACGGTGAGCACGGGCGCCAAACCGCAGCAGCCTATGCACCGCGTAGCTTCCAAAGTGAAATTTCTGTCCTGCGTCGTATTGCCTGCGGATATTTTAAGCTTCTGTTCCAAAGCGTTCAAAATATCTCCCGAACCCTTAACGTAGCAAGCCGTACCCAGACATACGCCGATTTTGTGCTTTCCGTTGGGATTGAGATTGAACTGCGAATAGAACGTCGCAATGCCGTAAATCTCTTCCAGCGGCACATCGAAATATTCTGCAATTTTGTTCTGCACGGGGGCAGGCAGCCAGCCGTAAATGTCCTGCGCCTTTTGCAGAGCTTTCATAAGCGGTCCCGGAACGTCTTTGAGTTCGTCGAGAGCGGCTTGAAGCTCCGCAGCCTGCTTGGGCGTGTCGTCAAACGAGTTAATCATAATTACCTTTCTTCTCCTTCATAATTTTCTTTTTGTTTTCGTTATATATTATTTATCGGCGTTCAATGCCGCAATAACGCTGTATGCCGTAGGGGCTTCGAGTTCGATACAGTTCTCTGTGCCGGCTTCGTTTATTTCTTCCAAACGGTGCGCGTCCGAATCGTGAATCGCGCCGTACCCTTCGCGCACGTACCGATTGACCGTATCCATAGTTGCCGACAGGGAAAATTCCACGGTTTTATAACCCATATCTTTTTCCATAGCGCCGAGCACGGCGATAAGCCCGTTGCTCTCTCTGTCTATGTGCGCCGGCACAGCCGCGCCGCCGTACTCTTTCACGATGCGCACGGCATCGTATACGCCTATGTCGGTCGCGGTTATCAGCAAGTCGTTTTCTTCGCCGATAATCTCGTCGCGCTCGTTCATAATCTGCTGTCTTCCGTAAATCTCGGTTTTATTTGCGACGCGCATTCGTTTTAAGTCCACATAGTCGTTGAACGCAAGCGCGCTTTCCGCCGACGGAAACAGCGTGAGAATGTGCACGTCTTCCCGTGTCGTAAGCTCCATACCTGCGATTGCCGTAAGTCCGATTTGCGACGCCGCTTTCAAAACCGCGGGAGCGTTCCGACAGCTGTTATGGTCGGTTATCGCAATTATATCCAACCCGTTCAGCTTTGCCATATTAGCGATATTATACGGCGTCATATCGTCGTCTCCGCAAGGAGAAAGGCAGGAATGTATGTGCAAGTCATAGTAAAAACGCATTGTCAGGATAATAGACGGCAGCACTCGTATGCGCCCAAATCGGTCGTGACGACGGCGATTTGCTGTTCTTTGCATCTATCTATAAGCTGTTCGGACGGAGTCACTCCTTCGCACAAAACTATTATCTTTATCTCGGCAAGCACCGCCACGCCTGCGACATTCACGTTGCTCATTACCGTTATCCACGCGCTATCCGCAGGAGCTTTTCCCATAACGCGGCTCAAAAAATCTCCGACATAGAATTCTTTTGCGTCGAAGTCCGAATCGACCGCTATTTTGCCGTTTGTTTTTGCGCTTATTTCTTTTGCCGTCACTTTATTTCGATTTCTTCCTCCTTTGAAAATTTGCATTTGACTTTAAGTCCGTTTACAACGTCCTCGGCAAATGCTTTGCAAGTCGGAGCGCCGCAGCTGCCGCAATTGACTTTCGGCAGTTTGTCGTAAATGCTTTTGACAAGTATGGTTTTGCGCATAGCTTCCTGTCTGTTTGCAGACAGCAGGAACGCGCTCTCCTTGCTCTCATACGGCTTTGCGCGCACATACTTCGATATGTCGTCCGTTTCCGCGCTTACAAGCGGCAGTTTTTCTCTGAACAGCCGCAATCGCGTGCGCGCGAGAAAGGGATTTTCCAAATTCATACTTCCGCCGACGCAACCCTGCGTGCAGGCGTTCAGCTCCAAAAAATCTATGTCGCCGAGCTTATCGTGTTCAAGGTCGTTCAGCACGGTCATAACGTTTTCTATGCCGTCCGCGACGATAAAATTTTTGGTACCCAGCCCCATCGACTCGCCTGTGGAACAGCCCCAGCTGACGCCGTGAGAGTCGCAGGCGGCTTTCGGTTTCAAATCGGACGCTTTCAGTTTGTTCATTTCCGACAATAGCGGAAAATATATTTCTTTAAGCGATATGAAACCGTCTATTTGATTGTCGGGGTCGGCTTTGTTCAGGAGATTGGCGGCGCAATGGGTAATCAAAAACACTCCGATTTTCTCTCTTTGCAGACCCGTCTTTTTAACAGCCGCTTCCACTGCGGCTTCCGCCGCCACTTCTTCGGGCTGTTTAAGCGGCGAAAGATGGTCGAGAAGGTGAGCGTATCTCATAAGTATGAGATTTCTGACCGCAGGGCAGGCAGAGCTTATAATGGGCTTTGCGTCCGTATCTTTTATATATCGGCGCGTAGCCGCAGAAACAAAACGCGAATAATATCCCACGTCGAACACGTCGTCGAACCCGAGTTTTAAAAGCCCGTTCAAAACATAGTCGAGATTGTCGAGATGATTGAACTGACCGTATATCGACGGACACGCGAGAGCCACGGTATACTCGAAATTTTTAAGCATATCGAAACTGTCGCAAGACTCTTTTTTTGCGTGAGTCAAGCATACTTTGACGCATTCTCCGCAACCGACGCAGCGCTCGTATCTCACGGTGGCTTTGCCGTCGCGCACGCGTATCGCTTCCGTCGGGCAGCGTTTCATACAACTGACACAGCCGTTGCACTTGTCTGCGTCCAAATATACGGGTTTTATATACAGACTCATTTTTACGCTTTACGCGTCCTCCTGAAAATTTATCGTCATCGTCACGGTCGTGCCCTGCCCGACCTTGCTCTCTATCGCAAACTCGTCCGAATACTTTTTCATATTCGGCAGTCCCATACCTGCGCCGAAACCGAGCTCTCTTATATCTTCGGTTGCCGTGGAATAGCCTTCCTGCATAGCCTTTTCTATATCGGCTATGCCCTTGCCCGTGTCCTTTAAAACAATGGTTATTCTGTCCTCGAATATCTCCACTTCGGCAACTCCGCCGCCGCCGTGAATAACCATATTGATTTCGCCTTCGTACATAGCGATGGACACTCGTCTTATGGTCGCAGACGGGATACCTATACCTTTGAGCGTTCGCTTTACGTCTTCCGACGCCTGACCGCAAGTCACGAAGTCTTCTCCGTTGACGTCATATCGCAGTTTTATGCTGTCGCCCATATTTCAATCAGTTCCCGAGACCTGCCGCATACAGCTTGCCGCAAGCCTGATACATCTTCTGCTGCGTACCTATCAAGATTATGTTCTTCGACTGCGCCAACTCCACCGTCATCTTATCGGGGCGTTTGCCGCGCACGAAAGCTATGGCAACTATGTCCACCATTTCCGAAGTGCGGACCACCTGCGGATTGACAAGACCGGTCAAAAGCAGACCTTGGTCTTTGACGTACGCAAGCACGTCGCTCATCATATCCGAACCACAAGCCGTGTGTACGTCTATGTCGAGCGCGCTGTCATCATTCTCCGTTAATATCTCGGCGTCCAGGATTTTTACGACATCCCTTAAATGCATAAGGCAATCTCCTTACTTGTTTTACGCTTATAATAATAGCATATTTTTTGCTGTTTTACAACTGTTTAAAGGGCGGTATTCGACAAATTTTTGCTTTATGCCCTTTCCGCTTCGGCAATCGCGTTTCGGGCAAGGACGCCTATCGAGCAAGCGGCATACCTAAAACGCGAGCAGACCGAACCGCTTGTTGTCAAAACCTTTTCCAGTTCCGCCGCCGCATTTTCCGCCAGCGTCTTAACTGCTGTCGAAACAGTGTCGAGCGCCGCAATCGCGCCGACCGATTTTTGCACGTCGTCTTTCATAAGCCGACATTTTTCAATTGCAGCCTCCGCGCTCATATCCCTTTTATCCACTGCCGCCGCACAGTCGTTCAACTGCGTTGTTACGGTATACGCGCAAAAAGAAAAGACTTCGCACAGTTTTTCCGCCGCTTCGGATTTCGGCAGGCGTAGTTCCTTTATTTCCACAGTTTCTATCAGCGCACCGTCTATGGCGTTTGCTATTTCTTCGGCGGACGCTCTTGTTTCGTATGCCGCGGCAACCGCATAAATCGCGTCGCCGACGGCGTATAAATAGCCTGCGCCGCCCCTGCTCTTACATTCTTCGGCTTTGCTATTTGCTTCGTCTGCGTCGGCTGCCGTCGCATAAGTTACGAAATACACCTTTCGGGATTTGACCGTTATATAATCGGAACCGAAATCGACGGACAAGAGCACGACAGCCAAAGCAACGGCAAAACAGATTGCCGTTGCAAACAGAAAAATGCGGTCGAACTCGAACGTGCGGACAATGCGGCGGCGGTTGCGCATAAAGAAATCTCCTTGCACTTAATCGGACGTAAAAGTCCCGTACTAATCTATTCCGTGCGCCGCCGCGCTATTACATTGTCAAATAATATAGGTCTTTAATTCTTCCGCCGTTTCCAAACCGAGCTTTTCGGCTTCCGCTTTTGTATCGCAGTCGGGATTGAAGTGCGTTACAATCACTCTTGCCTTTGTCGCTTTCGAAATATCCGCCGCGCGCTTTATGCTCATATGCGGAAAAGCGTCGTCTGTATCGGGCGGCTGTGCGGCGTCCAAAAGAGCAGTATCGCAACCAAAAACGCACTCACCCACTTTTTCGGTATACGAAGTATCTCCGCTGTAAAAGAACTTTCTGCCGTCCGCTTTGACGCAGACGCCGTAGCTCACGACCGGATGAACGAGTTTTTTAAAGACAAGTTCGGCGTTTTTTATTTCGACTTTCGTTTCGTCCGTTATCTCGCGGACATCGAAAACGTCCTGACTTTTAATGAGATTGCAAATCGCACTGCCGTCAAAAGGCATATACAGCAGTACCTTGCGCTTTTTCATCTGCAATTCATAGACGAGCGGCAACAGACCGCAAACGTGGTCGTAATGAAGGTGCGAAAGCACAATCGCGTCTAACTGCGTGCAGAGCTGTCGGTATCTGCCGCAAGCTCCGCTTCCGAAGTCGAGAGCGATGTTCGCGCCGCCGCCCTGCAAGACGTACGAGCTTGTTCCGCCGCCTGCCGCAGGATACGGACCGTATTTTCCCAAGACAGTCAATTTCATAAATCACTCCTTATTATCCGCCGCCATAGCACAAAATCGGAATTTTGTCAAGACGGAAAGGCAAAATAAATACAAAAAAATTTTTGCCGTACCTATTGATTTTTTTCCGCAATGGGAATATAATATAGATACAAAGATTACTACCTGCGATGCGCGTGAGTTTGTTCTATTTGAAACCACAGTATAATCAAGGGATTGCTTGTATCTGCAAAATATGTCAGGCCTTTTATCTTCTCCGTACGAGGAGAAGCAGTGGAAGACAGACGTTGCAATCGGCTTGCCCACCTGCTTAAAAAAGCGGGTTTAAATCGACAATACCACGGCATATGCGGGAATTAAAAATAACGGCAGACGGCTTTACCGTCTGCCGATTCTGTTTTATTTCAGCAGTTTTTCCAATCTCGACATAGCTTTCGAAGTGTTTTCGAAAGTATTGAATGCCGTCAGACGGAAATAACCCTCGCCCATTTTTCCGAATCCTGCACCCGGAGTTCCGACTATGCCTGCGCCGGAGAGCAGTCTGTCGAAGAAAGCCCAGGAATCTCCGCCCGGACATTTGAGCCATATATACGGAGAATTGACTCCGCCCGTGTGCCATATACCCAATTTTGTCAGCGTATCCGACATAAGAGCGGCATTTTTCATATAGGCAGCCACGCCCGCTTTTATCTGCTTCATTCCTTCTTCGCAGAATACGGCTTCGCCCATTCTCTGCACGATATAGGACGCTCCGTTGTATTTCGTCGACTGTCTGCGAAGCCACATAGAATTCAAAGCTCCGCCCGCAAGCCGACGCGGTATTATCATATAGCCGAGGCGCACGCCCGTGAAACCTGCGGTTTTGGAAAACGAACAGATTTCCACCGCGCACTCTTTTGCGCCGTCTATCTCATATATGGAATGAGGCAGTCTGTCGTCGGAAATGAAAAACTCATACGCCGCGTCGAATAATATGACGGCGCCTAAAGAGTTTGCATAGTCCACCCACGCTTTCAGTCCCGCCTTATCGTATGCCGCGCCCGTGGGATTGTTCGGAGAGCAGAGATAAATTATATCCGCCTTGACCTTTTTGTCGGGCAAAGGCAAAAATCCGTTTTGCTCGTTTCCGTTCGCAAATATAATTTTTCGTCCGTCCATTATGTTGGAATCCACATACACGGGATATACGGGGTCAGGCGCAAGCACGATGTTATCCACCGCGAACAAGTCGAGTATGCCCGTAACGTCGTTCTTCGCCCCTTCGCTTACGAAAATCTCGTTTAAATCGAGTTTGACGCCGCGGCGAGCATAATACGCCGCTATCTTTTCTCTCAAAAATTCGTATCCTTCATACGGGCCGTAGCCGCGGAAAGTTTCGGCTTTTCCCATTTCTTCGCTTGCCGCCTTGCCTGCTTCCACCGCCGCTTTGCAAATCGGAAGCGTAACGTCGCCTATTCCGAGCTTGATAATCTCGGCAGTCGGGTTTTCTTCGGCAAACTTTTTCGCCCTGTTTGCCACTTCGGCAAACAGATAGTTTTCTTTCAGCATAGAATAGTTTTTATTTAATTTCATTTTTTGTCTTCTCCTTTACTTTCGCCGTTTGCAATAGAACATTTTACAAACTCCATAAACAGCGGATGCGGCTTATGCGGTCTGGACTTGAACTCGGGATGATACTGCACGCCGATATAGAATTTCTTATCGGATATTTCCACCGCTTCCACGAGCTTGCCGTCGGGTGACTCTCCGCAGACAGTCAGTCCGAGAGCTTCCGCCTTTTCCCTGTATGCGTTGTTGAACTCATAGCGGTGGCGGTGGCGTTCACGGATTTCGGAAAGTCCGTATGCCTTTTTCAATCTCGTGCCTTTCTTTATTTTGCAGTCGTACGCTCCGAGCCGCATACTGCCGCCCGTGTTTTCGCAACCGATTTGCCCTTCCATTATATCTATCACCTTGTTTTCCGAGTAGGGATTGAATTCGCGGCTGTTGGCGTCGGCAAGCCCGATAACGTGCCGTGCAAACTCTATGACGGCTATCTGCATACCGAGACAAATTCCGAAATACGGAACGTCGTTTTCCCTGCACCACTTCGCCGCTGATATCATACCTTCTATACCGCGGTCGCCGAAACCGCCGGGAACGATTATGCCGTCGCATTCGGCAAGTTTTTCCGCCGCCGTTTCATCTGTTATCTTTTCCGCGTCTATCCAATGCAGGTCTATGTTTGCGCCGTTGTGTATGCCTGCGTGAGTCAATGCTTCCGATATGGACAGATAGGTATCGTACATCTTGACATACTTGCCCACAAGACCTATTTTGACCGTTTTGGTGCGATTGCGGGCTTTTACAAGCATTTCTTCCCAATCGGAAATATTCGGCTCTTTATCGGCAAGCGCCAATTCTCGGGAAACTATCTTTGTGAAATTGCTCTTTTCCAGCATTATCGGGGCTTCGTAAAGCAACGACACGTCTGTGTTTTCTATGACGCAATCGGGCTTGACGTCGCAGAACAGCGCAATCTTTTCACGGGTCTGTTTATCTATCGATTTCTCGCAGCGCAGGACTATTATGTCGGGCGAAATACCGAGACTGCGCAGTTCCTTTACGGAGTGCTGAGTCGGTTTTGTTTTCATTTCTCCGCTCGACTTTATGACGGGTACAAGCGTGACGTGAATATAAAGACAGTTCTCCCGACCCACGTCCTTGCTCACCTGACGTATGGCTTCTATGTACGGCATAGACTCTATGTCGCCCGTCGTTCCGCCTATCTCGGTTATGACAACGTCGGCAGCTATCTTCTTTCCGACGGAAAAAATAAACTTCTTAATCTCGTTCGTAACGTGCGGAATGACTTGAACCGTGCCGCCGTTGTATACGCCTTTGCGCTCGTTTTCCAAGACGTTCCAATACACTTTTCCCGTCGTCAGATTGGAAAACTTATTCAGATTCTCGTCTATGAAACGCTCGTAATGTCCGAGGTCGAGGTCGGTTTCCGCGCCGTCCTCGGTCACGAAAACTTCGCCGTGCTGATACGGACTCATTGTACCCGGGTCCATATTTATGTACGGGTCGAGCTTTTGGGCTATCACTTTGAGTCCTTTGGCTTTAAGCATCATACCCAAGCTCGCCGCCGTTATACCTTTACCCAAACCCGACACGACTCCGCCGGTTACAAATATATATTTTATCATAATTTAGCTACGCCTCGATATACTTCCACCGCATCGCCCGTCAGCGTCACCGTATCGCCGTAATTGATTACCAGCTCTCCGCCCGGCAGTCTTACGACAACGTCCGTGTTCTTGTCGCAATATCCGTTGTGAACCGCCGCCACGACTGCCGCGCAAGCACCCGTGCCGCAGGCATAGGTTTCGCCGCTGCCGCGTTCCCACACGCGCATTTTGAGATGCGTCCTATCCACGACCTGAACGAATTCGACGTTGACGCGGCGCGGGAACAGCTTATCGTTTTCCACGGCTTTTCCCACTCCTTCCACGTCGGCGACCGTGACGTTATCGGTAAACAGCACGCAGTGCGGATTTCCCATAGACACACAGTTTATTACTCTGCTCTCGCCGCCGCATTCGACTTTTCGTCCTATGACCGTTTCGCCGTCCAGCGCCACGGGTATCTTTTCGGGCGACAGCTGCGGCGCGCCCAGATCCACCATTGCCGAATGAGCCTTGCCGCCGCGCGCGAACAGTTTGACTTTTTTGAGTCCGCTCTCCGTTTCGATAACGACGTCTTCGCTCTTAATCTTTCCGCTTTCGTACAGATATTTGGCGACGCACCGAACGGCGTTTCCGCACATAAGACCTTCCGTGCCGTCCGCGTTGAACATTCTCATACGCGCGTCCGCCCTGTCCGACGGATATATGAACACCACGCCGTCGCCGCCCACGCCGAGATGACGGTCGGAAAGATTGACGGCAATCGATTCCATATTGTTGAAGGACTTATTCAGACAGTCGATATAGATATAGTCGTTGCCCGTTCCGTGCATCTTGATGAAGTTTATCTTCTGCTTGTCGGAACGCATATTGTTTATATTCACAAGCTCCGTATTGAGCTGGCTGTAACGCGATTTCAGGCTGTACGCAAGCGCGTTTGCCGTATCGATACTCGTAAGGCAAGGGATACCCAAAGTTACCGCCTGTCTGCGCAGTCTGACGTCGTCGTTCGTCGGAATCCTGCCGCGCGTGGACGTGGAAATAATCAAATTGATTTTACCCGTCTTTAACAGCGTCATTGTATTTTCTTCTTTGCACTCGCTGATTTTTTTGACGCGCGTCACTTTCAAACCGCACTTTTCCAGAACGTCGGCGGTGCCGTACGTCGAATAGAGTTCAAAACCGAGTTCGGAGAATTTTTTGGCTACGTCGGCAATCTCCGATTTGTCGTTGTTTCTAACAGTCAAAAGTATGCCGCCGTTTCTCTGCATTTTATATCCTGCCGCCACAAGCCCCTTATAGAGAGCTTCGTCGAGAGCCTTGCCTATTCCGAGCACTTCGCCCGTGGACTTCATTTCCGGTCCGAGATGAGTGTCCAAATCCTGCAGTTTTTCAAACGAGAATATGGGCACTTTCACCGCGGTGTACGGCGAAGTCTTATACAGCCCCGTGCCGTACCCGAGCTTTTCCAGCTTTTTGCCGAGCATACACTCCGTCGCAAGCTGTATCATAGGCACGCCCGTGACCTTGGAAATATACGGTATGGTTCTGGACGAACGCGGATTGACTTCTATGACGTAAATCTTGTTGTCGGCGATTATATACTGAATATTTACAAGACCTTTGGTCTTTAACGCTACGGCAAGTTTCTCGGTATACTCCACGAGTTTCGCCGTCATAGCGTCGTTTAAATTGGACGGAGGATATACGGCAATGGAGTCGCCGCTGTGTATGCCTGCGCGCTCTATATGCTCCATAATGCCGGGAATAAGTATCTTTTCGCCGTCGCAAATGGCGTCCACTTCGATTTCCGTTCCCATTACGTACTTATCTATGAGAATGGTATTATCGGGGTTTTCTTCGAGTATAATCTTCATATACTCCACGATGTCGTCGGCGGAGAACGCTATAATCATATTCTGTCCGCCGAGCACATAAGACGGGCGCATAAGCACGGGATAACCGAGCGTCTCTCCTGCTTTCAGCGCCTCTTCCGTCGTCTTTACCGTGGTGCCCTTCGGTCTTGCTATGTCGAGCGATTCCAACAGTTCGTCGAAGCGCTCTCTGTCTTCCGCCATATCTATGGAGTCGGCAGGCGTTCCCAAAATTCTGACGCCCATTTCGGACAGGTGTTTGGTGAGCTTTATCGCCGTCTGACCGCCGAATGCCACGACAACTCCGTACGGCTTTTCGGTTGCTATGACGTTTTCCACGTCTTCGTCCGTCAGCGCTTCGAAATACAGTCTGTCCGCCGTGTCGAAGTCGGTGGAAACGGTTTCGGGGTTATTGTTGACTATTGCCACTTCGCAGCCCGCTTCTTTCAGCGCCCACACGCAATGCACGGACGCATAGTCGAACTCTATGCCCTGACCTATTCTTATCGGTCCCGAGCCGAAAACTATGACGCGCTTTTTGCCCGTCTTGTTTGCGTCGCGGAATTCCGCCGCTTCGTTTTCGTCATCGTACGTCGAATAGAAATACGGCGTTTCGGCGGCAAACTCCGCCGCGCAGGTATCCACCATTTTATATACGGCGCGCTTATGCATAGGAAGCTCTCTGCCCGTTATCTTTTTCAAAGCCTTATCGGGGAAGCCGAGCTTTTTCGCGCGCAGGTATTCTTCTTTATCTATCTCTCTGTCCGATATATTTTTTTCGAACTCGACGAGATTTGCTATCTTGTTCAAAAACCACGGGTCGATTTTTGTCTTTTCGGCAATCTGCTCCACTGTGGCTATGCCGCGCTTCAACGCTTCGTAAAGCACATACAGACGGTAATCTGTCGCAGGCATAAGCTTGCCCAAAACTTCATCGTCGGTAAGCTCGGCATATCTCGGATTTTCCAGAGTCGACAGTCCTTCCGCGCCGCGCACGGCTTTCATCAATGCCTGTTCGAAAGACGGCGCTATTGCCATAACTTCGCCCGTCGCTTTCATTTGAGTGCCGAGAGTGCGCTTTGCATATACGAATTTATCGAACGGCCATTTCGGGAGTTTCACCACGCAGTAGTCCACGGTGGGTTCGAAACAGGCGCAGGTTTTTCCCGTGACCGCATTCGGGATTTCGTCGAGCGTATAGCCGAGCGCTATCAGCGTCGTGACTTTGGCTATCGGATATCCCGTTGCCTTGGACGCAAGCGCGGACGAACGCGACACTCTCGGATTGACTTCGATAACCGCATAATTCATACTGTTCGGTTCGAGCGCGAACTGGCAGTTGCAGCCGCCCTCTATCCCGAGCGACGTTATTATATTCAACGCCGCGGTGCGCAGCATCTGATATTCTTTATCGGCAAGCGTCATAGTGGGCGCAACGACTATGGAATCGCCCGTATGTATTCCGACGGGGTCCATATTCTCCATAGAACATATGGCAACCACGTTGCCTATTCCGTCGCGCATAACTTCGAACTCTATCTCTTTCCAGCCGTATATGCTCTTTTCTATCAGCACCTGCGTTATCGGCGACAGCGCAAGACCGCCTGCCGCAATCTCTCTCAATTCTGTTTCGTCGGACGCTATTCCGCCGCCTGCTCCGCCCAATGTGAACGCCGGACGGACTATGACGGGATAGCCGATTTTTCCTGCAAAAGCCACGGCGCTGTCCACGTCGTTGACGACGGTGGACGGTATGCAGGGCTGATTTATGGATTCCATAGTTTCCTTGAACAGCTCCCTGTCTTCCGCCTTTTCAATCGCGTCCACTCTCATACCGAGAAGCTTAACGCCGCGCTCGTCCAAAAAGCCGCTCTTTGCAAGCTGCATAGAAAGCGTAAGACCGGTCTGACCGCCGAGCGCGGGCAGAATTCCGTCGGGCTTTTCCAAATCTATTATTCTCTGCAATGTGGGCAGAGTCAACGGTTCTATGTATATAGAGTCCGCCATTGCCCTGTCGGTCATTATCGTAGCCGGATTGGAATTTACTAAAACGACTTCCACTTTTTCGGATTTGAGCGTGCGGCAAGCCTGCGTTCCGGCATAGTCGAATTCCGCCGCCTGACCTATCGTTATCGGTCCCGAACCTATGACAAGCACTTTCTTTATCTCTTTGTTTTTAGGCATTTTTCTTATCCTCCATCATAGCCACGAATCTGTCGAACAAAAACTCCGTATCCAGCGGTCCGCCGCAGGCTTCGGGATGAAACTGCACCGAAAAAGCAGGCGCGTCCGTATAGTCTATGCCCTCGCAGGTGCGGTCGTTGGCGTTGGTGAAACGCAGTACGGCGTTTTCGGGCAGAGAGTTTGCCGCAACCGCATAGCCGTGGTTCTGCGACGTTATGTGCGTCTTGCCGCTCTGCAAATCTTTCACGGGCTGATTGGCTCCCCTGTGACCGTATTTGAGTTTTTTCGTCTTTGCGCCTGCGGCAATAGCCATAAGCTGATGACCGAGGCAAATGCCGAACGTGGGCAGTTTTTTCTCGTTCAGCTTCTTCAACTGCTCGATTATTCCCGCATTGTCGGCAGGATTGCCGCCGCCGTTCGACAGCATTATTCCGTCGGGTTTTAAGTCGAGTATCTGTTCCGCCGTATAAAAAGCAGGCACTCTTATAACTTCGCAGCCGCGCTTTTTAAGCTCGCGCTCTATATTCATTTTTGCGCCGAAGTCCCAAAGAGCCACTCTTTTATCGCCGTCGCAGTATTTTACCGATTCCCTGCACGTCGTCTGTTCTACGGCATTTTTGACCTTATAGCTCTTTATTCTCGCCAGCTTCTCGTCCTTGTTCTTCAAATCCGTAGTTATCATCGCGTTCATAACGCCGAACCGACGGAGCGTTCTGGTAATCGCACGCGTATCGACGCCCGATATACCGACGATGCCGCAGTCTTTGAGATAGTCGTCAAGCTCGCGCTCCTTTCTGAAATTACTGCCGTTATTGCACAGCTCGCGCACTATGTAGCCGAACAGAGCAGGTTTTTCCGATTCGGAATCCGGCTCTATCTGTCCGTAATTTCCTATCATAGGAAAGGTCTGCATTACAATCTGCCCGTAATAGCTGGGGTCGGTCAGTGTTTCCATATATGCGCCCATTCCCGTGGTGAATACCGCTTCACCCACCGTTTCGCCGCGTTTGCCTATGCTTTCGCCTGCGTAAACGTCGCCGTTTGCCAAAATCAGATACGCCTTTTCTGCCATTTCTGTCCTCCGTTTTAATCGTCGAATTTATCTTTGCCGCCTGCCGCTTCCGTTTTTACGGGGTACTCTCCCGAAAAACAGCCGCCGCAGAATTTTACGCCCGTTCCCAAATCTATGCTCATCAGCCTGTCATAGTCCATAAACACAAGACTGTCCGCACCTATCTGCTTTCTTATTCCTTCTATATCCGTCTTGTTCGCAATCAAATTTTCTTCGCTGTCGATATCCACTCCGAAATAGCAGGGGTGCTTGAACGGCGGACAGGCTATACGCAGATGTATTTCTTTTGCTCCCGCATTTTTCAGCGTCTTGATTATCCGCGCGCTTGTCGTTCCTCTTACGATGGAATCGT
The DNA here is from genome assembly GCA_948440265.1 of uncultured Clostridia bacterium. Lineage (GTDB taxonomy): Bacteria > Bacillota > Clostridia > Christensenellales > Pumilibacteraceae > MGBC157735. The sequence continues at coordinate 403,574 of CAOJOK010000001.1, forward strand.
CCACAAGCACTATCCTTTTTCCTTCGACGGCGGCTTTGAGCGGATTGAGCTTTGCGCTTACCGTTTCTTCTCTTTTGAGCTGAGACGGCACTATGAAGCTGCGCCCCACATAGCGGTTCTTTATAAAAGCCACGCCATACGGTATTCCCGACGCTTTTGCATAGCCGTATGCCGACACAAGTCCGGAGTCGGGCACGCCGCAGACCATATCGGCTTCGGTATGCTGCTGCTCCCACAGCGCCTTGCCCATAGCGAGCCGCGCTTTATACACGCTCATTCCGTCGATGACCGAGTCGGGTCTGGCAAAATACACCATTTCGAAAACGCACAGACTGCGCTTTGACTTGCTTACGTCTTTCTTTATCGAGCTTATGTTTCCGCTTAAATCGACGGAAACTATTTCGCCCGGTTCTATGTCGCGCACGAACGTGGCGCCGAGGGCGTCCAGCGCACAGCTTTCCGACGCAAACAGCGTCGCGCCGTCGAGTTTGCCCATACAGAGCGGACGGAAGCCGTTTTTATCGCGCACGGCGACCAGCTTGTCTTTCGTCCCTATCAGCAGAGAATACGCGCCCTCTATGACGTCGGTTACGCTCTCCACTGCCTTTTCGAGATTGCCGTGTTTAATCATTTCGTCTATGAGCAGCATATTCACGACTTCGGTGTCGTTGGTGGTTACAAACACTTTTCCGCTGCCCCTGACCATTTGTCTGCGCAGTCTGTCTGCGTTTGTCAGGTTGCCGTTGTGTGCGAGAGCGCAGGTCAGACGAGAATGTCTGGTCACAATCGGCTGTGTGTTCTCCGCACTGTTCATTCCCGTCGTGGAGTATCTGACGTGCGCGACGCTGACGCGGGAAAGCGGCGCATATTCAAGATAGTCGGAATGAAAAACATCGCTTACCAAGCCGACGTTTTTTTTGCATTTTACGTCGTCGTCTTCGAAAAGCGCGATACCTGCGCCCTCCTGTCCGCGGTGCTGCAAAGCAAGCAAAGCCACGGCAGACAGCCCCGCGCAAGGCAGGGGTTTCGGCGATATGATTCCGAATACGCCGCATTCTTCTCTCGGTTTGTCCAAACAAACGTCCATATGGCTCCTTAAAACTCGTAAGTCTTTAATATGCTCACGGCGACTTCTCTTTTGGATACCCGAAGGTTCATCGCCTGCTTTTCTATATATTTGTGCGCTTCGCTTTCGGTGTAGCCCAGCCGCTCAATCAAAGCGATTTTTGCGCGGTCTATTATCTTGAGGTCTTCCAGCTTTTTATTCAAATCCCTGTTTTCCTCTTTGAGACCGACAATGCGCATATTCATTGCGTACACGCTCTGCACCGCGGCAAGCAGACTTGCTTTTGCAAGCGGTTTGGCAATCACTATGACGCCTTTCGGCGCGACTTGCATAACGGTCTTTTCGAAACCGACGCCGCTTTCTATAAGTATGACTCCGCCGTCCTTACGCGCCGCCGCCGTCAGAGCGGTCTTTTTTGCTCTGTCCGACGAATCGCCGTTTATGACGACAAGGTCGAAAGCGTGCTCGGTTATCTTTTGCAGAGCTTCCGAATACGAGAGCGCAAACTCGATTTCGTAATTTCCGCAAAGCGTCACCGTTTCAGCAATCGCCGAACGCGACTTTTCGGACAATGCCGCAATCAACGCCTTCACGCGCATATCTCCTCGCATTTGCAAAAAAGACTTACTGCCTTTTCCGATTCACGCAAGAGAGCGGATAAACCGACTGCGGTATTTTCGGAAAAAACAATAAGTCCTATTTTCGAAAGCGGATACGGGCGACGGCTGATACGACTGCCGAAAAGGGGAAAAAGAGACTTTTGCCGCCCGCACGATACGGGTTTGATGAATATGTCGTGTTTCATTCCGACGCGGCGCTTTGCCTTGTCCGACGCATAATTCATACGGCTTTAAAGCTCCTTTACGTAAAATTTGCGTTCTTCGCCGCCGCGTTTGCCTTGCGGCTTTTGCGGGAGAGAACGCACTCGGCTTTCGCAAACCTATCCCGAATATATTACACTATTGCGCTGTCGTTTGTCAAGTTTTTGAGACGGCAAAGATAAAGAAATCACAAAAAATTTATCGACGTTTTTTCCGCAACTTAAAAGGCGCACGAAAAGGTGCGCCTTTATATTATGCCGTCGAAAATCGTTATGCCTTTAAAACGGAATCCGCATAGGCGTTCATCTCGTCAAACAAAGCCTTGTTTTCCTCTCTCGTCTTTGCCGCGGTGAAATATACCTTTATGAGCGGCTCCGTGCCGGACGGACGGACAATCAGAGAGCAGCCGTTATCCATTTTGAAAGAGAGCACGTTCGACTTCGGCAAATCGAATCGGGTTTGGGTCAGATAGTCCACGGTGTCCGCCACTTTCATACCGCCTATCTTTTCGGGAAGGTTGTCGCGCAAATCGGAAAGTATGCGTTTCATTTTGGCGCTGCCTTCCGCCCCCGCATATTCGTACGATTTCAGCTTATGCTCGTAATAGCCGTACTTTTCGTATATCTCGGTTATTCTGTCCACAAGCGTTTTTCCCTGCTTCTTATAATATGCGGTCATACTTGCGGTGAGCATACTTGCGACGACGGCGTCCTTATCTCTGACATAACTGCCCGAAAGATAGCCGTAGCTTTCTTCGAATCCGAGAACGAACCTGTCTGCCTCTCCGACGGCTTCCAATTTTCCTATTACGTCGCCTATATACTTGAAGCCCGTCAGAACGTCGCGCACATCCGCGTCGTATTCCTGCGCCACTTTGGCGGCAAGCGCCGTGGTCACTATAGTTTTGACAAGCACGGGCTTTTTGGGCAGCGTGCCGTTTTCCTTTCTCTTGGAAAAGACGTAATCCGTCAAAAGCACTCCGACTTCGTTTCCCGTCATAAGAGTATAGCCGCCGTTGTGTCTGACCGCTATGCCCATTCTGTCGGCATCGGGGTCGGTGGCAATCAGAATGTCCGCTTGCTTTTCCCTTGCAAGCTGCAAACCGAGCTTCAATGCTTCGGGCTTTTCGGGATTGGGATATGAGCAGGTTTCGAAGTGTCCGTCGGGATAGCCCTGTTCCTTTACTATATCCAGCGTTTCGGCTTTCACTCTCCGCAGAATTTCCGGTACGAGTTTATACCCCGTGCCGTTAAGCGGCGAGTATGCGATTTTAAGCCCTTCGGCATTGCCGACGGCTCTGTGCATAACTTCGGACAGATAATACTCCGCAATGTCGTCCCCGACGTACTCTATCTTTCCGCTCTTTATGTAAGCGTCGATAGCGGCGGTTGTCACCTTGAACGGGTCGACTTCATCGATATAGCCAATCATTTCGTTGGCACGGGCATCGGTCAACTGACAGCCGTCGCTGCCGTAAACCTTATAGCCGTTGTATTTTGCCGGATTGTGGCTTGCCGTTATCATAACGCCGATATCCGCCTTGAAGTGGCGGACGATGAACGACAGATACGGCGTGGGCATAAGCTCTTTCGTCAGATATGCCTTTATGCCGTTTGCGGCGAACACCTTTGCCGTTTCCGCCGCGAACACGTCGGAATTGATACGGGAATCATAGCTTATTGCCGCCGTCTTTAAGCCGCCCTGTTTCATACAGTCGGCAATGCCCTGCGTAACTTTGCGTATCGTATACACATTCAGGCAATTCGTGCCTGCGCCCAACTCTCCGCGCAAACCCGCCGTACCGAATTCGAGATATTTATAGAATGCGTTTTCAATAGCTTTTTCGTCGCCTTTCATAGCTTCGAGCTGTTTCTTGACTTCGGGTTCCGTAACCTTTTTTACCCACTGTTCATACCTTTCCGTACTTGTCATAATCTGCCTCCGATTTTAATTTAATTATACTTTGCGGTGTATCCGCACTCGAAAGTCTTACCGCTTTCCAGCTTTCGGACACTCCGTTTCTTTTCCATTTCCCTGCCGTCGTCCGCAAAATCCGGCAGTCCCCACCACGGCTCCACACAGACGTATCCGCCGCGCCTTTCGTGCGACCAAACCGCCATATACGGCGCGCCGCCCAAATCGAAATCTATGCTTTCTCCGCCGCGTTTCAAGAGCCTGACGTTGCCGCCGATACCGCCGTATATGAGCGTCTTATGCTCGGCGAAAAGTTCTTTGTTCAGCTCTATGCGGGAAAGCTCAAACGGCGGCGTGACGTCCGTAATAAATTCGCCTGCCTTATCGAGAACATAGCGCACGGGCTTTTGTACGCCGTCAAACAGTATGCTGTTTCCGCTTATGTCGTCAACCGCGTCTTTTTCGTCGCAATCGACTATGTACGCAGGATGTCCGCCGACGCCGAAATACATATCGCTTTTCCCCGTGTTTTCCACGCGGTATCTTACGCTTAAAGAGTTTTTGTCGAGTATGTAAGTCACGGTAAAGACAAACGGATACGGATAACGTTTCAACGTCTCCGCGCCGCTCGAAAGCCGCAGCGAAAGCGACGTTTCCTTTCTCTCGCACACTTCGAGAACGCTGTATCTGACAATGCCGTGATTGTTCATAGAATAATCTTTTCCGCCGACCGTATACGTCTTGTCTTTCAGTCTGGCGACAAAAGGAAAAATCACGACGTCGTGCCCCGTCCAGGAATTTTCCGCGCCTTGCCAAAGCAGTTCTTTGTTTCTGCGCTTGTCGAAAATGCGGCATAAAGCTCCGCCGCTTTCGTCCGCGCAGATTCTCAAAAACTCATTCTCGATTTCTTGCATTACGCATTTCCTCTTGACTGCTTCTTACAAATAAAGTATATCACCGACCGTGAAAAAAGTCAACGGTTTTTCGCATTAAACGAAAAACCCCGTCTGCAAACCGACGGGGCTTTCGAATTACAAGAGTTTAGATGGGTAATAAGCGTAAAATATGCTTGCTTACAATCATCATAATCAGGTCGATTATCCAAAGGATGAATCCGAGACCGATTAAGCGAATGATACCGGCAAGAATTTTACCTTCCGAGAATCTCGTGATAAAACCGCACAACCAAGCCGTAAAAGGTATGATAGCCAGTATCACGCTTACGATATACGGAAGACCGAAGTAATCACTTTTTCCTTTTGCCATAATGCATCTCTCCTTGTTTTATTTTATATTCTTATTATACTAATTATATGCCTGTGTGTCAAGCGTATTGCCAAAATATTTGAGCTTTACAGCCACAATTTATGCCGCGAAACGTCAACACTGCGCCTTTTCGCCGCAATCGGCTTGTCCGTCCGCCGCGGCTTCCTCCGCCACTTGCGAAACGTCGGTCTCTTTTGCGTCCGCGCCGTCCTGCTCCGCGTTAAACTTCTGCAAATACGCAACCTGTTTTTTGGAAAGCACGCAGGTTTGCAGGATAAAATCGTTGCCGTGCCTTTTCATTTGAATCACGCCCAAAACGGCTATCGGCAGCGAGCCTATCAAATGCACTATCATATCGGTCATAGTATCCACTATGGCGCTGCCCCTGCGCGTAGTGATTTCCCAATAGCCGTTTTCATTCGGCAAAAGCGAAACCAAGTCGTCCTTCCAGCGCTGCATATTGAACACGTCGCTTATCGAATCGAGAGTATACTCGTATATCTCCCACACATACTCTATAAGCATAGAAAACGCAATGGCGAACAGTGCGCAGAAAAGCGGCGAAAGTCCGGAATTCTTTTCGGGGATATTGTTCATCATACCCAAAACGGAATACCCGAAAAACATAAATATGACGCCGTTGAACGTGTGCATAAATTTGTCATACAATCTCATACCGGAAAAAGCCTGCGCGTTAAAAAGATGCAGAACTTCGCCGCCCAGCATATTCATTATTATAATGAAATACATCGCAAATTCCAGCAGGTTCGGAATATACCACTTCCACCACTTTTTCATAACAAGCGGCAAAAACACCATAACGAGAGCGCCGATACTCATTCCGATATCGTGAAACAAATCGCCGCTTAAAATTTTACCCATACAAAAACGGACGATTGCCGATATTATAACGGCGACGCAGGCGGCAATCGCAACGTAAAATATGACCGTCGTTGCCACCCATTTTTTGGCTATGTACTGTTTTCTTCCGTCTACTGTTACTATTTTCACTTTTTCTTTCTCGATTTGGTTTGTTTTTGCTTTCGCATATAAGCAATGTTCGCCATAGTCTCCATTAAAAGCGGAACGTCTATCGGCTTTGTCAAGTGCGCGTCCATACCTGCTTCGATGGACAGCTTTTTATCGCTTTCGAAAGCGTTTGCCGACAGCGCGATAATCGGTATTTCGGCAATGGATTTATTCTTAAACTTTCTTATGGCTTCGGTTGCTTCGCGTCCGTCCATAACGGGCATCTGAATATCCATAAGCACGACCGAATATTCTCCGTCGTCTGCCGCGGACAGTTTGTCTACGGCAATCTTGCCGTTTTCCGCCGAGTCTACCACAAAGTCCAAATGCTGTAATATTTCCGTTTCTATTTCGAGATTTATCTCGTTGTCCTCGACAATCAATATCTTTCCGCGTATCAGCTCGGATATTGCCGACCGAACATCGCGATTGCTTTTGACGCACACATCGACAAGGCGCAGTCCGAGCGTTACGGTGAAAACGCTGCCCTTATTGACTTTGCTGTCCACCGTTATGCTTCCGCCCATCAAGTCCACGATGCTTTTGGCAATCGTAAGCCCGAGACCCATTCCGTAAACTCCGCTTGCGGTGGTGTTCCTTTCCCTTTCGAACGGTTCGAACAGGCGTTCCAAAAACTCTTTGCTTATACCCTTGCCCGTGTCCTTGACCGAAAATTCGTATATGACATAATCGTTGGGCAGTTTTTCTTTTTCAGACACGGTGACTTCGACGCTGCCCTTTTCGGTATATCTTACGGCGTTGCCTATAAGATGCGTAAGAACCTGTTTGAGTTTGTCTCCGTCCACGATTACGGTGTCGTTTTTCACAGAGTCGATATTCAGAGTAAACTCCAAGTCTTTCTGATTTGCCGTCGCGGTGAAAGAATTGTACACGTCGCGCACAATCTCCGTCAAATTCGTTTCCGACTCGTTTATGCAGACGTCTCTGGACTCGATATACGATATTTCCAAAACCTTATCTATAAGTTCCAATATCTGCTTTGCCGATATTTCTATCTTTTCCAGATAATCTTTTACGGATGCGCTGTCTTTTATATTGTTTTTCGCCAACTCCGCAAAGCCGAAAATCGCATTCAACGGCGTGCGCATATCGTGCGACATATTAGACAGAAACGTATTTTTTGCTATATACGAGAGTTTCGCATTTTTCAGCGCGTCTTCCAGCACCTGCTTCTGGTGCATTTCGCGCTGTATTTCTTCGTCCACGTTGCGATAGCCGAACACCACCTGCGAAATGCGCTCGTCGTCTCCGACGTTCACGATACGCAGCTGCAGATACTGAATTTCGCCGTTTTTGACACAGCGATAATTGACATAGTACGTTTTGCAGGCGGAAAGTTTTTCGCGGATATAGCTCGGCGAAGTGACTTTCGACATCATACTCTTGTCTTCGGGGTGAACCCAGGCTTCTATATAATCCGAAACGTACCAGGAAAAACCGCGCTGACGGAATTTGCCGTCGAACTGCTTTTGCGTTCTGCCGCTCAAACGGTACGGCATAACGGTATCTTCGTCCAGGTCGGCATACAAAATGGAATCATAGTTCACGCTTAATCCTTCTATGACTTCCAGTCTGCGCAAATGCTCCTGATTTATAAGTTTACGCTCTTTGTCGTATTCTTCTATAAGTTTTTTTATTCTGCTTTCTTTCTCGTTTATGAGAGCGGCTTTTTCGGCAAGCTCGCGCTCCTTCTTTTCCGTCGCATCGCACAAAAACACATAAAACACGTTGCCGAGTTTTTCGTTCTGAATAAAGTGACCGTAATCTTCTATCCAGCGTATACTGCCGCTTTTACTTATGATACGGTATTCCACATAGTCCAAATCGAACATACTGCCGGCTATCTGCTCTTTTATGCTCGTCTCCACCCTTTCGAGGTCGTCGGGATGCACTATGCCCATAAAAGAATTCTTGACGTACTCTTTGAACTCGGCAAAACTTTTGCACTCGAAAATATTTATGAGCGCATCGTTTGCATATATGATTTCCTCTTTCTCGTCGGCGCGGTAAATCAAAAAGCCGCCGGGAAGCTTGTCTATAAAATCTTTTATTTCTACTGCCGTCTGAAAATATGCGGCTTCCGATTCGGAGAGCTTATTCGCAACGCTTTCGGGCGAACGAAGCAAACTCAACATATATTCTACAATGCTGTGTATATTATCGCGCTCGCTCATAAAGTCTCCTTAAACATTTGTATCATTCTAACACAATACGGCAATTTTGTCAATCATACTGCCGTGCAATAATAAAATTTCGGCAGTGCCGAAAAACATTTGACAAACTTATACGCATACGATATAATAACACAGTCGGCAAATTGAGATTTATTTGCCGCCGAAAAACGCTTTACGGCGCAGCAGCTTAATATTATGCGGAGGTGGCGGAATGGCAGACGCGCAGGTTTCAGACGCCTGTGGTTAATTCTCGTGTGGGTTCAAGTCCCATCCTCCGCACCATAGACGATAGAGGTTGAACCTTTATCAGATAAAGCCTTGTAAACCAGTTACAAGGCTTTTTTATATTCTATAATTCCTATCGTCATATTGCTGCGCATAAAAAGTACGGGCGGTATTTGGGTTGCTTTTGTTGTGTTAACGTGGTATAATGGCTAAAATATATTTCGGCGGTGAAGTATGGAAAAGGTACAAAATTCGGTGAAAATCAGAAGCATAACAAAGGCGGACAGAAGCGCGGTCTTAAAAATGATGGAGCAGTTATACTACTCTCCTGCCGTGCTTTCCGACACTCCGCGCAGTATTTTGGAAAAAAGTCTGGACGACGCAATAAGCGGTCTGCCGCAGATAGAAGGTTACGTCATCGAATACGAAAAGCAGAGCGCGGGATATTCCCTTGTCGCAAAGGGGTATTCCACCGAGTTCGGCGGCATATGCGTACAAATAGAAGACTTATTCGTTTTGCCCGACTTTCGCGGCAAAAGTCTCGGCACTGCGTTTCTGCGCTTTTTGGAGGAAAAGTACAAGGATTCGGCGGCGCTTTTGCGTCTGGAAGTCGAACCGTCCAATGCAAACGCCATTGCCCTATACAGGAAATGCGGTTTGAGCGAGCTTCCTTATACCGAAATGATAAAGAAGTTATAAGGGCGGTTTCCTTTGTTTAATTGACAAAAACGGCGCGATTTGATATACTTAACAGCGTATAAACACACCAAAGGAACATTCAATGAAAAAATATTCTATCGGTTTGGACGTTGGGTCCACGACTATCAAGACCGCCGTGCTGGACGAAAGCGGAAAGCTGTTATATTCGAGTTACGAACGCCACTATTCCGACATCAAAGCCACGCTGGCGAAAGTTCTCAAAACCGTTCTGGCAAAGTATGACGATTTTTCGCTGTGCGTTACGGGCAGCGGCGGCATATCGGTTTCGCAATGGCTGGGAATTCCGTTCGTTCAGGAAGTCATAGCCGGCGTGGAAGCAATCAAGCGGCTCATTCCGCAGACCGACGTCGCCATAGAACTCGGCGGCGAGGACGCCAAAATAACCTACATAAAAGGCGGTTTGGAACAGCGAATGAACGGCACTTGCGCAGGCGGCACGGGTGCGTTCATCGACCAGATGGCAAGTCTTTTGAACACCGACGCTTCCGGACTTAACGAGCTTGCCAAGCAGGCGACAATCATATACCCCATTGCTTCGCGCTGCGGCGTATTCGCAAAATCGGACATTCAGCCGCTCATAAACGACGGCGCGAAAAAAGCCGATATCGCCGCGTCGGTATTTCAATCGGTAGTCAATCAGACCATTTCCGGTCTGGCGTGCGGCAAGCCCATTAAGGGCAAAGTTGCATTTCTCGGCGGTCCGCTGCACTTTCTGACGGAGCTCGGCAAACGGTTTACCGAAACGCTTCAACCGGAATCCGCCATCTTCCCCGAAAACTCGCAGGTGTTCAACGCAATCGGCGCGGCATATTCTTCGGACAAGGTATTCGGCGCAAAAGAGCTTTTGCAAAAAGTGGACGAGCTGTCCGCGCTCAACGTCAAGGAAGTGGAACGCCTGCCCGCCCTGTTCGATTCGCCCGAAGAACTCGAAGCGTTCAGGGCGCGGCACGCAAAGACTAAAATCAAGTTTGCCGACATAAAAACGCACAAGGGCGTGTGCTTTATGGGTATAGACGCAGGGTCTACCACGACGAAAGTCGCGCTTATCGACAGCGACGGCGGCTTGCTGTATTCCTATTACGGAAGCAACAGCGGCGACCCTCTTGCCACTGTCACCGCGGTGCTGAAAGAGATTTACACGCTTTTGCCGCAGGACGCTTTCATAGGCAGAGCCACGGTTACGGGATACGGCGAACAGCTTATCAAGACGGCGTTGAATCTCGACGACGGCGAAATAGAAACTATGGCGCACCAGACTGCCGCAGGATATATTCTCCCCGGCGTGGAGTTTGTTCTCGACATAGGCGGACAGGATATGAAGTGTCTGAAAATCAAGAACGGCGTCATACACGACATACTTTTGAACGAAGCGTGTTCGTCGGGTTGCGGCTCGTTTATAGAAACATTTGCGTCCGCTCTCGGTATGAGCGCGGCGGAATTTGCGCAGAAGGGACTGGAATCCTCCTCTCCCGTCGACCTCGGTTCGCGCTGTACGGTATTTATGAATTCGCGCGTCAAACAGGCGCAGAAGGAAGGCGCGTCGGTCGCAGACATTTCCGCAGGGCTTGCCTATTCCGTCGTGAAGAACGCTCTGTTCAAAGTCATTAAGATGCGCGACAGCGCGCAGATGGGCGAAAAAATCATAGTTCAGGGCGGCACGTTTCTCAACGAATCCGTGCTTCGCGCGTTCGAACTCATATCGGGCAGAGAGGTCGTAAGACCGGACCAGGCAGGGCTTATGGGGGCTTACGGCTGTGCGCTTATAAGCCGCAAAAACTACGACGGTGTAAGAAGCGGCATAAAGTCTGCGAGCGAATTAGACAGCTTTACCGCCGTCAAAAGCAATCGCCGCTGCGAAAAGTGCGGCAATCACTGTCTTTTGACTATAACGAAGTTCTCCGACGGCAGAGAATTTATCACTAACAACCGCTGTGAACGCGGCGCGGGAAAGGATGTGGAAAAGAAGATTCTGCCGCCGAATTTATTTGCTTTTAAATATAAGCGGCTGTTTTCCCATTACGCTCCGCTGCCGCTTAAAGACGCAAAGCGCGGAGTCGTGGGTATACCGCGCGTTCTGAACATTTACGAAAACTATCCGTTCTGGTTTACCTTCTTCACGCGGCTCGGATACCGCGTCGAGCTTTCGCCGCGCTCGTCGCGCGACATATACAATCTCGGCATAGACACTATGCCGTCGGAGTCGGTATGTTACCCTGCAAAGCTCGTGCACGGACACATTACGGCACTTGTGAACAAGGGAATCAATTTCATATTCTATCCCTGTCTGCCGTATGAACTCATAGAGGACGAAAGCGCGAACAATCATTACAACTGCCCTATCGTATCCACATATCCCGAAGTCATAAAGAACAATATGGACGAGGTGTTTGCAGGCGGCGAAAATAAAATCGTGTTCAAGGCTCCGTTTCTGCCGTTCTCCAATCCCGAAAGAATGGTCGAGAGGTTGTGCGAAGAATTCCCCGATATAAATAAGGGCGAAATCAAGAAAGCCGTCAAAGCCGCTTACGAAGAAGTCGAGCATTTCAAAAGCGACATTCGCAAGGAAGGCGAACGCGTCGTAAAGGAACTGAACGAAAACGGCGGACGCGGCATAGTGCTTGCGGGACGCCCCTATCACGTCGACCCCGAAATCAATCACGGCATACCCGAAATGATAAACTCTTACGGTTTTGCCGTTCTTACCGAGGACAGCGTTGCCCACCTCGACCGAGTACAGCGTCCGATACGCGTGGTGGACCAGTGGATGTATCACTCGCGGCTGTACAGTGCGGCGAACTTCGTGCGCAAAACCGACAATCTCGAACTTGTGCAATTGAACTCTTTCGGCTGCGGCTTGGACGCCGTTACGACCGACCAGGTTCAGGAGCTTATGGAAGAAGCCAACAAGCTATACACCGTGCTCAAAATCGACGAAGTGAACAATCTCGGTGCGGCGAGAATACGCGTGCGCTCGCTTATCGCCGTGCTCAACGAGCGGCGGATAAAGGACATACACGCGCTGACGAAGCTGCCGCCCCCTGTGGAAAGAGTTATTTTCACACCGGAAATGCGCGCGAAATACACCATAATCGCGCCGCAAATATCCCCCATTCACCTGCGGATTTTGCAGGAGTCGCTGAACAGCTACGGATATAATCTCGAAGTGCTCCCCGAATCGCCCACTGCGGTGGAAACGGGTCTGAAATATGTAAACAACGACGCCTGCTACCCCACCATTCTGACGGTCGGGCAAATCATAGACGCGCTTTTATCGGGCAAATACGACGTCAACAGCACGGCTGTCATACTCACCCAGACGGGCGGCGGCTGTCGAGCGACGAACTATATAGCTATGCTTCGAAAGGCGCTTCGGCAGACCAATATGGCGCAGGTACCCGTCATATCGCTGAACTTCGTGGGTATGGAAAAGAACCCCGGATTCAAGCTGTCGGTGCCGCTCGTTATGTCTATGCTGCACGGGCTGTTATACGGCGATTTGCTTATGCGGTGTCTGTATAAGGTGCGCCCCTATGAAAAAGTCAAGGGCAGTGCGGACGAGCTGTACGAGAAGTGGAACGGCATTATCTGCAACGATATGAGAAACCGCAAAAACCACTTCAAAAAATATGCGCCGCAGATAGTCAGGGAATTCGACGAACTGCCCGTCACGGACGAAATACGCCCGAGAGTGGGTATCGTCGGAGAGATACTCGTGAAGTTCCACCCCGTCGCAAACAATCAAGCCGTATCGCTTATAGAGCGCGAAGGCGGCGAAGCGGTGGTCCCCGACCTTCTCGACTTCTTTATGTACAATATGTACAACGCCACCACCCGATATGAAATTTTGGACGGCACAAAGACAAAGAAGCTTATAAACAATCTCGGCATATGGTTTGTGGAAAAACTGCGAAAGCCTATGACGAAGGCTTTGAAAGGCACGAAGTTCGGCGCGCCCGCGCACATAGCCAAGATGGCGAAGCTCGCGAAAAAGGTCGTCAGTCCTGCGAATATGAGCGGCGAAGGCTGGTTCTTGACCGCGGAAATGCTGGAACTCATCGAAAGCGGCGTCGGCAATATTATCTGTATGCAACCGTTTGCCTGTCTGCCCAATCACGTCACGGGCAAGGGCGTTATGAAAGAAATCAAAAAGCAGAACCCCACCGCCAACATAGTTGCCGTCGACTATGACCCAGGCGCGAGCGAAGTCAATCAAATAAACCGCATTAAGCTTATGATGAGCGTGGCTTTCTCCAATCTCAAAGGCGAACAGACGCAGACGCTTGAGCTTACCGATACGGACGAAAAGCCGAGCGTGGGCAGCGACTGCTGCGGCGGCTGCGAACCGCTTAAAGAAGCGGCGGCGACGCAGGACGAAAATTGATTTTTACAAGCGGCAATTCGCACAGGAATTAAAAGATTGCATAATTTAATTTCAAGTATATAATTTTTTTAAGTGATATGAAAAGCCTTGTCTTGACATACCAACCAAAAAAGCGGCTTGCTTTTGAGAAAGCAAACCGCTTTTATATTGTTTTACAACCGCTAAAAACTGTTTTGTGTATTGTGTTTTAGGTCGTCCGAATTTAACGCCTTTCGCCCGCGCCGTTTTTATTCCTTCCGCTTGCCGCGCCTTTATGTTCGTGCGCTCGTTTTCGGCAACGAAAGAGAGTATCTGCAAAACAATGTCCGATATAAATTTGCCTATCAGAGTATCTTTTTTCACGCGCGTATCTAATAGCGGCATATCCAAAACTAAAATATCCGCTTTTATGCCGTTTACAATTCTATCCCACTCAAAAATAATCTCGTCGTAATTGCGCCCCAAACGGTCTATCGACTTAATAATGAGTAAATCGCCGCTTTTCAAAGTGGATATTAGCCGTTTGTATGCGGCGCGTTCAAAGTCCTTGCCGCTTTTCTTTTCGGCAAAAATATTCCGCTCCGAAACTCCGAACTTAATAAATTCCGCAATTTGTCTGTCAAGATTTTGGTCTTTTGCGGAAACGCGCCCGTATGCGTATTCCATAATATAAAAAACTCCTTATAGCGTGATACTATAAGGATACCGAAAAAGCAAATAAAAGTACACTTTATTTTGCATAGGCGAAAACGGCTTAATTTTGCCTTTTTGCCCTTATATTTTATCATATTTACACTATAAATGCAAGAAAAAGCAAGGCAAAAAAATGTGTACTTTATTTTGCATAGCAAATAACTTTTTCGGGGTGTTTTTTATGAAAAGAACTTTCAAATTTTTACCGCTTATTTTATGCGCCGTTATGGGCTTGGCGGTCTTTCTTTCCGCTTGCGGCGATAACAACCAAACTACGCCGCCCGCACACGAACACACATTTGCAACCGTTTGGACAAACGACGATACACACCATTGGTATGCCGCTACTTGCGAACACACCGACCAAATAAAAGACAAAGCGGCGCACAATTTTGACGGCGGCGAAACTTGCATTGTCTGCAACTATACAAAACCGCACAAACACACTTTTGCGACTACTTGGACGACGGACGGCACTCACCATTGGTATGCCGCTACTTGCGAACACACCGACCAAATAAAAGACAAAGCGGCGCACAATTTTGACGGCGGCGAAACTTGCAAGGTATGTAATTATACAAAGCCGCACGAACACACATTTGCAACCGTTTGGACGAACGACGAAACATACCATTGGTATGCCGCTACTTGCGAACATACAAACGAAACGAAAGACAAAGCCGCGCACGATTTCAACGGTAATAAATGCACCGTCTGCGACTACGAAAAACCGCTTACTTGGGACGATATTTCAAACGAGCAAATTTTGAATTTGTTTAATGAAAAACTTACCTTAAAAGCCGCACAAAATATTTACGCTGATTATGGTTGGGATATTAACGAAAATAATGTTACAAATGCGACTTGGTATGTTAGTAAAGACAGGGATATATCAACTGCAAATTTAGTGTTTACTTATATGAGAGGTCAAAAATCGCATTATATCAATCTTTGTAAAGTTGAATTTGCTACTCCTTTAACGCCGCAAAACATACAAGATAAAAATATAGGTGTACCTACTTGTACAAGTTTATATATGAAAAATATAGATGCGGCAATTCAAGAACAACGCACGGCATTGACAAACGCAATTTGCGACACCTTATTCGGCGCAAAAACGGGCGCAACAAGATACATTATTGATAATGGCAGAAATGAACTTGACCCACAGATGAGTGATGTTTCAAGATTTACTGTGATTGAAATAACGGAAAATGTCATACAAGAAAAATCTATTAAAATTAAATATGCAAACAATGACGCAGATTTAATTTCAAAACTTGCAACGGAAAATAATTATGCCGTTTACGGCGACGATAAAAATATTGCTATCACGGGTGAAAAGTTATGAGCGAATTTGACGAAACCGAAAAATTAGACGGACGGCAAACGGCAATTATCAGAGCCATAGCGGAAAACGAAGCCGCTAAAAGCGCAACGAAGCAATAACGGGCTATTTTTCACAGAGATAAAGCACTATTAAAAAGCAAATAACCATACAAAAAAACCTGCTTTCGGGAGCAATCAAAAGCAGGTTTTAATTTTAAAATGTATATTATAAAAGCGCCCTGCCCTGCAAGACATAATTTCATTATATACCGTTTAACAGGTTGAGAGCGTTTTTATAAAAAATCAAATCCAGCGTGTTTTTGTCTTTCACGAAGCCGCGCATTTCTTCGACTTCGGTCTGCTGGTTCTGCCACGGGGTGTCCGTGCCGAACAGAATTTTATCTCTGCCGTGGCGGTCTATGAACTCGTCTATTCTTTCCTGCGGCAGAAATTTGAAGCCGAACGAAGTGTCTACAAACACATTCTTTCCGACGACGTACTTAAACACGTCGTCCCACATATCCTGTCCGCCGAGATGTGCGCCGACGATTTTCGCGCCGTCGAAGTCGGAAGCGAACCTTGCGAACATTTCGGGCGTACACATATATTTTTCCCGAAGAACGAGGTCGTGACCGCAGTGGAAAATCATTATCATATCTTCTTTTGCAATCGCCTCGTACAGCGGATAGACCGCCCTGTCGTCCACGGCAAAGCCCTGATAGTCGGGATGAAACTTTATGCCCTTGACGCCGCTGTGCTTCAAGCGTTTGATTTCTTCCGCGTAATCCGTGCAGTTCGGATGCACGGAGCCGAAAGAGATAAAGCCGTCTTCCCCATTCGACGCTATCGCCCAATCGTTGACGCTGTGCGTCTGGTGCGGATTTGTGGCGATATTGCAAATCACGGATACGTCTATGCCTGCCCTTGCCATAGACGCTTTTAAACCGCCGAGCGTGCCGTCGAAATGCGGCGGATAGAGAGAGTGCCGCGCAAGATTTTCCATTGCTTTCGGGGCGAGAGCGTCGTTGAAACAGTGCGTATGAAAATCTATTATCATTCGGGCTATCTCCTTTTGTTTTTCGCGATATTCGTATTGTACCACTTCGGTCGCCTGTCGGTCAAGCAACTGCGAAAAGTTTTCGTTTGGAGCGTTCAACGGTTGACTAAAAATGCAAATTGCTCTATAATGATAAGGTGTTCGCGATTTTTGCGGACAAAAGCATTTTCGGAGGATATTACTATGGCAACCGTAGCACTTGTGGGAACTCAATGGGGCGATGAGGGCAAGGGTAAAATTATAGACATACTTGCCGCGAAAGCCGATATGGTCGTGCGCGCACAGGGCGGCAACAATGCCGGTCACACTGTGGTAAGCGGCGGCGAGACTTATAAACTGCGGCTTGTACCGAGCGGAATACTTTATGAAAACTGCGACTGCATAATCGCAGGCGGCGTGGTGGTCGACCCCAAGGCTTTACTTAAAGAGCTTAAAGACCTGACCGACAAGGGCGTGAAAATCGACAGACTGCGCATAGACGAGCGCGCGCACGTCATTCTGCCCTATCATTTGAAGATTGACGCTTTGAGCGAGAAAGCTCGCGGCAAGGGCGATATAGGCACGACGGGCAGAGGCATAGGTCCCTGCTATACCGACCAAGCCGAACGCAGCGGAATCAGAATGTATGACTTCATACATCTCGACGTTTTCAAGAAAAAACTTGCCGAGCGCGTAAAAGCCAAAAACGAAATCATAACGAAGGTATACGGCGAACCGCCTTTGAATGCCGACGAAATTTACGAAGAATACAAAGAGTATTCCGAAACATTGAAAAAGTACGTTGCGGACACGTCCGTTCTCGTGTATGACGCAATCAAGTCAAAAAAGAGCGTTCTGCTCGAAGGCGCGCAGGGCACTCTGCTCGATTTGGGCTTCGGCACATATCCGTACGTCACAAGCTCGCACCCCATAAGCGGCGGCTTCTGCATAGGCGCAGGCATAGGTCCCACGGCGATTGACGAGTGTATAGGCGTGGCGAAGGCATATACGACGAGAGTCGGAAAAGGTCCTTTCCCCACCGAGCTCGACGACGAAGTCGGAGAAAAAATCCGCACGGTCGGTGCGGAGTTCGGCACCGTCACGGGCAGACCGCGCCGCTGCGGCTGGCTGGACGCCGTCATACTCCGCCTTGCGGTGCGTTTAAACGGCTTGACGTCGCTTTCCTTAAACAAACTCGATACGCTTTCGGGAATAGACGAGTTGAAGGTTTGCGTGGCATACGAGTGCGACGGGCGGCGCATAGAGCACTTCCCTGCCGACATCGACGAGCTGGAAAAGTGCAAGCCCGTTTATGAAACGGTGAAGGGTTGGAGCGAGGATATAAGCGGCGCAAAGAAGTTCGGAGACCTTCCAAAAAACGCGCAGAAGTATGTGGAGTATGTGGAAAAGCAAATCGGCTGCCGCATATCTATAATCGGCGTCGGTCCCGACCGCACGCAGTGCATTTACAGATAAGCAACTTAAATACAAAACAGCGACTGCTTTGAAATGCGGTCGCTGTTTTTTTGTCGTTTTTTATTTTAAAGTAAAGCCTATCTCTTTCAGTTTTTTGCTGTTATAGTCTATGACCGAAATAAGGCGGTCGAAAATCTTTTTGGCTTCGGCTTTGTCCGATATTATTCTGGGCACGCCTGCATCGTATATATCGGAATGGGTATAGAAGTTTCTGCGCGCGAAATATTCGGTGTACAGCGCGCTCATAACTTCGTTGTACACCACGCTGTCTATACGCTTTCTGTACCCCGATTTCAGTCTGTAATTGCCGTCGTCGTCCTTTTCATAGCCCTGACCTATCATCTTGACTTCTATGCCGCGTGCGCGCTGTAAGTCGCTTATGAACTTCTCCAAGCCCCTGTACGGCGGCGTTAAAAGCGAGGAATAGTCGGACAGCTTCGTGTCGTTGTTTATGTCCACAAGACCTATCGCAAGGTCAATCTTCGACTGCTCGCACAAAAAGTCGAATGCGTTGGGCAGAAGTTTTTTCAGACGGCGCTGAACCGCGCTCTGCGTGTTTGCAGTATTCTTTACTCCGTCGTTTTTCTTGGGCGCGGTAAGCTCTATATGAGAGCCGACGGCGCTTTTGAAGTCCGTATCTTTGGATATCAAAACCTGTACTTCGGAAAACAGGTAACTGCGTTTGCCCTGCATCTGAATGACCTGTTTTTTCGGCAGATAGCGGAGAATTACCTTTTGGGAGTCCTTGCCGCTGACAATATACGTTTCCGTTTCGTCGGGCTTGCCCCTGCCCGTTGCGCTCTCCGTTTTATACGTTACGCCGCGCATTGCCTTTATGGCTTTTAACGCGTCGTCCAGCCGTTTACGGGCATAGTTCTTCACAGCATAGCCGTTTTTATATTCCGCGTTTACTGTTTCCGAGGGTTTTTCCTGCGGCTTGGGCTCTATCTTCTTCTCCTGCGGTTTTACGGGCGGCTGTGCCTTTTTGTCCTTTTTGACAATCTGTTTGGACGGCTGTTTTGCAGGCAGAGTATTTCCCTTTTCCGCTTTCTTGGACGGCAATGAGGAAACACCCTTATGCTGAACGGGCAAGCGGCTTTTTCCGCTTTCGCGCTTATCGCTCTCCGATTCGCTTAAAATGGAGTCGCGCTTTACATACAGCTGTTTGAACCGCTCCAAGACGTTCGGCAAGGCGGTGAGCGATATTTTTTCCGCTTTGGTGTCGTACACCACTACGCATTTGTCTTTGCCTTCCGAAAACTTGTATATGATGAAATGGTTCTTTTCGTCGGCTGGCGTGTATGACGTCTGCGCCACCTGCGGCACTGTTTTGACCGCATTTATGAAGCCGAGAAAGTCGGCTTGCTGTGCCTTTATGTCGAACTTGACATTATTATCTTTGACGGGAGTATCCATCGGGTTTTTCGGCAACCTCCGTTTCTATTGCAAAGTCTTTCAAGATTTTTCGACCGATATAAGATTAAGCGGCTCATATCAAAGCCGCTTAATCGGGTGTTTGTATTTATGACGGATTATTTGCCCGTCTTTTCCGTTTTGACTCTGCGCTTGCGGAACAGTACGAAGTACAGTATTACCGCCGCGATGAGCACTACGCCGACAACGATAAGCACGGTGCTGATTGCCGCTATCGAGAACGGGCTCTTTGCCGTCTTGCCGGACACGGTGATTTTCTCTCTGTAAGTCGTCACGTTGCCGAGTTTGTCGTACACTTCGTACTTGATTTCGTACGTTCCGGACTTCGTCAAGGTTATCTTCGTGTTGCTGTCTTTCTGCTCCAAATCTCTGTATCTGGTACCCGTGCCGTCAATCGTAGCTTCGCTTACGACTTCGTTGCTGGGGTCATAGAGAGTCTTGACATAACGGAAATCGCCCTGGCTTTCATTCTCGTCGAGGCTTGCGGTGTCGATAACGATTTTACCGAACTTGAACTCCGCGCCCTGCTGACGGTTTGCCTGGAACGCGTCCGTGTAAGAAACGCTGAACGCAGGTCCTCTGACGTCGCCGACATATATAATCTTTTCCGTGGAAACGGACTCGCCGTTTACCGTGCCGGTTATGATTACTTTGTATTCGCCGTCGTTCTTCGCCGTGAACTTGTAGGTGTTCGTATCTTCGTCGTACGTCGTTTCGATAGTACCGCCGGAACCGCTTCCGCCGAGCTTGCTGCTGTAACGCACTCTGACTTCGACTTCGCCCATTCCGTTTGCGTTGTACGCCACTATGGACGGCAACGTGATTTCCGAACCCTTTGCCTTATAAGTGGGCATAACGTCCTGTATTTCGATTACGGGAGCGTCGCTGTCCGTGAAGCTGACCGTATATGCCGTGCAACCTGCAACGTCGGTCTGCACTTCGTTATCCACAACGCTGCTTCCGCTGACTTCGACATAACCTTCCGTTATCTCGTACGAAGAAGCCGTCTTTGCCGTGAATTCCTTGCCCATAACGGAATATCTGCTGCCCTTGACTTTGTAAGCCATATGGTAGGTCTTGCCTTCGCCGCCGGGTATGGTCAGTTCCTTGCAACGGAAAGAATACGTTGCGTTTATGCTGCCCTTCGTCGGTACGGTAGCCGCCGTCGTGGACGTGCCGTCGTCGCTTCCCTTTTCCACTTCTATGAGAGCCACTCTGACAATGTTCTTGCCCGTCAAGTCGAATGCGCGAACGCTGACCTGATAGACGCCTGCTTGAGAAGGCTTGAAGCTGATGTTTCTTACGACTATCTGATTGTCTGCGACACTGTAATAATGTTCGGACTCTACGTCGTTTACATACTTGCCGTCGGCGGTGTTCTTTACCGAGAACTCATAGCCCGTGTACGGACGGAAGTCGGCATTGCCTACGTCGATTTTGAACGAACCGAGTTCTGCAACCGCGTTGGTCTTGAACTTACTGCCGTCGGTATTTTGAGTTTTGATATCGAAGTTTGCCGCAGGCATAGCGAAGCTTACGTTTTCGCTTTCGGAACTGAACACTTTAACGTCTGCCGAATCGGTCTTGCTGTAACCGAGCTTGTCCTTTACCGTAAGGGTAAGCGTTATCGTGTTATCGCCTGCTATCAAGAGCTCTTCTTTCTTATCGTTTACGAGATAGAATTTGTTTTCTTTCTCCACTATGTCGAGCACTTCGCCGCCGCTGACATTCAACGCTTTCTCTGCATCTGTTTCAGCCGCACTTTTCAAAGTGTATTCGATTTGCGGTCTGGTGTCGTCGCGCTTGCTTGCAACGCGCGTGGGAACGGTGAAGGTTTCGCCGTCAACCGCCACGAGATATGCGGGAGCGTCTTCGATTTTGGCTTCTATCGAGTCGACGCCTGCCGTATCTTCGTATTCTTCTTCGACAGTGATTTTATAGGTTTTGTACGAACGATTCGGCTTTGCGTCGCGCGCCGTGTATTCCACGGTGTAATCGCCTACGCCGTTGTCGTGCGTGTGAACTTCGGAGAACAGGAACTCCAAGTCTTTGAATTTATACTTTTCGCCTGCAGCGCCGTAAGTGGAATCGCTTCCCGTGAACTCCTCGTTTTCGTCGAGAATGTTATCGAAGCTGATAACCGTCTTGTTTGCGTTGTCGGTGTTATCCGTGATTTTGAAGGATACGGTCACATTCTTTGCGCCGTTGTTGTCAACAACTACGGGCATAGGGAATTTGATTGCCGCACTTGCATCATCTTCGCCTTTCTTGACTCTTACGCCCCACTTCTCGGGAATCTGATAATCGTTGATTTCCTTGAACACGGGAGCCGTCGTATCGGATACGTTTATGGTATACTCGTGAGCCGTGGACTGATTGCCGGCGTCGTCGTGCGCCTGATACGTGACGACGTATCTGCCGACCTGCGTCGGATAGAAGCTCATTTTCTTATTGTTGTCGAATATTTCTTTCTCGGCTTTGACAACGGGCTTGCCGTCTGCGTCGAGCTTTACATATTCGTCTTCAACTTCGACCTGAGGAACTTCTTCGTCGCCGAAAGTTACCTTTACGGTTATCTGAACGTTCTTATCCCAGTTGTCGGTTGCGGTAGCCGTCGGAAGCGTGAACTTTCTGTTCAGCGATGCGTTCTCGGCTACGTTGACGGTATTGAGATTGGGTCTCTCCTCGTCCTTGAAACCGGAAGCGTCCTGAACGGTCACTTCGAAATCCTGCGTATAGACCTTGGAGTAGCCCTTGAACTTCGCGAAATACGTCACATACAGCTTACCTGCAAAGTTGTCCAACTTTATCTTGTCGGTGCCGTTTGCCGTATACTCGGTGTCGTTGAGGCTGGTCTTTACTTTAACGACTGCGTCGTCCTTATGCCACACGTTGTCTTCGTCGTAATAGCCGAGTTCAGCGGACGGGAACACGATTTCCGAACCCGTCGTCGTGACGGTGGGAATGGTGGCTCCGCCGTACAAAACGCTTATCGTATAATCTTCGTCTACATAGCTCTTTACGTCGAAATCGTAGCTGTACTCTTTATTTGCGGAATCTTTCTGTTTATAGGAAACGGTATACACACCGACCTGCTCGGCAACAACGTCGCCTGCGGCAGTCGCAACGGTCTTTCCGTTGGGTGCGGTTACCGTTATTTCCGTGCCTGCGGTTGCCGCGGGTACGTTGAACGATTCACCGTATTTAACCTTGCTTACGACCTCTACTTTCGACAGATATTCGTCGTTGGCGCCGACGTTCAGAGCGAACGCGGAAAAGCTCAACGTGCCGACCGTCAAGGTCATCGTCAGCATCATTATAATTAAAGTCATACAGATGCGTTTGATTGTCTTCATTTAACTCGATATCTCCTGTGAATTTCATCTATTTTTAGACGTAACGCTATGATTATACAATTTAACATACAATTTGTCAAATAAAATCACGCCGTCTTGACAAAGTTATTATTTCTCCGCGCCGAAAAAAATATGTGACGCTTATTCAAACCTTAAATAAAACTATTTTATCACGCGCAAAGTCGTGTTCAGTTTTTTGACGCCGCTTAAAGATTCGAGCTTTTCCGTCGCCGACCTTATCGCCCTTTCTTTAGTCGTATGCGTGAGTATGATTATCTCCGCCTGTCCTGCCGCCGCCGCTTGCTGCTGCATTTTGCCGATACTGATTCCGCAGTCGCCGAACACCTTTGCTATGGAGGCGAGTATGCCCGGCTTGTCCGCCACAGTCAAAGACAGATAGTACTCCGACGAGAAGTCGTCCGCAAGAGAAACGGCGCCGTTTCCGAAATCGGGGCGGAAAGGCTCTTCCCTGTTTGCGCAGTAAACTATATCGCTGACAATGGCGCTTGCCGTCGGGTGCGCGCCTGCGCCCTTGCCGTAAAGCATTATCTCGTCCACGAAGTCGCCCTTCAAAAACACCGCGTTGAATGCGCCGCGAACCGACGAGAGCGGATGACTGTCCGGCACAAACGCCGGATGAACTCTCGCTTCCGCGCTTCCGTCGGAATTCATTCTGCCTATCGCAAGCAGTTTCAGCGTGTAGCCCATACTTCTACCCACGGCTATGTCTTTCGGCGTCACTTTGGCGATACCCTCTCTGTACACGCCCGAGAGCGGCACTCTCGTATGGAAAGCCAGCGAGGCGAGTATGGAAAGTTTGTACGCCGCGTCGAAGCCGTCCACGTCCGCGGTCGGGTCGAACTCCGCATATCCGAGCTTCTGCGCTTCTTTAAGCGCCGCCGCATACGTCGAACCGTCTTCCGTCATCTTGGTCAGAATGTAGTTCGTTGTGCCGTTGATTATGCCCATTATCTCGGTTATGCGGTTTGCCTGCATACTGTCCGTGAGCGTTCTTATAATCGGCACTCCGCCGACGCAGCTCGCTTCGAAATACAGTCCGGCTCCGCCCTCTTTCGCCGCTTCTTCCAACTCGTCGAAGCGTTTTGCAAGCAGTTCCTTATTTGCGGTCACGACGTTCTTTCCGCTTTTGAGCGCCTTTATTATAAACGTGCCGGCAGGCTCCAATCCGCCCATAGTTTCCACCACTACGGAAATGTCGTCGTCCCTTATTATTTCGTCTATACTGCCTGCGAACTTTTCGGCAGGCACTCCGCGCGAAACGAGCACGTCTTTCGAGCGGTCGAGCACTTTAACCACTTCCGCGTCCACGCCGTAGCCCGACGCAATGACGTCGCGGTTGCGCGTCAGCACTTCGTATGTGCCGCCGCCCACCGTGCCGAGTCCCATAATAGCGACTTTGATTTTTTTCATAACGTACCTCCCGCGTTCATTTTATATATCACGTTCAAACCGCGAAGCGTCAGCGTTCTGTCCACGACGTCGATGACGTTGCTTTTTGCCGCCACTATTTCTGACAGTCCGCCGGTTGCGATGACCTTTATATCGTCGCAGTTCATTTCGCTCTTTATTCCTTTTATGATGTATTCCACCATTCCGACGTATCCGAAAATCAGTCCCGACTGCATATTGGTTATCGTCGTTTTTCCTATTGTTTTTTCGGGTACGGAAAGCTCCACTTTCGGCAGCTTGGACGCGCTTTTGGTCAACGCGTCGGACGCCGTTTTCAGTCCGAGGCTTATTGCGCCGCCGAGAAATTCGCCTTTGCCGCTTATCGCGTTGAACGTCGTCGCCGTTCCGCAGTCCATAACTATGCACGGACCGCCGTATGTGTAATACGCCGCGACCGAGCCGACTATTCTGTCCGAGCCGACTTCTTTGGGATTGTCGTACTTGATGTTCAGACCCGTTTTCAGTCCTGCCCCGACTATCATCGGTTTTTTGTCGAAATAGAAGCGAATCAAATGTTCGAACGTATAGTTCATATTCGGGTTCACGCTGCTCATAATCGCGCCGTCTATCATATCGGGCGATATGCCGCGCTCGCGCAGGATATTCTTTATATACATTCCGTACTCGTCGCCCGTCTTATTCACGGACGAGGACAGGCGCAGAGAGCTGACCAATTTATCTTTGTCGAACACGCCGCATTTGACGTTGGTATTTCCTATATCTATGGCAAGTATCAAATTCAAGCTCCTTTCCGCTCTTTTATTTTATACATAACCGCGGCTATCGGCGGCAAAAGCGCCACGTTTACGGTAAGCTCTATCGCGCCCGATATCAGCATTGTCACGGCATACAGGTACACCGTCGTATCACCGAACTCGAATGACGGCATACACAACAGCAAAAGCGACACCACGAACGCCGTATTCGCTATACTGCCGACTGCCGCAGAAACGCCGACGGGCAGTAATTTTTTCAGTCTGCCTTCCTTTTTTATCAGTTTATCCGTCAGCTTATACGCGCCGTGCGCCAGCACGCCTATGGGCAGTCTTGCAACTATCGGTATCCAGGGCTGTGCCACGAATGCCGCCGACACTATGGAGCTGCCGCCCATAAACGAGTATAACAGCGACACGACCCCGAAAAACAGCGATATTACAAACGACGTCTTATAGTTTGTCGTCACGCACGCAAGCAGCAGCGGCAACAAAAACACATACGGCAGCAGTCCGAATACCAGCGTCAACGCCAGATATACCGCACAGAGCGCAATGCCCTTGGCTTTACTTTCCATAATTTTGCCTCCAATGGACTCCCTTTCGGGTAGCCCTCGAACGATAAGTAATTTATTCTTCGGATACGCGGCGGTTTGGCTCGCGTTCCTTTTTTCGGTCAAGCGCCGAAAAAAATTATTTTTCAAAGAAAGACATTCTGTCCACTTTGACTCCGCCCGTGACGAAAGTCACTTTTGCGGTGAACTCGAAATTGCCGAGCGCGGCGCCGCCCATTCCGCCGCCGCCTGCCGTTTTGAACGTGACTGCGACTTCTTTCAGGGCGCGTGCGGTGGAGCGTATTTCCACCTTACCAGCATAATTGTCCGCGCTTTGCGTCAGGTCGAAGAACTTCCACACCCCGACGTTGTCTTTGAGACGAAGAAGGGGCAGAAAATCGTTCAGCCAATCGGCGTATTTTTCTATGGACCCGCTTTTCACGTCCGCGCTTACGACGTACGTTCCGCTCACCTTTTCGCCGCGGAAGTTCTCCATCTCGCTTTCGGGGAAAAGGCGGTTGCACTTTCTCACCAGACTGTCGGACGAGGTTTCGGACAGCGGCTCTATAAACAAATCGGAATAGTCGTTGCCGTAAGACGAAGGCTGGCTCCAAACGTCGTTTGCGGAGTCGTAAAAGCTTTCCATATAGGTGTCGTACTTAAACGCTTCGCTGTATTGAAAGCCCGTTTCCATTTCGTCATAAAGCGGTTCGATTTTTCCCAAACTTTCCGAAAGAGAGTTTACCGCTTTCAAACGCGCGTAAGAAGTTTTTTTATCCGACGAATAATCGTGCTTATAGACGGAGTTCATCTGAACAAATCCGTCGAGATTGCCGCCCGAAAAAGTGCCTTGCGTTTCTATGGCAAAAGTCGCCTGCTCCGCAAACGAGAAAGCCGCGCCGTCGCCTGCAAGCGAATATATGCGCGCATACTCCTCCTGCGGCGTTCTCGCAAGTCCCGAACCGTTCGAGCAGTCGCAGGCGGAAAGCGGCAAGACCGACAGCAAAACGGCAAATATCAAAGTCAGAAATTTTTTCATTATAGGCATTTGCTCCGACTGTAAATATGTATAGTTATGTGCAGTATAACATATTTTAAAAAGCAAATCAAGAATTTTGCAATATGGAACGAGAATTTTGCAAATAAATATCTCCCTGCCCTTAAAGCCGAAGCATTTCCGACAAAGTATTTATTGCCTTTTTCAGCCGTCTATGGTATTATATATTTGTCGAAAGCGAAATAAAAAGGAGCGCCTTTATGATTCCTATACCCAAGCATATGCGTGAGTTTGCCGTGCAGACGGCTTGCGAAAAAGACAAAATCAAATGCAGTCTGAAATGCACCTGCGGCTGTGAAAATTTTTTACTGTATAAAAACGTCAAGCCGCGCGCCGCGCTCAATGCCGCGGGCAGAGAGCGCAAGCGCATTTCCGACCTTTGGTGGCGCGAATTTGAAAAAACCGTTCCCGACGACTGCGAGTATTTTGCCAACGTATCCGACAACAGCCAAGACATTTGGGTGTTCAAAAAAGCCGATATGGAAGCATACGAAAAGCAGACCGATAAAATGATTGCCGACGGCACATACACGAAGTTTTTCGCGCATACCGAAGGTATGGAACAGGAATTGAAAAAGCTTGGATATAAAGCCGTCGCACATATCAAGAGAAAGGAAAACGAGCCGCCTTACGAGGACTTTTACAAATATTACGAAACATTCGACAACACGGACGTTTTAAAGGTCGTTTGCTCCGACTGCGGAAAGGAATATCTGCTTTTCGACAGCCGCCTGCACGGCAACGACGCGATAGAGTCCGAGCCGGACGACACGCAGTATAAATTCAAGCAAAAACTGCCGCACAACGTTTCCGCGCCGCGCGTTTCGGTCATTATCACAAACTATTGGGATTTCGACGACATTGCTTCGAACGGCAACGAGGAGCTGACGGCGGACGACTATTCCGAGCTCTTTCACTGCATTTCCGTTTACGCCGTCCTGCCCGACGGAAAAAAATCCGCTATACTCACGCGCGAACTCGGCTGACGCGCGGCTATTGTAAAAAAACGGTTTTACGAAAAAGAGCGTATTCGCTTTGCTGAAGGGGATTTCTCCGCTTCGCGCGCTTAAAAAAGCGCGCTTCGGTCGAAATGACATTAAAAAGAATGGTCGGATAAATGACAGGAAAAAGAACGGTCGGAAATAGCGGTGTAAGAGTTTGGGCGAATGACAGCGGAAAAAGAAAAAGCGCGCTTCGGACGGAATGACATTAAAAAGAAAAGGACGCAGCTTTAAGCCGCGTCCCCTTTTTATCGTATGTGTATCTTGCTTTAAGCCGCTTTTTCGACTTATTTGCAGCAGACGTCTTTACCGCCGCCGCAGCAGCAGTTCATCAGTAAGTACAGCATAATCAAATCGCAGCAATCGCAGCCGCCGCCCTTGCGGGTGTCGTAGCAACCGCAGCCGCAATCATTATTCTTGCCGCCGCAGCAGCAGAGTAATATAAGGATAAGGAAGATATCGCTTCCGCATCCGCAGCCGTTGTTAAACATTTCAGGTTCCTCCGTTAAAAATTCGGTATCGTATTTAGGGGATATTAAAGCGTGCGTTTCGCCGCCCTTGTTCCGCCCTTTCCGCCCGAGGCTCTCCTTTTCGAAAACCTTGCCCCGACCGCCTGCCGATTTGCGCGCTGTATCGGTCGGCTTGCCGGCGCTCCGTCTCCGCTTCGGAAAAACGCACGGGCGTTTAAGTGCGGGAAACGCGGGAGAGAAACGCTTCGCCTTAAAACCGCTCCAACTCGCGGAGCCTTTATCCCAAGTACTTCTTCGGCGCGCCTCTTTGGTCACCCCTATCGGATATCCTACTACATAATATGTACGCGTCGAATAAGTGTGCGACTTTTTCCTTTTTGTCAAAAAAATTCTTTGACGGCGGCAACGGCTTGACAAACTCGGCAAAAGTATTTATTATTATAGCATAATCGACTATATATTAAAGAGGTTGCAATTATGGGCAAACTGACTATGGATAAACTGGTTACGCTCTGCAAAGGGCGCGGCATAATCTTCGCCGGCAGCGAGATTTACGGCGGAATGGGAAACACCTGGGATTACGGCCCCGTAGGCGTGGAAATTAAGAACAATATAAAGCGCGCCTGGTGGAAACGGTTTGTGCAGGAAAACGACAACTCGTACGGAGTGGACGCCGCCATTTTGATGAACTCCCGAGTATGGGACGCAAGCGGTCACACCGCTTCCTTCTCCGACCCGAAAATGGACTGCAAAAAGTGCAAGTCCAGAATGAGAGCGGACACTTTGATTTCCGCGCACGCGAAAGGCAAGGTCAATCCCGACACTATGAGCAACGAAGAAATGCAGGCTTATATCGAGCAGCACAAGCTTGCCTGCCCGAAGTGCGGCGCTTGCGACTGGACCCCTATCCGCCAATTCAACCTTATGTTCGAGACGGCGCGCGGAGTCACCGACGAAAACCAGAATAAGATTTATCTGCGTCCCGAAACGGCGCAGGGCGAATTCGTGAACTTCTTATCCGTTCAGCGTTCGACAAGAGCCAAGGTGCCTTTCGGTATCGCGCAAGTCGGCAAGGCGTTCAGAAACGAAGTCACGCCCGGAAACTTTATTTTCCGCACCATAGAATTCGAGCAGATGGAGCACCAGCTTTTCTGCAAGCAAGACGACAGCAAGAAATTCTATGACCTTTACAAGCAGAAAGCTATGCAGTTTCTGCTTGACATCGGATTCGACAAAGAACACCTGCGCTTTAAGGACCACGACAAGCTTGCGCACTACGCTTCGGCGGCGTGCGACATTCAGTTCCTGTACCCTATGGGCTGGGAAGAACTCAACGGCATACACAACCGCGGCTCTTACGACCTGACAAGGCACCAGGAATTTTCGGGAAAGAGTATGCTCTATACCGACCCGTTCAACGGCGAAAAGTATGTCCCGAGCGTGGTGGAATACTCAATCGGCGCGGACAGACTTATGCTTGCCGTACTGTGCGAAGCGTTTGACGAAGAAGAACTCGAAGGCGGAGAAATCCGTTCCGTACTCCGTCTTGCCCCCTGTCTTGCCGCGTACAAAGCCGCTGTGCTTCCGCTGCAGAAGAATCTGTCCGACGCGGCGCGTCCCATATTCGAAAACCTGCGCAAGGTCTTCCCCGTCATTTACGACGATGCAGGCAGCATAGGAAAGCGTTATCGCCGTCAGGACGAAATAGGCACGCCTTTTAGCATAACCATAGACTTCGACACTTTAAATGACAATACGGTTACGGTGCGCGAGCGCGATTCTATGGAGCAGGTGCGGCTTAAAGTCGACGAGCTGGAAAGCTATATCGCAAAAGCGGTGAAATTCTAAACAAGCACAATGAGCAAATACGACGCACTGTGGAATTATTTGAAGGACGGCGGCAAAAACGAATACAAGCTGTCTTATGAAGAAATCAAAGATATCTCGGGGTTTGACCTCGACCACTCGTTTCTGACATACAAGAAAGAGGCGAAAGCGTACGGTTATGAAGTGAGCAGAATATCTATGAAAGAAAAAACCGTTTTCTTCAAAAAAGTTCTGTAAACGAATTTATCTTGCTTAATCGAAAAAACACGGATACAAAGTATTGTCATTCAAAATCGATAAAAAAACGAAGATACATCAAATGTCTTCGTTTTTTATATGCGATTTAATTTTTAATTGCTTTCGAATAGTCGTCATAATAAACTATTATATTTGCAAAATCGGTTTGCAGATATTCTACCACTTCTCTTTCTCGGCTGATTATGTATTTTTGACTTTCGACAACAATTATTATATCATTGCGCGAAAGTCTTTTTTTTAATGCAATCGGTGACGGCAATAGAACTTTATTTATGTTTACTGCGTCGATGGTAAATACGGTTTTGTTATGATTGGATATAATCGAAATCGTTTCATCGTTAAATAAAACTTTATCGCCGGACAGCGAATATGTATTTATAAAACTCACAACTGCCGCAATCAAAAGAAGTAACGGAATTTCCAACAAGACAAGGCAATCGAAAACCAATATCAAAATTCCCGATATCAAAGCGACCGATATTGAAACAATTCCCACAGCCAAGAACAATTTAAAATCATTACTGTTTCTTTTGAACTGCACTTCTCACCTCGCCAAATGACTATTTATCGCTTGCCTTCAAGTCAATCACATAGAAATACACAATCAGTATTTTAGTTTTTGCCGTTGTCAGTAGCTTACTATTTTTACGGGTTTTTCGTCGACGCGCGCCTTTTCCAGCGTCCGGAACGTGCCGCCGCTTCTCTCCCCGTTCCACACAGCCAGAACGAAATCGGCGTTATCCACCATATACGCGTTGCGTTTCATCATACAGAATTTCGTATAATGCGGACTTACCGTCGTCACCCTGTCGGCGCGGGCTATTATATCTTTATACCGTCCGACGTTTTCCGCCGACCAGCCTTTCGACTGCTCCGGACAGGGCAAAGCACATTCCAGCCCCACGGACGGATATTTTTCTTTCAGTTTCAGCACGGCTTCGGCGCAGAAGATATCCGAACCCAAAGCCATACCAGATATGAACCAATCATAGCCCTGCTCTATCAGCCGTTCCGTTTCCGAATATATTTCGCTTTTCAGACGTTTGCACCTTTCGTCGTTTTCGTCATAGCCCCACGGAAAGCGCGTCGGGCGGTTGCCCGTGAAACAGCACGATTTCACAGATAGAATTCCTCTTTCGGTTCTCTGTCGAACAGTCTTGCAAGCGCTTCTTTCGGCGGAGTGCTATGGCAAATCATATCGTACACTTCGCGCGTTATCGGCATATCCACTCCGCACTTATCCGCAAGCGCGCACAGCGCCCCTGCCGTCGCCACGCCTTCGGCAAGCTTATCGAACTTCTCGCCCTTCGCGTACTTTTCGCCCCACATTCTGTTATGGGAATATTTCGAAAACAGCGTCGTTTCGTAGTCGCCCAGATGGCACAGTCCGTATGCGGAAAACTCGCTTCCGCCGAGCGCTTTCGTAAGGCGCGCCACTTCCCTGCTGCCCCTGGACATAAGCGGACCTTTCAGCTCGCTCAAATTCATTCCGTCCAGCATACCTGCGACTATGCCCATTACGTTTTTCGCCGCCGCGCCGACTTCCGTGCCGATTATGTCATTGCCGTAATAAAAGCGGATAAGGTCGCTTTTGAACGAATCGGCAAGGCGTTTGGTCAGCTTTGCGCTGTACGAGTCGACGACCATACAATTGGGTATGCCTGCGACGAACGACTGAATATGTCCCGGTCCGACCCAAACGGCGATATTGTTTTTATCTATGCCTTCTTCGATTGCCACCTGCGTCAGGCGTTTGCCGCTCGGCTCCTCTATTCCTTTCATACACAGCACGAACGTCTTGCCTTTCAAGTCGTGCTTGACCACACGTTTCAAAAATCCGCGCAGACCCTGCGCGCTTATGGATATGATGATTGTTTCCGCGTGCTTTATCGCCGCCGCCAAATCGTCGGTCAGCGTTATGCTGTCGGGGAAAGCGACATAGTCGTTTTTACGCGTTTTTTTGAGCACGTCATAGCTCGGCTCGCCTTCCATTCCCCAACTGATTACGTCATTGCCTATTTTATCGTTATACCAGGCAAGGAAAGAACCCCATCTTCCGCACCCCAAAACCGATACTTTCATTTTGACCTCCCTATAACTTACTTCTTATTTGCAAGCGCAAGCATATATTCTTTTTCCATTTGAAAATAATAGCTTGTCATATCCCAATCTTCGCCGTCCCTTTCGAAATGGCGCAGCTCTCCGCGCCATATCGCCGCATCGTTCGTAACCAAACCGTCGTAAAAAGGACAGCTTCCTATCACGAGCTGTGCGCGGAACACGCTGTCGGAAAAATTCGTGAGCGCGCGGAAAGCATAGAGTCTGTGCAGTAAATCGTCCGTCGTATAATCGGACGGCAGCATATCGTTTAGCACGAAGTCGCGGAAAGCGACGAACTTGTCTTCTATCTGCTTCATCAAAAGCGTTTTGTTTTCCTTTTCCTGTCTGTCTATGAGCGGATAAAACCAGGCATACCCCGACGGCAGAGAATTGCCGAGCGCGCCGAGCTTGTCTTCGTTTATGACCTTGCCCGACAATAAATCGCTTGCGCCTGCCTTTTGAAAATCATACGCTATCATTGCGGAAAGCGAATTGAAAATTTCGGCATAGGTGTCAATCGTGCTTTCCGTTATCTGAATATTCTGGTTCAAAAAACGCGAAGTGGTTTCCCGTATGTCTTCCGCCGTTCCGTTTACGAGCATAGCGCCGCGCTCGTTCAGCTCGCAACGGGCAAGATAGTTGTATCTCGCAAGATAGTCGCGATAGCTGTACAGCGACGTATGCTGATAATACGGGCTGTGCTCTATGTTATACTTATTCATTTCGAAGTTGCGTTCCTGTATTCCGTTCACGGCAAGATATTCTTCCGTATACTTTTTGACGTCGGCGGCGCGCTCTGTCTTATTGCCGTCGTCCTTTTCGGCGTTATACAGCGATATGGACAACTCGCAAGCCATATACAGAGCGGAGACGTATCTCGAATCGAGAGCCGGCGTTTCCTGCGCGTATTTGGCGCGGTTCATAGCGATATAGTTTTCCGCACATTCGAGCGCGCGGGCGCGGTTGCCGAAATCGACGTATATCTTCATTGCGTCGTACGGAAAGAGCGTCACAAACAGCGCGCCGAGCAGTGCAAGGCACACAAACGTGGACAGCACGGCTCTCACGGCGGTCTTTATAACAAGCTCCACCGTCGAACCGCCGCTTGCAGGTTCTTTATTCTCGATTACCGTCGATTTGTTTTCGTTCTCCACGGCAAAAAACTCCTTTTTGTTAAGGTATTGGCTTTCAAGCAGCTGCTTTTTTTTGCAAGCTACGTCTAAAAGTATAGCACATATTTTTCCATAAGGAAAGTATTTCGACTCGATTTTTGCCGCTACAGGCGAATTTTACACAAAAAAACGGCAGTCGCGCCCTGCCGCCGACTGCCGTCACTGTTTTTATGTTCAGTTTTTCACGCCTATCACCTGCGCCGTCTTTCTGTCTATCAGCGCGGCATAGGTATCTTTTCCCACAAACGCGACGTACCAATAATAGCCGCCGTCGGCGTTTATCGGATTGGCAATCAGCCGCACATAAATTTCGCAGTCCAATCCGCCCGTTTTTTTCAGCGGTTTGAGTTCTTCTTTGAGCGCGCCGAGCGCCGTATCGAGAGCGCGGTCGGCGTCTATATCGTCCTGTTCGCACACGCTTTCGAGCACGACGTTTTCGCTCATTGCGCCGAGCTTTATGTTCAGCGACAACTGCGGCTCTTTCGTCCTGCAATCGAGCTCTGCGGAATAGGAATCGCCGAACGGGTGCATTGTCAATATGCCCGTATACGCGGTGCCGCCTATCGTGACCGCATAGCCGTACAGCATATTGGGCGCAAACTCTTTCGGCTTCACTGTTATGACGGTGAATTCCTTTTTACTGCCTGCCGTGCCGTCGGGAGTGAACGGCTGTTCGTGCACGCCCGACACCGCTGTCACTTCCAGATTTTCGGTGCAGCCCGTATACACCGCGTCGCGCAGTTCGGAGATATTTTTGTCATACTTCTGTATTGCGCCGCCGCAGCCGAAAAAAGCAAGCGACAGCACGAGCGCCACCGCGGACAAAGCCACAAATTCAAATACACGATATTTCTTCATACCGTATTATATTTTGCCGCCGACGCGATTATGTCTTTTTCGACAAATTTCCGTATCGCACAAAAAAAAGGCGCGTGCAAGCGCATACGCCGTTTTATACTTTCTCTGCCGTCAGACGTCCTCCGACTGCATCATAGACTTGACCTTCATCAGGCGCACGATACTGCCCCTTTCGTTCTCGTCGAGCTTCATAACGATATACTTTATGGTTTCGGTGAGCTGGGGTATCATAACATATTCGAGCGCATTGACTCTGCGCCTGTTTTTCTCTATTTCTTCGGCAAGCATATTGCAGGTCTTTTCCACCTGCGCCAGCCGCAGGAGTTTTTCCATAAGCTCGTTTATCTTTTCGATTGCGGTGTCCAAATCGGACGCGGCGGAAAACAGTGCGTACGGCAGAGCGTCCGCGCCGCTTGCCGCCCCGTCGAAAGCAATCTGAACGACGGGCACTTCCACGCCCATTACGTTTTCCATAGACGTTTCCACGCTTGCCTTTCTCGCAGGCATACACAGCGTTTCGGCAAGCTCCGTTCGGCTCATAACCGCTTTTGCAAGCGTGAACGACTTCATAGCTTCGGCAAGGTCGGTTTCCGTTTCTTCGCGCAGGCGTTTATTCTCCTTTACATAGGACAGGAAGCGGCGAACCATTTCGTCGGATTTATCCTTTAAGAGTTTATGACCGCGCTCCGCCGTTTTCAGCCGTGCTTTAAGCCGCCGAAGCTCCATACGCGTGGGGTTGACTGCCAGTCTCGTCATACGTTTTCCTCGCTGTTTGCGCCGTCGAAATATTTTTCTATATAGACGTCCTTTATACGTTTGAGCTCGCTTCTCGGCAGTATTTTAAGCAGTTCCCAGCCGATATTCAAAGTTTCTTCTATATCTCTGTTTGCGTTGAAGCCCTGCGAAACATAGCGGCGCTCGAACTCCTCTGCAAACTTCGCATACTTTTTGTCGACTTCGGTCAATGCCGCGTCGCCGAGTATGGCGGACAGTTCCTTTGCTTCCTTGCCGCGCGCGTAAGCCGCGAACAGCTGGTTCATCGTATCGGCGTGGTCCTCTCTCGTCTTGCCTTTGCCTATGCCCTTGTCTTTCAGTCTGGACAGGCTGGGCAAAACGTCTATCGGCGGATTGCAACCTTTCTTATACAGTTCGCGCGAAAGAATTATCTGACCTTCGGTTATATATCCCGTCAAGTCGGGTATCGGGTGGGTCTTGTCGTCTTCGGGCATAGTCAAAATGGGTATTTGCGTTATCGAGCCCTTTTTGCCGCGAATACGCCCCGCCCTTTCGTACATAGACGCAAGGTCGGTGTAAAGATATCCCGGATAGCCGCGTCTGCCCGGCACTTCCTTTCTTGCCGCAGACACTTCGCGCAGAGCTTCGGCATAGTTGGTTATGTCCGTCATTATGACAAGCACGTGCATATCCTTTTCGAACGCGAGATATTCCGCCGCCGTCAAAGCCATTCTCGGCGTGGAGATACGTTCTATCGCGGGGTCGTCCGCAAGGTTCATAAACAGCACGGTTCTGTCTATCGCGCCCGTTTCGCGGAAGTCGTTTACGAAAAATTCCGCTTCTTCGTAGGTTATGCCGATTGCCGCGAACACGACGGCAAACGATTCCTGCGAGCCGAGCACTTTCGCCTGTCTGGCTATCTGCGCCGCAAGATTGGCGTGCGGCAGTCCGCTTGCCGAAAACACGGGCAGTTTCTGCCCCCTGACCAAAGTGTTGAGTCCGTCGATTGCCGATACGCCCGTCTGTATGAATTCGTCGGGATAGTCGCGCGCCGCAGGGTTCAGCGGCTGACCGTTTATATCTGCGTATCTGTCGGGTATTATCGGAGCGCCGCCGTCTTTGGGTTTGCCCATACCGTCGAACACTCTGCCGAGCATATCTTCCGACACGGCAAGCTCTATGCTCTTGCCCAAAAAGCGTGCCTTGGACGTGCTTATCTTCAAGCCCTGACTGACTTCGAAAAGCTGAACGAGCGCCCTGTCTCTGTTCACTTCCAAAACCTTGCCCTGTCTGATTTCGCCGTTTGCCTGTTCTATTTCCACAAGCTCGTTGTACTTGACGTTTTCCACGCCTTCGACGAGCATCAGCGGTCCGACGACTTCGCTTATACTGCGGTATTCCTTTAACATTATTCACTCTCCCTGCCGACAAGCGCGCCGAGTTCCGTGCGCAGTTGTCTGTCTATCTCGTCGAATTCGGCGATATTTTTTTCTTCTATATACTTGCTTCTTCCGATACGTTCCTTGGCGGAAATAGCAAGCACGTCTTCCAGCGACGCCCCTGCCGAAAGCGCTTCTTCCGACTGTTTATGGCAGTCTATGATGAGCTTCAACATTCTGTACTGCTTGACAAGCGACGCATAGGTATCCACTTCGTGGAATGCGTTTTGGTGCAGGTAGTCCTCTCTCAAAGACTTTGCCGCTTCCATTGTGAGCCTGTCGCGCGGCGACAGAGCGTCCATACCGACAAGGCGGACTATTTCGTCGAGCTGGGCTTCTTCCTGCAAAAGGCGCATTGCGCGCGCCCTGTACGCGTTGAAATCGGGAGCGACGTTTGCCGAATACCAACCGCTCAAACGGTCGGAATACAGGCTGTAGCTTACCAGCCAATCGATTGCAGGGAAATGTCTTTTATACGCAAGCGCGCTGGACAGTCCCCAATAGACCTTGACTATGCGAAGCGTTGCCTGCGACACGGGTTCGGACATATCGCCGCCCGGAGGAGACACCGCGCCTATCGCCGTGACCGAGCCGATACGTTCCTTGCTCGAGAGTGCGGACACTATTCCTGCGCGCTCGTAAAACTCCGCAAGGCGGCTGGAAAGGTATGCGGGATAGCCTTCTTCGCCCGGCATTTCTTCCAGACGTCCCGACATTTCGCGCAGTGCTTCCGCCCAGCGCGACGTGGAGTCCGCCATTATAGCCACGCTATATCCCATATCTCTGAAATACTCGGCAATGGTTATTCCCGTATAGATACTCGCTTCGCGCGCGGCGACGGGCATATCCGACGTATTGGCGATAAGCACCGTGCGCTTCATAAGCGGCTTGCCCGTTTTGGGGTCGTTAAGCTCGGGGAATTCGTTTAAGACGTCGGTCATTTCGTTGCCGCGTTCTCCGCAGCCGACGTACACGATTATGTCCGCGTCCGCCCATTTTGCGAGCTGGTGCTGAACCACGGTTTTGCCGCTTCCGAAAGGACCGGGAACCGCCGCGACGCCGCCTTCGGCTATCGGAAACAGCGTGTCTATTACGCGCTGTCCCGTTATGAGCGGACGCGAGGGGGCTATTTTCGTCTTATACGGTCTGCCCCGTCTGACCGGCCATTTCTGCGCCATACGGACGTTGACCTTTTCGCCCTCGTCGTTTTTGAGCACGGCAACGACGTCGTCCACGGTGAAGCTTCCTTCTTCTATCCTTTCCACGACGCCGCTCTTGTTCGGCGGAATCATTATTCTGTGTTCGACGACTTCGTTTTCGGCAACCGTGCCTATTATGTCGCCTGCTTCCACTTTATCGCCGACCTTGACTGTGGGATGAAAATCCCATTTCTTTTTTCTGTCGAGCGCGGGCACGTCGAGACCGCGGCCTATTCTGTCGCCGCTCTTTTCCACGAGCTTGGCAAGAGGTCGCTGTATGCCGTCGTATATGCTTTCTATGAGTCCCGGTCCGAGTTCCACGGAAAGCGGCGCGTTTGTGGATACGACTTCTTCGCCCGGTCCGAGCATACTCGTTTCTTCATAGACCTGTATGGAAGCCTTATCGCCGCGAAGCTCTATGACTTCACCTATGAGCTTCTTTTCCGAAACTCTGACGACGTCGTACATCTTCACGTCCGCCATTCCTTCCGCCACTATGAGCGGACCGCTGACTTTTATTATTTTACCTTTCACAGAGTTTACCTCCACGACTTATCTGTCTTTATTTCTATTTGAATATATCCACGCCGACTGCCTTTTCCACGTCCCTGCTTATGCCTGCCATACCGAAACCGTTCGTGCCGTTTGCCGACGGTATGGGTATGACCACGGGATAGGGCTGTGTTTTGAGCTGTTCGATTTGTTTTTCCAGCATAACGGCTATGTTTTCCGTAACAAACACTATCGCATACTTTTCGTTTACGAGCTTTTTAAGCGTGTGCAGAGCGTTCATTTCGTTATCCGCGGTGAACACGTCCGCGCCTGCCGCTTTGAATATTTCCACGCTGTCGCCGTCGCCCAAAACGGCTATCTTTCCCGTTTCTTTCAAAATGACCACCTCACGCGCTTATTTATCTCGTCCCTTGCGCCGTTTTTGATGCAGGTGACGATTATGCCCACCGTCTTGTATTCGTTCATCGCCGCCGCATAGTAATGCAAAGTCGGCGCTTCGGACAGCATATTCTCTATATCTCCGTCGAAGAACGAGCTTTCGATAGCGCCTGCGTCGCTCTCGAAAGCGGGCAGAGCGGCAAAACCGCCGTCCGAAACCCGTTTCAAAATATCGTAATATTCCGTTTCCGAAAAGTGCGACGCGAAGTTTTCCAGACCGCCGCGCACGGCTTCGC
Organism: uncultured Clostridia bacterium; assembly: GCA_948440265.1. Lineage (GTDB taxonomy): Bacteria > Bacillota > Clostridia > Christensenellales > Pumilibacteraceae > MGBC157735. The sequence continues at coordinate 442,534 of CAOJOK010000001.1, forward strand.
CCAACGCTTCGGCTTTCAAAGAGCCGCCCTGCAAAAACATTTCGTCCGACTGCGACGCGTCCGCTTTCAGGCGCATAGCGCGCAGTGCCGCAATCAGGTTGGCGAAATCTATTTTCGCAGTCACATACTTCTTCACCGCTTTTCCGCATTTTTTGGCTTTGGCGGACATTTCGGCGTACATAGCTTTGGTGAGCGCGGCGTCTATCTGTGCGGCGGAAAGCGGCTTGCGCATATTTTCTTCGTCCAACTTTTTCAGAGCTTCCGCAAGTATATCCGAGCAAGTCGAATAGTCGCCCCTTTCCACGGCTTCTCCGACGTCGTTTTCCAAAGCGTACAGAGCGTCTTCTCTCGGCGCGACGCCGAGTTTGAATTTATAGCGCGCCTTGACGTTGTTATATGCAAACCGCATCAAAAGCACCGCCGCGGTATTTTCGTCGAAGCAGTCGCTTTCCACAAAGTTTATCAGCCGACGGGTTTCCGCTTCTATGAGCGCGTCCGCGCCGAAATCGGCGGTTGCGTGAATCAGCGAACCGTAGCCGTAATCGACAAGCATTTTGCCGAGACTGTCGGCGTCGGCTTCCGCAAGTCTGCGCAGTTTCTCCTGCGACAGCAGTCTGCCTTCGTTCTGCTTTGCCAGAGTATTCGCATATATCTTCGTAGTTACAGCCATTAAATACGTCCTATTTGAAAAGCCTTGCGGCTATTTCGCCTTCCGTCGACGAGCGCAGTTGCTTGACAATCGTTTCGAAAGTCAAGTTTTTATCGCACTTATAGCCGACGAGAATTATGCCGCCCTTGCCCTTATGCTGTTTGCTCGACAGCGTCAAATCTTTCCCTATCGACGAACCGAGCGACGTCGCCCAATCGTAGTTCAGGCGTTTTGCGTCGCGCTCCGAAATCATTATCTCGTCGCCGTCGTCGGCATAGCGTTTGACAAGCTCGCCGATAAACTCGCGGTATACGTGGTCGGTCATATTGAGCGTCTTGACTATTGCCGCGTCGTACACCTTGTCTATGACCGCCTGTTTGGCGGCAAGCAGTTGTTTTCTGCCGTCCAGCGCGGCAAGAGTGAGCTTGCGCTCCGTATCTCTTTCCGCCTGCTGTTTCGCCGTCTTTATCCGCTCCGCGCGCTCCTTTTCCAGAGCGTTGCGCGTCTGCTGCAGCAGCGCGTCCTTTTCGGCAAGCGCGTCGCCTACTATTCCTTCCGCCTTTTTCTCGGCTTCGGAAATTATGCTGTTTATAATCGCTTCTTTTCCGTCCATTATGACTCCCGATGGCTTATGCTCCGATGGGCATCAAGAACACGCCGAGCAGAGAAACTATAAGTGCGAATATGGCGAAGATTTCCACCATAACCGCAAACAGTATCGCGTGTCCGACCTGCTTTTCCTGTTTGCCCAAAAGGTTGATACCGCTGACGACGACCGCGCCCTGCGCTATTGCGGACACGAATCCCACAACGGCTATCGGCAGGCAAAGGCACAGCAAGGCTATACCCTGCTGAACGGTCACGTCGTTGACGGGTCCGCCGAGAATATTGAGCTTGACGAGCATTATGAACGCCACGACGAAGCCGTAAAGTCCCTGCGAGGACGGCAGCAGCTGCAACACCATTGCGTTACCGAACTTCGACGGGTCTTTGCTCATAAGCGCGCTTGCTGCCTGTCCCGCTCTGCCCACGCCGATTGCCGAACCGACGCCGGAAAGAAGTATTGCGAGTGCGGCTCCTATGAGAGCGTAAAAATGTCCCATTCCCATAATTGTTTTTATACCTCCGTAAAATAGATTCTTTATTGATTGCTTATTGATTTATTTAAAGCATTACGCACCGGAAATATCCCTGCTCCTGCTTTTTTCTGTCTTTTGTTTCCGCTTTCTCTGCGGCAGGAAAGGTTTGAGTTTTACATACTTCGTGTTCTCGCCCATAGGGTTGAACAGTCTGCCGCCGCCGTCATAGAATTTGCTGTAAAACTCTATGAACTGCAGGCGCGCGTTATGGACGTAAGAGGACAGCAGTCCGAGACCGAGATTGAACGCGTGCAGCGGTATCAGCACTATTATGCCTATCACATAGCCGAATACGCCGAAGCCGAAGAACAGCGAACCGAGCGTATTGAACGCCAGCGCTATTGCGGACGAGGCGAGCGCAAGACCGAACAGTCTGGCATAGCTCAAAACATCGGACAACAGGTTCATAAGGTCGTACAGACCCGTAAAGCCGCCGACTATCTTGCCTGCTATCGTGGGTTTGGCGTGACCTGCGGTCAGCACTATGCCGACAAGGGAGGCGACAATCACTATTATGCCTGCCGTGGTGACGCTCGGGAGCTTTAAGAGCATTGCGAGCATTATCAGTCCCACGCCGATTATTATTGTTATCTTGAACACCACGTCCACTATGCCCGCAAAGTATTTCTTTTGTTTGAACATTTTGGCGGCGTACAGTCCGTAGCCGAACACTATCTGTATCGCTCCGAGCACAAGGCTCAATCCGAACATAGTAAGAGGCTCGTCCATCGGGTTGAACCACAGCGCCGGTATGCCCTCTATTCCGAACAGACCGCCGAACAGTATGCCCCAGAAAATCGTGGACACGCCGCATATTCCTATCAGCGCAATCAGTCTGCCCGTACCCTTTTCCGGTTTCAGCAGTTTCAGCGCGACAAGCGCGACGACGGTCATTATCACGCCGTAACCTGCATCCGCCATCATAAAGCCGTAAAAAATGAAGAAGAACGTCGCCATAAACGGATTCGGGTCCGTCTCGCCGTAGCCCGGCGGCGAATAGAGATTGGTGACGTCTTCGAACGGCGCAATCACTTTCGGATTTTCCAGAAGCGTCGGCGGATTGTCGTCGGCTTCGGGCTCGGTCACGAATATGCACACGCGCTCTGTTTGAGAGCGCACTCTTTCGCACACTTCTTCGGCGGCGTCTTTCGGCAGCCAGCCTTCTATGACGAAAGTTTCTTCCGTGCGCACGAAGCCTTCCGCCGCGTGCGCCTTTTCGGCTTCGAGCACGGCGGCGTCGTACAGCACTTTCAAATCGTCGAAATACGACGCATAGTTCAGCGACGAATCGAGCAGTTCCCCGTCTTCCTTTTGAAGCTCGGCTCTGCGCAGGTTTAAGTCCGCCGTCATATTTTCCGCAGTAGCTTCGTCTTTGAACTCCGTTTCGGAAAAGCCCGAGTCGCTTAAAATATTCAGCGCTTTCTGCCTGTCTTCTTTCAATACTATCACAAGCGCAAGCGTGCCGCGCTCCGTCGGATAACATTCGGTGACCGACGCCATATCGGAGTTTTTCAATCTGTCGAGGTTGGCTGTCGCGGCATCGGCGTATACCAAAAGGCGCGACGTTTTCGACGTATCGCAGACGTCGGAGAACTTCAACGGGAACGACAGATACGGAAAAAGCGCGCGGACGGACGCGTCTATGCGAGCCTTTTCCGCCTTTATTTCCGCCCGTCTGAAACTTATCTTTTCCATTTCGTCGACTTTGGACAGCAGTTCGTATTCCCTTGCCGCCACGTCTTCGAGTTCGCCGTATTCCAATTCGCGGCGTTTATTCGAGCGCTTTTTGCGCTTTTTGTATTCCTTGTCCTTTCTGTGGTTTTCCCTGTCTTCCGCTTCGGCTCTTGTCAGAAAGTCCAGCGCGAAAGCCGCTTTCACCTGTCTTGCGACCGCTTTGTCCAATCTTGCTCCGTCAAAAGGGCGCGACTCTATTTCCACCCCTTTTGTGGGGCAGACTTCGAAAACGCCGGATTTTGCCAGCGTATCCAAAACTTTATCGCATTCGGCGGTCAGACCGACCAGCCGCAGTTTGCTCATTTCGACAACAGACATTTTTAACCGTTACGCTCCGCTTCTTATATTTTGGATATTTTTTCGGCGATGCGTTCCACGCACTTGCCGAACTCGCGCTCGTTCACCTTTACGATTGCCGCGGCATCGGACTTTGTCTGTCTCATCACCTGCGCCGCCTTTTCTTCGGCTTGCTTTTCCGCCTGTTTTTCGATTTCGGTTATCTCGGCTTTGAGGCGCTCGGCATATTCTTTTTTTACCTGTTCGACTTCTTCCGCCGCGGAATTCCTGATATTTGCCGCGCGCTCTCTTGCGGCGGCGATTATTTCATCGGCTTTCTTCTCCGCTTCGGTTATTTCTTTCATAACATCGTTTATCATAGACCCTCTCACTACACAAACCGTTTCATTTGAAATATCTCTTTTCCGTTTCCGTTATCTGACCTATTCTGCGCGCGTGGCGCTCTTCTTTCGAAAACGGCGTGTCCAAAAACGTTTCCACTATTTTCAGCACGTTGCCTATGCCCATATTGCGCTGACCGACGGCAAGCACGTTGGCGTCGTTATGCAGTCTTGTCGCTTCCGCCGAAAACACGTCGGCGCACAGCGCGCATCGTATGCCTTTTACTTTATTGGCGGCAATGCTCATACCTATCCCCGTGCCGCATATCAATATGCCTGCACTGCACTTTCCGCCTGCCACCGCAAGCGCGACTTTTTCGGCGATTACGGGATAGTCGCAGCTTTCGCCTTCCTGCGTGCCGCAGTCCAAGACCTGCTCTTTGCGCTTTTCCAACAGTGCCTTTATCTCTTTTTTATATTCGGTCGCCGCGTGGTCGCAGCCGATTGCTATCATAGAAAACAGCATCCTCCGCACTTTCTATTATGTCTATTATACTATATAAAAATGATTTAATCAATTATTTGACAAATATTTTTCTTTAATTCCGTTTATTTTACCGCGTCCAGAGCCGCCGCATATACCTGCGGACAGGCGTTTAAAAGCCGCCGTGCCGTTGCGCGGTAGGCCTCGAGCGGCTGTCCGTAAGGGTCGGGCACTTCGCCGCCGCCGTCGAGCATACCCAAAGTTACGGCTTTCAAACCGCCTATCGCTCTTTTATGCGATTCCGACATACAAACGATTATGTCGCTCTCGTCCACGTCCGCCCAGGTGAGCTGCTGTGAAAAATGCATTGCGACTTTTATGTTCATTTCTTTCAGCGCGGCATAGGCGTTATCGCTCATATCGCTTCCCGTCTGCGCGGCAAGCCCCGCGCTTCTCACGTCGAAAGCGTCTTCTTCTCCGCGGCGTTTCAGATAGTCGCGGAAAATATACTGCGCCATTGCCGAGCGGCAGGTGTTTCCCGTGCAGACGAACGTCACAAAAATCGGCTTTAAAGTCCGCTTCGGCGCGGCGGGCTGTTCTTTCGGCTGTTCGATTTTCGGCTGTTCGATTTTCGGCTGTTCGACTTTCGGTTGTTCGCTTATTTCGGGCGGAACCTGCGTTTGCTCATTTTTACGGGCGTCGCTCTCGCGCTTTGTCTTTTTCGGTTTTTTTAAAGCTATCGGTCTGGCGGTCGGTTTGTCCTCCTCTCTCAAAGGCGGAGCGCCGACGTTTATCGTGGGCTTTTTTTCCTTGCCGCGCTTCTTCTTTTGCGGCGGTGCGGTTTTGACCGTCGGTTCTTTGGGCGTTTTGTTTTTCCTGCCTGCCATCAGATTATTCGACCTCCGCTGGATTTTATCAATCGGTTTATGAGCGACGAGCCTATTCCGCCGTCTTCCACGCCTTCGGCAATCACGACGTTGTAGCACCTGTCGTCGGCAAGGCGCAAATCGGCAAACAGGTTGTGCGCATAGTCGTCATAGGTCTTGCCCACTTTCAGCGTCGCTCTGTCGCCGTATTTTTCGGCGTTGCCGCTCAAACACATTATGACCGGCTTTTTTCCGCTCTGCGACAGCTTGTCGTACCAATCGCATATCGACTGCGACATACTGTCGTAATACGCCGAAAACAGCACTTCGGCTTTGGGCGCGTAGTGCTTATACTTCATACCCGGGCAGAGCGCGACTCCGTCTTCTTTCGCCGTTTCGAGCTCGCCCGCCACTTCGCGCAGTTTTTCGGGCGGCAGTCCGCCGGGGCGCAGTATGCGCGGCTTGTCCGAAGTCAAATCGAGCACCGTCGATTCTATGCCGATTTTACAGGAGCCGCCGTCGAGAATGTACGGGATTTTTCCGTACAAATCGTTGTAAACGTGACGCGCGGTCGTGGGACTGGGTCTGCCGCTCAAATTTGCCGACGGTGCGCAAATGGGCACTCCCGACGCCTTTATCAGCGACAGCGCCGCGGAAGATTTGGGTATGCGGACCGCCACGGTATCCAAGCCGCCCGTTACGGCGCTCGGCACGCAGGGTTTCTTCTTCATAACCAATGTCAGCGGTCCCGGCATAAACGCCGCGGCAAGTTTGAGCGCAAGCGGCGGTATCTTTTCCACGACAGCCGAAACGCCGTTTATCGACGCGACGTGGACTATCAAGGGGTTATCGCTCGGTCTGCCCTTTGCCGCATATATTTTCGACGCGGCTGTTTCGTCGAGCGCGTTTGCACCCAGACCGTATACCGTTTCGGTCGGGAATGCCACCAGTTCGCCGTTTTTTATTGCGTCTGCGCACAGTTTGATATTTTCCGAAGTTATCGGCAGTATTTTCGTATCCATAATATCCTCGTATAAATCGACGGTTTTAAGTCTATAATCTCCGATATGAGAGAAAACAAATCATTGCTCGCCGAAATTCTCGACACCGTACTTTTTTTCACGGTTGCGATTGTGCTTTTATTCCTGCCCATTCGCACCGTGCTTTCCACGCTCGATTCGCTCTGTGCGGCAGTCGCCGCCGCAATCGCCGTTTTTGCTCTCGTCAAAATGAGAAGCGGCAGAAAGAAAGCCGAGCAAGCCGCACTCAAACGCGGCGAAAAGATATGCAGAAGCCTGACCTATATCGGAGCGGAAAAGCGACTGCGCTCTTTCGCGGACGCGCTGTCGCGCTTTTCTTCCGTCGAAATAAAAGACGATTATCTGCAGGTCGGCGGCAAGCGCGTATATCCCGTCTTTCTGCCGAGCGGCGCAATTGCGGCGGAGTGCGCGCGCATACACGAGATATGTCTGCGCGAAAACGTCAAAGCCGTCATAATAACGCCCGAAGCGCCCGACAAAGCCGCAACGCAGTTCATAGAAGGCAGTAAGCGTCTGAAAATTTTAAGCGGCGAGAAGCTGTTTAAGCTTGCCGCGGATATGCCGCCGCCGCAAGAGACGGTCAAGCCCAAGCAGAAGGGTCGGATTAAAAGGCTGTTTGCCGCCACCCTGCACCGCAGTCTTTTCAGGCGGTATCTGACGGCAGGAGCCATTTTGATAGGCTCGTCCTACATTATGCCGCGCTCGCTTTTATACGTCGCGTTCGGGGTTTTGTGCATTGCCCTGTCGCTGTTGTGCCTTATGCCGAAGGGCTCGGGCAAAAAGCGCAAGGAGCGGTGTTAGCTCTCTTTGCCGCCGTTCTTTTCTTCGCTCGGCGTTTCTTTATTTTCGCCGTCTTCTTCCCCTGTTTCTTCTTTATCCGCAGGCTTGTCCTTTTCGCCGTCTTCGGGCTTGTCCTTGTCGTCAACGGTTATCTGCGGAGTTTTGGTTTCGGCGCGGTCGGAAAGTTTTATGACGATGAACACCGCTATGCCGACAAAGCCGGAAAACAGAGTTATATAACCGAAGCCGTGGTTCAGCGCGGTAGGCATTGCAAAGCACAGTACCAATGATACCGTAAATATCGCCATAAACACGAGCGCCACTATTGCCATTGCTTTTCGAAGTTTTTTGTTCACGGTTATATTTTATCACAGTTTCGTGAAAGTTGCAAGAAAAATAAACAAAACAATCGGCAAAATATTGCAATTTATACATAATTGCGCTATAATGTTTTTATATGAAAAAGTTCTTTAAAAAGCTTTGGCGAATAATAACCAATCGGGCACTTTTGATAGCGCTCGCCCTTTTCGTTCAGCTTGCTTTATTTGCCGCGGTCATCGTGTTTCTTTCCTTTATCTCGGTTTCCGTTTATATCGCTTTTTCTGCTCTGTCGGTTATCGTATGTTTTTTCATAATCAGCAAGGACGACAACCCCGCCTATAAGCTCGCCTGGGTTGTGCCCATTCTCGCCCTGCCCTTTTTCGGCGGTATGCTCTATATCGTTCTCGGCAGGCGGAATATGCGCCCCAAGCGCAAAAAGCGGATACGCAAGCTGTCGCAGAAAGGGCGCGACAAGCTGCAGGAGCTTTCCGACGACGTTCGTCCCGTGCACGAGAGAAACGCCAAGCTTGCCAACTTCGTCGAAAAAAGTTCGGGCTTCCCCGTCTTTGAAAATTCCGCCGTGAAATATTACGACGTCGGAGAGAAATATGCCGCCGCGCTCATAGAAGAACTCAAATCCGCAGAGAAGTTTATATTTCTCGAATACTTCATTATCGACACGGGAAAATTCTGGGACTCCGTTTTGGAAGTGCTTAAAGAGAAAGCCGCAAGCGGCGTGGACGTGCGCATAATTTACGACGACGTGGGCTGTCTGTTTAAGCTGCCGTCCAACTATGACAAAACGCTTAAAGCCGCGAAAATCAAGACCAGCGTTTTCAATCGGCTCGTTCCGTCGCTCGACATAAGAATGAACAACCGCTCTCACCGCAAGATAGCCGTTATCGACGGCAAAGTCGCGTTTACGGGCGGAATCAATATTGCCGACGAATACGTCAACGAGATAACGCGGTTCGGGCACTGGAAGGACACGGGCATATCCGTGCGCGGCGCGGCGGTGAACAGTTTTACGATTATGTTTCTGACTTTCTGGGCGGCGTCCGAAAATCAATCCGACGTCGATTTCGAGCCCTATATCACTTTCGATTATCCCGTTTCGAGCACGGAAAAAATACAGCCGCTGTCGGGCGACCCCAATCGCGGTCAGATTATAGAAAACTCGTTTATACAGATAATAAACAACGCCAGCCGTTACGTCTACATCAATACGCCCTATCTCATTCCCGACAACGAGACGTACACGGCGCTGTGTCTTGCCGCAAAGAGCGGCGTGGACGTGCGCATAACTATGCCGCATATCCCCGACAAGAAAATGGTGTTTATGATGTCGCGCTCTTTCTACCCCGGACTTTTGAAAGCCGGCGTCAAGATTTACGAATACGTTCCCGGATTTCTGCACGCGAAAAGTCTGGTATGCGACGACGACGTGGCGTACGTCGGCTCGTGCAATATGGACTATCGCTCTTTCTATCTGCACTATGAATGCGGCGCGATTTTATACGAATCCGACTGCATTGCGGACATAAAGCAGGACTATCTGACCACGCTTAAGGAGTGCAAGCCCATTTCTTACGAAACGGCAACCGACGTCACCTTTCTCACGAAAATCGCGCGCTCGATTATACGCGTATTCGCGCCGCTGTTATAATAGGTTTATTTGAAATACTCGCAGACATCGCCGCTTCCTATTGGATTCCGGCATACCGCTCAATTGGCTTTCGTATGCCGCGGCGGTTTTTTGCAAGTAAATTCGAGTTTGAATAAAAAAACCGCAGGAACAAATCGTGCGGTTTTTCGGGTATTTTTCGTTTTTATATCGGGTGCAAATGCGGCAATGTTTAAAGCCGAATGATTACAGGTTTTTGAACTGGTATTCGTACAGCGATTTATATATGCCGCCTGCCTTTATCAACTGCTCGTGCGAGCCGCGCTCGGCTATGCCGTCGTGCGTGACGACGATTATCTCGTCGGCGTTTTTGACCGTGGACAGTCTGTGCGCGACGACCAGCGTCGTTCTGCCCTCGGACAGATGCGACAGCGCTTCCTGTATCTGCATTTCCGTCGCGTTGTCGAGTGCTGACGTGGCTTCGTCCAAAATCAGTATCGGCGGATTTTTCAAAAATGCGCGCGCTATCGATATGCGCTGTTTCTGTCCGCCCGAAAGCTTGACGCCGCGCTCGCCGACGTTTGTTTCGTATCCGTCGGGAAGCGACCGAATATACTCGTCGATATTCGCCTTTTTTGCCGCGGCGGCTATTTCTTCGTCGGTCGCGTCGAAATCGCCGTATGCGATATTCTCCTTTATCGTGCCGTTGAACAGGAAAACGTCCTGCTGGACTATGCCGATATTTTTGCGCAGAGCGCGGCGGCTCAAATCGCGGATATCGTATCCGTCCACGGTTATCCTGCCGTCGTCAATCTCGTAAAAGCGCGGTATCAAGTGGCAGAGCGTCGTTTTGCCGCCGCCGCTGGGCCCGACCAAAGCGACGGTCTTGCCTGCTTCTATCTTCATCGAAAAGTCGCTGATTACTTTTTTATCGCTTTCGTCGTTCTTATAGCCGAACGTGACGTTTTCGAAGGTTATGTTTCCGTTTAAGCTCGGCGGAGAAATTGCGTCTTCCTTTTCCTGCTCGGGCTGTATATCCATTATGTCGCAGAAGCGTTTGAAGCCCGTCGCGCCATCCTGTATCTGTTCGTAAATCGTGGTGAGCGTGCGTATCGGGTTTATCAGTGCGCTGATATAAAGCACGAACGCCGCAAATTCGCCCGTGTCTATCATTTCGTAATAGAAGAAAAGTCCCGAGGCAAGCAGTACGGCAAAATACAGAAAGTCGAGCATAAACGTCATCGACGAAAAGAATTCGCCCATAACCTTATACTGTCTGCTTTTCGCCTTTACGAAAGCCTTATTGCCCTTTTCGAATTTTTCCTTCTCGTGGTCTTCGGACGCGTAAGCGCGCGAAACTCTCATTCCCGAAATCGCGCTTTCTATATCCGCGTTTATTTCGCCCTGCACTTCCCTTGTCTTTTCATAGACCTTTATCATACGGTTGCGCATAAGCATTATATAAATCACTATGATGGGAATGAACGCAAACACTATCAGCGACAGCCACACGTTTATCGTCGCCACCATTATAAATGCGCCGACTATCGTTATGCACGACAAGAATACGTCTTCGGGACCGTGGTGCGCCAGCTCCGCAATCTCGAAAAGGTCGTTTGTCATACGGCTCATTATTACGCCCGTTTTATTGTCGTCGTAATATTTGAACGGAAGTTTTTGCAGGTGATTGAAAAGCTGCGAACGCATATCCGCCTGTATTCTCACGCCGACGAGATGTCCCCAATACTGCAATACGAAATTCAGCAGGGCTTTTATCGCGTACACGGCAAGCAATATACCTGCCGCGGCAAGCAGCAGATTCAGCAGTTTATTCGGCACATAGTTGTTTATTATTTCCTTTGTGATATAGGGGTATAAAAGGTTGAACACCGCAATCAAGAGAGCGCACAGCATATCCACGACGAACAGCTTTTTGTGCGGTTTATAAAACTTGACGAAGCGTTTCAGCAGTCCTTTGTTTTTTTGTTTCTTTATCTTTTCTTTTTTCATTTATTGTTCCGTCCCATAATAGTTATCCCCCGATTATGCCATACTAACGGTATAACAGGAGGATTTTTGTATGAATAAATTTATCGACGTGGAAGAAGAATTCAAGAGCAAAACCGACCCCGACGGCTGGTACACGGGTGTGACGACAACCGACGAATATGACGAACCCGTTCAGGACGCCGACGATTTATAATACATCGGAAAAGCTATTGTTATCTCCACCCTATAAGCCACAGTTCATCGACATAGCTTACCGTTAAGCAATATGCGGCGCTTTCGTCGTCATAAAATATTATTTGCTTACCTACATCGTTATGCCAATCCCGTTCCGAAAATTTTGCCGTTTTAAGATTATCGCACCCGTAAAAAGCTTTGCTGTAGATAGCTTCCACATAAGAACCTATTTCCACGCTTTTCAAAGACTTGCAGTTCATAAATGCCCAACCGCCGATAGTTCTCGCTTTCCCGTTGACAACGACCTTTTCGACATTCGTATCGCAGAAAGCGTAATTTGAGATTTCGTATTTTTCTCCGTCGCAATCGGCAGGCAACGTCATTTCTTTTACATCGGAAAGACAGCAAATCAAAATATTTTTGGAATAATTCTTTTTTTGATAAAAAACAAAATCGCCGCTCTTTATGAAGTTGCTTTTATAATTTACGTCATCCGTTATTAAGTCCGCATATTTCGCCACGCTTCCGTTACTGCTGTAACCTGCGTCGAGGTAGAGACCGGAAAGGTTGACGATTTCATAAAGCTTTTCGCAGTTTGTAAATGCAAAATTTTCTATATTCTTTAACTCCGCGTTCAGCGTAACGTTATAAAGGTTGTAACAACTATAAAACGCAAATTCGTCTATCGACACCGTTCTGTCGGCAAGCACGACCTTATATATAAGCGGATTTTTATAGAATGCGTAAGGCGCAATGCAGTAATTCTTGCCTGCAAAAGCGTCGGGCATAGTCAATTCCCTTTCCTTGCCCTTATAGCCCAAGACTACCACAGTATCGTCGTTATCGGGATGGACGTAATATATAAAGTCGTCCTTTTCCACGATTTTGCTTTCGGCGGCAGAATTTATATATTCGACCAAATAGTTTAGCCCTGCCGAAGAACTTGTGCCCGACGGAAAGACATTGCCTTTCGGCGACACTATTTCATAGAGCTTATGACAATTCGAGAACGAATTCTTGCCCAAATTTTTGACGTCCTTTCCCAGCGTGACGCGGACAAGGTTGTAACAGTCGGCAAAAGCGTTTTCGCTGACTTCAATAAGGCTGTCGGGAAGATTTACATAAACGAGATTCTTGTTTTCACTGAATGCGCTTACCGCAATCTTCGTCGTGCCCTCGCGCAACGAAAGAGTGTCCGTATCGCCGTACCAGCCGTAAGCAAGGTTTCCTATGTACGTCACATTGTTATCGTTTTGCAAAAGCTTGTCGCAACCCTTAAATGCTCCTTTATACACATTGCCGACGCCTTTTTCGAAATAAATTTCTTCCAACATCTCGCAGTTTTCAAACACGCCGTCTTTTATATCGCCTCTCAAGACGGTAACTTTTTTGAGCGACTTCGGAATGTAGTAATTTCTTTTTGCGACGGTCGACGAATCTTTCAAAAAGCTTTGAGTGACTTCGACATACTTATCCGCCTTTTTTTCAGGCTCTTCCGACGCGAACAAATAGCCGAAAAGATTTTCTTCGTTGCTGTTCAAATTTGCGCCTGCCCCGACGAAGGGAACGGTCACTTCTTTGAGACTGTCTAAATCTGCAAGGAAGCCTTTGCTTATCGTAACGGTTTTGGAATCGAATTCGACGCTTTTGACTCTGCCGCCCAAAGGCTTCAAACTGTCGCCTTTATAATTGTTTCCTATTACCAAATCGAGCCTGCCCCAGCCGCCGACGACATCGTAAAGCGGCGCGGTCAGTTTCACTTTCGTATCTAATGCCGCATAAATTTCGATTACCGTTCCTTCGTTGTATCTGATTATACAGCCGTTTTCATAGGTATAGCCTTTTTCGTTGTCTACCGTGCCTATTCTCTTTTCCGACACGTTCACGCCGAACACCATAGCCGTGACGCAGAGCGCGCACGCTATCGTCATAAACACTATTCTGCCGACAGTGCCGCAATAGGCGCTTCGCATACGGCGCACCATAAGTACGAAAACCACTATCGTGATTATGCCCGTCACCACCGTCACGAAGTACGGCAGAAAACTGCCGACGGGCACAAGCATAAGCATCCAGATATTGAAGAAAGGCTGAACGCCGACAAAGCCCAAAATCTGCGACGTCAGCGTTGCCGCCGTAATCAGAAAGGCAAACACCATAACGATATTGACGGCGGTGTTCTTTATCTTTCTTGCCGCAGCGGATTTTCTCTGCGCCGCTTTTTCGGTGCGGTTTTTCTCCGCCGCGTCTATCTGCTTCTGTCTGACCGATTTTATATGCGTGAACGTCTTGCCTTCCGCCGCTTTGAGCGCCATATCGAAGTATTTATTGTCCACGACTTCGAAGTCGAAGTTGTAAAGTTCTTCTTCCTTTTGGCAGCCGTAATCGCAAAGCATCATATGCCAATAGACGTCGGCTTTGTCGGAAGCGTCGTTCAGCACGAGATTGTAATAGTGCATTGCGACGTACCAGAACTTCTTTTCCGACGCGGTATCCGCCATTGCGCGTATGCGGAGCGGCAGGACGTTGACGGGATAGAAGCTCAAAAACCTGTCGTAAAACTTGATTACGGCGTCGGTGTCCGCGTCCTTGATTTCCGCAGGACTGCGCTTTTGCGCGGTCTTTAAGTCGACCGTGCGCGCGTCCCAATAGGCTTTCAGACCGTTTACGATTGCCCTGTTCCACCCGTCCACTTTCGTCACGCGCATTTCGCTCGGGATATATGAAAGAATATCTTTCATACTTTCGAAATCGGAATCGGCAAACTTTACAAGGCGGCTGACTGCGAAATAATCGCCATACGAACAGCAGTATTTGGACGCCAAAAGATAAATATCCTTTGCTTCTATATTGCCGTCTTCGTACTCGTCGATTATCTTTTTCGCGTAAGCCAGCGCGACCGAAAACTGTCTTTTATTCAGGGCGTTGTGCGCCATACCCAATATTTCTTCCGTTTCTTCGGCGTCGGTAAAGCCGAATCTCGGAAGCAGAGTGTCGAACATTTTTTTGTCGCTGTCGGCACGCGCCTTATCCAGCAGTTCTTTGAGATGAGTTTTTCTTCTCGGGTAGTCGTACGGCAGGACTATTTCCAGCGCCGCCATTCTCGACTGCGCCGTGCCGCACGAAGAATTCAGGTATCTATACAAATTATCGAGCACGGTGTGCAGCCAATCCTTGGAGCCGCCGCTTTCGATTATCTTTTTGAACACCGTTATGTCGGATACTTTGTTTATGTTTTCGGGCTGTTTGAAGTCGGAAATCTTATTCAGTCCGCAGTCTATGACGAGTTGAAGCGCAAGTATTCTGCCGTCCGTTCTGCCTTCGGCTTCCACTTCGGCTTTAAGCTCCTGAAACTTTTTGACGGTCTTTTGTCTGCGGCTCGTGCAAAGGTCAGCTTCTATGAGTTCCAGCTGTTTGTCTATGCTCAACGTGAGTTCGTCGGAGAAAGTCTGTATGGAAAGCGTGCTTTCTTCCACCGTTTCCCTGTCTCTCGTCACCTTTTTCTTGTGCGAAGTCTTGCCGACGATATCCACCGTGCCCAGACCGTTATAGCGTTTGACGAAGGAGACGAGGCGTTCCACGTCGCTTAAATAGGACGCTTTGAACATATCGAAGTTCGGCCACTGCGTATCTTTGAGCGCAAGCGGCAGAGACGGCATATTTTCTTCGTAACCCAAAATCAGCGCGGAGCGTTTCTTTTTGCCCTTTGCCATATAGTACAAAAATCTGCGCCACTCGTTTTCCACCCACTGCGCGGTCAGGTATTCGCTTTTCGTGCCGACAAGTATCATTGCCTGACTTGTCTGCAATGCTTTGAGTATTCTCGGCTCGTACTTCTCGCCGTGAAGTCCCGTATCCTTGCCTATAGACACGGGCGAGAAAAACACGCGGTAGCCCTTTTTCCGCAAGTGATTGAATATTTCTTCGGCTTTCTTCTTGTCGCGCGTTTCCACCGTCAGCGTTTTTCCGTCGGCGGTTTTGACGGTTTCCGAGCTTTTGAAGGAAATGAAAACGTCGTACGAGCTTTCCTTATCCACGAGTTCGAAGAACTGTTCCAAAAGGGAGTCCAGCTCGTCAGCCTTTCTTTCGTACTCCTTGGCTTCGTCGGGCGAGGCGAACTTGATACAGTTTTTATAGTTCGCGCTGTCCTTGATTTTCTCTTTCTCGCTGTAAGAGTACGAGAAAAACGTCGGCTTTGCCGTTTCGCCTTCCTGCACGTATACGACGCCGAGTTCGGCAAGCAGCGACTGCCAATAGCCCTCGCTGCTCTCGGGCTGTTTCTTCAATAGTTCCTTACAGAGTTCTTCCGCCTGTATGAACTCGCGCAGCTGTCTGCGCGAAGCTATTTCCTGAAATTCGCCTGCAAGCGCAGGAGAATTGCTTTCATAAGTATTGCCGCAATACCGACAAACGTATTTGCCGTTCTTTTCGGCGAGCGGACTGCAACAGGTGGAACAAATCTTCAATTCTGCCATATCGGTTTCCTTATCTTTTCAATTTTTATCTATACCTTTTACAATCTTGTTTTACACGATTACGCCGCACCTACGGAGAAAGTGCTGTACTTCGCTTACGGGTATGGCAATGTTCATACCCTGCGCCTTGCTTCCGTCGTAATTGCGCCTGCCTGCGACGTGAGTGCCTATCACCAGACCTTCGGCGTTGAACACCGGTCCGCCGCTGTTTCCGGGGTTGGTGGCGCAGTCGTACATAAGCTGTCCGTTTCTGTCCTTATCGCTGACGATACCGCTTGTTATGCAGGTGCCGCACCCGAGAGAGTTGCCTATGACGTACACCGGCTCTCCCGTGCGTACTTTTTCGTACCTGCCGAATTTAAGCACCTTTACGCCGACGGGAATACGCGACAGCTTTATCAGAGCCAAATCCGCATTCGTGCTGAAACGCGCTCTGTCGTGCGTACCCATTTCCACCACTCTTGCGGAAACTGCCTCCCCTGCGATTTTCACGGTACAGCTGCCGCAGGAGTCGCCGCTCTCGGTCGAAACGACGTGGGAATTGGTTATGCCGTAACCCTCGGGCGTGATTAAATAGCCGCTACCGCTTCCGTAAGGCGTGGATATTTCCAATATGCCGCCTTCGTTTATCTCGTACAGGTCGGCGCCGCTCAATTGCCTATGCGTATCGCTTTCGCGCGCGTTCTGTCTTGCAGGCTCGGTATACTTCGGCGCGGGTGCGGGCGCGGGAGCTTCTTCGAACTCGGCGCCGCAAAACACGCAACGAAACTTCCCGCCGCCCAAATCCTTACATTCGCCGCCGCAGGCTTTACATTCTTTTGTCATCTCGAAAGTCTCCTTTAATCGTTCTGTGTTTTCCAGGCAAGTAATTTTTCTATATCTTCGCTTTGCACGGAGGAGGTTACGGTTTCGAGCGCGCCGTCTATATCTTCGTTTTTCAGCGTCTTTTCGCCCGTTTCCACCGCTCTCAACGCAGACAGTTCTTCAGCCTTATCCAAAAGCGCGGATATATCCGAGCCGTTGAAACCGTTGGTCTTTTCCACCGCCGCGGCAACGTCTATATCGCCGTCCACGGCAACGATGCCCTTTTCGCGTATCTTTTCGATACGGCGGTTTATCATATACTCTCTCGCCGCGGTATCGGGAAGTCCGACGTACACTCTCGTGCCGAATCTGCCCGGTCTGACAAAGGCGCTGTCCACGTCCCACGGCTTGTTTGTGGCGGCAATCAGAAACAGTATATTATCCGTCTTTTTGCCGTATGCTTCTATGCCTTGAAGCTGTGAGAGCAGTTCGCTGCGGAGCTGTTTTGCGTACTGCGACTTTGTACTCTTGGGAGAGATTGAGTCCATCTCGTCGAAATATATGACGGCACACGGGAATTCCCTTGCCTGCGCGAACAGTGCGCGCACGGCTTTCTCGGTATTTCCGACGCCCTGATTGAGCAAATCGGACGGCTTTACCGAGCAGAATTTCGCGCCTATTTCGTTGGCTATCGCCGCCGCTATCATTGTCTTGCCCGTGCCCGGAGGTCCGTACAGCAGCAGTCCGCCGCCGCTCTTTCTGACATAGCCTTCGAACACTTCGGGGTGCGTCAGCGGCAGCAGCACTTTGACCCTGACCACTTCTTTCACGCTGTCCAAACCTGCTATGTCGTCGAAGTTTATGACGGGCAGGCTGTCCCAATCGAACTTATAATCGGACGCCGCTCCGCCACCTTCTTCCAGCACTTTGTCTTCGGGGGTCTGCGATTTTTCTTCTCTTTTCGGTTTCGTATCCGAAGGGGTATCCGTTTTTGTTTCGCCGCAGGTATCGGCGTCGATATCGATATCGAAAATCTCGTCGGGCAAGTCGGACAGTGTGAGCGTCATCATCTCGGCGTCGGTCGGGTCGGACATTCTCGCCACCCTGCCCGACTGTCTTGTTACAATCGTTTCATACAGGTTGCGGACGTCTCTGCCGTTGCCGAAGTTCTCGTTGCGCTTTCTATACATCTTTTCGAAGTGCAGAGAGAGCGCTTTTCTTGCGTCGCTATCCAGAGAGTAGCTGTCTTTCGAGCACATTCTCGCAAAGATATTGTAAAGCTCTTCGCCCGTATAGTCGGGAAAGTGAATGAAGTTTTTAAAGCGCGAGCGCAGTCCGGGGTTGGAGTTTATGAACTTCTCCATAGGCTTGTCGTAGCCTGCGACTATGACAACGAGATTATCTCTCTTGTCTTCCATTTCTTTGAGTATGGCGTCTATGGATTCCTGACCGAAGTCGTTGCTTCCGCCGCCGACGAGAGAATACGCTTCGTCTATGAACAGTACGCCGCCGTATGCTTTTTTGAGCACGTCCTTTGTCTTGACTGCCGTCTGTCCGACATAGCCTGCGACCAATCCGCTTCTGTCCACTTCCACAAGGTGACCTTCTTTAAGCACGCCGAGCGCGCAGTATATCTGCGCCATAAGCCTTGCCACCGTCGTTTTGCCCGTGCCGGGGTTGCCCGTGAACACGAGGTGATAGGACATATCGGGTACGGGCAGACCGCGCTGTTTACGCAGGCGGAATACCTTTATCTGGTCCACCCAATCGGATACTTTCTTCTTGACCGTCCCCAGCCCTTCCAGCTCGTTGAGTCTTTTAAGAGCTTCGTCCAGCGTGATTTTGTCGTTTTTGCTCACGCTGACGTTGCCGCCGTCCTTTTCTTCTTCGCCTGTTGCCGCTTTCTTTTCCGCGCCGATATTCTCGGCGAACTCGACAATGCTCTTTGCCCTGCGGTAGCGCGTCTTTTGAAGCTGACCGTCGCTCTGCTTTGCCATTTTGAGCATTTGCTCCGCCGCCAGCATATAGTATTTTTTAGCAAGAGCTTTATCGCCTTTGTCCAAACTCAACTTGGCTTTCTTATAATACAAGTCGAAAGTCTCGCTTAACAAATTCATTTCGTCCATTCGGATTTTTCCTTATCAAATGCCTGAATCTATCTTCTTTTTAAGTTCGGCAAGCTCTTTGTCTATCATATTCTCCATAGCGTCGTCCGCCGCCGCGTTCGAGAATATCTGTTCCAGCTCTTTGTCTTCCGCCGCATTGCCGCTTGACGACACTGTGGAGAATGCCGATTCCGTTTCGTCCATAAAGTTTTCTATCTGTTCGGTCTGCATTTCCACGCCCATCATAGCTTCGTTGAACTGCGCCTGCACTTTCAAGAAGTCCTTTTCCTTGGTTATCTTCATCATATCCTTGGACAGCGAGCTCATACCCTGCAAAAACTGCGACGTCATCTGCGTCATATCTTTCATCTGCGACGTGATTTCGAAATTCAGTTTCATTTCGTACACGCGCTTTTGCTGTACTATCGTCATTTTGAGTCCGGAAAGCGCAAGGTTGTATTGCGCGGCAAGTCCGCGCTGTTTTGCCTGCTTGCCCGCTTCTATGTAGACCTGCTTCTGCTCTTCCAGCTTTTGTATCTGCTTATTCATTGCGTTGACCGTCTTTTTGATAAGCATTTTCTTTTCCAATTCTTTTTTAGCGTTTGCCATTGTTTAACTCCTTCACTCGGTATCGACGCTCTTTTTTTCTTCTGCCGCCGCCGCTTCGGACAGGCTCTGTTCGTTTTCGATTTGCTCCTCTTCTTCGAACATAGACAGCAGTGCGTTATCGTCCTGGTTCATTCCGTATATGGTCTGGTTCTTCTCGTACGCTTCTTCCACGGTGCGGAAGGTTTCGTCGGCGGAGGTCAGCACTTCTTCTGCCGCCACTTTGGTGCCGAGAGCGCCGTTTAAAAATTTCGCAAGACCTTTCTGGTCCTTTAACAGATTGCCGAGCGACGCTTTCTGCGTATTCTTGAAAAACTTATTGTCGTCGATTGCCGCTTTCAGTTTGTTCAGCAGCTGTATGTTATACATAAGATACATAGCGCGCTGAATGTCCTGCTCGCGTTCCGACTTCAACATATTTATCTTCTTTGCATAGAAGAGCTGCATATCTTTCGATTTTTCGCTCTTGCCCTTTTTCATAAGGTCGTCTACCTGCGCCTGCTTCTGCATAAGTCCGTCTTCTATCTCTTTGGACTGCTGTTCCAAATCGCAAATCGCGGTGACGACTTCTTCTCTGGTCAGTTTATCGTATTTGCTTTTAAAAGGCCACATATCAACCTCACTGCTGTTTGACGCCGCGGTCGGCAATCGTGAGCTTTATCTGTTTGATGAGATTTTCCGTCTTTTTGTCTTCTTCGCCGTCGGTTTTGGTGAGCGCGATTTTAAGGTCGCCGATAAGGTTGGTTATCTTCTTGTCGAGCTCGAATACGTCGTCTTTCACGGACGGCATAAGATATTTTATTTTTTCCTGCAATTCTTTGAGTTCGGCGATAAGCTCGGCGTTATTTTCGGCAAGCACCAAGAGTGCTTCCACCGAAGCGGCGTTTGCCGCAATCAAGTCTCTGTCTTCCTTGTTTCTGTCGCCGTCCGTTCCGCGGCGTTTTCTTCCCGTAAGGAAGAAAACAACTGCAAGCACCGCAATCAAAGCAACTGCGCCTATTACTATTCCTATGATAAGCGGCATATTTACCGCAAGCAATAATCCGTTCATTTTACACTCTCCTTATTTCAACTCGTTGCCGCAGGACGAGCAGAATTTCGCGCCTGCATCATTTTTGTTTCCGCACTTTTCGCACACTTTTTCCGTTACGACGGGTTTGCCGCAATTGGGACAGAAAGCCGCCGCCCCCGGTACGGGTTTGCCGCAATGCGCGCAGAACTGTCCGCCCGCCGCCGCGCCGCCGCTGCCGCCCGTGCTCGGGTGACCTATGACTTTGAGCACGTCGTAATAGGCTTTCTTGTCTTCCAGTTCCAGCTTTCTCAAATATACGTCTCTTTCGAACTTCTTGTCGTCCAGTCTTTCCAGCTCGGCAAGGTATTCTTTGAGTTTGCGCTGACGCTGTGCTTCTTTAGCGAAGTCGTCTATGCTCTTGCCTTCTTCGTCGGTTATGCCGACGTACTCTATGATGAAGTGGTCGAGACCGATACCCCAGCTCTTTGCAAAGCTTTCCGACAGTATCTCTCCCACTCTCTCGCCTATTTCCTTTTTCTCCGCCGCGAACTGGTCGTACGTCAGTTTTCTTTCCCTGACTACGCGCAGGAAGCAATCGGTGAACTCGTTGACGACTTCGGCTCCGAAACGCTTTTTGAAGTCTTCCAAATCGAACTCGCTGCGTGCGCCGACGACCTTGCGGAAGAACTGCTCGCAATTGACGATATGTATTCCGAACTGTCCGCGCGCGCCGACGTTGACGACTTCCGAGCTCGCTTCGTCGCGGTATTTAAAGCGCTGGGGCGTTCCCCACAAAATGACGACGTCGGTGTCTTTCGGCATATAGACTACTTCGACGGAAAAGCCTTTCTTCCAATCCTTGATTTCCTTTTTGCCGTCGAATACGTCATAATGTCCGCTGTCGTATATGCGCGCGTCTCCGCCGCCCTTTATGACATAGGCGCGGTGCGTCAGCGGCACTTCAATCATTGCGTTCTTATTCGTAACGATGTCGTTTACACGAACGAACAGGATACTGTTGTCATTCACGCTTGCCTTGCAAAGGTTTTGCTCGAACTTGATAATCTGCGGTTTTCCAAACATAATTTATCTCCTTATCTTCTATTTTTCATATTCCTTATAAATATATATTTTTTTACACGCATTTATTATAAAGTAAAACCCGATATTTGTCAATGATTTTGAAAATATAATTCTCTTTTGAACTTATTCTAAAGCAGGCAAGCCGTTAGCAGCCTGTTTGCGAGTATGCTTTTTTCGGCGGCGGCAAAAAAACAACCCGAAACGAAAAATCGAATCGGGTCGGTGAAAATCGGTTATTATTCCGCACGAAAGAAAATCAGAGATAGTGTTTCATTTCGTCGAGATTTTTCTGTTCTATGCATTTCAAGCGGTATGCGAGATTTACGGCGTCGCAGTTGCAGTCGCTGTGCTCTTTCAACTGTTTGGTGACGTCTATGATTCCCATAGTGCTGCCCTGTATCACCATTTCGGCAATATGTTCCGCGGACTTATCCATCATCGTCTTGGCGTTTATCATAACGCGGCAACAAAACTGCGTTATCTTGGAGCCGTCTTCCGGCTGTTCGCCCGCCGCCGCAAGTTTCTCTTTCGCCTGCACTTCCACCGTGCGGTATTCCGCGACCTGACTTTGAAGGGTCTCTTTCAGGCGCTCGTCTTTTACGTCGGGCATAAGCGTTTCGAGATTGTCTCCGCCCATCTTCGCATTGCGGTTGATATAATTCAACAGCTGTTTGTCTTTTTCCGTCATTTATATATACTCCTTTAAAAATATTACTTTATTCCGAGCTTTTCGAAATAGCGTTTTTCGGACAGTTTCGCCGAACGGTTCACGCGTTTGAGCCACATAAGTCTGTCCGTGTCGCCCTTTCTCAATCTGTTTACGCCTTCCGCGCAGGTAAGCACGGCGTCATAGCCCAAAGATTTCAACAGCTTGGGCGTGGAACTCGAATAGCTTCCGAACGGATAGGCGAACACTTTCGTATCTATGCCGCAGGCGTGTTTTATATAGTCGTGGCATTTTTTGCAGTCGCTCGTAAAAGTCTTTTTATACTCGTCTTCGCTTTCGCCGCGCTTCTTCATCACGCCGCGCCTGCCTTTCAGCGCGTGCATATCATAGCTGTGGTTGCCTATCTCCACAATGCCGCTCTTATGAATTTCGGCAAGCTCTTTTTCGTTCATATACGAATAAGAACTGCTGCGCTTTTTCTTGCCGTTATCCCTTGCGGAAAAGATACCCACCACGTTCACGGTGGCTTTGAACCCGTACTTTTCGAGCAGCGGCAGAGCGTATTTCAGGTTATTGTAAAAGCCGTCGTCGAACGTAATCAGAACGGGTTTTTGCGGCAGTTTTGTTCCCTTTTCGACAAAGTTCACCACTTCTTTTACCGATACGGTTTCATAGCCGCGCTCTTTCAAAAAGGCAAAATCGCTTTCCAATATCTTCGGCGATACCACATAATCTCCGACGCCTATATTGCACACGGAATGATACATAAGCACGGGCAGGTCTATTCTCCCGTCGCCTTTTACGGGCGCAGAAAGCCCGACAATGCCCGCAAGCAACGTCATACTTGCAATTATTGCCGATGTCAACCGTCTGAACATACTTTTATTATGTTTAAAACGGCGTTTACATATACGGTTTTACAAAACAAAAGTCGGGCTTTTACACCCGACTTTCTCAATCGATATTATTCGGCGAACCTGCTTTTATCCGTCTTTCTCTTTTTCAAAACCGCGACCGCCGTTATTGCCGCCGCCGCGACTATCGCAATGCCGCCGCAGACGCACAATACTATCGCCCAAACGGGAAACGGATTTTCATCCTCTATCGGCAGGTAATACGACAGCGCCTGCGAAAATATTCGGCGCGTATATCCTGCGGAATCGTCTTCGTATTCGGCGAAGCATCTCCAACCGCCGCTTACCGTTTCGAAGTATGTGACGCTGCCGTTCACTTCGATTTTCGTGCCGTCGTACAGCTCGGCGATTAGGCTCACCTTATCTCCGAGCTTGGGCACGTCCTCTCTCGAATTTGCCGCAGTCGGCTCCTTATATACCGAGCGGACGACTTTCGCATAGCAGTCGGCGGAATTGTTCGTCACGCCGAGATAGCCGCTTTCGGACGCCCTTTGCACGTCGTTCTTTGCGCCGAAAGTCCAATACCATTCGGAAAAGCCCCTGTCGCGCAGAGCCGTGCTGTAAGAGTCGGTCTGCAAGACGTGAATCAAGTCCACGCCCGTATTCAAGCGGCACAGCTCGGGCAGTTTGGTTTTGAACGTCGATTCGGGCACGGAGTCGAGCGTTGCCGTCGGCACCTGCGGCAGAGTGTTTTTCAGGTTTTCCAGCTGGTGCTCGTTGCTGTCGAAGGTTATAATCACTATGCTGTCGTAAAAATCTTTTTCGTCGAGCACCGTTTTCAAGTATTGCACAAAATCGGCTTGGTCGTCCTTGATTTCGAAAATCAGCACGACATCCGTTTCGAGCTCTGCGTTCAGCGCGTCCACAAGGTCTATCACTTCTTCCAGCGTGGGTATTTTTTCGTACGGCGTTTTCAAAACAAGGTCGAGCTTTTTAATCTCGCTCAACGTCATTTCGGATATGACGCCTTTGCCGTTTGTGACTCCGTCCACGGTGTCGTCGTGATTTATGACAAAGCGTTTGTCCTTTGTCAGATGACCGTCCAGCTCGATATGAGTTGCGCCCGAGCGCATAGCCGCTTCCACGCCGCCGAGCGAATTCTCGTTGTAATTCTGCGGCAGTCCCCTATGCGCGACATTGAATATGTTTCTCGCATAGCCGTCGAAGTAGTCGAACGTATCGTACACGAAACGGGGGTCGGTCGCTATGACGCCGAGTGCGCCGCTTGCGATACTCTGAAAGTAATCGCCGAAAGAGTCGGTTTGCGCCCTTACCCAGACCGTTTTGAACCGCGCCTGAAGATAGGTCACCGTCTTTATATCGGCGTCGGCACTGTTTAAAACGACGGTCATCGCGCCGTTTTCTGTGGACTCCTTGACGACTTCATACAGGTTTTCGGGAAGGCTTTCATACTCGACTATGCCCCTGATATGCGGCTGTGATTTGCGCACGCGCCCCACCGTTTGCGCCGAGCTCGACATTACGGCGATATCGGTTATGTTCACGTCGTTTCTCATCATATCGTCGAACGCGTCTGCGGCGGCGCCGTCGGACAGATAGGCTATCGGTATGATTTTACGGTTAAACGATTTGTAAATATCATAGAAGCTGCCGATTACTTTGCCGTCTACGTCCGTCACGTTTTTATCTTTGTCGAAGCGCAGTATCGCATTGGACGGCGTTACGTCCGACATCAGTCCGTCGTACACCGATTTACTCGTCACGTCGCAGACGACGGTGGGCGCGCCGATAAGCGGAGACTGTTTGGAGTATGTCTTGCAAAGCTCGGCATCTGTTTCCGCCGCATAAACCGCCGCAAGCGCACTGCTTCGCGGCAACAGTATTATCGAAAGCGACAGCGCCGTAAGCAGGCATATCGAAAATGCCAACGGTAGTATGCGGATACGGTATTTTTTCATAAGTCGGACTTCCTTGAAAATGTTTGTCGAAACGACGGACCGTTTCGCTGTGTTTAATTATACCGTGCGGCGGAAAGTTTTTCAAGGAGCGTCGCACAAACTCGATTATGATACGCACGAATTAACGCTTTGCCCGATATGCTTTTTTTTGCTTGACGCCATTCCCCGACTTTATTATCACCAGACTGCAAATGCGTTCGCTTTTTTTGTATCAAGAAAATTTTAAATAGCATATTAAAATCGTTGACAAAATCTTCGGCATTTGATATTATATAAAAGCTGTCTGTACGGACAGCGTTTTGTGGGGGTATAGCTCAGCTGGTAGAGCACCTGCCCTGCAAGCAGGGGGTCAGCGGTTCGAACCCGCTTACCTCCACCACAAAACCTATTCGGGGCAAATCGCCCCTATTTTTTTGGGTTTAGTTAAGATTTACAGGCACACGCCTGTTACGTAGCGCGAAGCATAAGCGTGAGGTAACGAAAACTTAACTTAATATTTTTCTTGGGGTTGTAGCTCAGCTGGTTAGAGCACACGCCTGATAAGCGTGAGGTCGGAGGTCCGAGTCCTCTCAACCCCACCAAGAACTGTCAAAGCGGCAGTTCTTTTTTTATAGCATACCCCCCCCTCAACTAATTGACTATAATTCCATTATATTGCCTGTCAGTCAATTAGTCAAGCAGTTTAATCGACTACAATATAATTATGGATTTTAAGGATTTCGGAGTTAATTTGGCAAAGATAAGGATAAAGTCGAAATTGTCGGCTTATGAGTTAAGTTTGCGTATAAATAAAGACGCAAGTTATATTCACAAGGTAGAAAGCGGAAAAATCAATATAAGTTTGAAAACGATATTGGAAATTTGCGAAGTGTTAAATATAGAACCTATTGAGCTATTCAAGTCCGAATAATACAGACAAAAAAAGCTGTGGTAATCACAGCTTTTATTTTTTGCGGTTTTAATTTTGTGCCGAAAATCGGCGGTGTGTTTTTACTTCTTTCGGCGGTGGCGGTCTTTATTTTGCGGACGTTTCTTTTTTTCGCCCGATTTAGTTTCGCGCTTTCTGCTCTTTTTATCTATCGGGTTGCCGTCTTCGTCCAGATACTCGACGTGTTTGATTTCCACCACTTCTTCCGCTCCCCCGTCGTCTTCGTCATCGTCGTACACGGGATTGCCGAAAATATCGTATGATACGCGCTCGTCGTCGAAGCCGCCGAAACCGAACAGGTCGTCGAGTATTCCGCCGAACAAGCCGCCGAAAAGTCCGCCGCCGAAAACGTCTCCGAAAAGTCCGCCGCTGCTTGTGGCACCGCCGCCGCTGACGTATACTTTCGACGGGTCTATTTCTACGGTTTCGGGTTCGTCCTGTTTATTATCGTTGTCTTCGCTTGTGCTCACACACAAATCTTTGACCGTATAGCCGCATCTCATACATTTGAATTTGCCCTCGCTCATTTCCTCCCCGCAGTTCGGGCATTTCATAGTCGCTCACCTCTCCGATAACCTGTTATTACTCTATTCGAAACTCACCGTTTTATGTACTTCGCCGTGTTCGTCCACGTCGTAATTCAAGAGAAATTTTTTCTCCTCTTTCTGACCCTTGACGGTTACCGTGCGTTTCACCCTGTCGGCGTACAGCGCCATAGAAGGCTGTTCCTGCTCCGACGTTTCATAGTATTCTATAAAGGCGCAACTGCTCGTCATACCGTATCCGTAAACACCGATACCGATGTTCATAACGCTTTTCGCCGCCGCCGTCGGGTCGATTTCCACATCGAGCACCGCGCCCGGGATATTCTTCACAAAGCCGCCTATAAACTGAATGGCTTCTTCGTCTCCGCGAATAGCCTCGTCGATATGCTCCAAAAGCAATTGTTTCATCTGCATAGCATTTTACCTCCGTCATTTTATCGTATCACCTTTTCCTTCGAATGTCAAGTATTTACGGCAAATATTCTCTATGCTTCGCGGCAGAAACGACGGCGGTGAATTTATTTTTGACAAGCGGTTGACGAAAACCGCCGTATGCTTTATAATGACATTATGAAACATATTATTCCCGTTTTGAATCTCGCGCTTGCCTGTCTTGCCGTCGTTATGAGCGGACTGTGCCTGACGCTGTTCATACTCATAGACTTTTATTCCGCGCCCGTGGCAGCGGCGGCGTTTGCCGTTCCCGCGCTGTTTCTGACCACGGTTTTGACGGCGTTATCTTTTTCGACGGCGTTTTTCACGATAAAGCACAGGCTTTCCGTCGCCGCGCTGATAATCTCGATTTTATCCGCCGCAGGCGTGATTGCGTCGTTTATCCTTATGTTCGCGTTTTGAATATCCCGAATTCGGGCATAAAAGAAAAACTCTCTTTTGCAAGAGAGTTTGTTTTATTTCAAGATGATTTTTTCAATCGATTACTGTGCGTCGACTTCCGCCATATGAGCGATGAGGTTGAGCACCTTATTGGAGTAGCCCCATTCGTTGTCGTACCAGGAAACGAGCTTGAAGAAGTGGTCGTTAAGCGCGATACCTGCTTTCTTGTCGAAAATCGAGGTGCGCGGGTCGGTGATGAAGTCGGACGAAACGACGTCTTCTTCGGTGTAGCCGAGCACGCCTTTCATTTCCTTCTTGGACGCCTTTTCCACGGCCTTGCAGATTTCGTCGTACGTTGCCGCTTTTTCCGTTCTTACGGTCAAGTCAACGACAGACACGTCGAGCGTGGGAACGCGGAACGACATACCCGTCAGCTTGCCTTTGAGTTCGGGGATAACAAGCGCGCAAGCCTTTGCCGCGCCCGTGGACGACGGTATGATATTGCCTGCCGCCGCACGTCCGCCGCGCCAGTCTTTCTTCGACGGTCCGTCGACGGTCTTTTGCGTTGCGGTGGTGGAGTGAACGGTGGTCATAAGACCTTCCACTATGCCGAACTTATCGTTTATGACTTTCGCAAGCGGTGCAAGACAGTTGGTCGTGCAGGACGCGTTGGAAACGACGGTCATATCCTTCGTGTATTTATCGAGGTTTACGCCGCAGACGAACGTCGGGGTTTCCTTATCCTTTGCAGGTGCGGAGATGACGACTTTCTTTGCGCCGCCCTTCAAGTGAGCCGAAGCCGCTTCCGTCGTGCAGAACACGCCCGTGGACTCTACCACATATTCGGCGCCGCAGCTTGCCCAATCGATGTTCGCGGGGTCCTTCTCTGCGAAGAACTTGACTCTCTCGCCGTTGACGACGATTGCGCCCTCTTCCACTTCGATTTTGCCCTCGTACTTGCCGTGAATCGTGTCGTAGCGAAGCATATACGCCGCATACTCGGGGTCGAGGAACGGGTCGTTTACGCCGACAACCTGAATGTCCTTGCGTGCAAGAGCCGCTCTGAACACGAGACGTCCGATACGGCCGAAACCGTTGATACCGACTTTAATCATTATAATATCCTCCAAAAAAATGTAGTTTTATTTTGCTTGGCGGGTCTTTTCTCTCCCACCGTCATTTATTATAATATTTAAGCTTGTTAAAATCAAGCAAATACGCTTACAAATACAATAATTTTTTCAAGCGGAGCGCAACCACTATTTCTGGCGCGGCGAAAATATCCGCCAGCGTTTTGACCATTTCGTCCAGCGTTTCGCCCTTTAAATCGGCGCGGTTGATGTCCTTGCCGCCCATAAACTTATTCGCCGCCGTCTTGAACGGGACTTTGGGAAGCATAAGACAGCCTGCGAAGGTATCCGCCTGCCCTTCGCTTTCGGGACGGGAGTCCAGACGCGCGTCCACATATATATCGTCCAATTCCGAGCTGTCGCACAGAAAATGCTTTTCGCTCTGCGTTCCCGTCAGGTCGAAAGACAGCTGTCTGTCGTCGTTTTCCCTATTGTGCAGATAGATATGCGACAGTCCGTGAAACACGGCGTACGAATATCTTCTCTCGTCTCCGCCGTCCTTTATCGCCTTTTCCACGACGATATCGCCTGCCGCCATAACCACGGCTCTGCCCTTTGACGTGCGCAGGGTCTGGTTTTCCAATGCGACGGCGCACAGAGAATACGGCGAGTCGGACAGATATTCGTCCCTTACCGATACCCCCATATACCGTGCGAGCTTCATACAGTCCGCTTTTTTCGGGGTTTTGAAACGCTGTCCCGACTCGTACAGCAGTCGAGCCGCGGCGTCTTCCATTTCATAGTTTGCCATAACGGGATTGCCCGCCAGACTGAACTGTTTGCCGTTGTATCTTATCAAGATTTACACTCCGAATGATTTTCGATTTATTTCAGATTTTCGGGATTCAGGCATTTGAGCTCGTCGAGGACGAACATTCCGTCCTTTCTTATGAGCTTGTCGTCGAACCAGATTTCGCCGCCGCCGTATTCGGGGGTCATAATCAGTACCAAGTCCCAATGCACGGCGGACTTATTGCCGTTGTATGCGTCTTCATAGCACGCGCCCGGTGTGAAGTGGATACTGCCTGCAATCTTTTCGTCGAACAGGATATCGCCCATAGGAGTCGTCACATAGGGGTTTACGCCGATTGCGAACTCGCCGACATATCTTGCGCCCTCGTCGGTGTCGAACACGGCGTTGCACTTCTCGGTGAAGTTGCTGGTCGCTTCCACAATCTTGCCGTTCTTGAACGTCAGGCGGACGTCTTCGTATCTCGTTCCGTTTTCTATGGACGGAGCATTATAGTGAATCACGCCGTTGACGCTGTTCTTGACGGGAGCGGTATACACTTCGCCGTCGGGGATATTCATATGTCCGGCGCACTTGACCGCGCCTATGCCCTTTATCGAGAACGTCAAATCGGTATCCTTGGCGACAAGTCTGACTTTATCGGTCTTGTCCATAAGCGCTTTGAGCTTATCCATTGCCTTATCCATTTTGGAATAGTCGAGGTTGCACACGTTGAAATAGAAGTCTTCGAACTTTTCGGTGGGCATACCGGAAAGCTGTGCCATAGAGAAGTTGGGGTAACGCAATATGACCCAGCGCGTCTTTCCCACTCTCGTATCGTGGTGGACTTCCTGCGCGTATATACGGGAATACATCTCCACCGCCGACGACGGCAGGTCGGAAAGCTCGTAAGAGTTTTTCGTGCCGCGTATGCCGATGTAGCACTGCATATCCTTCATCCTTACCATTGCATACTCTTTGAGTTTTTCGTAATACTTCTTATTCGCGCCCATTCTTACCGCGCGTTCCACCTGCGAATCGAACAGCTGTACGAACGGATAGCCGCCTGCCGCGTACACTTCCTTTACGATTTCTTCCACGAGTTCGCTTGTGATGTCGGTCGCTTCTATCAATACTTTATCTTCCTTGCCGACGGCAATGGAATAGTTTACGAGATTTTTCGCAAGTTTGCTTATTCTGGGGTCTTTCATATCTTTTATCAAGCTCCTTTTTTATAGTTTTATGCGGCCGTCAAGCCGCCCGAAATACTTTTACATTATATATCTTCCCTTAAAAAAAGTCAACTATTGGCATTGAAATAGTAGTCAAACGGCTTTTTTTATTGTATAATATAACCGACACAAAAATTGGAGGATTTTTTTATGCCGTTAGTAACAACAAAAGAGATGTTCGCAAAAGCCTATGCGGGCGGATATGCAATCGGCGCTTTCAACGTCAACAATATGGAGATGATTCAGGGCATCGTGGAAGCGGGCAAAGAGGAAAAAGCTCCGCTTATCCTGCAGGTATCGTCCGGCGCAAGAAAGTATGCCAATCCGCGCTATCTCAAAAAGCTCGTCGAAGCCGCAGTCGAAGATTCCGGTCTTCCCATCGCGCTTCATCTCGACCACGGCGACACGTTCGAGCTGTGCAAGTCCGCAGTCGACGACGGTTTCACTTCCGTTATGATTGACGCGTCGCACCACTCGTTCGAGGAAAACATCAAGCTCACGTCGCAGGTGGTCAAGTACGCGCACGACCACGGCGTTGTGGTGGAAGCCGAGCTCGGACGCCTTGCCGGCGTGGAGGACGACGTCAACGTCTCCGCCGAAAACGCAAGCTACACCGACCCCGGTCAGGTTCAGGAATTCGTCGAGCGCACGGGCGTGGACTCTCTGGCAATCGCAATCGGCACTTCGCACGGCGCGTTCAAGTTCAAGGGCGATGCAAAACTTCGTTTCGACATTCTCGAAGAAGTGGCAAAACGCCTGCCCCAATTCCCCATCGTTCTGCACGGCGCAAGCTCGGTCATTCCCGAGTATGTGGACATTATCCAGAAGAACGGCGGCTCTATGCCCGGCGCAAAGGGCGTTCCCGAAGATATGCTCCGCAAAGCCGCGACTATGGCAGTCTGCAAGATTAACATAGATTCCGACCTGCGCCTTGCCTTCACCGCCGCCATAAGAAAGCATATGAGCGAAAACCCGTCGCACTTTGACCCGAGACAGTATCTCGCGCCTGCAAGAGAGCTTATCAAGCAAGCCGTCAAGCACAAGCTCGTGGACGTTCTGGGCTGCAACGGAAAAGCATAATCGATTTTAAATACATAATATCCCGAAGCAAAACGCGTTCCGCCCTATGTCCGAGCGCGTTTTTTTATGCGCTCCGCCCCGTTTTTCGCGCCCTTTTACTATCTTCGGGCGGCTTAAAAATTTCACGGCAAAAAAAGTTTTTTCCGTTTAAAGCAAGATATGGAAAAAAAGTACGGCAAAACCGTTGCATAAAAGGCGCAAAATGGTGTATAATTCTTATATGGTAGTCAAGCGGCTATTGAGAATAAGTTATTTTATGATGCTTACCGTCATAGGCGCGCTTGTGCGCATACCGTTTACGCCCGTACCGTTCACTCTGCAAGCCGTGTTTGCCGTGCTTGCCGGACTGACGATTGGCGGCGCGGACGGGGCTTATTCCCAGCTTGCTTACGCCGTATTCGGTATTATCGGCGTGCCCGTCTTTGCAGGCGGCGGCGGTTATACCTATGTGCTCGAACCGACGTTCGGATATATAGTCGGGCTGATACTCGGCGCGTACGTCGCGGGAGTGGTTCTTCGCAGGTTTGACACGCTGAAGCTCGGCAACGTCTTTCTTTCGGGTATGGCAGGCTTAACCGTCATTTACCTTATCGGCGCGGTATATCAGGTGCTTATTTACAAGCTGTATATGGCCTACCCTACCGCCGAGGCGTTCAAGACGCTTTTGCCCCTGCCGATTATGTTTGCGGCGCACGCGGTCATCATACTTATAATCGCGCTTATACTGCCGAAAGCAAAGACTATGATTGGGCGCTATAAGCAGGAAAAGTTCCGCAAGAATGCGTCCTGCCCCGAATGACTTTTATGTTAAGTTATATTTGATTTTGTGTATAATGTTTACCCGAGCATTGCTCGATATAAAGGCGGCTCTTTAATCAAAGAGCGGAAAAGATTAACAACGGAATACTTTCAAGGAGGTTTCATACTATGAAAACGATGGATGATACGGTGAGGGCGCATCACTTCGATGCGCGGTTGAGCGGAACGGTTTGCGGCTATCTGCTTTTTGACCCCGATATTAAGTCAATACCGTGGTCGGGTCTGGCGATAGAGCAAAATGAGCTTGACGAGATTTTGAGTTTGAGCAAGTGCATAAACGGCTGCGGACAGACCGATTACCGCTTGACCGAACAGGGAATCGACGTATTGCTCGGGGCGACGGACAGTTTGAAAAATTTACTCAAAGAACAGCTTTCCGTTATCGTCAAACCGCCGCGCAAGAGAGCAGGCAAGCAGACACAGGATTACATAGCAAACAGCGGAATCAGTCCTATGCAAAAGCACGACGCGCACACTTTGCGTCTATTCGACAGTATTATCGAAGTTCTCGAAAGCACGGCAATCAAAGAGCCGAACGGCGACGAAGAAAGGTACGTCGACTATTTCATAGAATTTGCGACTAAAAACCGCCTTGCCGTCCGCGAGCTTTTAAACGGGCTTTTGACGGGCGAATTCAAGCCGAACGAAAACATTACGCACTGCTTCAATAACGTCGGCGCGGTCAAGGAGTTCTGCGACGAAACGGACAAGAAAGACTATGTCGCGTCCTTACTGACCGTGCAGAATAATAACGTGTTTATGACCGACGCTTTCGAAAAGAGACATAACAGCGTTCTTCCGTTCATACTCACCCTGCTCGACTTCTATTACCTCAACGAGAAGAAGTACCGCGCCCTTATGTTCTCCGCAATGGGAAGATAAGCCGCACGGTTTTATGCAAGCCATCAAGACGGGCTCTTTATGCGCCCGTCTTTTTTATTGAAAAAGCGCGGACCTTGGGTAATAGAGTTGCGCCTTATGCCCCGACTGAATAGAAAAGAGAAATGGTTCACAAAGACAAGACAAACGAGGGTTTTGTAGTAAGAGTTTGTAATCGCTTTGATGCAGGGGATTTCGAGCGGTTTAATTGGAAAGTTTGTAGTCGTTCTAATGCAGGGGATTTCTCCGCTTCGCATACTTCGTATGCTTCGGTCGAAATGACATTAAATAAACAGAGAAATGACAAGGAACGCGCGTGCAGAGTGCGGGGTGTCCTGACGGCGGAGAAACGAGCAGTCCAAGAAAAGCAAGCATTTTTGAAAGGGCGTGTACTTCGCTCTGATGCAGGGGATTTCTCCGCTTCGCATACTTCGTATGCTTCGGTCGAAATGA
>CAOJOK010000002.1 GCA_948440265.1 uncultured Clostridia bacterium
TATTTTTCCTATAAAGTCTTTTTGACTACTCTTTCTATTTATTTGTCAAGGTGCACGCTGTCACATAGGGACAGCCTTGTTATAATAACATATATAATGGGGCTTTGTCAAGTATTTTTCACAAATTTTTCATCTTTTTTTATAAATAATTGCCGACTTAAACGGCGCGCGGCTTATCGACATCGAAAAAAAGGAGTACTCTTGTTTTGAATACCCCTTTTATTTTTCTGTGTGATATCATATTATCAGCAGTTCTATGTTTGTCTCGACTTCGAGTTTTTCGAAAAGCGCGCCGTCGGTTTCCACGGTCTGCTTATATTTTTTCGCGTTTTTGCGATATAGCCTGCTGTCGTATTTAAAAGGGTCTACCTTTATTTCTTTGGCTTTCTCCCAACCGCCTTTTATCTGCTTATCGATGTCTTCCTTCACGCTTTCTCTCAAAGCGTCCATCAATTGTTTTTCGGTGAAACCTTCTTTCTGCTTTTCCGACAGCTTATGATTGTCTTCCGTTTCCAACTGCACTTTCATTTTAACGGTCACGGTGGGTTTATTTTCATCGAATTTTGCTTTCACCGACACGCCTTTCTTCTTCATTCTGAACGTAAATCTGCCGAAGTCCTCTCCGTCGAATTCGAATTTATCCAACTTTATAAGTCCCCTGTCCGACTGCGGGTCTTGCCAGGTAAGGGCAAGAGTTGCCTTTTCGTCGAACTCCGCGACGGCTTTATAGTCTTTGAAAATCAGCGCTTTATCCGCAGAAGCAATCTGTGCTTCCTGTCCGCCTTGACCGCCGCCCTGCTGCTGTTCGCCCTGTTGTCCCTGACCGCCGCTTTGACCGCTCTGACCGCCGCCCTGCTCGCCTTGTCCGCCGCCGCTCTGCTCGCCGCTTCCGCTGTCACTGCCGCCGAGACCGATTTTTACGAGAGGCAAGTATGCTCCTTTTCCCGCACTGCCGCTGTTGGACGCAAACCGCAAAAGAGATATCATAGGCACCTGTGCGTTTTCCACGGAGAACGACAGGAAACTGCCGAGAGAAAATGCCGCGGACTCCGAAAGTCCCGCCGCACCGTCTATAAACTCCTCCGCTTTGCCGTCCGAGGCAATAACGGACGCGCCGTCGGAAATCAGTCCCGATGCA
The DNA here is from genome assembly GCA_948440265.1 of uncultured Clostridia bacterium. Classification (GTDB taxonomy): domain Bacteria; phylum Bacillota; class Clostridia; order Christensenellales; family Pumilibacteraceae; genus MGBC157735. The sequence goes on from CAOJOK010000002.1 coordinate 1,139, forward strand.
ATGAGATAACTGATTTCGTCTTCCACGCCTTTTTCGCAAAGGTCTCTGCCGAATACGACCAGACCACAGTGCGACAGCTGTGCGTCTTTTCCGAGCGCGCCTGCAAGAGAGTCTATCGCGTCGTTCAAGCTGTCGCCCTCCGCGCTTGCGGTGGTTTCTTTACCGCCGCTGCTTTCACTGCCGCCGCTTGCCACCGTTATCGCCGCAGTCAACATTATCTTGTCGTTTTCCGTCTTATCCAAGCCAATCGCCGTAATCATAACGCGCGCGTCTATCTGCGGCTGTTTATCCGCAATGCCCGGATAGAACATAAACAGAAGTGCCACGCCTATGACGGCAAGCTTATAAAAAAGCAACTGCTTACGCTTTGTCAACTTCTTTTCCCTCCTTACGTTTTCGAACAAGCCAAACGACGAAACAGACCGCCGCGGCAATGAGCGGCAAGAGCTGTATTCCGACCGCAAGCGGCGCGGCATACACCGTGGCGAAATTAAAAAGACGAACGTCGCAGGGCGCTACGGTATGCATAAGAATATATACGGCAAGCGCGGTCAGCCAACTGTACAGCCACGGCTTTTTCACCCCAACGACCGACGTCAACGCGCGCACACAGCCCTGCTGGAACAGTCCCGTTTCCACAAGGAGTACGACCGACCACACCGTGAACACAATCAAATCTATACGCCCGAAATTATAATTGCTGACATACTGATTCATATCGGCGGCATTATTGCCGTAATAAATCAACTGCGTCACGGAGCCGTATGCCGCAGACAGCGCAAACGTCAATGCCGTCGCCAACGCGCCCGAAATCGCCGCCGCCGAAACGCATAACATTTTTGTGTGCTTTTTAAATTCCACATTGCGGAAAAACCCGAAAAGTATCGGATAATTGCCCGTCCAAAGAGCGTACTTCAACGGGCTCTTGAACGCTTCGGCATTATTGTAAAGCGTGGGAAAAATATTTCCGAAATCGACGTCGCCCGAAAAAGCCGTCAGCACAATCACCGCAACGGTTACCAATGCTATCGGCATCAAAAGCTCGCACAGTCTGCCGAGTCCCCTTGCACCCCCGCCGCCGAGCACCGCCGCCAAAGCGCAAAGCAAGCCGAGAAACACCAGCCAATCGAGATTGTCGTAAACCGTTTTCCCGAAGAACAAACGCGCTTCGCCGATTAACAGCATCAGTTTGCACAGCGTCCAGAAAAACAGTATGACGCCGAATATGATTTTCAAAACGCGGTACGCCTTGCCGTCATATTTGCCTTTTTTCAAAAAGTCCATTACGGCAAGAGTGCAATACAGCGCCGCACAGTCGAATACGGACAGAAACAGCATTACAAGCCAGCCGTCCCTGCCGCCGTCCATAACAAGCAAAGCAGGCAGGTTGAGCATATTCAGCCCCAAGCCTATGATAAACGTCATACATATAAGCTGAAACGACGATATCGCTTTCGGACGCTTGCACTCGCGTGCGTTATCCGAATTCATAGTAAGTGTTGACGAAAACATAAAACTCTCCTTTTGCCCTATTCTTTTTCTCTCGTTCGGTTGGACGTCGGTATTCCGAAAGGTCGCTTTTTCATATCCTTGCGCGGCGACAGCGTTACGCCGTCTTTCAAGTCGGACGCTATCATCGGCGCAAAAGGCGCAAGATAGGGACTGCCGTAGCAATCCATACGGCACAGATAGTGTACCACATATATGCCCACGATGATTATACCGAGCGCACCCGCTATGCCGCCCGCCAAAGTGACAATCATACGGAGCAGGCTCATAGTACCCACTTCGTTGGGCGAAGTAAACAGCGCTATACTCGACAACGCCGCAAGCATAACGGACGGCGAACTCACAAGTCCTGCTTTAACCGCCGTATCGCCCAGCACTATTGCGCCGACTATACTCATTGCCATACTGACCGCGCGCGGCATCCGCACGCTGGCGTCGCGTATAATTTCGAACAGCAAAAGCACGAACATCATTTCCCACATAGGCGGAAGCGGCACTCCCTTGACCGCATTCATAAGCGTTATCAAAAACTTGTTCGGCAGCATATCATAGTGAAACACCTGAAAAGCTACATACACGCCCGGCAGCAGAACGGCGAAAAACACGGCAAGCAGACGGACGATACGGAGAAAGGACGTAAAGCCGCTGCGCTCGTAATAGTCGTCGCCCGACTGAAAATCTTCGGCAAGAAGAAACGGCAGCGTCAGCACCATAGGCGAACCGTCCGTTATGATTGCCACTCTGCCTTCGGCTATCTTTGCCGCCGCAACGTCCGGCTTTTCCGTATACCCCACCTGTTTAAACAGAGAGTACGGACTTTTTTCCAAGTACGGCACGAGATAGTTGGAATCGATAAGCGCGTCTATTTTGATATTCTTGATTTTATCGGTGACTTCGCGAACGATTTTTTTATCCGCCACCGAGCTCAAATACACCACTGTCACCGCCGTTTTGGACTGCTCGCCGACGGTCAGTTTTTCCATACAAAGCTTGGGTGATTTGAATCTCCTTTGCAAAAGCGACATATTCGTCTTTATATCTTCTGTGAAGCCCTCTCTCGGACCGCGGACAACCGTTTCCGTCGGCGGTTCCATAACCGCTCGTTTATCGTATTTTTTGGCATCGATGACGAGTATATCGGTTTCTCCGTCCAAGATAAAAGCTCCGTCGCCCGACAAAACAGCTTGCACGGCTTCGTTTTCATCGGTAACGATTTGTGTTTCCGAAATGAAAATCACGCTCTTATCTATGTCCGATATGCTTTTGCCGCCGCTTTGCGCCGACCGTATGAAGTCGCGCAGAATTTCCGAATCGGTCAGGTCGGGATTGAAAAACAGTGCGGCGTTTTTTTTGCCGCAAGCAAAATCCCTGCGCACGACATTGCATCCGCAATCGAATAAGTTTTGAAATTTATCTGCCTGTTCCATAAGGACAGTATGAGTATTAGCACACAATTTTATGACGCAATTTAAAAAGACGCGGATTCATACCGCGCCTTCGCCGCTTGTCGATATAATCATACAAAGCCGAGCGATATCAAAATAGCTCTGTCCACTTTGGACATAGTGGCAGAATCGAGCTGCCCGATTTTCTCCTTCAACCGTCTTTTATCCAAAGTCCTTATCTGCTCCAACAATATAACCGAATCTTTCGGAAGCCCGAACTGCCCCTGTCGCACTTCTATGTGCGTCGGCAGTTTGGCTTTGGTCAGCTGGGACGTGACCGCACAGGCAATGACCGTCGGAGAGTACTTATTGCCGACGTCGTTTTGTATGACGAGAACGGGACGGGTTCCGCCCTGCTCCGAGCCTACGACCGGGCTCAAATCGGCATAATATATTTGTCCCCGTTTCACCTGTTCCATTCGGGTCCTGCATACCTCTTGTTTATTTAAGATTCGCCCACTGCAAATTCAGTTCGCCGCAAGCCTCATAGCCTTCTTTCATATCCTCTGTTTTTATGCTATGCGGGTCAATGGCAAAACGGTGCAACAAAAGCCGAATAAGTTGTTCCACGCTCATATTGCGCTCTCTTGCACTGCTTGCAAGTATTTTTTCCAACTCCGCGTCCACCTCGATAACGTATTTGCTCACGATATTTATTACCCCTTTTTTATAACTTATACTGTTAGTATAACAACTTTTTCTATTTATATAGTGCGAAACAAAATATTTACGCATATAAAGAAAAACGCTTCGCATACGAACGCGGAGCATTTTTGTGTTTTCTTAAAATTATATATTGTCTATGACGTCGGACGCCAGCACGGAATTTTCACCGAGCCGCTCTGCCGCCCTTTCTCCCGCTTTTCCCATAATATAACAGGCCGCCGCCGCGCCTTGCAGCGTTCCCAGCCTTACCGACAAGGCGGCTATCGCCCCGACAAGAGAGTCGCCGCTTCCGCCCTTTGCCATAGCCGGCGAACCTGCCGTATTTAAATAGACGGCATTGCCGTCGCTTATCACCGTGCAGTTGGATTTATTTACAATCACCGCATTCAACTCTTTGGCGGCGGCTTTTGTTTTTTCTATTATTTCGTCTTCGCCGCACTCCCCGAAAAGCCGATAAAACTCGCGACGGTGCGGAGTAAGCACCAGTTTGCATCTGTGCCCGAATAATATTGCCGTGCGACCTTTAAGCGCGTTCAAGGCGTCGGCGTCGAGTATGACCGTTCCGTCAAAATGACGGCATAGATATTCTATTATTGCAGGCAGGTCTTTGTTCGCGCCCATTCCCATACCGATTGCCGCAACGTCCGACGGCATAACGTACTCTTTCAATGCCGCTTCGTCAAACACGATATAGCCGTTTCTATCCGGCATAAAAGCAAGCGTAGCTTCTTTCGCCTTATCGTAAAACGCGTCTTTGATAGAGTCTGCTACGCACAGTTTTACCAAGCCCGCACCGTTCTTCAGCGCGCTCAAAGCGCACAATCGAACCGCGCCGGTCATAGTCGGACAGCCGCCCATTACGCACACTCTGCCGTAGCCGCCCTTGTTCGATACCCGCTTTCTCGGCGGTAAATACGGCACGTTTTTTTCGCACAGTATCGCACCTTCCGATACGGGTATGCCTATGTTCCGCAAAAATATTCTGCCGCAAAAGTCGGCTCCGTCTCCCAAAAAATGTCCGTATTTATATGCGGCGAACGTCACTGTCGCATCGGCTTTTACGGCACTGCCCATTACCTTTCCGCTGTCCGCATTAAGGCCCGACGGAATATCGACGGAGATAATTTTCGCATTGCCTGCGTTTATCAATTCTATTGCTTTTTCGAAATCGCCGCCGACTTCCCTGTTTAAACCCACCCCGAATATCGCATCGATAATCAGGTCGTACAAGTCCAATCGGTTTTCGAAATCGGATATTGTGCACACCTTTCCGCCGAGCGCGGCAAAAGCAAAAAGCCTTGCGCTCACGGCGGCATTTACGTTTTCCGCGACTTTAACGACGTGCACCTTATAACCTTTCAGTAAAAACAGGCGCGCCAAACTCGCACCGTCCGCACCGTTATTTCCGCCGCCGACAACGACTGCTATTTTGGTGTTTTTGCCGATTTCATTCTCGACGACGCTTACCATAGACGCCGCGGCATTCTCTATCAAAATGTCTTCGTTCAAGCCCGTTTTCACGGCTTGACGTTCGCATTCACGCATTTGCGCAACCGTCACTATTCTTTTCATAAAACACCTTCTACGAAACTATCGCGACGGCAACCGCCGTTTGCGCCGTGTGCGATAAGGATATTTCCACCGTTCTTCCGCCGAGCAATTGTTTTGCCTTTCCGTGCAAAACGGCTATGGGTCTGCCGCTTTTATCGTGCGCGGTTTCTATGTCCGTCAAAGCAAATCTCACACCGCTTCCGAGCGCTTTTGCCACCGCTTCTTTTACGCACCAAAAGCCCGCAAGCGACTCGTATGCGTCTTTTTTCTGCTCGAAATAAGCTCTCTCGCCCGTCGTAAACACACGCTCGAAAAAGCGACGGTTTTGCACCGCCTGCCGTATTCTGTCAATCTCTACTATATCCACGCCTATCATATTACGCTTTCACCGCATCTGCGACGGCTCGCGCCACGGCTTCTTCCGCCGCCACTCCGACCGCCATAAACTGCGCGTCTACTTTATTCGACGAAAGAGCAAACAGCGTGTCTCCGTCAAAGTCGGTGTGTACGGGACGAATGGCTCTCGCCATACCGTCGTGCGCAAGCGTCGCCAATTTATTGGCCTGCAATTTGGTGAGTTTGGCGTCCGTCAAAATACAGCCAATTGTCGTATTGCCGCCCGTCATCAACTTCATAAAATCGTTGTTGACGATACAGCCTGCCGTGTCTATAAAACTGCCGTCATTGGCTTTCGCGCCTGCTATTATCTTCCCGTCGGCGTCACGCACGTCGCCGCAGGCATTGACTACTACGATTGCCGTTACCGTAGCCGCTCCGACCGCCACTGTGGCTATTCCCAGACCGCCGTCGCTGGCAAATGCGTCGCCGCGTATTTTTCCGACGGTCGCGCCCCTGCCTGCACCGACTCTGCCGCGCAAGGGCTTGTCGCTTGCGCTCTCGCACGCCGCCTTCCCCGCATTCATATCCGGATAATGATAGCCGTCGCCTTTCAAGTCGTAAATGACGGCGCCTGCAACGAGCGGCACGATTTTGTCGCCCATTTTATAGCCGACGCCCTTATCTTTCAGCCACTCCATAACGCCGCAACAGGCTTGAAGTCCGTAAGACGAGCCGCCGCACAGCGCAACAGCGTGTACTTCTTCGATTGCTTTTTCCGGTCGCAAAAGGTCGGTTTCGCGCGTTCCGGGGGCGCAACCGCGCACGTCAACGCCGCCGACTGCGCCGTCGCAGAGTATGACGCTGACGCCCGTGTGTTCATCGTTCCAGTGTCCGAGTTTAAAGCCGTTCGGTATCTTTCTTTCCATTGTCTTTTCTCCTTTTCCTTATTCGTCGAACAAACCTTCGTCTTCCAAAATTTCCAATGCCGACGATATGTCGTCGCCGTTGCAGCCCTTTGCATAGAGCTTGTTTTTCAGTTTATATTTATCTCCGCCGCAGCTTTTGAAAAGCGAACGCGCAAGTTCGGCAACGGCTTCGCCTCGGTCGCATTCCGCAAGCTGTTCTTCTATAATATCCCTGCTCACACCGCGTTTTATAAGTTCGTTTTTCAAACGTATTGCCCCGTACCGCGATTTGTTTTCATCTATATACTGTCTTGCATAACTGCCGTCGTCAAGATACCCGAGCTGAAAAAGCCTGTCGCAGACCTTATCCGATACTTCCGACATATAGCCCTTGCTTTTCAGAAAATCCCTGATTTCGTACTCGCTTCTCGGACGAACGGCAAGGCGGTTCATCGCCCTGTCGAGCGCCGACCGATACTCCGATTCCGCCTGCAAGCGCGCAATCTCGTCGGCGTCTATTTCCCTGCCTATTTCCAAGCGGTGCTGCATAGCCGTAAGTTCGTCCAAGCCGCACAAGAAGGCTCCGTCCAAAAACAGACTGACCCGCGTTTTATTGCCTTTTTGTCTGACTATATCCGTAATCTTTCCCATACTTTTACACGTCCTTTTTCCGAATAATCGCCGCACCCGATACGAATACTATATGCAACGAAATATATAGGAGGGAGCAACTTATGCCCAATATTACCACCAAGAGTCTTTCCAAACTCGGCGAACTGCTGGACTCGGAAAATCTCTCATACAAAAAATGCTGTAACTATGTGTCCGATATTTGCGACGAACATCTCAAAGCCAATGTCGGCAGATATGCAAACAACTGCAAGCACCGTTTCGAGACAATACTCAACTATCTCGAAAACCAAGACTGAAAAGGAGGATTGCCGATTATGAAAACAGTAACCGATATAGCACAGCAGAACTGCAAACTCGACGACTATGACGTCATATCCGACATTTTGGGCTGCCACAAGTCGCTTGTGAAGCTCTATGCCGACGCAATCATAGAATGTTCCGACGAAAACCTGCGCGAGCTTCTGCACACTCTTATGAACGAATGTGCCGCCGACCAATTCGACGCATTCCGTTATATGAACGCAAACGGTATGTACGAAACCACCTGCGCCGAGTGCAGCGATATAAACTGTGCCTGCGAAAAATACTGCTCTTGCAGCGCAAACTGCGACTGACGGTAAAACTAAACCAAAGCGGCTTTTTCTTTGCGAAAGAGCCGTTTTTTTATAAAAGTTTCAACGCCTTGACCGTTTCTTGCGATATCTCGCGCGGCACGGGACGACTTCTCGTGGGCGAATGAAAGTCGCCGCCGTTTGTAATAAACAGACCGTTTTTAACGCCTATTTCCGCGAATCTTCTGACGGCTTCTTCCTGCGCCTGTTTATAACTTGCTTCTATACCCGAAAGTCCGTTCTTCGTCAGCATTTCTATATACGGCGGAAGTTTGTTCGGGTTCATACGTATGCGCACGGGATGAGCAAGTACCGCAATGCCGCCGCAGTCGCAAATCAATCTTACCGCTTCGACGGGCGTTATCGCTTCGTTGGGGACATAACAGTCGCCGCCTGCCCGTAACCACTTGTCGAAACAGCTTTTGACGTCGGGTTCGTATCCAGCGTCCACCATTCCCATAGCCGCGTGCGCGCGCGAAGGATTTCTTCTGGCAAGCGCGCGTACTTTTTCATAATCGAGCGGCATACCGTGCTCGCATAACAGCTGTATCGTGCGCTTGAAACGCAATTCTCTCGACTCCGACAATTCGTTGTCGAATTTTTTAAACTTCGGATTGCTACTGTCGACGTAATATCCGAGAACGTGTATATCGCAACCGTCGTATGAGGAGATTTCCACGCCGGGCACAAACTTCAGTCCGAGCTGCTTTGCCGCCGCTTCCGCTTCGTCCACGCCCGCCATAGTGTCGTGGTCGGTCAGGGCAAACGCATCCGCTCCCGCGTCCAGCATATACTGCGCGAGCTCTTTCGGAGAGAGGTCTCCGTCGGAATAATAGGAATGTGCGTGCAAATCGGCTTTCATCTCTACTCCTTTTTTGTCTTGACTTCCTTTTTCAAATTCTCCGCTCTGACTGCCGCTCGCTCCGTAAGCCACGACCTGTTGTTAAGGCGCGGATTGAGCAGACACACGTCCAGCATATCTTTTAAAAACAGTCCTATCTGTTCGCCTTCCAGACCTGCCGAATGACAGTCGTTTCCGTCTATTTCCAAATCGCCGACGTATATGGGCGCGCCGCTCTCTATCAGCTCCCACTTTACCGCAGTGAAACGGTTTTCGCCGAGCTGTTCTTTCGACGTCATACCCGTAGCCAACTTATCGGCATTTATCAAGTCTATGAGGTCGTCTATAATATCGAAATTCGCCGCGACGAACCGCTTGACTTTCGCGTCGGACGTATTGCCTGCCATATCGTACATATGGTTCAGCACAAGCTTTTTGACGAACGCGATTTCGTCGTTGCTGTATCGCAGTCCGTAATACCCCATTCGCCTTTCGGCTATCTGCGCGGACACCAATTCGTGACCGTACATATTGCCGTGTTTTTCCTGACAGTACGCTTTCCCCAAATCGTGGAACAAAGCCGCCAAACGAATCTTGGGCGGCGCATAAGCAACCGTTCTGAAAGTGTGTTCGGCAACGTCGTATTTGTGATAGGCAGGATTCTGCTCCACGCCCATACACTGCTCCACTTCAGGAATCAGATATTGGAACAGACCCATTTTAGCCAGCAGTTTAACTCCGCGATAATGTGCCTGGTCAATGCCGTTTGCCACGTCCGCCGTCAATATTTTATCGAGTTCTTCCCTCTTTCTCTCCGGCGTTATGTCTTTCAGCAGTTCCGCTTTCGCCATTGCGGCGGACGCAGTTGCGCCGTCTATTTTGAACCCGAGCTGGCAGGCAAAGCGCACAAGACGAATAATGCGCAAGCCGTCGGCAGAAAGCGTGCGCTCGGGCTTGTAAGAGCGAAGCACTCCGCGCTCTATATCCGCAATGCCGCCGACAAAGTCTATAAGCTCGTCGCCGATTATATCATAGTATACGCTGTTGCAAGTGAAATCGCGGCGGAGAGCGTCCTGCTTCATATCCGTCGTGAAATACACTTCGCTCGGCGTGTGTCCCTTGTCATAGTTCTCCACACGAAAAGGCGTATATTCATACACCTCTTTTCCGCATCTGATTTGCGCCGTTCCGAGACGGAAGTTGACCGTTTTTACCCTATACTTGGGCGACAATTTCAATGCGCTCACGGGTTGAGGTCCCGTAAGGTCTATGTCGGTCGGTTTAAGACCGCGCAGACTATTACGAACATAGCCCCCGACGAGATAGACGGGAACTCCTGCGGATTTGACGAGCAATTCCAAGCTTTTAGGTACTTCTATTTTCATACATAGGATATTATATCATTAAAAACGCGTTTTGGCAATCTTTTTCGTTATTTCTCTTGATATTTCGCTACAAAAATGTTATAATGAAAAGCGGAAATTTACCTCAATGTTTTTACTTTAAGGAGAAAACGAAGATGTACCGTTTTATAGTAAACCCCGGCAGCGGAAGCGGAAACGGAAAAAAATTGATTTCGCTCATAAACGAGTATATGTCAAGCAAGGAGATTCCGTTCGAGATTTGCGAAACGGCAAGAAAGGGTCACGCCAAACAGCTTTCCGAAGAATTCAAGGGTGAACGTATAATCGCTATCGGCGGAGACGGGACTTTTCACGAAGTGCTGAACGGTCTCGATACCGAAAACTGCGGTTTGGGTTTCATTCCCTGCGGACGCGGCAACGACTTTGCCGAAGCATTCGGACTTTCCAAGAAACCGACGGAAGCTTTGAACGCCGCCATAAACGGCGAACCGACCGATATTGATTATATACAGCTTGCCTGCGGATTGCGCTGTTTGAACATAGGCGGTACGGGATTGGACGTGTCCGTGCTCGAACGCGTGGAAAACAAGCGCGATACGAAGTTGACGTACCTTATGTCTTTGATTTACTGCATATCGCACTTCACGCCCTATGAACTCGACGTCACAAGCGGTTCGGAAACCAAACACTATTCCTGCATTATGGTGGGCGTCTGCAACGGCAGACAGTTCGGCGGCGGTATGAAAATATCCCCGAACTCCTCTTTCAACGACGGCAAATTGAATATAATAGCCGTCGAGCTTCCCAAAAACGGAAGAATAATGCGTGCGCTTATGGGCTTTACAAACGGTAAACATCTCGACAAACCGTATACGCACCACTTCGAGTGCGAGCAGGTCAAAATAAGTTCGCCGTTCAACTATCCGATAGAGCTGGACGGAGAAATATACAAAGACGTCGTTTTGGACTGCAAAGTCGTCAAAGGCGGACTGAAAACCTTTAAATGATAAAGACAATTTTTAAAGAATGAAAAAGAGTGAAGGGCTTTAAAGTCCTTCACTCTTTTTTTTGCCGAATGAATTGTAATTCAGGGTTTGTTTTTTTCGCCGATTATCAGTTTCCATTTTACATTTCTTGCGCAAAAATAGTGTGCTTTAACTTGCCGTATTTGGGAAATTGTTTCTATAGAACTGTCTTCCGCCCAATAAATCAAATCGTTTGCAAAAAACACCGTAGAGTCGAATATTATGGGAAAATCGTTGTCTATAGCAATGCGCCCGTAATCTTTAAACAGATTGGTTTCCGCGTCGCCGTCAAGTTCGAATAATATTTCACTGCCCCACGTTGTGTCAAAATGAATGTACTGCTTTGTGCCGTCCGTATAAATATCTTTAATATAAGAGTCGTGAAAGTTAAAAGAGGCGTACATTAAGCTTTTTACATCGGCTTCGTTTTTTATGTCAAACCATTCACAATCTTTAACCGCCCCCTGCAATGCTTTGCATTTATCGAAAACAGCGGTTTCGTTTATTTTGGTTTTAAAAAACTTTTTGGTTATATTTTCAAGAGCCCAGTCATACCCCTCAATCTTTCCCCTTTTAATCCACCCGTCTTTTTCTGCATTATAAATAAACACATCGGTTTCGGGTCCCCAGATTTTAACGAATTGTAAAGAAGTATAGTTTTCATTGAAAACCAAAACTTCCGATGACCATACTTTATTATAAATTGCAAATACAATTGAATTATAAAGCCCGTTTTTCGTTCTGATTTTTGCAATCATTATAGCTCCTGTCAATAATGTTATCTTAAATATTATACAACAAGCAGCTTAAAAAGTAAAATAAAAAAAGCGCACCTACTCTGCTTGCAAAGTAAAATGCGCCTATACTTCTTTCTGCGTAAATTTCCTATGACTACAGTTTTACGGTAACCATTATATTCGCCGCCGATTCGAACATCAGTACGTCCACATTGCGATATCCCTTTTCCTTTAAACGCAGGCTCAAAGGATTTACCGACGACTTCATCGTCGAGTGCAGTGCGCTTACGTATTTGTCCGAAGCCGCAAGCTCGATACCGAAATATACCCTTGCCTTTGTGCTGTTCATAATGGTTACGCTCTTTTTTATGCCGTTCAGCCTGTATGCGATATAATCGGCTATTTCGCGAAGTTCCGCGTCCATCGCACTTCCACCGACGTCGATAAAGGTGTCGACTTTCTTTTGCGCGCCGTTCGAATCGGTGTAAGTCAATTCCATTTTGTCGTAAATATTATAACTTTCCGCCGCCGTCACGGGGTTGTTCGTGGTGTGGTCGTATTCGTGCGTGTCGGCAATGTCCGCGTCGGAAACCAGCAAGTGGTCGTGCCAAGCCATTTCATAAACCGTCTTGGAAAACAGCGAACCGATTTCCGCAGTCGAGTCGCCCCAAGTGGGGTCGCACACATACCATTCTCCGTCCACTTTGACTTTTGTCCAGGCGTGACCGCCCCACTGTTCGTTTTTAACAGCCAGGGCTTCCGCTCTCGTCAGTCCTGCAACCGACGGACCTGCTATGCCGGTCACGCGGTATGCCGGTATGCCTTCCATATTGCACAGAAGCGACATCGCCTTGCTCATACCGTCGCACACGGCATATGCATTCGTCGTCGTCAGCACGCCTTCCAGCCAGTAAGCGTTATATTTTGCGCTGTCTACTTCGTTGCTTGCAGACACTGCGGAATGGTCGTACTGCACATTCCACATAATCCAGTCGTAAATGCTGTGCACCTTTTCCGCGTCCGTCATATCGTCGGAGTTTATCTCTATAAGCAGTCTTTTTGCAAACGAATACAGCTTTTCCGCCGTCGACCCTTTTACAGGAACGGGACGCACGCCGTATTCGACTGCACGGAACAGTTCTTCCGAGGTCATCACCGATTCATAGCGTGAATAAGTGTCCGTAACAAATTCGTGCGTGGAATTGCGCAGCAAGCTCTTGCCGAGCGCGGACGCGGTGTGCGGCTCCAAAGCGTCGTACTGCCGTATCGTCTGCGAATAATCGCCCGATTTGCTCGGCACGACGGTGTTGTCGCAGCCGACCGTTACCGTCATAACGTCGCCTGCTTTTACCGAATATACCGTCTTGCCGTTCACTCTCGGCGGCTCGGTGGAATAATAACCCGTAGTCGCGCCGTAACTGAACGCATTGCCCAAAAGGGACGGTTCTCCCACGCTGCTGTAAGCCTTCTGCGCAGGCGTGTATGCCATATAGACGGTGAACTGAACTTTGGACGCCGTTTTACGGAAAGCCATATAATAGGCATAAAGCTCGTTGAACTCGTCATCGCTCACTATATAATGGTCCAGCGTCGAACCGAGCACTTTGTTCTCCAATGTCGAAACGGCTTTGTCATTTATCTGGTTTACAGTCACGCTTTCGCTATACTGCGACTGCGTGTATATTCCGTTGTCACCGAGCGAACGCACGCTTATCCTGTACGACGCCAACTTTATATCGATGAGTTCACCCAAATTGACGCTTGTTCCGTCAAAAAACTGTTTGGACGATATGTTGGACGAAGTTATGTTTTCCGAAACCTGCGTGACTTTGCCGTTTTCGATTTTCTCGATTTTTAGACCGTAATTCATATTTTCGGTATGCGGACAGTTCCAGGTCACAAAGATATTCGGATATACATTGTTATAGGACGCTTTAACTCCCGTAGGCGTAACGCTGCCCCTTGCGGTTATCACAAGCTCTTTTTTGCCGTCGATTAAGACGTCTTCGCCGTTGAGCTTGACCGTAACGGAATATATACCTGCCATCTCGGGCGTATAAGACCACTTTGCACCGCCTGCGAAATAGAGCTTGCCGTTGACATAATAGTCTATAAAAGGTTCGGGGTCGCCGTCCACGGCGGAATAAGATACGGAAAGCTTCACCGACGTATAATCGTCGTTTTGTTCCAGCTCGCCGCTCGAAACAGCCGACGCGTTTTCCACTTTTTCGGTGAACACTTTGACGCGGCTCTGCGCCTTGCACTCGCCGAGTTCCGCTTCGATCATATGTTCGCCCGCCTTGTCTTCGGGAATAAATTCGTACGAAGCCGAACTGTTTTCAATCGTCTCCCCGTCCACTTTCCATATAAAAGTGCTTTCGGGGTCAAGCTCGACGTCCGCCGCCGCGTGGAACGTCACGGGGGACACTTTGCCCACATACTGCGCCACATTGCCGACCGTATTAAGCGTCAGAACCGTAGGCGTCGGATATCCGACGTTCACCGTTATCTCGGCTGTTATATTCGGATTGGCTTCCGCAAACGCCGTCACTGTGGCTTTTCCCGCCCCGACCGCCGTTATCTGTCTGCCTACGATTTCCACGACGTCATAGTCGTCGCTTTCCAGCGTGAAATTCTTGTTAGACGCAAGAGCAGGTTCGAAATCGAGCGCGGCAGTCGTAACCGTGTATACGTCGCCGATATTCAAATCTATCTGCGACTGCTTGAACGAAATAGCGGTCAACGACAGTCCGAAGCAACCGGAAAAACAGCCCGACAGCGCAGGCATCGCAAGTACCGCTATAAGCACTGTTATAAGGGGCGCTAAAACCGCCCTATTTTTCTTGACTTTGACCATACTCGAATTATAGCAGAAAAGCGCGTTTTTTTCAACTGTTTTAGTATAAAAACATTTTTGTGATAAATATGTGCAAAAAAGTTAAGCAATTTTGAAAAACATATAATGTATTTATGCGCAGAATTATCGTTTTGTCCGAAAATTCGACCTTTTTCGTTCTATCGCACAATTCGGGCAAATAAATTATTATTATGAAAAAAGGTATCATAAAGGCAGTCTTTACCCTTTCGGCATTCACGGTCTTGGAAAGGACGATAGGCTTTGTATTCAAGATATATCTCTCGCGGCAGCTCGGCTCGGTATCGCTCGGCGTATATCAGGTCTCGCTTTCCGTATTCTATGTGCTTCTCGGCTTGGTCACAAGCGGCATACCGCTTGTCGTGAGCAAGCTGACCGCCAAATACGTTGCCGAAAAAAAATTCAAGTCGGCGCAATCGCTCGCGTCCGCGGCTATGATAACGGGCGTTTCGGTATCGGTGGCGGTGTGCGTGATATGCTTTTTGCTGAAAGATATTCTCGGCGGACTGTTTGCCGCCAAAGAGTCTATGACTCTCTTGCTCATAATGCTGCCGGGCTCCTGCTTTTCGGCGGTATACGCCGCACTGCGCGGCAACCTATGGGGCAACGAAAGATACACTCTCGTTTCCGTCGTGGAGGTCGTCGAACAGGTTATCAGAATAGGCGTGTGCATAATAGCATTCTCGCTCGGGTTCGACAAAATGAAAAGCACGGCATTCGCTATGCTGCTCGGCTGTGCGTTGAGCTGTGCAAGCTGCGTCATAGGCTATTTCGCACTCAAGGGCAGACTGTCGCCGCCGAAAGGACAGTTTGCCGCTCTCATAAAATCGGCTCTGCCGATAACAGCCGTCAAAACGTCGGGAAGTATTTTAAACTCTTTGATAGCTTTGATTGTTCCGCAGCTGCTGATATCGAGCGGTATGAGCATTGCGCAGGCTATGAGCGCATACGGCGCGTCCGTCGGTATGGCTATGCCGCTTCTGTACATACCGATAACTGTCATAGGCTCGCTTGCCTTTGTTATGATACCCACGCTGTCCACGGCACGCGCGAACGGAGACGGAGAATCAGTCAAGCGGCAGATTGAAAACGCCATTGCCTTTTCCATAACCCTGTCCGCGCTGTTCGTCCCTATGTTCTTCGAACTCGGCGAACCGATTGGCATATTCGTATATGACAGCGCGGAAAGCGGACGCTTCCTGTCTTTCTCGGCGTGGCTCTTGATACCGATTGCCGTCGAAAGCATAACTTCGTCTATGATGAACTCGCTCGACCTTGAAATCAAAAGCCTGATAAACTATCTTATAGGCAGTGCCGTGCTGTTTGCGATATTGTTCCTTTTCAGAAATAATTTCAACGTCAATATTCTGTCGATAGCTATGGGCATAAATCTCACGCTCTCGTCCGTTCTCGACATCATAGACATAAAGCGCAAAACGCACATAAAGCTTTCCTTTATCCCTGCGCTTGTCAAATCGGTATGTCTGATTTTCCCTGCCATACTGCTGAACAGGTGGCTTTATGCGCTGTGCTATGCCCTGCCCGCGTTTTTCCGAATTGCAGTCGCAGGCGGAGTGTCGCTTATCTTTATGATTGTCTTGAACCTTGTGTTCGCCACATTCGATTTGAGTATGTTCGTGAAGAAAAAAGAAAAAGTTTCGAAAAAGAAGGCGAAAACCGTTGCAAAAACCCGTCGGGCATAGTATACTGTAACTGTTTTGCCGCGACAAACGGCAGAATATAAATTCAAAAAGGAGAACGCCCGACATTGAGAAATAACACCGAGGCAAAAACGCCGAGGGTTTCTCAACAGGAAATTGCAACTCCGAACAATTGCAATAGCCTCAAAAAGAAACCCTCACTATCGTACACAAAAGGATTGACTTACACCGCCGCGCTGACCGCGCTGGCACTGGTACTGAAACTCGTGGGTCAAATTTGGGGCGGCGCACTTATGCTGTTCAATCTGAAATTGAGTTTCATCTATATCGCCTGGATTCTTGCCGCAGTCATACTCGGCCCGCTCGGCGGTATGGCAGTCGGATTTCTGTCCGACGTACTCGGCACTTTCCTACTGCCCACGACAGGCGGAATAATTCCCCTGCTTGTGGTGTCGAACACGTTGTTTCCGCTGTTTATAGGACTTGCCGTCAAGTATATACCCGTTAAAAACCTGTTTTTGAAGATTGTAATCGGCACAGTCGTATCTATGCTCGTATGCACGCTCGGGCTATCGACGTTGGGACTGTCGTTGAATACTATGGGCGAAGTTCCCTTTCTCGCAATGCTTGCCACCCGCTGGCCGCAGCCCATTGTCATAACGCTGAATCTGGTCATAGTCGGAGCATTGCTGCCCGTACTGAAACGGCTAAAAATAGTTCCCGAAATGTAAAACGAAAAGCAAAAAGCAACTCGAAATCGAGTTGCTTTTTTCCATACAGCTATATACTTCCAATTCACTTGTTTTAACTTGAACTTTTAAATTATAAATATGTAGATTTGAAGCCTACGCCGCCGCAATGATTGCACACACCGCCATAATCATTGCGCTGATATTGTAGGGTCGTTTCGTATGTTCGTGAGACATTACCCTGCACATCGGCAATTTTGATATCGTTCGCATACAACGCACCTAAATTTTGCTTTTCTTTTTTGGTTTTATATTTTGTTTCCGACCAGTTTTCCGAGCCTGTAAAATAGTAATTTATGCAAAACATACGCTTGCATTGACTACACCGCTGCCATTTTAAGTAATGCGCCGTAATAGCAACAGCATAACAGATTTGCGAAGCGGCAACAGTCGGAAGTATAATCGGTAATAATTCGAAAATTGACCCTTTACCCGTGTTTTGCACTTTTTCAAACAAAACAACCATAGAATCGTAACCCGATATGCTCATCCAAATTATAATACAAGTAAAAGCAAGCGGTAATATCAAAATCCAAATTACTCCGAAAAATGTATGCGGACAATGCCGAACGCAATCGGTTTTCCCATTGTAAAACCAATCATTGAAGGTGCCGAGCCACAACCATATAACACTGCAAATAGTTCCGATAATTCCGCTGACAATCATATAGTCAAGTACACCCATTTTGTGTGCAAACGGGTCCATAGCAAGAAACCCTTCAGCAAATGAGTTCAAAAACTCGGCGACAGGATTCCAAATCATCGATACAATCATTGTCAGAATAAATGTTACCACCGTAACAACAACCACAGTTCCAACACTGCGCAGAAAATTTTTTATAAAAATCCATATCATCCCGATTTACCTCGCTTAAAATCGATAATGATATGATAACACATCCCCCCCCCGCGTCAAGCAAAAAACTGCATTATTTTGCTTGACGCGAAAAACCGCTCGAGTTTTACTCGTACTTCAAAATTGAAGCCCCCATTGCTTTCGGGCGGTTGCTATTTTATCGAAGTTATCTGTTTTTACAGAAGTTTGTGTGAATATTCACCGCCTTCGTTACCGCAATAGTGACACTTATAATGATAGTACGTCACCTTCTTGCGGGACGTATAATTGTGTCTGCGCGTCACGTCGGCATAAACCTGTATGTCGCCGATAGAGCCGATATTTTCCCTGCTTGTTTTATCAACATAGCCCTGCTTTTCATATACTTTTTCGTCCAATATCTTTTTTTCGATAAAGAACGCGTGCTTACACTTTTTACATACAAATTCTTTATAGCCTATGCAAGTGAAAACAAAATAGAATATCTGCGAAACAATGACGGACTCAACGACGAGCCAAACCGTTATCATAACCGTGTTATCTTTAAGCGCCGCATCTATGTCTTGAAAAATCACTCCCGACAGCCAACTGCTTTTTATCAAAATAAATACCGCTCCCGATACGGCAAACAGCAAACATACGATAAGCTGTAATACGCATAATTCGGAAAAACTCGGGGCGACTTGTTTTGCCCCGTTATAGCGCGTTTGATTGGACGGGTCGAGATATTCACTCGCATCCTTGCCGTCTTTCTTTTTACACAGAAAACATTTGCCGTCGTCTCTTGCTATTTTGCAGGCAAGTTTCATACCGAAGCCTGCGCCGACAAAAGCAAGCGCGGTGTTAAGAATCACAAGCGCAAGAATGGACGGCATTATAATGCGTATCCCCGCATATAACAAAGTGCCGACAATCTCCGTTGCAACCACGACAACAGCCGCGATAATCGCAGACGCCACTGCGTCTCGAATAACGTGCTTGAAAAACGCTTTTGCAAATCCACCGAATTTAGCCATTTTTTATTCTCCCGATATATTCACTTATTGTTCTTACCGATTGCAAAGAAAAATGAAACAATAAATATTATTACCCAAAGTAAAACCATTCCGCCACCAAACCGTTTTTTTATATGATACCATATCCCCCCCCCGCGTCAAGCAAAAAGCCGCATTATTTTGCTTGACGCGAAAAACCGCCCGAGTTTTACGCGTACTTCAAAATTGAAGCCCAATCGCTTTCGGGCGGTTTTGATTTAGTCTGTTTGATAGTGTTTATGTCTGGTACAAACGCCTTCGTCGCCGCAATAATGACATTTATAATGATATCTCGTCGTTGTGTGGTGGTCGGTATAATATTTTCTGTGCGTCACGTCCGCATATATTTGCACTTCGCCGATAGACCCGACATTTTCACGTTTTGTTTTGTCTTTATAGCCCTGTTTTTGAGAATGCGTACTGCTTAACTCCACCTTTTCCAAAAAGAATGCGTGTTTGCATTTCGGACACACCTGTCCGCTGTAATCGGCAGCGCAAAAACCGAAGTAGAAAAACTGTGAAATAATAACGCTCTCTACAGCAAGCAATATCGTCACCATAATCGTATTGTCTTTAAGTGCCGCGTCTATATCTTGAAAGATTATCCCCGTAAACCAATCCCATTTTAACCAAATAAATATTGCGCCGGAGCCTGCAAACATCAAGAATATGATGAATTTCAAAAAATGCAATTGCGTGACGCGCGGACTTGCTTTCTTTGCGCCCTTATAGTACTTTTGGTTGGACGGGTCGAGATATTCGCTCGCGTCCTTGTCGTCTTCCTTTTTATAAACAAAATACTCGTCATCTTCGCTTCCGATTTTGTAGGCAATGTTCATTCCCACGCCCGAACCGATAAGCCCGAAAATCGTGTTTAAAATTACAAGGCCGAGAATGGACGGCATTATAATGCGTATTCCCACATATAAAAACATACCTATAAGCAATGTGGCAATCACCACAACAACCGCGATAATCAAAGTCGCAATAAAATCGCGGAGAAAGTGTTTAAAAAACATTTTAACAAATCCACGTAATTTAGCCATTTTGTCTCCTATCATATTTTTTTATATAATAACATATCCCCCCCCCGCGTCAAGCGTTTTTCGCACTTTGCCGTTTCTTTGTCGGATTATATGCAGTTCCATTCGATTGCAGTTTTATTCGGCGAAAACAAAAAACCGCAGCAAAAAATCAATGCCGCGGATAAAAGTCAAAACACCCGTACCGAAAACGGTGACGGGTGTTTCTTCTTTTGTTAAAAATTTTTCCGCACTGTCTGCTCGCACAGAACAAACAAACGGACTTTTTCGGATTGAAATTTTTTTAAAGTTCCGTTCTGCTCTCTATCGCACGCGAAAGCGTCACTTCGTCGGCATACTCTATATCGCTTCCCATAGATATGCCCTGCGCGGGACGGGTAACGCGAACGCCGAGCGGCTTTAAGAGTTTGGCAATATACATTGCCGTCGCTTCGCCTTCCACGTCGGGATTGGTGGCGATTATGACTTCTTCCACGCCGTCCAAACGCTTCAAAAGCTCCTTGATTCTTATATCGTCCGCCCCTCTGCCTTCCAGCGGACTCATAGTGCCGTGCAGGACGTGATATACCCCCGTAAACGCGCCCGTCTTTTCCACGGCGGCAACGTCCTTGGGCTGTGCCACAACGCAGATAAGCGATTTATCGCGCATACGGCAAATGTCGCATACTTCCGTTTCGGAAAAATTTCCGCACTCCGAGCAGTAGCGCACGTTTTTCTTGACGTCGTATATGGCTTCGGCAAACTCCGCCGCTTCCGCTTCAGACATCTCGACAATGGCGTAAGCGTAGCGCTGTGCCGTCTTATACCCCACGCCGCCGAGCTTTGCGAACTTATTTATGAGTTTGGCTATGCTTTCCGGTTGTTTCACATTCCGCTCCTAAATCTGAAAAGGCACAAGCTGTTTTTCCAATTCCTCGGCTTTGCCGAAAGCGTCGTTATACGCCGCGACAATCAAGTCTTCCAACATTTCCAAATCGTCCATATCCACGGCTTCGGGGTCTATGGAAACCGCGCTCATTTTCTTTTTGCCGTTCATAGTGACGGTGACAAGACCGCCGCCCGCACTTCCTTCGACTTCGGCTTCTTCCAATTCCTCCTGCGCTTTTGCCATTTGTTCCTGCATTTTCTGCGCCTGCTTCATCATCTGCTGCATATTCATTCCGCCGCCGCCGAAACCGTTAAATCTTGCCATTGCCGTTACCTCCGATACCTGTTATTTTTTCTTTATATCCAAATCGACGCCGCCCATCATACTTTTCAGTTTATCTATACGGGCATCAAAATCGATTCTCTTTCTCTTGTCTATTACGGGAGTGAGATTGCTTCCGACCGCTTTCAAGCCGCGCACCAAAAGTTCTTCCGTCTCGGGCTCGGAAAACTGCAGGTAATTGTCGTCGTTGCACCAAACCACAAGTTTGCCGTCCTTTATCTCCACATCGGACTGTTCCCCGAAAAGAGAGAACAACCGCATAGAACCGTTGGTTCTCGCAAAAGTGACCAGCTTGCCCCAAACGGTGAAAGCGTCTTCATTCGCCGTCTGCTCTTTTGCGACGGTTTTTTTCTGTTCGGGCTCGGGCGCCTGCACTGCCTTTTGCGGCACTGCCACCGCTCCGCTTTCCAACCGCGCAATGCGGCGCTCGAGCGCGGTATAATCCGCCGACGCCAGATTTGCGGCTTTCAGGCAGACCGTTTCCAACGCTATTCTCGGCGATACCGAATATCTCAAAGCCGAATCGGCTTCGGCGAAAATACCGATAAGCGCGGCAAGATATTGCGGGTCGCAGTCCTGCGCTTCGTTTTTCATAATCTCTATATTTTCTTCGGTATCCACAATCATACGCGTATTGCCCGTCTTGACCACAAGCAGGTCGCGCACATACCGAAGCAATTCTTTGGCTATCAGGCTCATACTCTTGCCGCCGCCTGCCATTTCGTCTATGCTCTTGAACATATCCGCCAAATCGCCGTTTTTCACCGCCGCAAACAGCCGTCTTATAATGCTTCTGTCCGCGCCGCCCGTAACCGTCATAACGTCGGCAAGCGTAAGTTTCTTATCGCTGTAATTGAAACATATATCCGCTACGGAAAGCATATCGCGCGAAGACCCTTCGCCTGCGCGCGCGATAAAGCGCAAAGCCGATTCTTCGTATTTTTTGCCTTCTTTGTCGAAAATCTTTTTCAACTGTTCGTACAGTTCGTCCACGCCGATAAGCCTGAAATCGAAACGCATACAGCGCGACAGAATGG
The DNA here is from genome assembly GCA_948440265.1 of uncultured Clostridia bacterium. Classification (GTDB taxonomy): domain Bacteria; phylum Bacillota; class Clostridia; order Christensenellales; family Pumilibacteraceae; genus MGBC157735. The sequence goes on from CAOJOK010000002.1 coordinate 23,209, forward strand.
TCGCCGGAAGTTTATGCACTTCGGTTGTCGCAAGTATGAACACGGCGTGCGACGGCGGTTCTTCCAACGTCTTTAAAAGCGCATTGAACGCCGACGCGCTCAACATATGTACTTCGTCTATGATATATACTTTATATCTGCCGTATACGGGCGTATACTTTACTCTTTCTCTGATTTCTCGAGCGTCGTCCACGCCGTTGTTGGACGCCGCGTCGATTTCCATTATGTCTATATTATTGCTCTCGGAAAGCGCCTTACAGCACTCGCACTTTCCGCACGGCGAACCGTTTACGGGGTTTTTGCAGTTTATCGCCCGCGCAAATATCTTCGCGCAGGTGGTCTTACCCGTTCCGCGGCTGCCCGTAAAAAGATATGCGTGCGAAACCCTGTCGTGCTTTATCTGATTTTTGAGCGTATCTACTATATGATTCTGTCCGTACACGTCGTCGAAAATCTGCGGACGGTATTTTCTGTACAATGCGTTAGCCATAGTTGAATTATATAACAAATCGGCGGAGTTTGTCAAGAAGTTTCCACAAGCGCACGCACACTCTGCGTCTGTTTCGCCGACCCTTCATACAGCGGAGTAAACACGCCCCTGTTAAGCGCGCACTGCCGCGCGTCCACTCCGACTGCCAGCTTGACATAGCCGTGTGTCGCAGGCTTATTGTTTGTGCAGTCGAACGCACGCCAATGCCCGTCTATATAGCATTCGTTCCAGGCGTGCGTTTCGCCCACGCCCTGCAATAGTCCTGCGACATACCGTGTGGGAACGCCCAAAAGCCGCATCAAAGAGCAATAGATATGAGCATAGTCCTGACATACTCCCTTTTGCATTTGCAATGCTTCGACCGCCGTCGTATCGGAATCGGTCGCGTTTTCGGTGTATACAAGCAGCGAATTTACGCGCTCCATAACCTCCAGCGCAAGCTCGTAATTCCTTTTTCTGCTCTCCCATATTTTAGCCGTCTCTCTCAAAACTTCGTCGGGTTCGGTGACCGACGTAAAGTGCAGAAAAGCCAAATGCGGCGGCGTTACGTCATAGCCTTCGCGCTCGAAAACTCTGCCGTGCGTGTGCGCCGTGAACTCCGTATGCTCGAAGCCGACGCTGCCCATAAGCGTGCCGCTTTCGTTTCCGCTTCCTCTCCACAAGACGCTGTGCGGAAAAATTTCCGCTTTCACTCCGTCGGGCAATTGCGATAAATCGCACAGCGGCAGACAGCGCAATATAAAGCGGTGGTCCGCAACGGGCGAAGAAAAGGTCAGTTTAAGCTCGTAATCGAAATCAAGAAAACTCATTATTGCTCTCCAAATGCGGCGTCCTGCTTTTAATCGTAACAATGTTATTCGCCCGTATATCGTCGTCAATCAGCCGCACCGCGCAGCGCGAAATCATATTCTCCACCGCCGCGCTCTGTCCGCAGGCTTCTATCAGTCTGTCAAGCGCCTGCCTTGCGTCGGAAGTATCTTCGTTGAAACGGGATATCAAATCCAGCTGTTCGCACATTCGCCCTGCCGTGATACAGCACCGCGCGGTGGTATCCAAGGTCAAGTCGTCCGTCATTCCGAAAAATGCATACGCGTACAAAACGATATTATCGAAATTGCCGGTCTCGCTCTCGTTCACGCTTTTCTCCGCCAGCTTTACCGCCCTGCCCGAGAGTACATAGCGCAAACACAGAACATTCTCGCGCCACATACGGAGCGCCGCCGTCACGGCGCCGTCTTTTGCCAGCAATGCGTTTTCGGGAAGCAAGCCGCGGCAGTCAATGCCGAGCCGGTTCAAAAATTCGCGCCGCAGCCCGTTGTCGGACGGCAGGGCGTTATACCGCTCGTATATGCCGCGCGCACGCTCGCAATATCTTCCCGACCAAAACAGTTTATCCAAGTCATTCATTGAAACGACACCCACGTATCTTTAAAACCTCCGCCCTGTGAAGAATTTACCATAAGCGAGTCTTTTGCCGCAAACCGCGTCAACCCGCTTTCCCATACTCTCGTTTTATCCGACGTCACCACAAACGCACGCAAATCGGCTTTTACCGCTCCGCAGTCCGAAGGCAGTTCTTCTATGTCCACGATTTCCTGTGCGATAAACCGCCTGGGAAAAGCCGCTATTTCGGCTTTAAGCTCGGCTTTTTCGGCTTCGTTAAGCGTTGCTCCGAAACGCACGCCGAAGCCGCCCGATTCGGATACGTCCTTTATGACAAGCCTGTCGAAATTATCTACTATATACCGCATTTCGCCACCCCGTGTCGGCAAAAACGTCTGCGGCTGCCGCAAAATCGCGTCCTGTCCGAGATAGTATTTTATGAGCTGCGGCACAAAGCAGTACACCCCTTTATCGTCCGCCGCGCCGCAACCGAAAGCATTTAACACGGCGACGTTTCCTGCGGCGTATGCCGAGAAAAGATTGGGCGTCCCCACCGTCGAAGTAGAGCGGAAAGCCAAAGGGTCGGCATACACGCCGTCCACACGCGTATACAGCGCGCCCACTCTCTGCACCCCGTCCGCTCCCTTGAAATACAGCGCGTCGGAATCCGTAAACAAATCGTTTCCGCAAGCCAGCGCGCTTCCCGTGATTTCCGCGAGATAACCGTGTTCGAAATATGCGCAATTATTTCTGCCGGGCGTAAGCACGCAATCGATACCGCCGCAGGAAACATAATCGAAAACCTGTTTAAGCATATCGCCGTAATCGGACGAATCGACGATATCGGCGCCGCTTTTGCCGATATCTTTCAGCGCGCGCCGAGCGGCAAGCGGATATGACACGCCCGACGGCACGCGCAGATTGTCTTCCAAAACAAACCACTCGCCGCCCTTGCTCTTGACAAGGTCTATGCCCGCAATATGCGCATACACGCCGCACCGCGGCTTTATGCCGATACAGCGCGGCAGAAAGCCCTGCGACGACAGCACGAAGTCGGCAGGCACGACGCCGTCTTTCAGTATTTTGCAATCGCCGTACACGTCGTTTAAAAAAGCGTTCAGCGCGTCCGTTCTCTGAATCAGACCGCGTTTTAAAAACTCGAATTCCTCTCTTGCGATGATTCGCGGATTGGGGTCGAACGGCAGATTTCTTTCGCTTTTGACTCCGTTTAACATAACCCCGAACCTCGGCGCATAATCGTTAAACGCACGCACGAGTTTTGATTTCTCGTCCGCAAAATCGAGCGGCATAATATACCGCGCGGTGTCGGGTAATTCGAATGTCTCCGCCAAAATTTTCTCCTTGTGCTGCCGTTTATAAGCAGTATATCTCTTTATGCCGACAAATATGCGACCGCAAATTGCCGCCACAAAGGGGCGATAGAAATTTATAAGCAAAAAAATTACGAAAATTTTCAAAAAGCAAGGTCATAACTCTTGCAATTATCCGCATTATTGTGTTATATTATATATATATTAAATAAGATAATAGCTGTAATTTCGACTTTATTCGATAAAAGTTTCAAACGCCTATGAAAGAAAAATACGTCAGCAGATTCAAATTGTTTTTTCTGTTGCTGCCCGTAATGGCAGTGGCTTTTTACGTGCTGTCGTCAATCACGGGCGGCGGCGCGGCGAACGTATTCACTCCCGCGGAAATAGTAAACAGCATATGCGAAATGGAGCAGCCCCCCGAAAGCGGCACGCCGCTCGACTATTCCCCTATGGAGAATTTTCGATTCGCCAATTTCATTATTTACAATTCGAGCTATTTTCAAGCCGATTCCGTCGGTACTTGCGTTGCCGACCTCGGGTTCACGAAATACAATCAGAACGTACGCAATTCACGCAAGGTAAAACAGAAAACCGTATTTGCGGAAACGGTTTCTACATCTTCGCTCGTATCGGTTGCCGAGCAGAAATATATAACGCCCGACGACGTCGTGCTTTATCGTCCCTCGACCAAAATCCGCGGCGAGAACGTCACGTGGAGCGATTCCATATATCCGATGAGCACCGATACGTTTTTCTCGAAGTACGGCGCCGTACCGCGCGAAATCACCAAATATTCCGTGACGGAAGAATCGGTTATTTCCGCAAAGTTCATATCATTCGGAAACGACGAGTATGTCTATGAGTTCGAACTCGACCCCGAACTCGGCGGAAAATATTTCAAAAACGAAATACGCACCCTTGCAAGCGCGGCGCAAAATCCCGTCATTCATTCTATGACGCTTACTATGACCATCGATTCGAAATGGTATGCGAAAACCGTGCTCTGCGTGGACACCTATGACATAGCCATTCCCGTGCTCGGAAGTATGTCCTGCGTGTCCACAATGCTGGATACGTTCTCCTATATCAACGAAGATATGGCTTTGACGGAAAGCGAGATTTTCGAGCCGTTTTTACCCAAGGACGGAGACATTTCGGACATTCCCGATATACCTGCGGAAAAAAATGCTTCCACGTATCTTGCCGAAGCGTTCGCCCCCTATTTGAACGGCGAAAAACTGGTTATAGAAGCCGACGCGCTCATTCTCGGCAGCAGACGCAACATCAAGGCAAGCGTGGATATATCCGAAATGAATATAAACGCGCTTATCGACGACGCGCTGTACTTCGGATATGACAAAGAGCGCGCTTATATAGGCGCAGGCATAATCAAGGGTTATCTCCCGATTTCGGCACTGTCATCGCTTTCGGGAACAGACTTCGGTTTCGACATAGGCGATATGCAAATCGGCGGAATGGATTTGAGCGCGCTTTTAAACGCCGATTTTAATTCTATGCTGACCGACGATATCATCGGTTCGCTGTTTGCCGATTCCGACCTGATAAAGGAAGACGGTCTTGTCACGATAACTTTGAAATTCAAGCTGTCCGACCTTTTGAAGCCCGACTGCGAGCTTTACGAACTTGCAGGCAAAATCGCTTTGGACGTCGACCTTGTCATAAACGACGGAGAAAAGGTTTCGTTAAACGGCATCAACGCCACAATTAAAATCAACGGCGTTCCCGTTATCGTGGAAGTGTCCCCGAAAGACGGTTTCGACTTCCCAGACACGTCCGACTTTGTTTCGCTCGAACCCGTGCTCGATTTTATCGAACCTGCGCTGAACACCGCAAAGGCACAGAGCTTTAATATACGTTTGTCCGCAAACATAGAAAGCAAGGATTTTACCGATAACATCGCGGCAGACATTATGCTGAACCGCGACTTGACGTTGAACGGTAAAATACTGCTGGAAAAACTCGGCTTCGAGTTCGACGTGTGTTACGACGGCAAAACCGTATACATAAAGTGCGGCAACATAGGCGTGAAAGCCGACGTAAACGACTTCGGCGATTTGAAAACAAAAGTCACCGAATTGTTAGCATCGCTCGGTATAGCTATGCCCGACTTGGGCGAGCTTCCCGACGCGGACGTTTCGCAAATCATAAATACGATTGTAAACGTCGATTTAAACGGTCTCTTTGCCCACATAACCGAATTCGACGCGACAGACGGCAAACTGCGCGCGGCTGTCGAAATCAAAGAAGAAACTTACGGCATAACGCTTTGCCACGACGGCAAGTATCTCTCCTCTTTGGACGTAGACGAATTCACGTCCGGCAATACGAAAATCAAATTGAATATTTCCCTTTCCGCGCAGGAAACGGCGGAAAGCGTCACGGTGCCGAATATAGAGTTTATCGCCGCCGATGACCTTCTTATGTTTGCCGACCCGATTTTACAGTTGATTGACAAGCGCGGAGCAATCGCCGATTTCCGTGTGGTCATAAGCCCCGAAAACAGCGCAAGCATAACCGTTACGGGACAGATAGCTTTTGTCGTAAGAAGCAGCGGAACCGATTTCCAAATCAATCTTTTGATACCGCAAGCCGACGGCAGCGTAATACCCGTCGTGTTCTCGCAAAGCGGAAGCGACTATCGATTTATTTACGACGAGCTTCGCATTTGCGGAAACAAAAACGATTTGGACGCATTTATGCAGACCGTCAGTCCTATGCTTCCCAAATTCCTCCCCCGCTTGATTGCCGACATACAGAATAAACTCGACGACGCCGCACCCGATTTGAGCGTCAATTCCGTACTCGATATGATTGACTATGCTGTAGTGGAAAACGGCAACACGCTTAAAGCGGGAATCAAATTCGGCGAAGTCGGTTTGGACGTTAAAGTAAACTTGAAAAACGGCGCGATAGACGGCATAACTTTGCAGACGGAGCTGTTCGACCAAACAATAGGCACGGTTTGTCTAAACGCTCTGCTGAATCTGGAGCAGACTCTCGACGCCGCAGAAGCGGAAGACTATGTTCTCTCCTCTTTAAATCTCGACTATACTTCTGCAGGCGAACTGGTAAAATACTTCAACGCCATTGTCAACACGTTCAAGCAGCAGGCATACAGAGTGACTTTCAACGATATCCGCGTGTGGTACAAGGACAAAACGCACAAAGTCAACGGCTTTGTGGATTTTATACCCACAAACGGTATACCCAACCTGCGTCTCGGGTTCGACGTTTATGAAACGTCGGCAACGGGCGTGAACGCAAGTTTCGACGGCATATCCCCCAGACATACTTTCGACATTATGATAACGGACGGAGACCCGTTGCAGGAAATATATCTGACCTACAACGGCGTCAAGTTTAAGTTGACCGTCGCGGAAGTGCTTAACCTGCTCGGCAACGTCAAGGATGTCCTGGACATTAAAGACGGCACCGTTCTCGACTTTATCATACCGCAAGACAGAGAAAAGGTATCGGGTGAATTTTTGAAAGACTTCGGCATAGAAGGTCTTTCGCAAATGAGCGAACTCATAAACGGTATGCTCGACGTCATAACTCAAGTCTACTATGAAGCCCAAGAATTTATGTACGACTATGATTACGACTATACCGAATTCGTAAGCACGGCAAGCGGCGTGATAAATAAAGTTTCCGCGCTTTTGGGTATGAATAATATATCGGCACCGAGCGTCGGAGAAATTGTCAATCTCATACAAAAACTGCCGAGAGTAAGTCTCAAAAACGCGACAGCCGAAAACGGCGAAACGTCGACAATGACGGTAAACGTCGGAGAAACGGTGTTTGAGCTTACACGCACAAACGGAAACAATGCCGTGCTAACCGACTGGAAAATGAGCAATCTGCACACGTCCGAATCGGTGACGACGTTCCACATAAGTCTGGACTGCCCTGCCGCAAGCGATATCGTCATCGACCGCCCCGTATATCACGACTACAATTATGCGACAAGCGCAGGCGGAACTTATAAGCGGCAAGAACTTATCGACAGTATTTTAGGCGGCAAATTCGACGGAGTGAGCCTGCCCAACTACACCGAAGAATACGTTCGTCACGACGTATCGTATACGGAAGACGATATAATCAAGAAGCACAGATACAGCGGCGCTTTGGGCTTGATTCAGAAAAACAGCGGCAACTATGTCAAAATAAGAAACGGCAAAGTCTTGAAGAAAGACGACTTCATAAACGGCATAAAAGACTTGACTTATGTCGAGTACAACGGAGAATATTGGACGTACGACGAATTCCACACAATGAAAAACACTGTGTCGGATAACGGCAAAACAACGTCTTTGGACGAATATTTCGCCGCCTGGTTCGAGCGCACTTACGGTATGAATTACGACGCTTACTACAAGCAGTATCTCGAAGGCAACTGTTTGAACGATTTGTCCGATGTTTCCGATTTGACTACCGCTCTTTTGAATACGGCAAATCTTACCGATTTCCACATCTCGGGAAATCTCAATGTGCATATAGGAATTATAAATATAGACATAAATATTCCCATAGACGCAAGGGTCAAACTTATCCCCACCCCCCAACCCGACGGCAGCATACAAAACAAACCGCTGGTCATAATTTCACTGTCCACGCAAAAGAAATCGGTGCTTGTCACGCTTTTGGAGCGTTCGGCATCTCAAATATACTATCTCGACGGATATATGTATTTCAATAAGCTCGACCAAAACGGCAAATATAATTTCGTCAAAATAGCGGTAGGCGATTTGATGAACGAAATTTCCGGCGAGGACGGCATAACGAACATTATGGAATATGTCTACTATGTCGCGCCTATTATGGGAACATTGCGCAGCACGATTAACGAGCAAATAGCAAAAGGCGGCGACACTGCCCCCGGAGAGTTTAAGGACTTCTATAAATACTACTATTTCAAAGACAGCCGTCACTATGCAAAAATAGATTTGGGCAGTCTCGCCGGCAACACCAGTCTGTCGGAAGCGGAACTGTTCATAGGCACGCGCAAAACCGACATAGGATACGGAGAAAGAACTTTCATAAGCGAGCTCGGTTTCTCCACATCTATGGTAAACATCGTAACAATGAAGTTCGAAGCCGTGCTTACCGATATAGGCGACGAAATTACTTCTTACCGCGTCGCTACGGGCTTCAACGGCGAAACGCCGATATATGACGAGCGCCCCATAGAGACATTGCAAGAGTACTTAAATTCCCACTCCTACGGAACGATAAAAGCTCCCGTTCAGGAATAACAAAAAACAAAGCTGTCCGTAAAATCGAACAGCTTTTATTTTTAATATAAAAACGGCGTACCGTTATCGGGTACGCCGTGAATTTATTTTACGAAGTTTACTATACCGTGCGCACGGTCTTTAAGCGGAGAGCTTTTCAGAGCATAACCGACGGCAAGCGCGGCATACACTTTATTCTCTTTCGGCACGTTCATTTCGTCAAGCACGGCTCGGACACCTGCGTTTTCGCTTGCCCCGTTTCCGAGCTGATTTATCCAGCAAGTGCCGAGAGAGAGCGACGTTGCCGCAAGCATCATATTTTCCATAGCGCACCCTGCGTCTTCTCTCGGATACAGCGCATTATCCGACATAGACACGATTATGAGCACGGGCGCATTGTAGTAAAAATTATAGGTATCGTCTGTCGAGCGGGCGCGTATCCTTTCTTCCTCGGATTGAGACGCCAAAGCCTTGACCGCCGTATTCAGTTTCAAAAGCAGTTCTTTGTTTTCGACGACGGTGAAATGCCACGCCTGCCTGTTCATTGCGCTGGGCGCATATGCTCCCGCCTTTACTATTTCGGTCAAAATATTTTCCGACACGGTCTTTGCCGTGTCGAATACGCGCACACTGCGCCTTTCGAGTATTGTTTTGATTGTGGAATTCATATTCTCTCCTTTTATTTAACAGCCGCAGCAGTGCTTGCAATCGCCGCTGCAATTATGCTTCTTCACGGAATTGACTTTAAGCCTGCCGTTGTAATTCTGGTCCATTTTACCGCCGCACTTACCGCACTTCGGATACTTGCCGTTTGCTGAAACAAGTTCTTCGCTTTCATATCCGCACTTGGAGCATTTGAGTTCAATCAAAGGCATAATAATCTCTCCTTGCTAAAACATTCGTTTTCTGAACATTATAATCACTACGGGAATAAGTACCGCAACCGTTATTCCGACTATGATAAAGAATCCCGCAAGTCCGGGAAGGTCCGCAAACGGCACGGCTACGTTCATTCCCCAAAACGAAGCTATAATCGTGGGAATGGTCATACAAATGGTAATTGCCGCCAAAAGTTTCATAACGATATTTTGGTTGTTTCCTATGACCGAAGCGAACGCGTCCATCGTGCCGCCCATAATATCTCGGTATATAGTCGCCATTTCTATCGCCTGTTTGTTCTCGACTATGACGTCGTCTATTATATCGTTATCGTCCTCGAAGTGTTTAAGCGTGGACAGGCTTTTCAATCTGTCTATAACTATCTGATTGGAATTCAAAGACGTGGAAAAGTAGACAAGCGCTTTTTCGAGGTCCAGCAGCTGTATCAATTCCTTATTCTTCATAGAGCGGTGCAAATGCTGCTGCACGCGCGACGAGGTCTTGTCGATTTGTTTGAGATAGCCCAAAAATTTTATTGCATTCACATACAAAATCTGATATACGAATCTTGTACGCTTATTCAAATCGAAATTTTTGACGCGATGATTGATAAAGTCTCCCAAAACCGCCGTATCGCGCAAACAAACGGTTACGAAATAAGAATCGTTGTAAACCATTGCAAGCGGCAATGTGGAATACACATACCAATCTTTATCCCCTGTCATAACCGGTATATCTACGAGAATCAAAGTGCAGCCGTCGTCGGTTTCGATATGCGCGCGTTCTTCTTCGTCCAGAGCGGCTTTAAGCATATCTTCGGGAATACCCGTAACAGCCGAAGTTTCTTCGATTTCCTTATCCGACGGATTTTCCAGGTTTATCCAGCAGCCGTGAACTGCCGTCTGCACCTGTTCGAGCGACCTTTCGCCGCTTTTCATAACGTAAATGTCTTTCATAATAACTATCCGCGAAACATAAAAAAGGACGTCCTACCCAAAAGAAGCACGCCCCGCGCAAAAACAGCCCTTGAAGTTTTTACAAAACCGTCAAGGCGGGGCAATCTCTTTTATTTCGTGGACTGTGTCCGTCTTCCATTTTATCGCCCCTCCTTAAAGGAATAGTCGGTAAATCTACCGCTACTATATAATAACACAAAAATCGGATTTTTGCACCTATATTTACGCTGTTTTTTAATTTTTTTTATTGTATTGTTCTTTTGCGTTTTTGTAAGCGATTACTTGACAAGCAAATGAGTAAAATCGTCCACGCACATTAAAGCACGACTGTCTTTCATTCCGCCTATAACGATAACGCTCGCCCCTGCCGAAAGTGCCGATTCTATGCCTGCGGCGGAATCTTCGAACACCACGCATTTTTTAGGCGATACGCCGAGCCGTTTCATAGCGGCAATATAAATATCGGGCGACGGTTTTTTGGGAAACGGCGCATTGCCGTCAATCACCGTATCGAATATGTTTTTCATATCTAGCCGCGCTATCATATTTCCTGCCGTTTTCGCAGATGACGCGACGGCAGTCTTGATACACGCGCCGTTTATGCGTGACGCAAACTCTCGCGCGCCGACTATCATATCGTCGTCATTCACGCCTGCCGCCAAACTCGCAAACTTTGCATCTTTAAGTTCGGCTATCTTTGCTTTTTGTTCGTCGGTGAATTTTTCGCCGCGCTTACGCTCGACAGCCGCGATAATGTTCTTCTTGCCAGTGCTTTTAAGCGGCAAATAATCTTTATCGGTAAACGTCGCGCCCATTGCGGAAAACGCGTGCTTCCACGCCGCAAAATGGAACTTTTCGGTATCGGCAATCACGCCGTCAAAGTCGAATATGCACGCGTCAAACGCTTTCGCTTTGCCGTCTGCTTCGATTACATACTCTCCTGCGATACAGTCGCAGATTAACTTATTGAGCCGCGCGCTCGCCGCGACTACGACACCGTTGTCTCCCAATCTGTAAGGCATACCTTTCAGATTGGTCACGACAGCGCCCGCTTCTCTGCAAATGGCTATTCCCGGCGCAATGTCCCACAGGTTTTTTGTGATGACCACCGTGCCGTGCGTTCTTCTTTGAGCCACAAACGAAAAATCCATACACGCCGCACCGAACATACGAATTTTTGCTATACGCGAATACAGTTTTTTTATGGCAGTATGCTGAATTTCCGCCGCATTATATTTATTTGCGTGAGGATAGTCTCCGAAACTGACAATGGCATTATTGAATTCCACGTCGGCATCGACGGTTATTTTTTTGCCGTTAAAATAACAGCCGTCGCCCTTACCTGCATAGATAGTCTCGCCGAAATGCGGCAAATACACTGCGCCGACAACTATCTCCCCGTTACTTATCAGCGCACACTGAACGCCGAACAATTTAGAGCCGTTTGCCATATTGCACGTTCCGTCTATCGGGTCCACCGTCCAGGTTCTGCCCTCTATGCTCTCGTTATACGAAAACTCCTCGCCGTGAATACGGTCTGTCGGAAAGGCTTTATGAATAGCGTCGGTTATATACTTTTCTATTTTTATGTCTATATCCGTAACGAGGTCGAAATTGCTTTTCTGCACGGTATTGAGACTCTCGCCGCCGTACTTATCAAACGCGGCGCGCATAATCACGCTTATAAACTCTATCTCGTTTTTATATTTCATATCACATCTCCAACAACTTGGCTTCGCTCTTTAAATATTCGTATGACGATTCGCAAAAATCAAATACGGGCGACACGGCTTGACGTTCCACAAAAAACGAAGGGTTGTTTATCCCCTGTATATTGTTTGCGTAGTATTGCAGTATCAAATAATCGTCCACGAATATCATATTCATACGCGGCGGCTTATCGTAAGTATATATCGACATAGCGTCGCGGTTTGCAGGTAAAGAATCGCGAATATCGAGAGCGGTTTCTATATTGACGTTTGTAATATTCTTTATCCTTCCCGTCCTTAACCCTTCCTCCTGCTCTCGCAGCGGCGTATATTTGCCTTCGGGGTCCAAGAAAAGTATTTCAATCTTGCCGCCTCGCGCTATACAGTTTTTTATAGCGCTGGGATTGATGCGCGCAGTCAGCTCGGAATTGGATATCCCCACCGCTCTGACGCACTTTGCCGTCGCAACCAAATCATCAAAATGACAACTCTGATTCATAGACGCGCGCGTCGCAAAGACCTCTTTTATCTCGGACGTAATCTGCGTCTCGTTCCACGACGCTGTTTTTTCCAAGCGCTCGTCTATCCAGTCGTACACCGTACCGAACGTGGTTTCGACATCTTTATCCGCGTAAAAATGCGTGCGTTTGGAAAACAGCTCGTGCAGGAATGCTTCGTCTCCCTTATGCCAATCGCCGCAGGCAAGTATCTTCGCGTCCTTGACCGTGGCATCGCCGAGTTGCGTCAACGCATAAAACGCATCGATTTCGGTGGACAGTTCATAATGTCTATGCGAATCGATACGCTTATTTTCGTCGGTATGTATGGTCGGAGTGCAAATAAGCAAAAACAACCGCGACTTCATAACTTCGATTATATTGGCTTTATATGTGTCCTTAGCCGCACGCGGAAAGAAAAAACATTTTTTGCCGAGCTTGGTGAGATACTCATATAATTTTTCGGCATACTCCGCAGAACTGCCGCTTTCGTAACTGCCGTGGTATGCTATAAAAACATCGTATTCCTTTTTTAATTGCATTTGCTTTCCTCGCTTTCGTTATTCAAAGTACCGATTGCCGTCGGTATAACTTATCTCTTGATACTTTTCAAGTATAACACAATATTACCGATTTGACAAGACATATACAAAGAATTTCCGATTAACATATTAAAACCCTGCCGTCAAGCAAGGTTTTAATCAACTTTTCTTCTGCCGCACCGAGACGCCTTTTTAGTCAAGCGTTTATTTCTGTTCGCGCGGCGACGATTTAATTTCCCTAATTGCGCTCATAGCCGCAACAGCCCCGTCGCCTGCGGCAGTGACAACCTGACGCAAGGTTTTCGAACAGACGTCGCCTGCGGCAAATACTCCTTTAACGCTCGTCTGCATTTGCGAGTCCGTCAATATAAACCCGTTTGAGTCGGTTTTCAACTGCCCTGCAAACAGTATGCCGTCGGGCTTTATTCCCACGTCTACGAAAAGAGCGGGCGTTTCAATCTCGCGCCGTATCCCTTCACCGGTTACAACCACTTTTTCCAGCGGTCTGCCGACAAGCTCCGTCACTTCGCATTTCTGCAGCACTTCCACGTTTTCTCTGCTCTCGCCTTCGAATACGCCCTGTGTGACGTAAAAAACCTTTTTGCATACGCCGGCAAGATAATTCAAATCTTTCTGTGCGCGGTCGCCGTAGCCCGTCAAAACCACTTCTCTGCCGCGATACAGCGCGCCGTCGCAAACCGCACAGTAGCTGACGCCGCTTCCTGCGAGTTCTTCTTCTCCCTTTAACCCGAGCTTGCCGCTCTTTGCTCCCGTCGCGATAATAATCGACAGCGCGCAGTAAGTTTTTCCGCCTGCCGTCACCGTCAGATTTTTGAAATCTACGGACTCGACCTTCTCATATATAAACTCCGCGCCGCACTTGACCGCCTGTTTACGCATAGTTTCGGCAATTGTAAAACCGTCTTCGGACTCCGCGCCCGGATAGTTCTCGATAACGGGAGTAACGGCGAGCTGTCCGCCCGCCGTCAGTTTTTCGAAAACAGCGGTTTTCTTGTTCGCTCTTGCGAGATACATCGCCGCCGTAAGTCCGGCAGGTCCCGCACCGATAATAACCGCATCATAATTTATCATTACTCTCTACTCCTCGAAAAGCGTTATTTCTATTATAGCCGCCTTCCGCCGCATTGTCAAGCGGTAAGCCTGCCACCGTAGCTGTTCACCACTTTCAATGCTTTTACCCTCTCTCCCGTAACCGCATCCACATAGACGTAAAACTCCATTTCGTCGAATGTTCCGTGCACTTCATAGCATACGGCTTCCGTCTCCTTATCGGGAATGACGCACAGGCGTACGGAGTCATATTCAATGCCCGAAAGCTCTGCCGCCGTTCTTTCGCTTATCGCCGCCGTTATGTCTCTGTCTATATGATTGCGGCAATATCCGGTTGCTTCCAAACCAAGCAGCGTACCGTCCGTCAGCGATATTTTGACTTTGACAATGTCGGTATACAAGACGGCGTCCCCGACGGTCGGCGTCATATTGATATATGCCACGCTTCCGCTTTGAAGATACCATACGGGAGTCAAATCTCCGTAACCGAGTTTTGCGGCATACTCGGCTGCGTGCGTATATGCGTCTTCTTCGTCGAGATTTACCCGATTTCCCGTTTTGTCGGCAATGGACAGGGACAGGAACATTCCGCCCTTGACGGAAACGGAGCCGTACATATCGCCTGCTTCTATTTCGTAAGCGTCGGGTTCACTGCTTCTGCCTATCACCTTGGCGCCCTTTACGTTTAAAATCTGTTCGAAACGATATATTGCCTCCTGTTCGTCTACTTCTTCCAGATTTTCCAAGCTTTTGAAAGACACGGGAAGCTTGCCGTCGGAAAACGGACCGTCGTAAATCATCTCGGGATAATCGGGCGTGACTTCCTGCTTGTCATCGCCGACAGTCATATTCGACGGAGAAAACGAATGACTTACTATCTTGCCGTTTCTTCTCGAAATTTCCTCCATTTCGTCCACTCTCTGCTGCAAAGTTTCCGCCGCCCGTCTGAAATCGGAAGCGCTCTTTACATAGCTTTCCGTATCGAAACCGCGTCCCACCGCACTGTTATAGCTCGCGGCAAAATCCACTATCTGGTTCAACAGCTTCATTGCCGGATATGTTTTCTCTCCGTCTATCGGCAGCCGCGACAGCGCACAAGCGCCTTCCGCCGCATACATAGAAAGCTCGTTTAACGTTTCGCTCGTCGTGGCTCTGCTCATATTCAGCGACAGTTTCGACAGGTTGAGCACGACTTCGTCCACACTGTCAGATAGCTCGCTTACCGCTTCGAAATAGTAATCGTTAAGCCGCATTTCGGCATTTCTCTTGCCCAAATCACGGGCGACAAACGCCGCCGTCACAGCCGCCAGCATTACGGCAAGCCCCACTATTATTCCTATAAAAACCATATTCGCGCCGCGGTGTTTCCGCTCTGCTTTTGCACCGTATACGCCGCTGTCAGAATCGTATTTTTTCATTGCTCTTGCTCCTTAAATATATTTTATCAGCCCCTGGCAAAACTGTGTTTTCCTATCTTCAATTCCACCTTTAAAGACCATATCCACTTGCTTGTGGCGGTCGCGGGATTGTAATAGTATAAACACCCGTTTGTAGGGTCCCAGCCGTTTAAGGCGTCTTTCGCCGCCTTATATGCGGTCTCGTTCGGAGTAAGGTTGATTTGACCGTCCGCCACGGCGGTAAATGCCAGCGGCTGATAGATGACGCCCGATATGCTGTTCGGGAACTTCGAACTGCGCACACGGTTAAGCACCACGGCGGCAACCGCAACCTGTCCGGTATACGGCTCTCCTCGGGCTTCCGCATACACGCACCGCGCCAATAGATTAAGGTTGGACGAGCTTATATTGCCCGACGACGCCGACGAAGAACTGTCTCCCGACAGTGTGATTTTAAGCGCCTTTTCCGTATTTTTTCCCACTATGCCGTCCACGGTCAGACCGTAGTCGCGTTGAAAGTTTTTGACGGCGGCAAGCGTTTTGCTACCCCATATTCCGTCCACTTTAATCTTGTAGTACCCAAGCTCCTTCAACCGCGTCTGTACGGCGGTTATGTTCTGCTTCGTGTCGCCTTTGATTATGTTCTTTGCCTCCGCATTCGTGATGCCTGCCGCGGCAAGAGCAAAAAAGCAAAGGCACACCGACAAGACGATAGCCGTAACTCTCTTTCTCAAAATAAAATACCTCCCGTTATTTACGAAAGGTATCCACAAATTTTTTCCACAACTCCATTATCAGCGACTTATAATGCACACTGCCTTCGCCGCCGCCCGACACATAACACAGCGGCGGATAAACCACGCACCACCAATTGTCGCCTTTGCCCTCGCCCAGTTCGACAATCAGCGCGTCATAGTAACCGCTCTCCACGACAATGCCTTCGTAAGTCCGCGTCGGAAAATATTCGTTGTTCAGCCGCACTCGGCATTTGTAAGAAAAACCGTTTTCTTTCAGAACGCCGTCGCCTGCACGCCGCAGGTCCTCTTTCATACCGTTAAGTTTGCGGTATGCCGTATCGAAGCTGTCGCCCTCGTCGATTTCTGCGACTATCAAGTCGTTTAAAGCGTCTCGAACTTTGAGTTTGACAGCTTGGTCGCTCTCCGAATTGCTGTTGGCGCGGACGTGTATGCGGATAAGTTTATACCCTTCGTCGGTATTAGTATGTACACACCCGAACATAAATATCGACAAAGACAATAAAAATATCGCCGACAGTAAAACGGAACCGACTTTCGGTATCACGCCTGTTTTCTTCTTGCTTTTGCTTTTCATACGGTATTTACCTCCGAAACCGATATACTGCGATTATCGACATTTCGAAAAAATATATACCGTAATAATAAATTTATTTTTAAACTATAACTATGCCGTCGGGCATTGTTTTAAGCGCAAACACCTTTTTATGTCCCTGCCCGTTTAAAACGTCGACGGCGTATTTTGCCTGCGGCAGATTTTCGTAAATACCGACGCAAGCCGAACCGCTGCCCGTCATAAATGATTTTGCCGCGCCCGTTTTTTCCAACGCCGCAATTCTGTCCGCAATGCTTTTATCCATTTGCAAAGCGCTCTCTGTCAAAGCGTTGCCGCAATGTTTTGCAATCTCTCTTGCATCTCCCTTGCACAGTTCGGCTATCAGCCTATCGTTGTCCGACGGAGCGAAAGCACAAGTCGGATAAAGAGCGTCAAACCGCGCAAAGCACTCGGCGCTGCTTACGCCCCTGTCTCCGCAGAGCAGTACTATGTACAAATCATTGCCCGCGCCAATCCTTTCCACGCTCTCTCCCATTCCCGTCAAACGGCAAAACCCGCCGCGACACATAAGCGGTACGTCGCTGCCCACTTCTCCTGCCGCTTTCGAAATGTCCAAACCTTGCTCATAAAATCCGAACAGCTCGCTTGCCAGCACTATTGCCGCCGCGGCGTCCGCGCTCGAACCGCCTACGCCTGCGCCTTCGGGCAAATGTTTTTCCACGTCTATGTCCAGCCCGAAGTTGCCGAATCGTTTCTGCAAAAAAACGACGGCTTTTTTCACGCTGTCGTTTTTATATGCAGACGGCTTACCGCCGTATGTGACGTTAACCTGCGAATCGAAACGCTCGCAAACGGTAACGGCATCGGCGATAGACACCGATGCAGTAACCGAATCCAGAAGGTGCATACCTTCTCCGTTTTTGCCGCTCACGTTAAGGGACAAATTTATTTTCGCGTAGGATAGCGCACGAAGTTTTCTTTTTTTCATACTCCCATTGTATCACTTTTGACTTTTTAAGTAAAGCGGTAGCGAGAGTTGTTTTCCTGCACAGTTCGATTTATTTCGCTTTCTTTTCCATTTTGCGGTAGGCAACCAATCTTTCACCGCCGGCACACGGCATAGCGACGTCGGGATTCTGTCTCGACACTTCTTCCGGCGTGAGTCCGAGCGCCTTTGCGGCATCCCAAACCGTTTCGCCTTTTCTTGCTATGTGCACGGAAATTGCCGCTTCTCTCGGCTGTTTGACTTCGCCGATTTTAACTTCGGATATAATCGCCGACACTCCCGTTTTAACGGGCGTCAATCTCATACATATATCCGCACGCAAGCTCAATTCGTTGCCGCGTCTGATTTTCACGGTGACGTCCTTGACGCCTGCCGCCGCCGTAACGAAGTCACCTTCTTCGACATTGTCGCCGTTCAGCGTCAGCGAGAACGGAACCTGTGCAAACACCGTATTCGACCCGCGTTCCGTGTTCACGTAAACTATATTGCAGCCGAGCATACCTTCGACGGTCACTCTGCCGTCACCGGCAAGCACGTTGGAAATGCTCACGCGAGAACCGAACACTCCCGAAATCGCGTCGGCAAGAGGCAGCTTCTCGTCGATAGCCACATTGCCTTCGACGGTATCCGTCGCCGTAAAGTCGCCTTTCGGCATACTTATTTCCACGCTTTGAACGGTGGAAAGCAGTTCGTTTTCCAAACAGAACGTGTCAATGGAAGGCGTTATCTCGTCGTTTCTGAACACCAAAATATCGGCTTTAAGCGTCAGCTCCAATTCGGCAACGGTTTCCTCTCCGCCGCCCGACGTCGACACGGACACGTTTTTCACACAGATGCCGCCCGTCGTTATATCCCCGACGCGAGCGCCGTCGGCGCGGCACTGCCAATCTATCGGAATATATATTCTCTTGCCCGAAAGCTCTCCGCTCGGCGAACGCAATACGAGCGTGGCAACCGCTTCTCCCGTTATGGCAACGGAGTCGTCGAAGCTGTCTATTCTGCTCACGAAAGCTTCCGCTTCCGTGGCGATGATTTCACAGCCTTTCAAATCGGTCGCAGTATCGGAAACGATAAACGTATCGTTTGCTTCCGCAACGAGATTACAGCATTTAACTCTGTCTTCGCGCGTATAAACGTTTTCTCCGCCGCGCGCAAGATATTTGATATTTTCGCGGTCGCAGCCGTAAAGCGTGACTTCCACTACGGCGGCAAGTTTGACAACGTCTTCTTCCGCCGCTATGATATCCATATCGAGTATGGTTGCGTTAAAACAAGTCTTTGTCGCGGCGCCCACGCCCTTTGCTTCCATTTTGTCGGAAAAATCGGCGTTGTAATCCAGCATTTCCACGCCGCCCTCCGTTGTTTCGAACAGCACCTTAAAGTTTACTCTTCCGGAATAGCGCGCTTCGCCGGTGAACGCCTCCGCCGCTCCGATGCTTATTTGAGACGACGTGGACAGCACCTTTGCTATGCGCGTTTCGGGTCTGGGAAGAAGCCGCGCTTCCACCACAGCCTGACCCGTCCCAAGTCGGCGGTAAGTATCGAAAACCGCCGTGTCGTATACCGGTTCAAAAGCCATATACAGTATTGCCTCCTATAAAATATAATTTGTCCCTCGCTATCCGTGCGGATAACAATATATTCTATAATGGACATACCGAATTTATGACCGTTTTTTCAAAAACTTTTTATTAAACTCTCGTCAGCTTTATATCGCCGCAAATCACGTCGGAATATGAAAACGACAGTAAATCTATATTCTTGTCCGACGTTATTCTCAAAGTAAATACGGCAGGATACAGTTGCGCTATCTCGCCGTCATATTTGAGAACTCTCTTTCTTCCCTTGTTTACGCTTATTTTCAGGCTTTCGCCTTTCAAACCTTCTATATTCTTTTTGACTTCTTCGACGGAAACCGCTCTCTTTCTCAAACCGATTCACGCTCCTTTCTTTATGTACGGTCGATTGCGAAAAGGCGTTGTTATCATATTGTTTCCCACAAGGATATAAATAATTCCTTTCACTATGAAAAAAAGCGCTCGGTCGTTTTGAGCCGAACGCTTTTGTTATCAGAAATCTTCGTCGTCGTCTTCATCGTCTTCTTCGTCTTCGTCATCCTCTTCGAAATCGTTGGGGTCGACGTCGTAATCGAAGTCGTCGGGTTCTTTTTCTCCTTCGTATTCTTCATCGTCGTCTTCTTCGCTTTCTTCGTCTTCGAGTTCCGACAGCGGAATGATATCCAGTCCTTCGTCGGTATCGGCGTCTTCCGCCATTTCATTTCCTTCGAAATCGTCTTCCTGTTCTGCTTCCGACGCCTTTTCCTCGCGCTCCTTCGCGCACATAAAGCAGATGTCTTCGTCTTCGTCGAGATAGTTGACGTGACAAACGGGACACAGCCTTTCCACACCGGCTTCTTCGTCGTCGGGAATCAAGATATCTCTCGCGACCAAACCGAGCTCGGCTTTGCATACATTGCAGTACTTATCTTTTTTGTTTATATAGTTCAACTCGCAGCGCGGGCAAAGAATATAAACAGGTTTCTTTTCGTCTTTTTTCATAGTTTCTCCACCGTTGTTTTTATTACCGCATTAACTGCGGTATCAAATCGCCACTATTATATGCGTTTTGATTCGTTTTGTAAACTGTTTGACAGTAGTTTTATAAATTTTTTTCTTCTGAAATCGATTTTTTTTATTTCCCGCGAGTGTGCTTGATAAACCGCCTTAATCGCAGGGCAATCAGACCTACTCCGAGAATACCGTCAAATATGAAACTCCAGGTATATACTGACACGGCAAACAACGCGGCAATGAAAATCAGGATAGCGACAAGCTCTCTGATAAAGACTCCGAGAGCGCTCGATTTGGAATGTACGTCGAAGCCGTCGTCATAATAAATGGGAATGAGTCTCGGAAAATACAGCAGTCCCACAAACCCCGTCACTATGCCCAGCCATATCCGCGCAGAAAAAAGAGTTATTTCCGAAGTGACGCGTATCATAAAAAAGCCGTCCGCTATCAATATTATCAAGAGCACTAAAAACAGCGTTATGTATATCGGCGTGCGCCAGCGCAGAAAATCCAGCACGGCATATTTTCTGCCGTATACATAATTCGGCAATTCGTAAGCGAGCGGAATCAGCAGCACGACTACTATTACGGCAACTACTACGTATACCATTTCAATCCTTCTTCTTCACTTTTTTAACCATCATCAGCACCTGTTCGGGCAAGCCTTCATAGGCATACTCTTTGAAAACTTTTTTGACTTTAAAACCGCGTTTTTCGTACAGTGCGGTCGCGCCCGTGTTCGTTGCCCTGACAAACAGGACGATTTTCCTATACCTGCCCGCCGCTTTATCCAGCGCCGCGTCCAGCAGTCTGCCGCCGTAGCCTTGATTTCGGTATTCTTTGCGCAGACCTATTCCCAACCTGCCGCCCTTAAAGCCGTACGGCACGATATCGCACCAACCTGCAACCGTATGCCCGTCCTTCAAAAAGAGCTGTACGGCGTTACTGCGGGCGCAATAGCGCATAAAAGCCAAGCTGTCGGACAAAGAAAACCCTTTGCTCACCGAAAGCCACTTGCCTTCGCACGCCACGGCGTCGACGGCATCGCAATAGCTTTTGGCAAGGTCTATTGTCGCATCGGCAATCTCCATTATTTCTTTGCTCCCGATAAGTCAGTTGAAATCTGCAAAGCAGTGCTATTTAGTATAGCACTTTAACGCCCAAAAGGCAACGATTTTCAGCGGTATTTTTTGTCAAAAAATCGAAGAGCCGAGACCGTTTTTCCAATCTCGGCTCCTCTCTGCCTTTCGGCTGGTTTGGAGAAAAATGTATGTCGAATGACCTGAATGTCAATCGAAAGGTTTATTCGTCGGTCTTAGGCGATTTGTTTCCCTTTCTCTTCAAGACTTCGGTAACGACTATCCACGCCACACTGCCTGCAAACAGGACGGCGAGTCCGACGTTGAGACCGATAAGCAGTCCCTGCCACCAGGGAATAACTTTCACTACGTCCGAGTCCGCGGAAATGCCGTTCATAGCATTGCTCTGCACGACGGTGTAGAGTATTCTGTGCATAGATTCGCGCATAGCCCAAGCCACATCGGCGTGACCGGTTTTGCACAGGTCGAGATGCGCCGCATCCTGCTGACCGTCTACAAGGTCGGTACCTGCGGCAACCATAGCCGCAAGGTTCATATAAGGGGTTGTAGCGCCCATCCACATATCGGTTACCGCAATGCCCGTCATTCCGCACTCTTCGCGCAAGAAGCCCGTCATAAGCCCTTTATTCATTGCGCTCCAATACAGTCCCATTCTGTTAAACGCCGTCATAACGCCGCTGGCTCCGCGCAGGGTAATATCCTTGCCCTTATAATTATACGTCTTGCCTGCAATCGTAATCGGCAACTCGAAGGCTTTCATATATATTTCTCTGATAGCCTGCTCGTTCGACCAAGTGCCGATACCGCGTCTCAAATCTTCCTGGTCGTTCAGTCCGATATGCTTGTTGTAGACATATAAACCGCGATTTTCCATTGCCGCACATTCGTATGCGCAAATCATACCCGAAAGGAATCCGTCTTCGCTGTAATACTCGAAATTTCTTCCCGAGTACGGCGTGCGCTGTATATTGGAACCCGGTCCGTAAAGTCCGGAATAGCCTGCCCACAATGCGTCGTCGCCTATCGTATCGCCTATTTCAAACATCAAATCGACGTTCAACGTTGCCGCAAGAATACCGCCCGACGGATAACAGTTGGCGTGCTGCGTACGCAGTTTGTCTTTTGTCTTATTCGCCAGACCGCGTTTGCCTATCGCGTATATTTCCGTCAGTCCCGAAGGTCCGTTATGGTCAATAGTTTCGGGTTTGTTTATCGAAGTCAAAAGCTCCGTTCTTCTCATTCCGTAACGTATCGTATCCACGCACTCTTTCCAGGTAAGCTGGTCGAGCAATTGCTCCCAAAGCGGGTCGTCGTAAGCTATCTTATTGCCCTGCTCGTCGACGCGAAGGTCTATCAATTGCAATTTGATTTCGTTTCCGTGCTCGTCCTTTTTGTAAGTGCCGTAAGAGGGGTATGCGCCGTTATCTTCTGGCAAAGCAACGGTACCGCGCCTTCCCAAAGCATTCATATCCGTCGCAAGTTTGTCGCTCCAATGAAGTACGACATTGTCGCCCGTTTTTGTCAGAGTAGTTCCCGACCAATTGTTTCGGGTCATATACGTAACGGAATCGCTTCCTTTGTTTGCATACTTGTTGAAATCGGCAAATTCGAACTGATTCTTTATCTTAACGCTTTTCTTCGAATCGGTAGCCGCCGTAGTCGAATACGTCACTTCATCGAAAGCAAGCGCTATCACGTCGCCGACGGCAGCGGCATTGCCTGCGTCGTCCATACGTCCCGACGTGCCGCTCGGCGTATACCCTCTTTTTGCAAGGATATTATTGACCGCCGAATGAGCGTTGTCTGCCACGGTAAGATAATAGTCGCCGCCCGTAATCACATATGTTTCCGCTTTGTTTGCGTCATAGGAAGCGAACTGCCTTTCTTCGACGTCGATTTTTACAATTTCGCTGTCGCCGCTTTGACCGTGCGGAGCAAGCTCTCCCGTTTTTGCAAAACCGACAAGTTCAGCCGCAGGCGCTTCTATACCGTTGTCGATATTGTATTTACCGTAAGGCTTTTTCAGGTATACCTGCACGCCCTTTTTGCCTGCCGTCGCGCCCGTGTTCGTAACTTTTACCGAAACGGTATATTTGGTTTGCGCACCGCTGCCGCTCTTTTCCACGCTCATATCGGAATATTCGAAGTCGGTGTAAGACAGACCGTATCCGAACGGATATGTTACCGTTGCGGCATAATCGTAAGCGCCCACATTCGCCGCCTGCGTCACATAGTCTTCATATCTTGTTTCCGTATAGCGATAGCCGACATACACGCCTTCCTGATAGACGACATAAGTTTGGTCGGCGTCTATTTCGTCAAGCGCCACATTGCCGCCTATGCCGCCGGCAGCCTGCGACCCTGCATAAGGATATACGCCGAAATTGTAAAGAGCCGGATTTTCCTTATGCCTGCGCCAGAAGGTTGCCGACAGACTTCCCGACGGATTGACGTTGCCCGCAAGAATTTCCGCAACGGCGTTGAGTCCGGTAGTGCCCGTAGTGCCTATCCACATTGCGGCGTCTATGCCGTATTGCTCATCCTGTAAAAAGTCTGCTTCTATCTGGTTTGTGGTATTTAACACCACAATAATCTTTTCCACCTTTCCTGCGTCTTTTTTGGCTTTTACGCCGGCAAGCAGTGCCTTCTCCTTCGGGGACAGCTTCAAATAATCTCCGTCCGTGGAATCTCCGCCGCTTCCCGTGGAATCGTCAAGCTTGCTCAAAGACAGCTTGCCTCTCGGCATATCCGAACCTTCTCCGCCGATACGCGCAAGCGTGACTATCGCGGCATTGCCGTATTGTTCAAGCGTGCTGCCGCAAGCCGCGTCCACCTCGCTCCAAGGCGCTTCTCCGATAACTTTTATGCCCGTAACGCCGTTGCCCGTGGAACCGGTCTTTCTCAAATATTTATGCCCCGCGCCCGTGTTATACCAATCCCACAGCGTGGAATTCACTTCGAATCCGCTCTTTTCCAAAGCCGATTTCCAGGTAGGCGCGGAAGATACTTCCACCGAACCGGAACCCGTGCCGCCGTATACGGGGTCTACGCTTGCCACGCCGAACAGAGTTACCTTTCTCGAGCCAGATTTAAGCGGCAGAGCATTGTTTTCGTTTTTCAAAAGCACCGCGCCCTCTCCCATAGCTCTTTCTCCGAGAGCGTTGCCTGCTTTTATCAAGTCGGACAAATTGTCGTAATTGCTTTTATAGTAATCTTCTGCCGCAGTGCCGCCGCCCACGACCTCAAAGCTCGTGGTTCCGAGCGCGCCGTTTATGGCAGGCGCGTTTTCGTTCGCTATCACGGTTCCTGCCACGATAATTCCGAGCAAAACCGCCGTTGCCGAAACGGAAAGCTTCTGCAACCACATACTTGCCTTATAATTCAGGCAGAACGACGTTATGTTTAAAGCGATGCCCGCAATAAACAATATAATAGTCACGAAAAACTGCGCGTCCCACGTGGAGTCGATACCGACAGCCGCCGCCGAAACATAGGGATATATCGCGTATACATAAAACAGAAACGCCAGAAAATGTATAACGCTCATAGCGACGCTCTGCCATACGTCGAGCTTGAATATTATAAGTACAACGGAAGCCGCGACGGCTGCAAACAGCAGCGAGAACGCCGTCCAGGACATAGAGTCTATAACCCTGTTGCCGCCGGCATAGCAGACGGCATATACGATTGCAGTTATTAAAGATAAAGCAACCGAAGCCAGCGACACCGAAAACTTTTTAATATCTCTGCCCTCAAGAAATTTTTTAAAATCGAACATTTTACTTCTCCTTTTTTAAAACAAACGCGGCGCGTTTGTTTGCCGCCGCGTTTGCTCTGCCTTTATTACGCTTTCGCGAAAGTAGTAGCTTCCTTGTCTATCGTAACCGTCATTGCTTCGAAAGTATCTCCGCAGTCGACGAAATACATAGAGTTGAAATAATAGAAGAATTTACCCGGATAAAGTATGTCGTCTATGTCGGCAACCGGCACGTCGATATTTGCGTAGTTCGCGCTGAATCTGCAATATGCCGCTCCGGCACCTGCAACGACCACTCTGCCCGTAACCTTATCGGGCGTTGCCAGCGTCACCTTTGTTTTGTCCGATTTGTCTTCAGTGTATTTTCCCGTGAAAGTAAGAGTAACGGCAAGGTCGCCTTCCCCTTCGTATCCGGTGAGTTTTTTGCCCGCCTCTTCCGTCTTAACCGTTTTGGTAAGCGTGTAGTTTCCGCCTTTGAGCTCGAGCTTTACGGTGTAATAGTTCTCGACGTTTTTTGCCTGCTGAACATCCATATTGCCTTCCGCGTTCATAAGGCTCGGACACATCATCATATAGAGCTGATTGATTTTAACGTACTTGCCGGGACAAGACGCTATATCGTCCTTAACTTCCTGCGCACCGAAAAACGTTTTCGAGTCCATTGCAACGGTATACGTTCCTTCCGCATTTTCTCCGCAGCCTGTCAAAGCAAAGCAAGCCACGCAGAGAGTCGCTGCCGCAACCAAGACGGCAATCATAGTTTTGAGTTTCTTCATTTTTTTCTCCTTGAAATTTTATTTTTTCCGACTTCTCGGAATCATCGCTATAATAGCACAACATTGTTATATATCACAATACAAACGGCAAAATAGGACGATTTGACTTCCCAAATAAAAAAGCCGTCTCTCTTAAAGAAACGGTTTCTTTCTTATGCGGCATTAAGTTATTTCTTCGGCAAGACAATGCCGATGACAAATTCGTTGTTTTCTTTATATACGGCAAAGCTTCCGCCGTATTTTTGAGCAATGCTCTTTATCGATTTAATTCCGAACCCGTGAAAACCGTCATCTCTCTTTGTCGTGGCAAGCTCGCCTTTTTTATTGAGCTTCAATTCTCCTTCGTATCTGTTCTTGACGGAAATACTCACAAGACTTCCCTGTGCCGCCACCGAAATCTTCACCAATCGTTTTTCGGCAGGCAGGGTCATAACATATTCTATCGCATTATCGAGTGCGTTGCCGAACAGAGAATATATATCGGACGGAGACATAAACGACACCTGACTGCCGTCCGCCATAACCGTCATATTTATTTTATTTTTTACGCAATACAGATTTTTGTCGGTTATGACGACGTCGAGAGCTTCGTTTCCGGTCTTTATTGCACTGTCGTAAATTTCTATCGATTCGCTCAACTGTTTAAGATAATCTTCGTCCAAAGATTTATTGCCTTTCAGTACAAGAAGCTGGTGTTTCAAATCGTGGCATTTCAAATTTATAATGTCTATATTCTCCTTGGTCATTTCATACTGCTTCAACTTCATTTCCTGCATATGCCGAACAGTATCGGTTTCGTGCTTTTTCAAAACTTCTTTTGCCAGCAGGAACTGCACAAAAAGAACCGTCATACAACAAATAATATTGCATACGTTCAAAGTAATGCTCAACAGTTCGTTTTGCTTGCTGTATGCCGTGGAAAAACTGCGAATTATCACCAATGAGAGAATGACCACTAAAAACAGAAACACCGTGGGCGCAGAGTAAACCTCGGCGACTTCGGCAACGTCGCTTGCCCGTCTTGCAAAAATAAAATATGCGGCGACATATAACGGCACATACGATAAAAGCCAAATGCAAACGGAAGCCGCCGAAACCGAAACAAGCGACGGGAACTGCAATGAGGGATTTATAAGACCTATAATAAAGTGAAACATATTGCCGATGTTCTGAAGCGAATATGCCGCCACCGAAACATATATAATCGTTATCGGTTTTTCTTCGAAACAGACAAAAAGTCCGCCCGTCACAAAAACAAAAATAATGATGTGCGTAATCAGATTCATAATAGAATACAACATCGGGTATTTTCCGAATACTTCGTAAAACCCGTAAATCAGCTGTATTGCCAAAAAACCGAGCAATACAGACAGCCCGAGACAGACGGCAATGCTCGAAACGCAACGTATAACGAAATGCTTTCTTCTTTTCAAAGACAGCGCAAAAATGATTGACGCTATGATTTGCCAAAACATATACACGATACGAAGCAAGTAAAAATACAGCTCCTCATTCATAAGCTTCCCCCCCCCCGAAAAACCGATATAGGCATTGAGCGCGCAGACAAACGCCTTTTTCTTCGCTCTGCTGATTTTAAGTTTCTCCTCGCCCACCGTCACATATTCCGTTTCTATTTTTCGCACGTGCCTGAGATTTACTATGTAGCTCGAATTACAACAGGCGAAACATTCTTTCGGCAAAATCTGCTCCGTTTGTTTCATACTGCCGCGGGTATCGATAACGCCAAAATCGGTGTGATACAAAACTCTGTGAAGGTTGACTTCGGCATATAAAAGAGAAATAAGCGGTATGCGCACAAAACCGACGCTGCTTTTCACGGTGATATAGCCGCCGAGACGTCTTTTGACTTTTTCGATGACAGACGCAAGCGCGGTTTCCGCCGCTTCTTTCGTCACGGGTTTCAATATATAATCGACAGCTCCGACCTCATACCCCTTGGCGGCATAGCGCGCCAGGCTCGTAACAAATACAAGCGGAACATCGGGGTCAACTTTGCGCAATTGTTTCGCTCCGTCCATTCCGTCCATACCCGGCATTTTTACATCCATAAACACGGCGTCGGCTTCCGCTTTATACGGATATAAAAATTGCAGCGGATTTTCGAAAATCCGCATTTCGCTTTCCATTCCCTGTTCCCTGCAAATATCCGTTAAAAAGCCGCTTAACCTGCTCGCTTCCCGCGCATCGTCTTCTATAATCGCCACTCTCATCTTCATAGTATCCCAACCCCTTTTTCACCTTATGATTATAGCACAAATATGCCGCAAAAGTCAATATTGCGGCATAATCGGTCGGTTTCAACTCTCAACTCGATATAATTTACTTACAAAGATATTCGTTAAGGATTCGGGAAAACTCTTTCGCCCGATTGTAACTCACTTTCAGCACCCTATTGCCCACGGTCACTTCGCTGCCCGTAAAATTCTTCACATAACGCAGGTTCACGAGATAGCATTTATGACAGCGGGCAAAACCTTTTCCTTCGAATATCTTTTCGGGTTTGGATAAAGCCGCCCATTCGAAAACATCATCGCCTTCCGTGTGATAGACAAGCTTATGTCCGAACGCTTCGATGTATAAAATTTCTTCGCTTTTCAAAAGCACGGTGCCCGTGGCGGTATGAACGTCGATAACGGCATTGCGGTATTCCGATATTTTACGCCGCGCCCTGTCCATAGTCGCAAAGAAAGGATATTTTTCTATCGGCTTGATAATATAGTCGAGCGCTTGCACCGAATAGCCGTCGATGGCAAGCCGAGCCACATTCGTGACAAAAATAAGCACCACTCTGTCATCGCGCTCGCGAATCTTTTTCGCCGCCGACATTCCGTCCGTCCCCGGCAATTCTATATCAAAAAATATTATATCGAAATCGCAGGAGTAGTTTTCGATAAAAGGCTCGGCTTGCGTATAAGCGGAAATAACAAACTCACAGCCGTTTGCTTCTCCGTAAAGTTTTAAAAACTTACGCAGCCTTTCCTGTTCCGCACTGTCGTCTTCCACTATACAGACTTTAATCATATTTACCTCTTATAAGTCACGCCTGCGCAAGTGTCAAAATCGGCTCGTCGAGATAGGTCGCAGGGTCAACGCCTTTTTTGCTTTCGTCTTTGAAGCCCATAAAATTCAGCACGTTTTCCGCCGATACTTTTCCGACGCGTTTCAACGCCTCCGCATTCAAATGCAGTTTATCGTCGCGCATATATTCCGGTCTGCTCAAAAAATAGGTTGCGCTTTCTTTACAGCACACTATTATATCATCGTGCTCCTGTGCAATCTTTTTCTTTGCGGCATTATGAGCATTGACTTTTTCCAAAAGCCGCTCGCTCATATTATCTCCGTCTTCGCCGACATAAATAGTTGCGCCGAATTCTATCTGCGGAAATTTTTCTTTGAGACTGTTATGAAAGCTCATATACTGTTTCTCATAAGTTTCGCCTGCCATAGCTATATCCGTGCTTCCTTGAAACATAACGTAGAAACAGCGTCCGACGCTATATCCCTCTTTTTTCATATAATCGAGACACTTTTGATACTTTGTCAAAATATCGGGAAGCAGGTCGCCGTATTTCGAAAACCGAGTTATACTGCTGCCGCCGCAAGCCGAAAGCATAACCATCATCTTATGTCCCGTCGCCGCTATATAATCGGCGCAGAATTGCGGAATAAGGCTGGACCCCGACGACGCTTCCAGCGTCCCGTAAGGTTCGCCCATAGGATTTTTTACGGCATAAATTTTGTCGGTCTTGGCTTTGTATTCATACGCCGTTTGGTCGGGTATCTCCACTTCGTAACGGTCGGTTTCCCGTCCCACCATATTCGACTGTCCCGTGAAAAGCACCAAGTCGAACACCTTATCCGGTTCCGTGGGATTTGCAGGCGGCTTTTCGTTACACGCAACGAAAGCAAACATCGAGCATATAATCATTGCCGCCAAAATAAAAGAAAATGCTTTTTTCAATACCGTACACCTCTGTTTTTTCTTACCTACATTTTAACAGAAGCGGTCGTTTCTTTCAATACTCTCGGCATATCGGGTAGGTTTCGGCTCGTGAAATGCAAAACGCTCCTACTTGATTCGGAGCGTTGTTTCGGAATACTCTATTTATTGCAAATCATTTAAGCCTTGGGACCGGCGTTGACTATTTCTTCCGGCATACCCTCGTACTTCTTGAAGTTCTCCACGAAATCGTGCGCAAGCTTCTTCGCCAAGCGGTCGTATTCGGCTTTATCGCTCCATACGTTTCTCGGGTTGAGAATGTTGCTGTCCACGTTCTCGCAGGTTTTCGGGACGTTGAGTCCGAAGTAAGGTTCGGTTTCGTATTCGACCTTTGCAAGCGAACCGTTCAAAGCCGCAGTCACTATTGCGCGCGTCGCAGGAAGGCTCATACGCTTGCCGACGCCGTATGCGCCGCCCGTCCAGCCTGTGTTTATAAGGTATACGTCTGCGCCGTGCTTTTCGATTTTTTCGCCCAAAAGCTCGGCATATACCGAAGACCTAAGGGGCAGGAACGGCGAACCGAAGCAGGTGGAGAACGTGCAGACAGGGTCGGTTATTCCGCGTTCCGTGCCGGCAACTTTCGACGTATAGCCGGAAACGAAATAATACATTGCCTGCTCTTTCGTGAGCTTGCTGACTGGAGGAAGCACGCCGAATGCGTCTGCCGTCAAGAAGATTATCGTCTTGGGATGTCCGCCGACGCCGGGAATTACGGCGTTGTCGATGTAGTGAACGGGATAGGACACGCGCGTGTTTTCCGTAAGGCTGTTATCGGTGTAATCGGGCTTTCTCGTAACGTCGTCGATAACCACGTTTTCCACAACGGAGCCGTGCTTTATCGCGCGGTAAATGTCGGGTTCTTTTTCTTCGGAAAGGTCTATGCACTTCGCATAGCAGCCGCCTTCTATATTGAATATGCCTTCTTCCGACCAGCCGTGTTCGTCATCGCCTATAAGACCTCTGTTGGGGTCTGCCGAAAGAGTGGTCTTGCCCGTTCCCGACAAGCCGAAGAACAGAGCGGTATCGCCGCTGCCGTCGGTTGCCATATTGGCAGAACAGTGCATACCCAAAACACCCATATGCGGCAAAAGGTAATTCATAACGCTGAACACGCCTTTTTTCATTTCGCCGCAGTACTTGCTGCCTGCTATTATGAGCAGTTTTCTCTTGAAGCTGACTATGATTGCAGCTTCGGAATTGATGCCTTCGGTTTTCGGATTGAGCTTGAGACCGGGCGCGCATATAAGCGTGAACTCGGGCTTATAGGTTTTGAGTTCTTCTTCCGTGGGACGCAAAAGCATATTGTGCATAAACAGGTTTTGCGACGCATACTCGTTTATGACGCGCACGTTCAAACGGAACTTCGGGTCTGCGCCTGCATATCCGTCGAATATGAATATGTTGCGGTTATTGAGATAGCTCTCAATCTTGCCCAGAATCGAATCGAACTGCTCCACGGAAATCTTCTTGTTCTCCGCGCCCCAGTTTATCTCCTTGTTTATGGGAGCTTCGTCGACGATAAAGCGGTCCTTGGGGCTTCTGCCGGTATACTTGCCCGTCTCGACAAGCAATGCGCCCGTGTCGGTAAGTCGGCAGTCCTCGGTCTTTAAAGCCAACTCGGTAAGCACGGCAGGCTCTAAATTGCGATAGACATTCAGCGGATTAAAGATATTCAGTTTCTCAATCCCATAGGTCTTCATAGTTATGTATCCTCCAAAAAAAGTAATTCTGTATTGTCGGTGCAAAATCGAAACGGTAAATCGCCTCAATCTCCACCGATATAATTATATCTTAAAATTGTCAAATCGGCAACTGTTTTTACACGGTTTTAAAATTTTCACAATTATAATAAACCGTCCGACGGCAGTCCGCGCTTTAATCTGCTCTCTATCATATCGGCAAGCTGCTTGGCGGCTCTGCCGCTTCTTCCGCCCTTTTTCAAAGCATAGCGCTCGGCAAGAGTTTCGGCGGTTTTCAAATCTATCTCTATATTTCTGTCCGAAAGAATACCTTTCAAAATCTCGACGAATTCTCTCTTGTCGGGACTTAAAAAGGTGACGACAAGTCCGAACCTGTCCGACAGCGACGCCTGTTCCTGCAAAGTATCGTTTATGTGCACGTCGTTTTGTCTGGACTCGAAACTTTCGCGCACAAGATGACGGCGGTTTGTAGTGGCATAAATAAGTGCGTTTTCCGGTTTATACACCGACCCTTCCAATGCCGCTTTCAATTCGGAAAAATCGTCCGTACCTTCGACAAACGTCAAGTCGTCGATAAATATTATAAACTTGAAAATTTTGAACCTGCCTATGATATCGAAAAGCGCGGGGAAATGCTTAATCGACGATTTGTTGAGTTCGACAAGCCGCAGTCCCCTGCCCTTATATTCGTTCAAAATCGCGTGAACGGTGCTCGACTTTCCCGAGCCCCTGTCCCCGTACAAAAGCACGTTGTTCGCAGGCAGTCCGTCGATAAAGTCCGCCGTATTGTCCGCGACCGCTTTTTTGCAGTCGTCGTACAGTTTCAAATCGGATAAACTTATTTCGCTGATACTGTCAATCGATATGAGCAATTTTCCGTCGAACCTGTATGCCGCCGATTTAGACACATTGCCGTAACCGTTCTTCTCGATTTGTTTTTTCAGTTCCGCCGCGTCGGGCAGTTTGCTTTTACCGCTTTCCCACTGCGCGGAAACCGCATTCACGTCCGCATATTTATCGGCGAAATCGGCAGGCGTCACGGCGGCGAGAGCGGCTATGATTTTCAGTTCGAAATTTACTCTCTCTGTCAAACCGCTCACGTCTTCTCTCGCAGCCACTCTGCGTGCGAATACATTGTCGTCGGTCAAAACCAGACGGCGGAAATAATCCGCGGCATTTTTCTCGCATCCGCAATTTGCAAGCGTGTTGAAATAACTTGCCCAAAGCTCCGTAAATCTTTTTTTCTCGGGCAGACAAATCATTTCCGAAAGCGCCTTCACGCCGACGTCGCTCTTTAAATTCTCGAATATCGACAAAGAGCGGACGGCGATATCGATTTGTTCAAACGTCATTTTTCGATACCTCTCTTTCTTTATAAGCAAAAACAATTATATCAAAACGACATTACCTCGTCAATAAATTTGACAAACGCCGTTACGAATTGTATAATTGATACAATATAGCGCGTTAAAGTGTTGAAAGATAAAAATCATTTTCAAGGAGTATAAACTATGGCAAAAATTTACTATATGCAGGATTGCAATCTCGATTATCTCAAAAAGAAAACCGTCGCCATTATAGGATACGGCTCGCAGGGACACGCACACGCACTCAATCTGAAAGAGAGCGGAATAAAAGTCGTTGTGGGCTTATACGAAGGCTCCAAGAGCCGAGAAAAAGCCGAGAAGGCAGGTCTGACCGTTATGAATACGGCGGAAGCGGCAAAGAAAGCCGACGTCATTATGATACTTACCCCCGACGAAAAACAGGCAAAAATATATCGCGAAGACATTTTGCCGAACCTGACCGCAGGCAAAGCTCTCGCTTTCGCGCACGGATTCAATATTCACTTTCAACAGATAGTTCCGCCGAAAGACGTGGACGTGTTTATGATTGCGCCGAAAGGTCCCGGGCATACGGTCAGAAGCGAATATATCGAAGGCAAGGGCGTCCCCTGCCTTGTCGCCATACATCAAAACGCAACGGGAAAAGCTCTCGACATCGCGCTTGCTTACGCATTGGGTATAGGCGGCGCAAGAGCGGGCGTGCTGGAAACGACTTTCAAATGCGAAACCGAAACCGACTTGTTCGGAGAGCAAGCAGTTTTGTGCGGCGGCGTGACCGCGCTTATGAAAGCAGGCTTCGAAACGCTTGTGGAAGCAGGCTATGACCCCCAAAACGCATACTTCGAGTGCATACACGAAATGAAGCTCATCGTCGATTTGATATACCGCGGCGGCTTCAAGTTTATGCGCTATTCCATTTCCGACACCGCCGAGTACGGCGACTATAAAATCGGCAATCGTATAATAACGGAAGAAACAAAAAAGGAAATGAAAAAGGTTTTGATGGAAATACAAAACGGCACATTCGCAAGCAATTGGATTGCCGAAAACAACAACGGCAGAGCCTATTTCAACGCCACGCGCAGATTGGAAAGCGAACAACAATTGGAAAAGGTCGGCGAAGAACTCCGCAAAATGTATTCGTGGAGCGACGAAGACAAGTACGGCAAATAATCAATGGGCACAAAAAACGGCAGTCAAACGACTGCCGTTTTTTTTGTTATTGCCCTTACTTCTTTTTGGCGGAACGCTTGGTCTCGTATTCCGCAAGCTTTTCCGTCAACGTCTCGACGCTTCGCTTAAGCTCCGCTATCTCCGCTTCCAGCACGCCGATACGCTCGCTGTCGGACGGACCTGTTTTCACGGGCTCTCCGCTGCCTGCAACTTCAAACACGTCTTCTTCCGCTTTCTTTTTCTTCCGTTTGAAAACGTCGAAGAAGCCGCCCTTTTTCTTGCCGCCGTCCGCACCGGACACTTCGACTTCCGCATCCGCATTTCCTGCCGCGACCGCCTTGCGCTTGGGCAGGAACGCCACCAATCCGCGCCATATAAGCACGCCGAATACGGCAATGTTTATGACCACAACCACGGGTATCCACCACTCGAAGCTCTTTTTCAAGACGCGCGGTCCTGCCAAATCGGTGGAGTATTCGTTTTTATCGGTATTGTGTTTTGCGAAATAGTAAGTGTTGCACGACGCGTAAATTATCTGTTTTGCAGACTCTCTTGCGAGATTCATATCCACGACGTCGTTCATATCCAAACGTCCGTATTTGCCCGCCTTTTCGTAAAGCGGATTAAGCTGGGTATTGACGCCCGCTCTTATGCCTGCGCGCAGCTTCATATTGGAATCTCCGCCGTCGTCATAGTCGGTCACGACTATTCCCTTGAAGCCGAACTCGGTGCGCAGAATTCCGTCTATCATAGCCTGGTTTGCCCCTGCCCAAGTGGCGCCTATCTTGTTAAAGGACACCATTGCGCCGATTGCTTCGCCTTTCTTTATGGCTATTTCGAAAGGTTTTAAATAGTTTTCGCGGAAGTTCTGTTCCGTACACCAAACGCGCTTATCCGTGTAAGGCGACGAATCGTACAGAGCGAGATGTTTCAAGAAGGAATATACGCCGTTCGACTTTGCGCCGCGGACGAAATTCGCCGCAAGGAAACCGCTCAAAATCGGGTCTTCGCTGTAACACTCATAGTTTCTGCCGTTAAGCATTTCGCGGTGCAGATTTATGCAGGGCGCATATATGCCGGACACACCGAAATTCTGACCGTCGATTCCCACTATTTGTCCCGACTGATAGACAAGCTGTTTATTCCACGTCTGCGCCACCAGGTTTTCCGCAGGCAAAGCCGTCATCTTGGAACCCTTGACCGTGGGCGAAAGGTTGGTGCGGTTGAAGCCCGACGGACCGTCATAGTCCCACCAGATGAGTTTTCCTATGCTTGCCGCCGCTCTCGTGCCGTATCCGCCGTCTTCGACTATGGTGCGCAAATCTTCCGCCGTCAACTGGTTTAAAAGCGTATCCCATTCTTCGCACTGCCAATTCTCTTTCTGTCCGAGCTTGAAAATCAATTCTTCGTTGTATTTCAGGGAGGCTTCTTTTTTACCCGTCAGTTCGTCCAAGGACGCCGAGCTTCCGTCTTCTTTCGTAACAAGGCGCAAGCCGCTGTCTTTATTCGTAGTCGGCATTGCCGTGTAATCGTAAAGCTCGTACTGATAGTCCACATAAGGTGCGAGAGCCTTATCCGCAAGCCCCTTGCATCTCTCTTTAGGCACGGTTCCCGCTATGTCGCTTCTCGAAAGATACGTCCAATCCACGCCCAGCGTAGAACCGTCCAGAGCGCACTCTCCGTAAGCCAAGTCGCCCGTAAAGCGATTTCTTATTCTGCCCTGACTGACGGGGTCTTTGCGGTAACGCAATTCGAAGTCTTTAATCTCGTAAGTGATGGTATTGTTTTCCATCTGTTTGAGATGATGAGAGTCGGTCATAAGCTTGATTTCGTATTTGCCGACGTCGAGTTCCCAGCCCGTCGTTCCCGTATCGTTCTTGTCATAGCAGTCATAGCTTGCCATTTCGTACGGCGTGAACTTGAACGTGACGGTGTCCGATTCCTTCGGTTTCAGCGATACCGTCTTGGCAAAATCCAAAAGGTTCACCGCAGACTTTTCCACTCCGCCCTTTATGTACGGCGCGGAATAATACAACTGAACTACGTCTTTGCCTTCCTTGCTGCCGCTGTTCGTAACCTTGACTTTCAATTCTATTTCGGTTTCTTTCGTCAGTTCTTCGCCGTCGGCAAGGCTTACGGATTCGATTTCCCAATCGAACGTCGTGTAAGACAAGCCGTGTCCGAAAGGATATTGCACAACCGCGTCATAACCCGTTTTTCCGAATTTGGTCTTATCTTTGAAATAGCCTTCTTTGTCCGCCGTTTCATAGAACTTATAGCCGATATAAATGTCTTCCGCATATACGATATCTTTCGACTCGCCGTTTACGCGGGAAATCTCGTTGACGTCGGGGTCGTAAAGCACCGTATCGGCAAGCTTGCCGCTCGGATTGACTTCGCCCGATAAAATCTTCGGAATCGCCGTCGCGCCCGACTGACCCATATATCCGACGTTCAATGCCGCGCCTATCGTTCCGAAATTTTCTTCGTCGTCGATAAACGTCATATCCATAATAGAGCCCGTATTGAACACGACGATAACTCTATCGAAGTTGGACGTACACATCTTTATCAGCGTTTCTTCTTCCGTACTGATTTCGCTGACCGAACGCGTGGTATCTTCCGGCAAGCCCACCTTTTTCTGCGTCGAGCTTATTCTGCCGATATACTCGCCGCTGTAACGGGACAATACTATCACCGCCGTATCGGAAAACTCTTTCGCGCGCGCCACAACGTCGTCGGGGAAAGCCACTGCCGTCTGCGGCTCTTTCAGTTTGGTGTTATACCGATTGCCCCAGTTCGCGCTTTCTCCCCAGTCGGCGTCTTCCGTCGTCCTGTGCTTTTCGTATATCTTGATGATTTCTTCGTTATAGCTGTATCCGCTCTGTTTGAACGCCTGCAAAAGCGTCACTTTGTTGTCGGGATGCACATACGAGCGGCCCGAGCCGTTGCCTGCAAGCAGGAAGCCTGCGTCGGTGGCATACCAGCCGAATATGTTTACGTTTTTCTGCGAAGCCGGAAGCGGCAAAGTATTTCCGCCGCCGCTTTTCATAGGCGCGTTTTTCATAAGCACCACGCCGTCGTTCGCCAGCTTTCTCACGACTTCGTCGCCGCTCTTTGCGCCTTCTTCCACTTTTTCCGTATCGCCTTCGAGCTGTTCCGTGCAGCCGAGGAAGGTGGATATAACGGGAGCGTATTTCGACGCAAAACAGTCCGCCGTTATCATAATCGCGGTTACGACGACCGCAACGACTATTATGACAATTTGAGACGGTTTAAGCAGCATTTTTTTCTTTGTCTTATTTTCCATTGAATTAAACCTCCTCTAATAGCGAATTTCAATCTTATCGATGTTTGCCGCACGTTGACTTCCGCCATCATTTATCGTCCCTATACATTCGATGGTGATTTTGGTAAACCCTGCTTTCAAATCTATTTCGGAAATTAAATTCTTCGTCCACAGGAACCATATACTTTCGCCGTTGCCCTGCGTTTTACCTTTAACAAGAACATCGTCAGGTACGGTGATTTCCACGTCGTCCACCGAAAGCTTGAACAGCTGATTGAACTTCAAATCTTCGGTAAAGCCGCTTCCGCGCTTCAAAGACGCCGCCACAAACACCAGCTCGGCATTCTGCACCGCCTGCTCGCTGTACACATAGAAATCTATCTTGGTTCCCACGCCGACGTCGCTTACGCTTGCGCTGCCGTTCAAACCTTTTCCCGCTTCTATCTTATTCTTTCCCGATATGACGGTATAGCTTTCGCTAGTGGGAGTTTCGGCGCCGCTTGCCAGCGTGCTTTCTGCTTCCACCGATATAAGTTGAGTTTCGCGCACGCTGATGTCCAATTTCTTTTCGAAAGTTTTGAATTTGAGCATTACGAACGTATCGTCTTTCGTGAGTTCGCCGTTCGGGGTCCAAGTCAGGCGGTTTGCGCCGAGATTGACGTCGCCGTCATAACCGTTTTTATAAACCGCGTCGAACACTATGCCGTCGGGCGAGAAGAACTCTCCTTCCTTATAAGACAGCTTCGACGGAGCCGTCTTTATCACGATATCCGTACAGACGTCGCCGCGCGTTACGACGTCGGGGTCGTCGTCGGAAAGACGCACGTCCAGTCTGTCTATGTTCGGCGTTCTCGGATAGTTACTGCTGTCGGGGATTCCGCCGATACATACGACTTTGACTTTATTGAAGCCTTTTTTGATATCTATTTTGCCGAACGGCACGTCCGCCCAGTTCGTCCACTTGTTTCCGCCGCTGTTGGCTTCGGGGAAAGGCTTGCCGGGAATTACGATATCGTCGTCTATATAAACTTCTTCGTTTTCTTCGCCCACATATACTTTGCAGAATTTGTTGAACTGCATATCGAGCATAGTATTATTCGGCACGTCCTGAACGGTGGAAGCCGCCAAAAGCACCAAATCGGCGTTGGGAATTTCGCCTTCCGAATAGATATAGAATTCTATTTCGAAACCTTTTTCTATACTGCCGATATAGCCCGTGCCCGTCCAGGTACAGTCGGTTTTCACTTCGCCCTTTCCTTTCATCGTCGTATAGCTTGCGTCCGTCGGAGCGGTGTCGCCGCTTTTCACGACGTCTTCCGCCTGAACGGTAATGCCGCCGTAAACGTGAATTACAAAGGTATCGGTTTTGGTTATTTCCCCTACTTTTAAGGTTACGGTCAAATGCAAGTCCTTAACCGCTTCGTCCAAAACGGTGCCCTGCACATATTCTTTTCCTTCTTTGTCGGTTATCGTATATCCGACTTCGTTGTCGACGTCGCCTTCTTCATAAGACGCTTTCACGACAAGTCCGCTCAAATCCAACGGGTCGCCGAGCGAATACGCCGTTATATCGGGCTCGCGCGTGATTTCCATACCGAGCAGTTTTTTATCCGCCACCGTTATGGGAAGCTTCTTCTCGAAACCTTCGAACAGCAAAGTCATCTCCGTAACACTGCTATTCAGTACGCCTCTGGGCGACCACCCGTCCAAATCTCCGCCCGTCAGATTCTTGTCTCCGTCAAAGCCGTTTTTATATACGGCGTCGAACACAAGTCCCGCGGGACTGAAC
Source organism: uncultured Clostridia bacterium (assembly GCA_948440265.1). Lineage (GTDB taxonomy): Bacteria > Bacillota > Clostridia > Christensenellales > Pumilibacteraceae > MGBC157735. Next base: position 62,560 of record CAOJOK010000002.1, read on the forward strand.
TTTTCTCCGCTCTTATACTCGAGCTTCGTCGGCATCTTTGTTATATTCAAATCGATGCAGACGTCGCCCTCCGTTATCTTCGCGGGGGGGGGATTCTCGGGCTGCGGCGGATTATTACCGCCGCAAGCGGCAAATACAAGCGCGCAGACGAGCAAAATTGCCGCCAAGGCATATATCCGCTTACTCTTTTTCATACATAGTCCTCCTTTTTACGGTCTTAAACCGTTACAAAAAACGGCATAACCTTTATTTTGGGTTACACCGTACATTATAAATATAAATCGTTATTTTTCAATAGCTATTTCGTTATCCGTCGATTTACGAGCGTAAACCGTTTTCGGAAAGATAATATTCAGATTAAATACCTGATTTTCCGTCTTTATAGACATTTCGCCGCCGTACTTGTCGCATAAAAGCTTCACGCTTTTCATTCCGTATCCGTGATATGCGCTGTCGCCCTTTGTGGTTTTCGGAAGTTTGTTTTCAAACGCGATTTCTCCGCCGTAATAATTATGTATGTTTATCGTCAAAAAGCCGCTCGTTTCCTTTATGGAAAGGCTTATCGTCCTTTTGCCTTCGTCGAGCGGTTCCACCGCTTCCATAGCGTTGTCTATTATATTTCCGAACAGAGCGTATAAATCGGCTTGCGACATAAATTCCAGTTTCTTTCCGTCTATTATACAGCATAGTTTTATGCCGTGACTGTTGCAGTACAGACTTTTTTCGGTCAATATTATGTCCAGAGCTTCGTTACCCGTCTTTACCGACGAGTCGTAAATAGATATGACGTCTTCGATTTCCTTTACCACGCTTTTATCCAAAGAGCCGCTTTCGCCAATCGAACGTATCTGATGTTTCAAATCGTGGCATTTCTGATTTATCAGTTCGATGTTCGACTTACTCACTCTGTACTGTTCTTCTTTTTCTTCCCAAAGGCGTTTTATGACCGACAAATCGTTTTCCAGCTTTCCCCTGTCGTCGACGTCGAACTGCAAATACACCGCGAAAATACAGCAGAATATATTGAACAAATCGAGCAGAATCACATATATCCTGTTGAAGTCCCTTCTGCTGTACCAAGCAATTACCGAACTTATAATCACGTCGAAAAACAGAATTATCGCGGCAAGCACAAACATTTTTTTATTGTCTATCGCAAAATCTTTTCTGTCCCCGATACGTTTCTTTATGAACAGATAGCCGAAGAAATACGTCATTCCCCATATAAAGGCGTATACCATAATCGTAAAGGGATTGCCGCTGACGAACATTTCCCCGTCGCTGTTCGGAATGGTTATGAAATCGAAAGCTCCGCTGCCCTGCACGTTGGATACATTGGAAATTCCCATAAGCACGACACAGAGATTAAACAACTCATACGCTATATGCTGCAAAGTGTATGCTGCGACGCCGCAAAAAACTATTTTTATAAGCCGCTCATCGAACACCGCTTTCATAGCGCAAATAGTTATCAAAAACAAAGCAAGGTACATAACCGAGCTTAAAATCGCGCCTTCCAAAACAGGCACGGCAAAAGCCAATCCGTATGTACCCAAAAGCGCAAGCGGCAAACGCAGCCAAAAACGGGAACGGCGCTTAAATCGATATACAATCAGAGCTTCCGCAATGAGAATCTCCGTTATAAAAACGAGCCTGTACCAAAAAAGAGCACCGACCTCGTACATACTATACGCTCCCGCCGAGACAGTCGGCGATATCCTTCATAAATTGCTTTTTTCTCGAACGACTTATCGTAAGAGCGTCCGCACCCACATAAGCCGTGAAATCATCGACGCCCGTGACATAGTTCAGATTTACGAGATAACAGTTGTTGCAGCGCGAAAAGGCAAACCCCGCAAGCTTTTCTTCTATCTTGCTCAAAGACCCGGACGCCGTCACGGTGCCTTCCGTCGTGAATATCGTAAGCTTGTGGTTCATAACTTCGACATAGCGTATCTTCGGAATGGAAACGACTTGCGCACCCGTTTTCCCCTGTATGACGAGTTTTTCGTCCTTGCGTCCGTCCAGTCTTTTCAACGCTCGCGACATTTTCAATTTGAGATTGTCGTAAGACACGGGCTTAACCATAAAGTCCATTGCATCCACGGCATAGCCGTTGACGGCAAATTGCGCCATATTCGTGACGAAAATCAAAATAACGTCGGCGTCCATCGCGCGCAGACGCTTCGCCGCGTCCATACCGTCTATATCCGGCAGTTCTATATCCATAAAGACAATGTCATAGTTTGCGCGATAGCCTTCGAGAAAGGATACGGAGTTTTTGAAAAGCGCTATAGCGCATTGCTCGCCCGCCTCGTTTAAAGCGCGGCGAACAAAATCCGATAGCTTTTCCGCGTCCTTTTCGCTGTCTTCGACTATGGCTATGTTTATCATCTTTCCTCCGTAATCCGATATATCAAGAATTCATATTCACGATTACTTTGACATATTTATCGGGATGCTGGCTCATTTCTTCCAAAGCCGCAGGCACTTCGTCCAGCTTCACTTCTTTGGAAATGAGCGGCGCAACCTTAACGCTTTTGTTCGCAAGCATATTTATGGCGCTCGGAATATTCTTTCCCATTCCGCTTATACCGAAAATGTCGAGCTGTTTGGACACCGCCGCCGACAAATCTGCAGACAGTTCTTTTCCGCCGTCCGTGCAAATCGCCATTCTGCCGCGATTGCTCAAAAAGTCGAACGTGCGCGTAAGCGGCATTATTCCCTGCGCCATATAAACGCAGGTCTCCGCCATTCTGCCGCCCGTAAGCGAAAAAATCTTTTTATACGCGTCGCTCTCCGTGGTATCCACCGTATAATAGACGCCGAAATTAGATGCGACGTCCAGTCTGTCCCGACGCAAATCCATAAGTATCGGCACCGCTTGATAGTATATCGCAACCTGCGCGAGAATTATTCCCGTAACCGTTGCGCCCACGATTGCGATGTGTTCGCCCTTTTCCAAGCCGAGCTTGCCGACTATGTTTATCGCAGTGGCTATCTGCTCCAAAAACATTGCTTCGCTGTCTTCTATTCGCTCCGGCAATCTGTAAAGGTCTTCGGCGCCGACAACAGCAAAATCGCGGAAAAAGCCGTCTTCGCTGATTCCGTATTCCAGCTTATTCAAACAGCTGTCGAACCTGCCTGCCGCGCACTCGCTGCATTTGCGGCAAGCCTTTATCGGGGACACTGCGACTTTATTTCCGCGCGAAAAGTTCTTGACCGACTCTCCGACTTCCGTGACCATACCCACGCAATGCCGACCGAGCGTCAAAGGAAATTTAACGGCGCGTTTGCCTTCGTAAATGAGATTGTCGCTGTGCGTAACCGCTGTTTTGAGTATTTTGATTTTGACGCAATTTTCGCCCACGGGCTGTGCAGGAAGTTCTTCCGCACGCATATCTCCCGTTCCGTATATTCTCTGCGCTTTCATAAAATGCCTCCGCTTCTACCGTCGTTTACATTCGACTGCAATATAATTATACCACATTCGGGATTTTTTTTCAAGCGTTTGACTAAAACCGATTACAGCGACGAAATGACGTCCACTGCCGCCATTATGGGCAGCACTTCCGCCTTTTCCGTCAGTCCCGCGTCGCAAAGCGCGGTAAGGTCGGGGTCTATCGGCAGCTTCGCAAGCAGCTTGATTCCGAATTCGTCCGCCGTCTGCTGTGCGTGAGATTTTCCGAATATCTCGTGCGTTTTGCCGCAGTCGGGACATACGAAATAACTCATATTTTCCACAAGCCCTATGACGGGTATATTCATCATATTCGCCATCTTGATTGCCTTTGCGACAATCATATTGGACAGTTCCTGCGGCGACGTAACGATAATCACGCCGTCCACGGGCAAGGACTGAAACACCGTCAATGCCACGTCGCCCGTTCCCGGCGGCATATCGACAAACATATAGTCCACGTCATTCCATATGACATCGCTCCAAAACTGCTTTACCGCTCCGCCGATAACGGGACCGCGCCATATTACGGGACCCGTCGGGTCGTCAATCAGCAGATTGACGCTTATCATTTCTATTCCGCTTTTGGTAACTGCCGGAAACATAGCTTCGCCGTTTCCCTGAATACCGCCCTTTACGCCGAACAGTTTCGGTATGCTGGGACCGGTTACGTCGGCGTCCAAAACAGCCGTCTTTTTCCCTTTCTTGTTCATTGCGCAAGCCAAAAGCGCGGTCACGGTGGATTTCCCCACACCGCCTTTGCCGCTTATAACGCCTATTACCTTTTTGACGTTGGACAGCGGATGAGCCTTTGCTTTAAGGCTGTCCTTTTCGCCGCAGTCCGAACCGCAGTTATCGCAATCGTGATTGCAACCCATAAATATTACCTCCGTAATTTTACTCGTTTATTATCCGAAACAGTTCTTCGTCGCCGACAAAGAACTCTTTTTCGACATACCCTTGACTATCGAATCCGACGCCTTCTTTTTCCAGCAATTCGCGCTGTACACCGCTTCCGCCGAAAGCAAACGCAGGCGCCGTTCTTCCCTCTTTATTGACCACTCTGTGGCAGGGAATAACTCCCGGCATAGGATTGACGTGCAGAGCCCAGCCGACCTGCCGCGCCGCACGCGGTCTGCCGACCGCCCTTGCCACCTGCCCGTACGACACCACTTTGCCGCACGGCACTTTCCTGACGACATCGTACACGGCATCGAAAAATCCGTCTTTCATCTGTACACCTCTTCTATCGTTGCGCCGCCGAGGCACCTGCCGCCTTTATACAGCACTGCATACTGTCCGGACGTTACGGCGCGCTGTCGGTCGTAAAACCTTATCTCGAGCGTGCCGTCGTTTTTCACTTTTACCTTTGCGCGCTGACAGGGCTGACGGTACCGCACCTTGACTCCGCACTCGAACTCGTCGCCGAAGTCGCGTTTTCCTATGACGTTCAGTTTGCCCGAGCGCAGTCCTTCCGAAAGAAGTTCTTCGCCCTCTCCGCAGGAAACGACGAGAACATTGTTCTTCAAATCTTTTTCCACGACATACCAGCGGTTTTCGCTTTCGCCCTTGATACCGCCTATCCCGAGACCGCGCCGCTGACCCAAAGTGTAATACATAAGTCCGTCGTGCCGCCCCACCGTCTTTCCGTTTATATCGCGTATTTCACCCGGTTGGGCAGGCAGATAGCCGCTTAAAAACTTTTTGAAGTTTCTCTCGCCGATAAAGCACACGCCCGTCGAATCTTTTTTTTCGGCGGTGACAAGTCCGTGCTTTTCCGCCAATATCCGAACGTCTTTTTTTTGCATAGGCGCAAGCGGAAACAGCACGTTTTCCAAACTCTGCGTCTGCACCTGATTCAAAAAATAGGTCTGGTCCTTGCTCTCGTCCGCCGCCGTCAGAAGGATCGGCTTTTCAGACGGCGATATGCCGCAATAGTGTCCCGTCGCGACATAGTCTGCTCCGAGCATTTCGGCATAATGACGAAACGGCTTGAATTTTATTTCCCTGTTACATAGCACGTCGGGATTGGGCGTGCGACCTATTTCGTATTCACGCAGGAAAATTTCGAACACGTTCTTCATATATTCTTCGGAAAAGTCCACGGAATAATACGGGATATCCAGCTTTCCGCAAACGCCGATGACGTCTTCCCAATCGGCAGCCGAAGTACAGACGCCGCCATCTTCTTCCTTCCAATTGTTCATAAACAGCCCGATGACTTCCGCGCCCGCTTCTTTAAGCAGCAGGGCGGCAACGGAGCTGTCCACTCCGCCGCTCATACCGACGACCACTTTCTTTCCTTTAAGCGTTTCGCGTGCGGCGCCCACGCCGCCGAACTCGTCTTTCAGCGCTCCGCTCTCAAACGATAAGAACTCTTTCATTCTTCACCGCCTATCGAAAGACTGCCCGTCGGATTCAAATCGAGTCCGGCAAGATTTTTCCCTTCTCTTGCCGACAGTGCGGCACGCACGGCGACCATTGCGGCATTGTCGGTGCAATACACGGGCGACGGCATAATTACTTCGAACCCGTGCTCCTTTCCCGCAAATCGCATTTTTTCGCGCAGATAACTGTTGGAAGCCACACCGCCTGCGACGACAAGCTTGTCCGCCTTGAATTTTTTGATGTCTTTTACCACCATTTCGACAAGCGGGTCCACCGCCGCCGCCGTAAACGACGCGCACACGTCGGCAATATCATAGCTTTCTTTGCGCTGCTCGCAGTTGTGAATATAATTCACCACGGCGGTTTTAAGCCCCGAATAGCTTATTCTTTCCCCGTCGACCTGCTTCTTTCTGACAAACTCTATGACATTTCTGCCGCCTTTGGACAGCCTGTCTATATTCGGTCCGCCGGGATACGACAGTCCCAAAAGCCGCGCCACCTTGTCGAACGCTTCGCCAATCGCGTCGTCCGTCGTAGAGCCGACCAAATTATATTCGTTATAGCCCTTTACTTCCACAATGCTTGTATGTCCGCCGCTGGCGACAAGGGCGAGAAAAGGCGGCTTTAAGTCTTTATGCTCGATATAGTTCGCGCAGATATGCGCCTGTATATGATTTACCTTTACAAGCGGCTTATTTGCGGCATACGCCAGCGCCTTTGCCGACGATACGCCGACAAGCAGTGCGCCTATAAGTCCGGCTCCGTAAGTCACGCCGATAGCGTCGACGTCGTTTAAACCGATACCTGCTTTTTTCAACGCTTCGTCCACGATATCGGGCAGTGCCGCCATATGATTGCGCGACGCGATTTCCGGCACGACGCCGCCGAAGCGTTTATGTATATCCACCTGCGAAGCAACGACGTCGGAAAGAATTTTGCCGCCCCCGTATACGGCGGCAGCAGTTTCGTCGCAAGAGCTTTCGATACCCAAAACAACGATATCGTCGCGCCCTTTCAGTTTTTCGAATTGTTCGGTTACGTTATACAAATCTCTTTCCTCTTTCAGCCCGACTTGCGCAGATAGTCGAAAATAAACTCTTCTATATCTCCGTTCATAACGGCTTGAATGTCGGAGTTCTCCGCCCCCGTACGGTGGTCCTTGACAAGAGTGTAGGGCTGAAACACATAGGAGCGTATCTGACTGCCCCACTCTATTTTTTTCATTTCGCCTTTTATCTCGTTGGCTTTATCGGCATTCTCGCGTTCTTTCATTTCGATAAGTTTGCCCATAAGAAGCCGCATAGCCGTTTCTCTGTTTTGTATCTGACTGCGTTCGTTCTGACACTGCACAACGATACCCGTCGGAATATGCGTTATTCTGATTGCGCTGTCCGTCTTGTTGACGTGCTGACCGCCTGCGCCGCCGCTGCGGTATCTGTCTATGCGCAGGTCCTCGGGGTTTATCTTGATTTCCGTTTCGCCCTCTATTTCCGGCATAACTTCCAGCGACGCAAACGACGTGTGCCTTCTCGCATTCGCGTCGAAAGGCGATATGCGCACCAGCCTGTGAACGCCCTTCTCGGCTTTGAGATAGCCGTATGCGTTCATTCCGCGCACCGCAAATGTGACGCTCTTGATTCCGGCTTCGTCGCCTGCGAGATAGTCGATTTCTTCCAGAGAAAAACTCTGCTTTTCGCAGTACATTCTGTACATTCTGTACAGCATAGACACCCAGTCCTGCGCTTCCGTACCGCCTGCGCCTGCGTGCAGAGTAAGTATGGCGTTGTTGCGGTCATACTCGCCTTTTAACAGGGTCTGCAAATGGAACTGCTCTATCTCGCCGTCAAGCGCCGCAAGCGAAGTCTCTATTTCGCCGATTAAAGATTCGTCGCTTTCCGCTTCGGCAAGTTCTATAAAATCCGACAAATCTTTGAGTTTTTCGGATAGCCCTTCGACAAGCGCTATCTTATTGTCGAGATATTTCGCTTCGCTGTTTACGGCTTGCGCGCGTTTCAAATCGCTGTATAAATCGGGAGACTGCTGTTCGACTTCCACTTCCGCTCGGCGCGACTTCAACGCCGACAAATCCACTGCCTGCGCGCATACGTCGAACTTATCTTTCAGCTGTTTGTATTTTATTTTTATGTCGTCGAGAATCAGCATCTTTATCCTTACTCACTGCGTCCGCAGCAATTTTTATATTTCTTTCCGCTGCCGCAAGGACACTGGTCGTTTCTGCGCGGCTCCTGCGCCTTGACTTCGGGCTGTTTCTTGCGCGGAGCAAGCTCTCTCGCGCCGTGCGTCGCGCTGGTTATTATCGGACGGTTTACGTTTCTGTCCACCTTTATCGCAACGGGTGCAAACATAACGTATCTCACCACTTCTTCGCGGATGCGGTCAATCATATCGTCGAACATCTCGAAGCCTTCTTTCTTATATGCGATAACGGGGTCCTGCTGTCCGTACGCTTTAAGACCGATGCCGTGACGCAACGCGTCCATAGCGTCGATATGCTCCATCCACTGGTCGTCTATGATGAGCAGCAGAGCCGTGCGTTCGAACTCCGCCTGGTCAAACGGTTCGGCGCCGTGCTGCTGCGCGTACTCCGTTACCTGCTCCATCTTAAACTTGTATGCCGCCTGCACCGCACCCAAAAGCTGTTCCTTGATTTCTTCTATCATCCACAGCTTGGCGCGCTCCTGCGTCAAAAATTCGGGTGTTTCGGGCAGAAGCTTCAAAGCTATCTCTTTGTTCAGCCCTTCCACATTCCACTCGTCCCAGTCGGTTTTGGGATTGGTAAACGCGTCGACTATGATATTGACGCGGTCGCGCATCATATCTTCAATCTCGTCGTGAACGCTCTCTCCGAGCAAGACTTTATTGCGCTCCGTGTAGACGATTTCACGCTGCTTATTCATTACGTCGTCATATTCGAGGACCATTTTACGAGTGGTAAAGTTGCGCCCCTCGATGTTTCTCTGCGCGTTTGCAATGCCGCGCGTAAGCATCTTCATTTCCATAGGCTCGTCTTCCGCCCAGTGGAACGCATCCGCAATACGCTTCATTCTGTCGCCGCCGAACAGACGAACGACGTCGTCTTCCATAGAAAGGTAGAACACGGAAGAACCCATATCGCCCTGACGTCCGGCACGTCCGCGAAGCTGATTGTCTATGCGGCGCGATTCGTGACGCTCGGTGCCGATAATACGCAATCCGCCGACTTCCAAAACCTTTGCTTTTTCGGCATCGGTATCGACTTTGAATTCTTCGTAATATTTCTTGTAGGTTTCTCTTGCCTGCAATACCTTTTCGTCGTCCGTATTGAAATACGACGTGGCATACGAAATTTCTTCTTCCGACACACCGTTGTCTCTCATACGCTTTTTGGCAAGATATTCGGCGTTGCCGCCAAGCAGAATATCGGTACCGCGGCCTGCCATATTCGTGGCTATCGTCACGGCTTTGAGCTTGCCTGCCTGCGCTACAATCTCCGCTTCCTTTTCGTGATTCTTGGCGTTTAAAACGGTATGCGGAATTTTATCGGCGCGCAACAGATTGGACAGTTGTTCGCTCTTTTCCACGGTGGTAGTACCCACAAGCACGGGCTGACCGCGCTGATAACATTCTTCTATATCTTCCACAACGGCTTTGAGCTTGCCTTTCACCGTCGTAAAGACCTTGTCGTTTTCATCCACTCTTTGCGGAGTCAGGTTGGTCGGAATTTCCACGACGTCGAGTCCGTAAATGCTCTTAAACTCGCCTTCTTCGGTCTTTGCCGTACCCGTCATACCTGCCAGCTTCTTATACAGGCGGAAATAGTTCTGGAAAGTTATGGTCGCAAGCGTCTTGTTTTCGTTGCGAATCATAACATTTTCTTTGGCTTCTATTGCCTGGTGCAAGCCGTCGCTGTAACGGCGCCCAACCATCAAACGTCCCGTGAATTCGTCGACGATTATGACTTCGTTGTTCTGCACGACGTAATCGACGTTGAGCTTCATAAGATAGTTGGCTCTCAACGCATTGTTGATATAATGGTTGATTTCGGTATTGTCTATGTCCGTGAGATTTTCTATATGATAGTGTTTTTCGGCAAGCTGTATACCGCCTTCGGTCAACGTAACCGATTTGTCCTTTTCGTCCACGGAATAGTCTCCGCGAAGGTCCTGCACAAATCTGTAAATTTTGAGCTCGTCTCCTTCCAGCTCGTCCTCGTCGACTTCCGTCTTGTTTTTGGTATTCACATAATTTTCGTATATGGAAACGAGTATCTTTCTTTCCAGTTCTTCGTCTTCGTCGAAAGTCTTTGCTCCGAAATACTTTCTCGCTTTCGCCTTGCCCCTGTCGGTCAGATACGGCGTCTTTTCCTTGCCCGTAATATCGAATTCGCGCTTCAGTCTTATTACGAAATCCTGCGCTTCCCTGTATGCGTCGCTCGACTTGTTTCCGCGTCCGGAGATTATAAGCGGAGTTCTCGCTTCGTCGATTAAAATGGAGTCAACTTCGTCGATTATCGCATAGTTCAATTCGCGCTGAACCCTTTCTTCCTTATATCTCGCCATATTGTCGCGCAGATAATCGAAGCCCAGCTCGTTATTCGTCGCATAGGTAATGTCGCAGTTGTAAGCCGCACGCTTTTCGTCGGGAGACATTCCCGCAACCGCAACGCCTACCGACAGTCCCAAAAAGCGGTGAACCTTGCCCATCCATTCCGCGTCGCGGCGGGCAAGATAGTCGTTGACGGTGACGATATGCACGCCTTTGCCCGTAAGCGCGTTCAAATATGCCGGAAGCGTGGAAACGAGAGTTTTACCTTCGCCCGTGCGCATCTCGGCTATTCTGCCCTGATGCAGACACACGCCGCCGATAAGCTGAACGTGGAAGTGTCTCATACCGAGCACTCTGTCCGCCGCTTCTCTGACGAGCGCATACGCTTCGGGAAGTATATCTTCCAAGGTTTCGTAGTTCTCCGTTATGCGCTTTCTGAACTCGTCGGTCTTGGCTTTAAGCTGTTCGTCCGACTTCATTCTGTACTCGTCGGCGAACGTCTCCACCTTATCCGCAATAGCATTCAAACGCTTGACGTGCTTGCGATTGTCTCTGTTTGTCAAAAATGAAAATAATCCCATAAATCGGTCTTATGCCTCCGCATTGTTAATATCGTCATACCTGCCCAAAAACTTCACGGTCGCCGCACTGTTTCTCAAAGAATCGAGCAGCTTTTTCAATGCCGCGTCGCCGCTTGTTTCCGGCAAGATAAAATCTACAAAAAATATATAGTCGCCGAGTCCCGACTTTGACGGTCTGGACTCTATCCGAGTCATATTCATTCGCGCGTTTTCGAACAGTTTGAGCACGGACAGCAGTCCGCCAGGACGGTTCTCCGCTCCGAAAATCACGCCGGCTCTTCCGCCTTTGCCGCAAGGCGTTTTTCTCAATCTTATAAACCGCGTACTGTTGTGTTTATAATCCTCTATGCCCTGCGCCAAAACCGCCTGACCGCTCTTTGCCGCGCCTGCGACGGCGGCTTGCCGCTCGTCCTCTATCAGATTGAGCGCATAGCTTGTGGACAGCGTGGGCAATAGTTCGGCATTCGGCAGATTCTCCGACAGCCACTTTCCGCACTGCGCAAGCGCCTGCGGATGAGAATATACTCTCTCTATATTTTGCACCGCCGCACCCGATATAGATATGAGATTATGTCGAATCGGCAAAACTATTCGCGAACAGATATACAGGTCGAAATCGACGAGAGCGTCTTCGGTCGCAGTCACGGCGCCTTCCACGCTGTTTTCTGCAGGCAGTACACATTCGTCGCACTCGCCCGAAACTACCGCCGCGGCGGCTTCGCGCACCGTCTTATATCCGACCGTGCAATCGCAGGCGAACTCCTTGCAGGCAGCAAAGGAATGAGAATATTCGTCTCCGAGATAAGCCGTTCTCACTTCAATAGTTTCTCCGTTTCTTCACGCGTGGCGCAATTGGATATTATGAACTCCGCAGTCTGCCTGTCCATTGTCTGCAAGGTGCGTAATAAAGGATAGTCGTTTCGGTCGGTTTTCACGGACGAGAGCTTATAGTTCACAACGGGCGTACCGCCGTCGTTTTCGAAACGCACTTTCGCGTCCGCAAAACTCGTCAAAAGTCCGAGCGTTCTTCTATCCATTATGTCCTCGTTTACAGATGCGAATACCGTAACGCTTCCGCCGTCTATACTGCAAGCGCACGCAAGCAGTTTTCTTGCAAGTCCGATGTTCTTGCAGGCTTCCATATTGTCTACTATGACGACAATATCGGCTTTCTCCTCCACTTTGCGATATACCGTTTCGACAGCCATTTCCAAAGTGTATTCCACGAACTCCTCGTCAAGGTCGAAGGCACAAGCGAACACGCCGTCTTTTTCCTGCAGTATTTCGGCGTTTTCCGGAGTGGCGTCGAGATAGAGAGAAATCGTTTCATAACCGCTTTCACGCAACGTATCGGCAAGACGAACGTTGAAATCGGTAAGACTTGTCAGACCGTCGTGAGCAAGCAGCACTCTCGAACCTTTCTTTAAAGGTGCGGCAAGCGCAAGCGCTCTGATATTGTTCCTGTCTCCCCACAGATTCAACGACTCGCTCGGCACCAATCTGCGGCGTGCGATTATGTCCGCCGCCCTGTGCTCGTTCAGCTTTTTGCCGTTTACGGTGTTTATCTCTGCGGTTATTTTCATTCGCGTTTCGGGATTCACGACAAACTTGCCTGCCACCCTGTCCCCGAATTTCAGCTGTGCCGCGCAAACAAAATCTTCGCTTACGAAAATATCGTCGACGTGCGGCGTCAGGTGCGTGCAGACAATGCCGTCCTCGTCCTTGTACGGGCGGAACCAGCCGACAAAGTCCTGATAGAACGCGTCCGGCTTTTCGACAAACGGACCGAAACTGTCCCTGTCTCTCTGCTCTATACGAGACTTGTCCAAAATGCCGACACGACTTTTGGGCGCAAGCAACTCGCTAGGGACGTTTCTTTCGGCTTCGATTTCTTTCAATCTCTTATATACGGCTTTTTCCAAAGCTTCTTTCGGCATAGTCGTAGGTCCGCGCACGCCTATTTGTTTGGCGAATTCACGGAGCTGATTTATAGCTATGGACTTTATTTCCGCGTGAGTGTAAATCCTGAAAGCCATATGTCCTCCCGTAAAAATAAACGATTTCGAACAATCTTTTATATTATAAGGCAAAATCGGTAAAAAAGCAAGTGTTTGACAAAATTATTGAACCTATATACCGCGCACGTCCAGCACGTCGCCGCAAATACTTTCGGCAAATTCGCGCTCGTGACTTACAAGCAGCACCGCTCCTTTATAATCTTTCAAAGCCGTTTTAAGCGATTCCTTGGCGCGCACGTCAAGATGATTGGTGGGCTCGTCCAAAATCAAAAGATTGGTGGGCGTATTCGTCAGCACCGTCAATTTCACTCTGACCTGTTCTCCGCCGGAAAGCTCTCGGATAGGTTTGACCGCAAGGTCGTTTTTAATGCCCGACAGAGCCAGCGTATTGCGTATCTGTTTGGAGTCCAGTCTCGGCAGGCGGTCGGAAACGTATGTGACGGCGTTTATAGTTCCGTCGGCGAAATTCGGCTCCTGCTCTATATATCCGATTTTTACAAACGGATGAAAGCGGTAACTGCCGCCGAGCGGTTTCAAAAGTCCCGTCAACGTCTTGACAAGCGTCGTTTTACCGACGCCGTTCGTGCCGCGTATCCAAAGCTTGTCGTCCGATTTGAGATGTATGTTCAAGGGCGGCAGCAGCGGAAAATCATAGCCTATTTCCAAAGAGTCCGCGACAATCAAATCGCGCGTGTGAAGCTCGACATACGGAAAGGAAAATACCGCGTCGTAAATAACGGACGGCTTTTTTATGCGCTCCATTTTTTCCAACTGCTTTTTACGGGCATTCGCCATACCTGCAGTTGCCGCGCGCGCCTTATTGCGGTTTATATAATCTTCCATTTTTTCGATTTCGCGCTGCTGCCGTATATAGCTTTCTTCATACTGCTTGGCTTTCTGCTCGCGTTGAGCCAGATACGACACATAGTTTCCGCCGTACTTTTCTATCCTGCCGTTTTCGATACCGACAATGAATTTCGATACTCTATTTAAAAAATCGGTGTCGTGCGATATGACGAGAAAAGTGCCTTTGAAGGAATTGAGAAAATCTATAAGCCACTCTATGTGTTCGACGTCGAGAAAGTTCGTCGGCTCGTCCAAAAGCATTAAATCGGGTTTTTCCAGCAGCAGCCGCGACAGCATAAGTTTTGCGCGCTGTCCTCCGCTCAAATTCGCAATCGGCGTATCATAGCCGTAAGCTCCGACGCCAAGACCGTTGGCGACCTTTTTGACGGTCGCGTCCAAATCGAAAAAGCCTTCGTCCGTGAGCCGCTCCAAAAGAGAGTTGCTCTTGTCTATAAGCCGTTCGAGTTCTTCCGAGTCCGTCGTCTCGCCCATTTTTTCGTACAGCTTTTCCAGCCGCGCGTTCATTTCGTGCAGACGGGAAAAAGAATCGGTAAGGTATTCCATAACCGTTTTGTTTCTGTCTATATCGGCGTGCTGGTCGAGATATCCCCGACTGCACGACGAATTCCACTTGACCAGCCCGTCGTCCTGCACAAGACGCCCTGCAAGTATGTTTATGAACGTGGACTTTCCTGCGCCGTTCAAACCCACTACGCCTATATGCTCGCCGTTCATAACCGTCAAATCGGCTTTCTCGAATAATATTTTGTTATCGAACGTATGCGATAAGCCCTTTATTTCCAAAATACTCATAATGTATTCATTTTACTACATTCCGCCGACCGCGGTCAAGCCGTTTCGCGAAAAAGACGGAATCGCCTTTCGACGATTCCGTCTTTGTTTTATTGCACTGTTTCAAATCATTATATCAGTATTCTGCGTTGTATTTGAACGTAGTGGGCAACTGACCTTTGTTATCGGAAATAACGCCGTTATTGCTTCCGATTGTAACCGCATTCCACTGGTCTTCGGTACCCGCAAAGTGTACGGTAAAGCTGCCCGTGGAGCCTGCGCCGTCGGTCGGAGAACCGGACCAGCCGCCGAAAGCCGCACCCTTGATTTCCGTCAGCGTGGAAGGAATCCATATTTCGACAAGCGAATCGCATCTCATAAACGTCTCGTCCCAAATGCAGGTAATGGGAGCATATATTTTGACTCTCTGCAAACTCAAAGACCAGGCGAACATACCGTAGTTAAAGCTGGTAACGCTTGCGGGAACCACAAACTCGGTCAATTTAGCCGCTCTTGCCGCATCGGAGTTTGCGCTGAAAGAGAATGCTCCTCTGCCGAGATAAGTGACACCGCAATCTTCCGCCCATTCGAAAGAAGCAAGCTCGCTGCAATCGCCGAAAGACCAGTCGCCGACGCTTTGCAAATTGGCATTTGTCTTTACCGAAGCAAGAGCCGCGCAGCCCTTAAATGCGTTATTGCCTATCTTAATCATTTCATCGCCGAGAACAAGCGAAGTTATGGTTTTATTATCCTTAAAGCCTTCTTCCGCAATTTCAATGACGGGGAAATAATCTTCTTCTTCGTCGCTGTAATACTGCGACGCAATTACAACTGCGCCCGATACCG
This sequence comes from uncultured Clostridia bacterium, assembly GCA_948440265.1. Classification (GTDB taxonomy): domain Bacteria; phylum Bacillota; class Clostridia; order Christensenellales; family Pumilibacteraceae; genus MGBC157735. Next base: position 78,036 of record CAOJOK010000002.1, read on the forward strand.
CCGTTTCACCGTCGCGCACTCTGAACGCGTCACGCGTTTCCGCTTCGTCGCCTTCACCGACGACTATCTGCGTAAGCGTGTATGTAAGACCTGCGGTGGAAACTTCGACCGGCACTTCTTCTTCAAGCGTGCCTGCTTTTACCGTCAAAGTCGTCTTACCCGTGGCAACTGCGGTTGCGGTAACTTTATTTCCCGCAACGGCAACGGTCACTATTTTGTCGTCGGCGGATTCACAGCTTATTGCTTCCGTCGAATTTGCAAGCGTTACGTTGATTTCCGCCGTTGCCAGTTCTCCGCCGTTTTCCATAACGAGAAACTCTTTATCCACCGAAATGCTCGCAACGGGTTTGGCGGTGACCGTAACTTTGCAGGTTGCGGTCTTTGTTCCGACTTTTGCTGTTATGTTTGTTTCGCCTGCCGCAACGGCGGTAACAGTGGCGGTATTTCCGTTTGCCGTTACCGTAGCGGCGCTCTTGTTAGACGAATCGAAAACGGCTTTTTCCGTGCTGTTCTTGACGGTAGCCGTAAGAGTCACTGTCTTTCCTTCTTCGACGGTTGCTTCCGTCTTATCCAGCGTCACCGAAATTTCCGGTTCGGGCTTGGGGTCGGGATTCGGATTGGGTTTAGGGTCGCCGCACGCCACAAGCGCAAGCATACACACGGCAAGTGCGCAGGAAAGCGCAACCGCAAATATCTTTTTAATGTTTTTCATACTAAATATCCTCCAAAATTTATATATCTTTTACAGCAAACATTCTTTTACAATAAAATTTTTATCGGTTTTTATATCCTCCTTACGGAATTGAATTTTATTAAAACTGACCTGCATTCGGCTTTGTTAAGCTTCCTTTTTCTTTCCGAAATAACTCCAAATTTCAATGCCCAAATAGAACGCCACGGACGCAATCGCAAAAGCCATAGCTATCGGATTGAACAGTTCGAGATAGTATTGCCACTCGGGCTGGAATTTGATTATACGCGTATTCGACGACATACCGTTCATCGCATTGCTGTGCACCACGGAGTAAAGAATGTTATGCGTAGACTCGCGCATTGCCCAGACAACATTCGGATAGTCTCTGTAATTTTTAAGCCCGTTGTCTTGGCCCAACGGCAAATCGTTGCCTGCCACAAGCAGAGACGCAATGTTCATATGAGGCATATAGCTGTCCGTCACGCAATAGCCCACCATTCCGAATTCGCCGCGTAAAACTTCGTTCAGGAACGGATGATGCGGCGCCGCCACTGCGCCTATGCGGTTAAGCGACGTCATTACGCCCTGCACGCCGCCTTCCTGTATAGCAATCTGGAAAGGGCGAAGATATACTTCTCTGATTGTCTGCTCGTTCGCCCAACTGGAACCGGCTATACGGCTGGTCTCCTGTTCGTTGAGCATACAGTGTTTCAAAAGCATAAATGCACCCTTTTCTTCCATACCTTTATTTATTTCGGCAATGGCTTTACCCATAAGCACGGGGTCCTCGCTGTAATAGCCGTAAGAACGCCCAAGATAAGGGCTGCGGTGAATGTTGGCGCCTGTTCCGTAAAGTCCCGTATATCCTGCCCACAGACAGTCTTCGCCCCACTGCACGCCGTATTCGAGCAGCAGTTTCTTATCGCGTGTGCCTGCCGTTATGCCGTTGTCGGTATAAGCCGCCGGCTTTTTGTCCTTGTCGGGGTCGGCAAGGCGGCTGGCAAGTCCCTTGCCGTCCGCACTGTAACTCATAATGACGCCGAGGTCGGAGTCTTGGTCAAACGTTTTGGGCTTGCTTATGGACTCTATCGGACGCGTCGTGGAATAACCGCTGCTCAAAAGGTCCGCCATTTCATCGAACGTAAGCTGGTCCAAAAGTTCATCCCACTTTTTATGATTGAACGGTATCGGATTACCTTCCTCGTCGTTCATAAGGTCGAACAGCTGCCAGGCGGTTGAGGTGGAACCCATTGTCGGCATTTCTCCCGTTCCCTTTTGCACGCCTTTGTTCATATCTGCGCGCATAGCATCGTTAAGCTCGGTTTTAACTTGCTTTTCTATGTATTTGCCTGCGCCGTCGAATTCTATAAACTGTGTCGTGCCTGCCCAATTCTTTCTCGTAATATAGTCGAAAGCATCCCTGTTCTTCTGCCCTGCCGCTTCGTATAATTTAAGGTCGGCATCGCTAAAGCGGTTAACAATTTCTTTGCCCGTTATGCTTTTCGAATATTCTTTAAACAGCGAATCGTCCAACGTAACTTTTTTCGCAAGGGCTTTCTTACCGCTTACTTTTTCGGCTCTTTCGTCAACCATTTTCTCCGCGTTTATACTTACGCCGCCGTCTGCCTTTGCCGCAAGAATATTGTTAAGCGCGTCGTGACTGTCATTGCCTACCGCAAAGTAATAGTCGCCTGCTTCGAGTATATAGGTGCCTTCTTTATATGAATCATACGTTGCCAGGTCTCTGCGCGCAACGGACATATTCACCGTTTCGCTTGCTCCGCCCGCAAGAACTTCGGTCTTGCCGAAGTCCACAAGTTCCACTGCCGCTTTCTCAATCGTGTTTTCCCTGTCGTAAACTGTGTAAGGCTTTTGCAGGAATAACTGTACGGAATTTCTGCCTGCAGTGCTTCCTTCGTTTTTAACCGTCACGGAAACGTCATAGCAGTCGGTTTCCGCATTATAATTCACAGTCAAATCGTTATACGAAAAATCCGTATAAGACAGTCCGTATCCGAACGGATACGCCACAACTTCGTTATAGTCGAAGGCACCGACGTTTTCCGTTTGCAGCACTACGTCTTCATAACGGGTTTCCGTGTAGCGGTAACCCGAATAAATACTCTCCTGGTATACAACGCTGGGAGTACCGTCGTTAGTATAGCCGTAACCCGTATATCTCGTCTGGTTACTGCCGTTCCAGGTCTTGGGACCCCAATTTATAAGCACCGGATTGAGATAGTGATTCTTCCAGAAAGTATCCGAAAGTTTGCCCGACGGATTGACTTTTCCCGTCAGCAAATTGCCAATACCTTTCGTTCCCGCAGTGCCCGTGGAACCGCTGTAAAGCACTGCGTCCACATCGAACTCGTCCTCGAAGTCGCACTGCACTTGATTGGTTACATTCATAATGACGATAATCTTGTCGAACGTACCTTTGGCTTTTTCCGATTTGAGATTGGACAGCACGTCTCTTTCATTGTCCGAAAGCGTAAGATAGTTGCCGTCTTTGGCGTCGAACCCCATACTCTTTTCGCCCAAATCACGCAACTGCACGTCGGTGGCTTCGCCGGCGATACGCGACGTAACAAAGATTGCCGTCTTATAGCCGCTTGCCGTTTTCGCCGCGGGCAGAACGTTCCAAGGGGCTTCGCCTATCGTATAAATGTTCGCAAAACTGTCATTGTTGTAAATCGACTTTTTTCCGTAATCGGAATTTGCATAGAAATCAAACAGTTCCGAGTTAACCGAAAGACCGGCGCTTTCCAGACCGTCCTTAAAGGAAACCACTCCTTCGCTTTTTCCCGACTCGCGATAACCCGATATAGTCTGCTTCGCCGAGCCGACTCCGAACAAACTGACCTTTGTACCTTCCGCAAGAGGAAGCGCATTGTTGTCGTTGCGCAAAAGCACTGCGCCTTCTTCCATCATTCTCTGTGTATAATCGATACCCGCGCCGCGGACCTCCGCAACGGACGAATAGTCCGACTTATAATAGTCGGTGTCCGTGCTTTCGCCGTCCCCGTCTTCGGTGTCGACGTATACCGTGTTTGTGACATTCTGTCCGAGCGCCGTCGAAATAGTATCGACGTGATTATTTGCTATTGCCGTTCCGACGGCAAGCACGCCGTATGCAAACGTAAACACAAGCGCGCAAACCTTGGAAACTATCGATAGAACTTTCTTTATCATACTGCCGCCTCCTTTACTTCTTCATTCGGAGTATGTTCCCGTTCGGCGTTTTCACTGTTCGGCTTGCGACCCTGTTTCAGGAACATAGCCGCTATGCACAATGCCATATTCAAAAGCAGAGCTATCGTGCAGAAAGAATACGGGAATCCCGCCTGTATGAGAATGTTGCCCGTTATGCCGTTGAAGAACGCCGTCGTAAGATACATATACGAAGTCTTGACAAAGACCAGCAACGACACGAATTCCAAAATATACATTATTATCGGAGCGTATTTTTCCGTCGGCTTAAAGAATGCCGCGACAAATCCGAGTATGGCTATAAACGGGAGCGCCATAGCCCAGCCCGAAAACTGATTTGTAAGCTTAAAACCCGCAAGGTATACAAACGGTACGATAAACGAAAGCACGACTACGGGAACGAGCAGCCAAAAACCGAGCCGCCTTGTTTTAAACCAATCCAAGGCTTTAAAAAACAATTCCTTTATCTTATCCATAATCACGCTCCCTCCTTAACAACGGTTATCGGCACTGACACTTTCTTTCCGCCGTACGAAATGGTTACTCTGTCGTCATTTTCTGTCAGTGTTCTGCCGTCGGTACTGAATTTGCACTCTGCGAGATTGACCGTTTTTCCGAGACAATAATCGGAATAAGTTGCGTAAATACGCAATCCCGCGGAATCGAATGTTTCACCGACTTTATATTCCGTCTTTGTCGGCTGACTGTCTATATCGAGTTTGTCTACCGTGCCCGACGTATAGAGAAAACCCGTCATTTCCATCTTTATATTACTTCCGAGCGTAGCGCCGCCTGCGGCAGTGCTTACACGGAAAAATTGACTGTCCACATTGCAGTCCCAGTCTTTAAGACCGTAAACTACAAGCGGTTTATATTCTCCGGGAGCAACGGTCACAGTTGCATACCGTTTTCCGTCGATACTCCATTCCAGATTTACGGTAGCCGCCGCATCGCTGTTATGAACAATATAAACAACGTGACGCGTTTGGTTTTTGTTAAACGGAACATACAAAGGTAAACGCTGATAAGCGCCGTCGCTGCTCACCCAACCCAAATCGCCGCCTTCGGTGATTTTTGCAAAGGGCTTCAACTCCGTAACGTCCGTCGGGCGCGTAGCTTTGTAAAACTGTATATCGGTATACCAGCGCCCCGTCGCTTCGTCCTGCATACGAACGCCGCTGTATGTGCGTCGGGTGTTCGTGTTTTCGCTTACTTTGTTTTCCAAAGGCACGACTGCGGCAAGGTTTTTGTCCTCAATCGCAAATTCCTTTTGGCAAAGCGTACACTTCGTCGTAATCTCATAATCGAGTACGGACTCCGCCGCAGTCTTTCCCTCTTTCAGTCTGATGCCGAGCGGAAAATTCTCGGGGTGTTCTTCGTCGACTTCGGGCAACGTATGTTCCGCAGACAGCGGCAACTCTTCCGCTTCGCTCACTTCATAAAGTCCTTTATCCAAAGTGTAAGCAAACAGTTTTTTACACTTTTTACATTCGTACGTATAGGAATGACCGTGCTCGACGCAGGTAGACGCTACTTTTTCGTCTTTAACCTTCAATTCGTGCGCACAATAGCCGCATCCCGTTATGCTCAAACAGCATAGTGCAAGCGTCAAAACGGTAAATGCAATAATAATTGCTTTCATAGCTTTTCCGCCCGTCTTGTAATCGGTTTTCATTATACTCTCCTGAAAAAAAATTTCCTGATAAGACAATGGAATCGTCTTTGCCACGCGTTCCCCTTTTTGACAACTAAAAATACTATCCGACCATACGGACTTTCTCCGTACTTTCGAACGATTTATCAAATAGAGACGCAAAAAATACTGTCGGTTCTGTTTCGGTTTACCGACCTTACGCCATCCAAAAAACTATTTACTTTCCCTCCTATGACGGACCCCGTCCATACCCGTTCGACTGCTCTACTTTGCCTTATACCCTACTTACAGACCTTTGTGCAGTTTGTCTCATCTACCCACTTTTATTTTTTAACGGCGGCTATTTGAAAATCTTTTCACAAATGTTTGCGACCTATCGGGCTTATTCTGTCTTTCGACACTTCGCCCATATATAAGTTTCGCTTACATTATACAACGTATCCCCCCCCCGTCAAGCGTTTGGACCCTGCTTTTCGTAATTATTTTCGGCTATGCTTCTTAATTCCGTTTCGATTGTTTACCGCTTATTTAAAGCGATTGTTTTCGGCATACAAAAAACCGTCGGGGCTTTCCGACGGTTTTGTTTGGAATCGATTTATTTGAGTTTTAAATAAATATATTAATCTGCGCTGTGAAAATTTTTGCCGAAATCATCGGTTTCCCACCTGTTGCCGTAATTGTCCGTATATGTACCGTTTTGAACGGTTTCGTCATACGACAGCTTGCACTCACGCCCGAGTTCATCGGTAATAAAACCCACTCCGCATTGCGCAAATGATTTTCCGCCGTTCTCGGTTTTCCATTTTCGACCGTATTTATCTTCACAAGTCTCGTTTATATTTCCCCAATATTCCAATTCAATTGTTTCACCGTTTTTCGGGTCTTTTATTTTTACTATCTTCTTTTTGTCTGCGTTTGGCGCACGCGACGCAATAAAGAATATTATCAAGCCGATTATGTACATCAATATCGCAGGCACAATACTCCAAATATATAAAAACTTTGATAAAGGCGTAAATTCAATGTATGAAATTTCTTTTGCCTTTTTCAGCAATACCCAACCCAATCCGCCGAAAGTAACAGACAACGAAATCGGTACTAACATCATAAGCATAAATTGAAAAAATACCGTTTCTTCCATATACGGCGGAAAAATCAATGTTCTTATAGACACGGTGCAAAGGACATAAGACAGTGCCGCAAAAATATTTCCTGCTATTACATATCCTTTTGCTCCTTCGCGATAAGCTACATACTCATTTATTTCCGTCGTTATTTTGCTTTCTTTGTTGTTCGTAAACAGCTTTTTCTTTAAACAGGCTCTCACAATGGTAACGGCAATCAATAGCACCGTACAGATAATTATAGACGGTATAAGCAAAATATCCATTGCCATATAATACAAACCGCTCAAAAGTAATATCAATGCAGAAAACCCTATTGTTCCCAATGCACCGCCCCAAACTGCCCACGGAATATATTTTTCTTTGCGGCGCAACATCAAAATAGCCAAAGCGGCAAATATTATGTACACTCCGATAAAAAAACATCCGAAAATTATCGTCAATGTGACACACACGGCTGCAGTGTATGTCAAAGACGCAAACAGTTTTTCACTGTCCTTTAAATACAATGCCACAAGTATTGCGGCAACTATTATGAACGACAATGCAAGAATCAGTGTTATAACAGGTCCCCATTGTGCCATCCACTCCCAAAATGCCATTTTTAAATTTCCTCTCTTTGTAAATTTTGTCATAAAGACAAAAGCATTATATCACTACCCCCCCCGCGTCAAGCGTTTGGACCCTGCTTTTCGTAATTATTTTCGGCTATGCTTCTTAATTCCGTTTCGATTGTTTACCGCTTATTTAAAGCGATTGTTTTCGGCAAAACAAAAAAACCGTCGGGGCTTTCCGACGGTTGGTTGATTGTAAAATTGTGATGGAATTATCTCTTGGAGAACTGCGGAGCGCGACGTGCTTTCTTCAAGCCGTACTTCTTTCTCTCTTTCATTCTCGGGTCTCTGGTCAAGAAGCCCGCTTTTTTGAGTGCGCCGCGATAATTGGGGTCTGCTTCGCAAAGAGCGCGGGCAATACCGTGGCGAATTGCGCCTGCCTGTCCCGTAAAGCCGCCGCCCTTGACGTTGACGTAAATGTCGAACTTATCCGTTGCACCGACTTCTTCGGTTGCCTGACGGACTATATACTTCAACGTATCGAGACCGAAATAGTCGTCTATACTGCGCTTGTTTATAACTATGTTGCCGTTGCCGGAAAGCAGTCTGACGCGAGCTATTGCTTTTTTGCGTCTGCCCGTTCCCCAAAACTGCAATTTCTTTTTAGATGCCGATTTCGTTGCCATAATTCAACTTACCTCTCTTCGCTCTTATTGGCTTTCTCGCCTTCACGCTTGTACACAATGGTAAGCGGCTCGGGCTTCTGCGCCTCGTGTTCGTGGTTGGCGTCCTTATACACACGCAGTTTTTTCAGCATTTTTCTGCCGAGACTGTTTTTGGGAAGCATACCTTTGACTGCGTCATAAACGGCTCTGTCGCTTTTCGTAGCCATAAAGGTCTTATACTGTACTTCCTTCATACCGCCCATATAAAGCGTGTGATGTCTTTTCATTTTCTGTTCAAGCTTTTTGCCCGTAAGCGCAACCTTATCGGTATTGATAACGATAACGTAATCGCCCGTATCGACGTGCGGGGTGAAAGTCGGCTTATTCTTGCCGCGAAGAACGGCGGCGACCTGACTTGCAAGACGTCCCAAAGGAATGTCCGTCGCATCGACGATATACCATTTGCGCTGTACGTTTTGGGCAGTTGCCATATACGTATTCATTAATGGATTTCCTCCGAAAATTATTTTGGTAACTTGCACTCCGAAAACACGTTTCACGCCGTGCTTTGAGAGCATCTCTCCGTCTTAATGTTTTCCGCCGAGAGTGAAAGTGGGGCTTTACCCTCATATCGGCATAACGAAAAACCCTTATAAGGCGAAAATGCTTTATAATTCTATCACTACCGCCGTCAAAAGTCAAGCGTTTGGAATACTCTTTTTCAAACGCGCAAAGGGCATATAAAAAACGCGCCGCCTTTCACGGACAGCGCGTTGATAAATTCGATTATTCTTCTTCGTCCTCGTCTTCGGGCTTGACGTCGTCTTCGCTTCTTTCTCCGACAAACACAGCCTTGGAGCCTTCCACCCCTTCACCGGGCAGTTTCTTGAACACGGCATATCCGCTTGCGTAATCGTCTATCTTGCCGAAGTATGTGACGTATCCGGCGCACACGTCGACGGGCAAGCCGTCCGATATGATATCTCTGTCGCTGACCACTTCCACTTCGGCATTCTCGTCGAATATATTTACTCTTGCCGCATAATTGTCGGAATTGGTAAAGTACGCATAAATCTTTCCGTTGCTTCTGTGCACTGCCGAAACGGTCACCGTATCGCTGTTAATCGTTGTTTCGCGATTGCCTTCGAACAGCGTCATAACCGAACCCGTAGACGCAAACACATAGGTCACGTTGGAATTCGGGTCTTTCGCCGCCGACGGACGGCAGGCATAGGTGTAGGTGTATTTGCTTATGTCGGAAACGCGCATTGCAACGCCGTCCACCTGCGTTCTCTTTTGCGCCGCAGGCAGTCCTTCTTCATACGTCTTGTACGCGCCGCCTTCGATACCCATAAATACGTCGTACAGATTGGAGTACGCTATGACCGTGTTGGAGTTTTTCACCTGACGGTAGAACACCGTGTCGTCGCGAACGGCTTCTATGGACGAAGTCTGACCGTCGGACAGCCAAATCGTTCTCTCCTCACCGCTCGGACGCATAAGCTCCAAAACGGTGCCTGCACGCTGTATATCGTCGGAATCGACTTCACGCGAGAAGTATATATAATCTTCCGCGGAAACGGACTTGTCTTCGCTGTCATACTCGCTCTTTACGGGCAGGTATGCGCCTGTGACGTTCTCGGCTATCGCTTTCGTATCTTCCACTTTCTTGTCGTTCATAACAACGCTTTTGAGAGTGGTGCCGTCCAAAACCACGAGATACACCTTGCCGTCCTGCTTATAGAAAGCATAGGGGCTGTTCGTGGAATCGGCTTCCGTAGTGAAAACTCTCTGTGTGGTCTTTCCGTCCAGCGATGTGCGGAAAAAGTCGGTCTTATTATACTGAACGTCGCCCGCCTTGTTCTTGCGGTTGTTCGGCGTGGCATAATAGACGAAGTTGTCGTAAATGAATATTCCGCCCGAAGAATAGCCGCTTGTGCCGATAATCTTCGGCGCAATCTTCTGAACGCTGACGACGTCGATGACGTTCTCGTCGTAATCGACGCCCTGCGTGGAAACGAATTCTATATATTCGTTGGTTACGGACGATATGGCTTTATCGGTATCGATAACGAAATTCTTACCGTTCTTGCTGCCTTTAAGCTCCGCACGGTAAAGCGCGCCTTTGACCACCTTGTCCCATACGTTCGCGTCGCCTTCATCGTCGGTATAGCCTGCCGTACCGTTTATGAAATAGATATAGTTTCCGTACTGCACGGCATTGCCGCCCTGCGACTTAACCGTATATGTCGTGTCCTGTTCGCCCACGACTTTTATCGAGCTGTATGTTTCGCCGCCGCAACCTGCGAGCACGACCGTAGCCGACAGCGCAAGCGCAAGCAGAATTATCATTAACTTATTTTTCTTCATTGTTCGATTCTCCGAGAACTCAAAGTAAATTCAATTATATATTAAAATGTCCTTTGCTGTCAATTATTTGACCGCGACTTTGAAAATTATGTCCTTTGTTAAGATGCCGTATACCTTGTTACGGTTTGACTTTGACGGTTATCTTGTTCGATAACAGTCCGTCGCCCGTCACCTTTACCGTCATTTTACCTTCCCTTATACCGCGGACAACGGCAAGCGCTCTGCCTTCGTAAACGGAAATCGTCTTTACCGACGACGGCAGGGACAGTTCGGGGTCCGCGTTCGTGAGCGCATACAGCTCTCCGTCGCCGACGACGGAAACTTCGACTTCGCGCTGCGCTCTCGTCGCCGCTCTGCCTTCTTTGTCCGTTACGAGTATTTCCACAAAAGCGATATTCCCCTGCGAGAGCACCACCTTTTTATCGTCGCAGACAAGTTTCAACGCTTTCGGGGAAGACGCCGTTTCCAAACTGCAACGACTGCACTCCGCGCCCTTGCGGAACGACACCGCTTCCAGCTTTCCGGGATAATAATTGACGTTGAACGTCGCAATATATTTGTTTATTCTTCCTGCAAGTTTTCTTCCTATAAGCTTGCCGTCGAGATAGAGAGCAACCACGTCGCCGCCCGTGAACACTTTCACGGTGACGGGCTTGCCCAAAAAACGCGGCAGATTCCAGCCGTCTTTCGATTCCGTTTCTTCGTCTTCGCTTTCGGGGTCGGGCACCACTATAATCGAACGGTTTCTCGCGCCCATACAAATCTTGCGGTACACACTGCGCGCGCGCGTCTTTCCCGTAACGTCTATATCGCCGTCCGTCGTGCACCTGCTTCCGACAAAGCCGTCTCCGCGCTCCGCGCCGCCCAAGCCGTCGAGAGCGTACACAAAGTCGCCCAAAACGTCATTGGAGTCGGTTTCGTCTATGATTTCGAAAACTCTGTCGGGACGGCTTCCCACGCCGATTATATTCTTCGGAGCCGCCAGCATATCGCTTTGATAGCGCTGATGAAGATTGGCATAACCCGCAACGTCGGCAACGTCGAACCAATCCGCAGTCAAATCGCGAAAAGCGTTCTTTTCGCGTGACAGCGACAGCAGCGTATCTCCGTGTTCGGCAGAGCGCACTTTGTCGGGGCGCACGCCGAGCTTTATCATTTCTTCCGCCGTCGGAACAAGCTCGGTCGCGGACGCAATCGTGAAACGAGTGTCGTCGAACAGATTGATAAGCTCCGCTATCTCCCTGCCGCAAGCCGCGCCCTCGCCCCTGCCGTAGCTTTCGCCCGGACAATCGGCTATTCCGTAGGCGATAACGCAAGGATGTTTGCGCAGCGTCTTGACGCTGTTTTCCGCTATGCGCTCGTAATTGCTCTTGAAATATTCGTGGCCGTCGCCTATGGCTTTCGGCTGTGCCAGCACGTCGAACAAGTCGACCACGCACATAAGTCCCGCTTTATCCAGAGCGTCCAAAGCCGTTTCCGCAGGAACGCCGACAAACCGCACGGCGTTATAGCCGCACTCTTTCAGCAGAGCCGCCCTTCTCGATTCGGCAACGTCGATAGCCGCTGCACCCACGGCAAAATTGTCGTGACGGGCGACAACGCCCCTTATTCTCGTCTTTTTGCCACCTACGAGCAAATTCCTGTCTTCCAATTCCACACGGCGTATTCCGAACTTTGTCGACGCGCTGTCCAGCATTTCGCCGCCGTCTATAAGCTCCACCGTTGCCGAATACAAATACGGGTCGGCAATCGACCAGTCATATCTTCTCGTGAGCTTCAAGGGAACGTAAAAACTTTTTTCCGAACGGGCGGGAATACGAAGTTTCCGCGCTTTTTTTGTCACTCTGCGGCCGCGTGCATTGAACACCTGCACGGACGCGGCAACCGACCTTGCGGTATCCCCGTCGTTCACAACGTCGATACGGCACAAAAGCTCGGCTTTCAAATCATTGTTCACCGTGGATACGCAAACTCCGTCGGGAGCTATATACAGACTGTCGCTTGCCGAAGCAAACTTTATGCCGCCCGAAAGTCCGAGACCGGTATACTTCGACGCATTTTCCGACGAAGAAAAGGACAGCGTGACCGCGTGCGTCTTGCCTGCATATTCGGAAACATCGACATAATATTTCGCACAGTCGGTGACGGTGGCAAGACAGTCGGCGCCGACATAAACATCGGCTTTTTCCCTTGCGCCTTCGATTTCCATAAACAGTCTTTCCGCTTTCGGAAACTCGATACGCTTTTGCACGCAAAGACTTTCACTGCGGTAAAAGCCGTTTCTGTTGCCGTCGGCTCTCGAAAAGTCCTTATTGCGGTATATGAGCGCGTCGAAAGGAAAATCGACGTTTGCACTGTCTTCCCCGTCGCTTTCGCTCAAAACTCGCCAATTATCGTTTATCTGTAAAAAATTCATCGCTCGTCCTTTATCAAAGAATTTTTATCACATACAATTATAGCAATTCCGTATAAATAAAGCAAGCGATATAAACGGTCAAACCCATAATTTATACCGCAAGCCCCGTATAACGGGAATTAAAAAAGTGCAGGCTTGACGTCCTGCACTTGCAACTGCCGCAAATAAAACTCTCACATAGAAACACTGTCGCCGCTCACCGCGTCCTGGTATATGACCCAAAAGCCGTCGCCCTCGGGTTTACTTTCGTCCGAAGGCAGCCATTGGCAATATCCGTCCAGCTCCTCGGGCGGCTCGGGCGTATAGACGGCAGGCACCGCATAGCAGATATAATCGGGGCTGCCGACCAATCCCACGCAATAATATTTGTCGGAATCTTCCACGGCTATTTTGACAAACTTTGACGACGGCAGCAGTCTTTCCAAAACAGGCTCTCTCGTCCCTTCTTCGAACAGGCGGTCGATTTTGCTTTTCATTCGCTCGTAAAAATTCAATTTTCGCGGAGCGTTTTCTTTTAACATCGACTCGCTTTTGAACATATCGACTTTGGGCGCAGTCGGAAAGACTTCTTCTTTCCTTTCCGAAAGCGTTTTGACAGGCGGCTCGCTTTTCGGCGTATCGCAGGCAGTGCCGCGCTTTAACAGCTCGTCGCGGTAGGAATACAAAAATTTCGCGTATCTCGGCAGACTTTCCGCCGCCACCGCCGCCGCGGTCTCTTTTTCGCCTTCCCTTTCCGAAACCGTTTCGTTGTCATTGCCGTCGTTTTGAACTTCCGCTTCTATGACGGGCGAAGCCTGAACGTCGAATCTCGCTTTCAAAAGATTGTCGCCGAGTTCTTCGAGACGGGCGCGTTCATACGCCACTTCGGACGGGGTTTTTTCGCGCGAAGTGTAAATATTGGAATAATAATTGACCTTGGCAATCGCGCCGTCGTCATAACCGCCGACGGTCGGAAACAGACTCAACGTCTTTTCCTTCGGTCTCGGCTGCGAATCCTCCGCCGTATATTCTGCCATATTCGCCGTCTTTTCGAAATCATTTATCTTTCCTCTCGCCATATCGAGCAAGTTGCTCTGCCACATTTTTTTATCGCAGTCCGTGCCGTACAGCTCCACTTCGATATTTTTACCCGACGCCGCGACAACGGCGAGATGAGCGGGAGAAACGGCAGCGTCGCCCAAATCGAACCTGACGTCGCCGTTCATAGGGAAAACTTTCGTCTTGTCGGAAACGAATACGAAATACCGTTTGCCGCGGCAGGGCGGCAACCCCACTCCGACCTGCGCGTATGTGCCGAAAGCGTTGCTCTCCACCGTAACCGCGCCCTTGCCCGCGTGTCCCGTAAGTACGAACAGTTTTTTGACGAACTTCATAGAACTTCTCCTCGCAAAACTCATATATGTCGCATTATACATATATTCTTATGTATAAATACGGGAAAAATTGACCGAATAAAGAGAAAAAAAACAAAAGTTCGGAACGCAATTGTTCCGAACTTTCTTTTATTGCAATATTGAATTGTCAAACCGTTATGCCGCTACTTCCTCGAAAACATAACTCTGTTCTTCCACTGCAGGCGGTTCTGTCGGTTCTGGCTCGGGAGTGGGCTCGGGCTTAGGTTCGGCTTCTTCCGTAAACTTGACTTCGCCGAACAGCTCCTTAAACGGCGTCTCGTCGTTCAAAAGATTCTGTATTGTCGTCAACTGCGCGTCGAGCTCGTTTTCAATCGTGTATTTGTCGTTCGGGTCTTCCGCCTTGTGATAGCGGTCAAGGTCGGTTGCGAACTTCTCGAACGCCGCATACATCGCGCCGCTTGCGGTTTCCTCGCCTGCCGCTTTCACCGCCTGTGCAAGCTCGGCTATCTTATCTGCCTTGCCGGAGAGCTTGCCGCTCTTTATATCGCTTGCGGCGGTCGTGAACTTACCTTTCAAGCCGTTGACTATGACGTCGTATCTGTCGCTGTCTTCGCCGAAAAGCTGTTTGTTATAAATGCCGCCGTTATCGACAAGCGCATTCTCGAAGAAGTCAATGACTGCCGCTTCTTCTTCGGTGGTCTCGTGCGTCGTGCGTCTGTAAATCTCCAACAGCTTGTCGTAATAGTTCTGGTGCGACGTGATTCTGCCCGAAAGCGTGTACACCTGCTGTGCAATCGGTTTCGCCAATACGCCCTTGTCTATTTCCGCAGTAACGGGGTTCATAAACTCGAACGGAGTCAGGAAGCCTATGACTACGAGAAGTATGGCGCATAAGAGCGCGCCACGGACCGCACCCAGCACAAAGCCGCCGATACGTCCCAAAAAGCCTTTCTTTTTGTCGGGGTTTATCAAAGATTTGGCAAACATCGTGAACAGTGTCATCAGTATACGGCATACGATAAACATACCGATACCGACAACCACTTCGAATACGCCGCCCGCAAGCGAGAGTGCAATGCCGTCGCCGACGGAATTTGCCGCATTCGTCGTGCTGGTCAAAAGACCTATAAACGGCTTCAAGATAGCGCCTACGACGCCCGAGCCGAGCGCGGCGGTAATTTCATCCGCGGTTGCCGTTGCAGGCAGTTCGCTCAACGCCGGGGGAAGTATGCCCTTGAAAATCTTAAACAGCGAGAACCCTTCTCCGCCGCCTGCGACAAAATTGCCGACAGCCGTTATATCGAGCAGAGCTTCCGCCACCACGCGCGCGGTAAGGGCGGCAATCAGAATGGAAACAAACCAACCGAAAAAGGAAATGAGCGTTTTGAAAAACCCTTTCCACAACCCTATCAGCGCAAACAATGCTACTAATGCTATGATTACGATATCCGCAATTGACATTTTGGAAATCCTCCTTGGAAAACGATGTATACTATTATTGACGCAAGTCCATAATCTCAACCGATGTTAAAAATATTTATCGATGATTTTAATTCCGCAGATCGCATCAAAGACGAGCTTTCCCGTCTGCTTTTCACGCCGCCCGTATTCCTTTGCATAGGTTCCGACCGCGTCACGGGCGACAGTCTGGGTCCGATTATCGGACAGCTTTTGCAGACTTCCGCTCCCGTTTACGGAGACCTTTCGCAGCCCGTAACGGCTTTGAACCTTGTCGCGACCGAACGGCAGATACGTCTCAATCATCCCGACCGCCAGATTGTCGCGGTGGACAGTGCGGTGGGCGCGCCGTCCGACATAGGCAGTATCCGCGTTTTTGCCGGCGGACTCAAAGCGGGAGAGGCTATGGGCAAGAACCTGCCCGAAGTCGGGGACATATCCGTCACCGCGACCGTATGCGCCAAATCCGCAAAAGCCCTGTCCTGCGTGCGGCTGGGATTGGTATACAACCTTGCCCGCCGAATTTCGGACGCCTTGAAAGCCTGCTGTCGGGAGAAATATTCCGCCGAGATGCGCAGCCGAAACATTTTCGGCGACGTATACGGAATATGAGCGCGCAGAGCTTTTTTCACTCTACACGCTCATTTTACAGCGAACACTTAAAAGGTTTATTATACGAACATTAGAAACAGATTAAAAAAAACCGTTATATAAGATAGCCGTCCGTCAAGCCCATATTTTTCATATGGGTCAGCGCGGTGTACTTGCTCCGCATTTCGGGCGCGAGCGCAACGCATAGCTTGGCTTCCGATACGTCGAGATAGCTTTTCAGAAAATACCCGTCGTCGCTGTACAGCCTGCGGAAAATCTTGTACGCGCCGTTTATTCTCGTATTCAGCACGGCAAGCTCGGCTTTGAGCTCGTCCTCATACTCCCCTATCCTGTAATCGTACAGCTTCAAAGAGTCGGCGTCTATATACGGCGACAGCACGGGAGCAACCGCCGATTCGTCCGCGCCGAAGTATTCTTTCATTTTTTCCAAACGCAGATTATTGTCGGGCGGCGGAAAAAATATCGCGTGCTTGCGCGCCGCAAACAGCTCGGGATATATCTTCGTCAGAATAAGCGAAAACAGAAATTCGTTCTCGCCCTGTAAACGCAGGTCGTTTTTTTCGTGCTTACGAAGCACCTGCAATGCCAGCGTGCAGGCAGTGTCGCCGCCGCTGTAAAGCCGCGAAGAACCGCTCATTGCGGCAAGCGCGGACAGCCGCAATCCGCTTTCCAAAAGTATCCGCCGAACAAATACGTCGTGTTTGGAACAGGCGCGCAAACGGCTTAAAACGGTATCTATCTCCCCGAGCGCGGCGTCGTATATCTCTTTGCATATCGGTTCCGCACGCACGAGCGAAGCAAACTTCCAGTCGAAAAGCGCAACCAGCCGCGACACTATCGCGCCGAATGCGGCGGCGTTGTATTCACAGCTTTCGGGCAGTTTGCTCGGGTCGCACACCAAAAGCCGCGGCGTAACCGTCTTATAAAGCCGCGGCAGACCGCGCTCCGAAAGCGCAGAACTCGGCACGAGAAAGGACGGCGAAGAATGTGCTCTTACGACTATGCCGCAGGCAATCCCTGCATAGGCGGCAACGTACTTCGCGCAATCGGCAATGTAACCGCCGCCAACCCCTATGACCGCCCTTATGTCGTCTGCAGGGTTTAAGTCTTCGAGCACGGAAAAATCGGCGTCGTCTGCGATTTCACGCTCGCACACCTTATATCCGCCGCGCCGCAGAGTTCGGTTCAAATCGGACACGTCGAAGCCTGTCCCTTTCAAGAGCAGCACTCCGCAGCAGGGCGGCGCCAAAGCCGCGGCGGCGGAAACGATATTGTCTTCCGCGCCTTCGCCTATGTAAAACTGCGTATTAAGTTCGTGCCGCTTTCCGCAGGAGCACGCAAACGACGCGCCGCTCCACGCATTGAGTTCTCTGCCCGAAAGATTGTCCGCAATCATAAACCGACCTCCGCACCGCCCAATCGTATACATAGGGGGTTGTACTATTTTACAACAAATTATATGCTCTCGGATAACGAAAAAAGTCGTATTCGGTAAAAAAATAAAGAAGCGCATAAAACGCTTCCTTTTGTCTAATATAGGTTTATCACGCCATCTTGCTCTGCTCCGCAATTTTCATCATCTTTTTGATAATCTTCGCAGGCTCGCTGTCCCCCAGCACTTCGTCCAAGATTTTCTTAACCGTCTTTGCCACTCCGCCTTTTGCTTCGATATGACCGCCGCCGTAAATTTCGCGCGGAAACGCATTCTCGAAAGCCGAGTATCGCGCCTTTCGGTTGAATTCTTCGGATAGCTCGGACAGCTTTGACGTGTCGTCCATACCGTCGGTGTCGAACTCGAACGTGATATTGACAAAATCGCCGCTATTGCAAAAATCATACAATAGTCCGAGCAGAAAACCGCCCTTTGTCTCTGCCACGCAGTTGACGAATATTCCGACGTCTTCGCACTCGAATTTTATCGGATATTTCTTTACCGCACGCTCGATTTTGCGGCAGACGCTTTTGGATTTCATAAGCTTATTTCTCCCCTTGCCGATTGCAGCCGCGGCATAAAAAGTTTTGCCGCAGTACAATATTAAAATACAATAGTATTTTAATATTGTCAAGTATTCTAATATAATAGTATAGTAATAATTGTTCGGAGTTTGACTTATATGTTAAACGAAAATATCAGAATTTTGAGGACTTCACATAATTTAAGTCAGGTTGAATTGGCGCAGGAACTCGGCGTCAGTAAACAATGCGTGTCCAATTGGGAAAACGACAACGTACAGCCGTCGATTGAAATGCTGATAAAACTTGCCAAGCGCTTCAACGTGTCCACCGACAGCCTGCTCGATTTAACTGCGGAAAACACCGTCAGTTTAGACGGATTGAGCGACAAACAAGCCGCTCATATACGAATGTTGATTGCCGACCTGTCGGACAAATAATCGCTCCTCGTCATTCTTCACATTCGCGCGGAATGACCGTTATCACAACATAGTCCGTAAATTCGCCGTAGCGTATTTCGATTTGCCTTATGTTTGCCGTCAACGGCTCTTTCGGATAAAAGTCGAAATCGTCTATAAGCCTGCCCGGCATACCGCGCGACAGATAGGTCATCACCTGCATCCCGTTCGGGTCGAAGCACTCGCCCTCGAAGTACGTCTTTTTCTTCGGCGGATGACAAACGTAAATGCCCATTGTTTTGGGAATACCGTCGTAAAGCTCGGCGGCGTCTTCCTCGTCGGGGTCTTCCGAAAAATCATACATATCGTCATAAAAACCGCGGTATTCCCTTACCGTGATTTTTTGTTTTGCCGTGTGCCCCAAATAACATATCTCGATAGACTTGTCCTTCGTGCATAATGCGCCGCAGGGCTTGTAAACGTAATCGAGAATTTCTCTGCTTTTGCCCGACACAAACATTACTTCCACTCTCATACCCGTTTTGACAAAGCGCTCTCCGTCGACATACTCCGTTCTGTGCGGCGGTGCGGTTATGCGTATACCGATTTCCGTATCTTCGCGCACTTTCGGGACAGACTGTTTCCGTGTTCCCTTTTGCAGCCGTTTCTTATCTCTTTCGTCCATTTTCCTATCTCCTTAAAACTTTTCGACAATAATCTACATTATACACCCGAAAATCGGGACAGCGCGCAACAGTTGTCCCGAAAGGACGAAAGGATATCGAATTTTCTTGCATTTATGAGCCGTTATGTTTTCGTATTATTTTTCAGTAATGCGTCTATTCGCTTCCATAACCCCGTTTTGACCCACTTACTGTATTTGTTATAAACGGTCTTCCACGGTCCGTACTTTTCGGGCAAATCGCGCCAGGGCATATCGGTGTAAACGACCGCCGCCATTGCTTCCACGTCCCTGCGCAAATTCTTATGCTTGCCTGCCGCCGCTTTCGACACAAGCGTTTCTATTTCTTCCCATACGCCGTCGTCTATCCCAAAAGCCAGCGTGCTTGCGACCTCTCTCATTTCTCCGTCCATATCGAACGATATAAGTCCGCACTCCGCCGCCAAAGCGATTATATCTTTTAAAATCGTTTCGCTCCAAAAATAGCACAGCCGTTCGCTCATATAGAAACGCTCGCCCACCGCAACCGTATTCTGTTCCTGAAAGAATACCGCGTCGACAAACTCTCTTTCTTCGTCACTGCAAAAGTTTGTAAGATATGCCAAGCAAACATAGTCCCAACTGTCTCTTTCCGCCTTATGTAATTCTTCCGTCCAAAAGTCGGCGCAATCGCGCGTACTCGGCAAAACACCCCTATACTTTTTGCCGAAAATTTTAAGCCTCTCTCTTACACAGCGCTATTTCTGTTTGAAAATATTCACAATCGTATCTCCTTATTTTTCCCGTGAGATAAAGGCTATGTCGAAAGTAATTATATTAAATGCTCCAAAAATAACTCCACATTGTCCTTATTTATCTCGGTCAAACTCTTATACTCTTTTAGTGTAATAAAATATTCGAAATCGTTTTTCGCAAATTTTATATATGCTTCCTTTTTTTTCATTTCATTTGAAATGTCATATTCATACATTTCTTTGTAGGCAAGTTTCAAATTATCAAAGCTATCTATTTGCGCAAACAAATATCCCTTATAGCTACGCACAACCATATCCAACTCAAAGACAACAGGCACATCTTCATTGTATAAAACCACATTTTCCAACAAATAGCCTAAAATTAAATCGTTATCTTCTTGCGCCTGTATTTGCACTATACGGTTATATAATTCTATATCTTCAAAACTTTGCGGCAGTATACCGTCTTCCATAAGTTTAATATATGATACGTTTACAACATTCACTTCGTCTTCACCGTAATACTTTATCGGCGGAACAACCGGAATACTGTTTGCAAACGGAATAAGCATCAAAACAATAGCCGCAACGCAAACAGCAGAAGCCAAAATGGCTTTTATCCATTCAAACGAAAATGTCTTTCGTTTCGGCTGTTCTTCTTTAAACACAAGGTTGTGTTCTCCGCAGAACTCGTCGAAAGACTTTTTCGGCTTGAACTCTTTCTCTATTGCCTTTCTGATTTCACTGTCTTTGCTCATTTACCGTCAAACTACCTCTAATATGTAAATATCGTCCACCGTGCAATATCTGTCTATATTCACCCACGCCAGCGATACGCTTATATATCCCGTGGACGCATACAGATATGTGTCCTTTTGAACAAGGTTTTGCGATGCGTCATAATAGAACACTTCCAAGTATCCATATACCAACATAACGTGCAAGCCGTCGTATATATAGTGCGTTATGGCGTCATAACCGTCTTTATCCTTTATACCGCCGAAAGACGTTATGGAAAATCCGTCCAAGAATATTGCCGCCATTTTTTCCTGCTCCAACTGCGCTTTCAGAAAGTCCATATTTATATTATGAAAATTTCCCGTCGCAGGAGTAATTTGCATTGTATACCCTTTGGACTTCGTATATTGCTGCAATCCGTCCTTAAAGCCCTGCACCGACGTTCCTCGGGAGTCCGTTCCCATAAGGTCGTACAAGGCGGAAAACATATTGTCCACGCCTTCATTTTGAGGTCCGTAATGAAAGCCGCCCAAAAAGTACTTGTGTTTATAATCGGGCACCAAATCGTCATACTTGATGTCGTAATATACAAGCGCGTTTCCGCCCACGTCCACGGCGCAGGCATTAGACCTTGTGGAACCGTATGTCGGCGCCTCATACGGATTTTCATACTGATTGATAGTACGCTCGGAGTAATACACATTACGCTCTGTTTGCTCCACCATACCGCCGCCCTTAAAGTCGAGCGCGTAACGGTTTTCCTCTGCCTGTGCCGCAAAAACGAATCCGCTTGACGCATAAAGCGCGCTCATCAGGCACATAGCCAAACACAGTATCTTCTTCATAAAAAGTCCTCCTTAAAGTATTTACTACTTATTAGACGCTCTATCGCGCCAAAAGGTTGGAACTTTTTTTATTTTTCTCGCAATTTTTTATGTAAGGCTTTTCTTATCTCGCTCAATTTCCATTTGACGGTGCCTTCGGGCGTATTTGTCTCGGCGGCTATTTGCTTGATTTTGAATCTGTAAATATAAAACATTTCGGCAATCTTGAAATAGTCGGGCGGCAGTTTGGAAATCGCGTCTCTTACAATCATCTTGTTTACAAACTTGTCCTCCGTACAAAACGCAATCTCGGAAATGCTATCCAAAGGAACAGTCTTTGCGTCGCTGTCTAAAATATCCAACGCTTCGTTGCGAATTGTCTTATACATATATGTGTTCGGATATTCGACATATGTAATGCGACCTTTAATCGCACCGTCGAAAATTTGCAAAATAGCATTGGATGCCGCGTCTTCCGCTTTAAACGGGTCACGCAAAATAGAGAGTGCGGTATACTTGAACTTTTCGTAATACTCACTATAAATCGCTTCCGCCGCACCCTTATGCCCGTCCCTTATCGCAGACAGACAGTCGTTGAATTTTTCTTTTGTCACACCAATGTCACTTTCCCTATATTGTTTCGGGGTCTCTGCCTATTAAATAATCTAACGTCACACCGAGATATTCGGCAACCGTTTCCAAACTGGACAACAGCGGTTCGGTTCCCTTTCTCCAATGGTGGTACTGCGCGGGCTTGATAGCCGTATCTTTAAACAGTCTGTATGTGGAACAGCCCTTTTCTTTCAATACCTTAACCATTCTTTCGCCGAAAGGCGGACACCGTCTCGGCTCGAAATCTTTCTGCCGTTTGGTCTTGCCGCACAGAAACTCCACGGAGCAGTCGAAATAATCGGCAAGCTTTATCAGACTTTTAAGCTTAACGTCGGTCAGTTTGTGCTTCCATTTCAGCACGACAAACGGCGACGTATTAAGCTCTATGCTCACTTGCTTAATGGTTTTGTCGCTCTCTTTCAGCAACTCGTTGAAAGTATCTTTAAAGCCCGATATAACGTCCATAATCACCTGCTGTTAGTATACTAATTTTAAACCGACAGCGCCTTTTAAGTGTATTGGTATTAGTATATTATTTATGACGCAGGTTATGGCATAATACTCGATTGCTCGAAACGACTTATATGTAAAAGATTTTTTCAAAAAAGCAATTGACAAAATCTCGGTAGGCATAGTATAATATACAGACTTAATTCTTGGGGGTGTACAGGTTTCGACGGGACGGGAATCGTTCGAATAGCACGCGGCAGGGTCGGCTGCCTTGAAAACGCAAAAAAAATAAACGCTAAAACAGAAAAAACTGCAAGCGCTCCCGCGCTTGCGTTCGCAGCTTAACTAACAAGCTGTCGCCGCCCTTTGCCGACCGACGGACAAAGCAAGCGGTGTCATTATAGTCGGCAACCGAAGAAAGAGCGAACGGCTCCGACTTCGAGATTAAATCCGTTCTTTGCGCGTCTCGTGCCTTGCGGCATTGCGCCGAGACAATGCAAATATCAAGCAATCCGATAAGCGTGTAGAAGTTTGTTCGCAAACCCGTTTCGGAAGGGGGTTCGATTCCCCCCACTTCCACCAGTCAAAACCTAAAACGAACCGCGTTTTAGGCTTTTTCTTTTATAGAAATTAAAAACGGTTTAGCAAAACACAGACAGCAACGTAAAGAAATACGGTGGACACAAACGTAACCTCGCGCGTGCCGCCGTATTTTAGTTGCCGCCCTTTTGTGGGCGTATACGGTTGTTCTTTTGTGGGTTGTGTTTGGTCGTGTGGCGAGTGCTTGACTTTGGCGTGAAACGGCACGCTCGTTTTATCAAGCACCCGCCACAGTGCCTTTTATGTTTTTCTTATGCCATATGCTTGAAAAGCTTTTTGCTATATGTTATAATTATTGAAATTGAATGGAGAAAAGTTATGGATATTCAAATTGACATTTCAAATGTAATAATAGACACTCCGCGCCTATTACTTCGTTCGTGGAGAGAAACCGACCTAAATGATTTTTATGAATATGCGTCGATTGACGGCGTTGGTGAAATGGCAGGGTGGAAACATCACGAGTCGATAGAAGAATCGAAAAATATTTTGCAAACTTTTATATCTGATAAAAATATATTTGCGTTAGAATTGAAAAATAATAGAAAAGTAATTGGTTCGCTGGGGTTACATTATTCTTGGGCAAATAACGAACAAAAATTACGTAATCTTAAAACAAAAGAAATCGGCTATGTATTGTCAAAAGCATATTGGGGACAAGGACTTATGCCCGAAGCGGTTAATGCCGTAATAAAATATTGCTTTACGGCGCTTGATTTGGATGCCGTAACCGCAGGACATTTTATAGAAAACAATCAATCAAAACGCGTCATAGAAAAAAACGGTTTTACATATTTTTCGCAAGGAGAATACTTTGCAAAAAGATTAAATAAAACCTTTGTGGAAAACAAATACATTTTGTATAGGTAAAATATGGAGTTTGATAATAAAATGGTAAATTTGGATTTTTGTTGGGTTCCATTAAACAAGCTGAAAAGCATCACTCTATATCCGAAAGAACTTGCAAACATAATTCTGAAAAACAGTGATAAAACGCAGCATTTTATTTCCAATCAACTAATTCTATAAATTATTCGTTTTAGGTTACTACTTCTCCACCAGCAACGTGACGTCGCAGACAATGCCGCGTCACAACTCTGCGGAAAGTCGAATTTTTATTTCCGCGTAAAGGGTGCGTATTTGCAATCGGCAAGTCCACCGCACAAGACGTATACGCACACTTCTATCGGTGTGCGTATTTTTTTGTTACGCTCCGCCAAGTAAAACCCGAAACGGCAATTCGTTTCGGGTTTCAATGGAATTCGCCTGACCGCAAGCGAAATACAACTATTAAAATATTTATAAATATTTTTTAATGCCTGCGCCCATAGGAACGCGCATAATGCATAATTGCGCCGTCGGCACACATAGCCAAGAACACCAGACCGCATACGACGATTATGCCGACCGACCCGTCGATACGGGAAAAAACTTCGCCGAAGCCGCTATTGGGAAATCCAATCCAAGGCAATAGGAATAACGCAATGCCGAGAAATATTTCCATTCCCCACACGAAACACAGGCGCTTTACAAAAGACGTTCCTATCACGCCCAACAAAAAATTCATACCCAACGCATAGCAAATACAAAAGAAGCAAAAACAGCCGGAATAACCAATCGAAGTAGAGCCCGATGACATTACCATTATCGCCTGATTAGGGTGCTGCGGATTTACATAAATCTGCGCACGCTTTCCAATGTCATCATACCCGAATTCTTTACGCCCCACGTTATCCATAAATGTATATTCCGTTCCTTCGTACGTATAAGCTATAACCAAAAAATAATATGTGTCATGGTATTCGCCTACTATGCGCGATTCAACGTCGACTACTTTGCCGTACATTTTTATGTAATCGGACTCATAGCTACGCATTTTTATAATATTCCATACAAAAAGACCGATGCAGGTAAGAAACAATGCAAGGGCTATCGACAGCAGAATTATCGCAGGTCTTTTATCCTTTGTATTCTTATGTGTACCGTTTGTTTCCGCAATACGGTTTCTCGGTTTAAGCTTGTTTTCTCTCATTATTCAGCTGTCCTACAACTGGCTTTCACCGATTTGCACGCTTCCTATCTTGTTTGCTTTCAGTTCTTTATTCCATAAACCGTCGTTTGCGAATTGCAGGCAATACAGCGGTCCGCTTTCCGCTTCGTCTTCGTAAAGGCACAAATACACTTCGTAATTTCCGCTCGGCAGGTTCAAATCCAACGAGCAGTCGAATCTGTCTGCGCCCGAAAAGTCCCGAACTGTCTGCGTAAAAACAGTGCCGCCGTCTTTGTCCGTCAATATGATTTTCGCGTGTTTTTGCCTGTTCAGGTTGCCGAAGCCGACATTTTTCAATTTGAGTTCGACTTGCAGTTTATCCGAATTTTCCGAATATCGGAAAACCGATTCCGTCAAAACAAATCGATATCCCAAATGATTTTCTATATATTCGAATGCGGTTTTGCCGTAATACTTTTCATCCGTTCCGCACTCGCTTGTATAAAAGCTCTTTTCCCACTTTTCGATTACTTTGCCGTTCCATATGGTATTCAGATAGCTCAAATTCAACAGATTCATTTCGGGCAAACATTTCTCAATGTTATGCAAAGAGCTTTCCGGCTCTACGACTTCTCCGCCGTAAGGCAGGTGCGCGGTTTGTCTGCTCAAAAATTTCGTCTCGCGCTCCCTGTCGTTATAAGTGCCCAAATCGGTATTTGAGCCGAGATAGCCGTCATTGTAAAGCCCCAGCCTATAAGCCTTTTGATTGGCGTCTATCGAATAGTTATCGATATCTTTGAGCGTGATACCGAGATAATCGTAAATCATTTTCGGCGTTCTGACAAGCACGGGAATGACTTCCGTATGGGAAAGCAAGGCGTCTACTATGGGCGTTATATACTTTGCATTGGCAACGGCGCTGGAATGCATTTCTCCCCACGGTCCTATAAGCCCCGTTTCGATTGCCGTCACGGTGCTCTTGTAATTGCCGATAACTTCGCACGCCTGCTCTATGTGCCGCAGAATCATTTGCAATTCGGGTTCTTTATCTTTCTTTCCGCTCAACTCCGGGTCATAAACGAACCGCACGACGGCGTTTTTATCGTTTGACTTTATGTATGCCAAAAACTCGTCAAGTCCATTCAGCGCCGCCTGCGTGAACTCCTTATCCCCCGTTCCGTTGACGGCTCCCGAAAACGCGCTTATATCGATACGCAGATGAAAGAGCTGCGTATTCGTCTTTATGATATTCTTGTCATACGCCACGCCTTTCTCGGTTATTCTGACATAGACGGGTTGATAAAAGCCCTGATGCGGATTGTTTATTCTTTCCGTACTTTCTTCATAATTCAATTGCTGTATATAGCTTTCCGTCGAAGGCTGCTCGTTCGGTTTTTTGCACGCGCACAAGCCCAAACCCGCAATCAAAACAATCGATATTATTGCTATTGAAAATATCTTATTTCTTTTCATAAATCGTCCCTTCGAAAAAATTTCGCTTCCTGTAAAATCTCATTAAAAATTTGCTATATTTTGCAAACCTAATTTTGTGCTAATACGAATTTTTCAGCTTTTTGTATTTCGACTTTTTTAATTCCTTTGTTTTTAAGTCGAAGTCCTTTTCGCCGAGATAATACTCGGATTGCTTGATTTTATCATCTAAAAAGCCCTGTGTTATAAAATAACTTTTGTTTTTGTCGTTTATGTATAAAACAATCGCTTTATCGAGCGGTATCGTATAAGAGCTATCCGTTTTATAATAGGCAATCCAATCATCGCTGTTTTGTCGAATACCGTAAAGCGTATTTAATGAGTCGTAAAACTTATTCAAATACCGTATGTCTTTTCTTCTCGATTTGCCTTCGCCGAAAAAAGATACAACTTCCAGCCAATCGGCTATTTCATATTCGGTATTGACTTTCAGCGTGATATCTTCGTCGCTGTTCCAATCGGTAGCCATAATAATTCGACAATATGCACCTGCCCAATCGGACAAGTATTCGTCGTTTATTTTTTTCGAATAATACAATCCGAGCGCATACTTGACTTTATCGAGACTGAAATACTTATCGAATGAATTATTCAAATCGTATTCCGTTTCGGGTCGCGAAAGAAATGCTTTCAATTCTTCCTGCGCAAGCTTACAGTCGATAACTTTTTCAAATAATTCCGTATCAGGCATATTGACATTCCCTTTATATAAAAAACTGCTCGAAAAGTATCAAAATATCATTATTTTGTTGGTTTAGTTTTTTTTCATTAGTAGAAGAATATTAGTTAAAACAGATTCTGAACAAATTATCAGTGCCAATTTACTGCGCACCCTTGTCAATCCTTGATATAATAGCTTTTCAAATAAATAGTCGGGATTAGGGTGTTCTTGGGCTATCAATCGGTTATTTTGATAGTCCCAGTTATAATCCAAAATCATACATACGCCTTCGAATTCTTGTCCTATAACATTATGTGTATTATGCTGACTCCTTTGATAATCTAATTGATGATTATACAATGAAGGAGTGAAAGATATGTAGGTATATCCTTGTTTTTCAAACTGTTTTGCTCTTTTTATTGCTTTTTTTGTTTCAGGTTCATAAACAATAGTCACATTCGGAAAAGAATATTCTTCTCGATATTTTGATAAATCACACAGACATACAATGAATAACGCAAGTTCCTTATTCGTTCTAATTTTGTTTGTAAGTTTATATATATTTTCGACGCATAGATTGTCTATCGTTTCCGCTGTACGACGTCTTATTTCAGATGACGATAATGTCTGACCTTCATCATAAGAAAAAATACAAGTTGTTTTTGACTTTTTTACCCATCTTTCAATTTTATTTAACGATTCGGTATATAATCTGTGTGCTTCATCTACAATTACAATATCAACATCCTTAATTTCGCGAAATTTCAGCTCTTTTGCTGATATAATTTTAATATTCTTTAGTGTAGCATTGAGATTATTATGACCTTCACACAGTATTCCACTATGTACTACAAGTACTTTTCTTGAATTAGATAATTCCCTTGCTATATCATAAATTAACAATGTTTTCCCCGTGCCAGGACCACCGGTAATTCCAGCAAAACGACCCTGCGTATTAGTGCACACATACTCTAAAATAACTTTTTTAATATTTTCCTGATTTTCCGTCAACAAATAATCTCCCTCTAAAAATCTATCTGTAGAATTTAATGGCGATACAAGAATATTGCCCGGCTTAAAAATTGTGTCAAGATCGATATATTCACTTGCCCCAGCCGTATTTATTGCGTTTGATAAGTCTTGTAACGTAACTCGTATTAAATTGCTTTCATCGTTTAATGTATATACCGACTTTGTAGAAGAAATAAAAATAAAAGACCGAAGTACTTGTTTGTTGACAAGTTTTAAATAATGCAAATTTTGAAGCAGCTGTCGCTTTAACTTCTCATCAGACACTTTTTCTCTTTTAAGTTCTATATTAAGGCATACGGATTCCGTTATTTTTAACAAATCAAATTCTTTATTTAGTTGTGGAACGATATATCCGTAAATGAAATCATCCGTATTTCCAGATTCTACCGAAACATTTTCTATCAAACATTTAATGTCTAAAATTTCTTGATGTCTATATTGATGCTCTTCATCAATACCGCAAATATATCGGATGTAACACTCCGACAATGTTTCATTATCAACTAATTTTATCATATCAATTAGTGATACATTTTTATTTTTCACAGGCTACTCCCATAAAGATTAAATATATCTCCGATTATATTTTTTGTTGCTTTGATTTTTCTATCAGAATATAGCACAACATCTTTAATTACAAGTTTTTGAATGGCAGATATGAAAGTATCCATAGCCGAATAATCGGGTTTGCTGTCTTTTGTGGGAAGAAGAATATCCAACTCATCGGCATCTTTTGCATAAAAATTTCGCGAATAATCGAATTTACCCGTATGCGATGACTTATGTATAGCGGTTGTGACGAATATCGCCGCGTGTTCGGGCAGATGTTCTGTGTGAACCACGGCAACGTGGTCGTCTGCACC
Source organism: uncultured Clostridia bacterium (assembly GCA_948440265.1). Classification (GTDB taxonomy): domain Bacteria; phylum Bacillota; class Clostridia; order Christensenellales; family Pumilibacteraceae; genus MGBC157735. The sequence goes on from CAOJOK010000002.1 coordinate 107,176, forward strand.
ATAACGGAAGTTGCGATATTTTGCAGAGCCAAACATATCAATAGTGGTTGTATTGCTTTCGAAAATTTCCACTTCATTTCCGATATAATCAGAAATACCTTCATAAGTTTCGCCGGCAGTTACGAAAGGTAAATCTCCTTGTATTCTATCGGCACTTTTCAATCGTTTGCCGCGAGTAGATTTACCAAATAATTTTTCAAGATTATACGGTTGCCACTCAAATGAGTTAAAAGTATTAAGAATTTTTATCTCTTCATCTGTCAAAGTATAATCTTTTAAGCCTGTAACGGATAAGTAAGCTTCCAGCTCGGCTATACGCCGAGCTTCCAGCTCGGCTACAAAGTTTTCCATAAACGCAAAGTCTATTTGACCGCCTTTTATAGGAAGTGGGATTTTAATATTTTTTGCGATATTCCAATGTCGAGCATATCCTTTATTAGGAATATTTCTTTTCCAAGCAGACAGTATAAATAATAATACTTTTATATCTTTTATATATTTAGGTCTTAATATTTTAACATTGTCCGCGACCGAAAAACTCTTATATGTAATATTAAAACTTCTTGTATGATCTCCAAAAATGACAAACACGGGATTTTGCTCAGTAACTTTATAGTCAGGTATATAATCAGTATAGCCAATTATTCCATTGTTCGCCGATTCGGAAGAAAATACGGGAATAGCTCCGTTTGCAGATAAGTCCGCTTTTGTAAGTTTGCGACCTACCGTGATAGGCTCAAAAAAATCGTTATATTCATATTCGCCCCACTCAACGCTTTGCAATTTTTCGTTAAGTGAGGCATCTATTTTCCCAAGCGGTCGTCCTCCGTCGTGCTTTGTCCTTTTAATAGGCAAGAAACTTCCCAAGCAAGATAATCACTTACCGTCTTTTTGAAATCATCAAGCGTGGGTTTTGTGTCTATCGGTGCAGTCTGATTCCAATCGGCACCATTTTCAGGGTCGATATGCCCTTCATAATATTCGTTTTCGGTAAATATATTTAGTTTCGATTTCCCGAAACGTACCAAATCAACAAGTTCGGCATAGCGTTCTTTTGCTCTGTTTGTATCTTTAAGATTGCAACTTGCTTTTTTACGGTTTGTTCTTGTATATCCGTCGTTGGAAAAATCGATAAATTTTACAATATCATCTTTTTGATGCGCTTCTCCCACTCTAAAAACATATATATTTGTTTGTACACTCGATTTTCCCACAAACAAATCTATCGGCATTTTTATGCTCGCGAGCAATGTACTATGCAGTAAAATCTTTTTATTATATTCGACTGCCTTCCCCGAGCCTGCCGAGTTTTGTATGATAATCGCGGCGTAACCTTTGTTCATCATAGAAAGTGCTTTTTCTACAAATACCATTCCGTTGCCCGCTGCCGAGTAGGGAGGGTTGAGCACAAACGCAGTCGCGGGAAACTTTTTGTCTGTATTGCCGAAACCATAATTGCCGTCAAAATCTTTCAGCGAATCTTTGTTCAGTATGTTGGAACTTCCGTCGCCCATTAAAATCATATTAAGAATGGCAAGCATATAAACGCTTGGCAGAATCTCCAAACCAAGCAGTTGTTGCGCTTTTATTGCCGCACATTTTACCGCTAATTCCTCGGGTGATTTGATTTTGTTTTTCGCATCGATAAGCATTTCGTTCATCGATGCAACGAGAAGTCCCGCAGAACCCGTTGCAAAGTCCCACACATACGAATCTTTGTCTACACGTGCAAGTTTTGCCAACAGCGTGGATATGTAAAACGGCGTCAATACAACATCATTCAGTTTGTCTTGTGAGAAACCTAGCCAATTATACATTTCGTTAAATAGTTTACCTGTAAAGTCAGTTGTTAAGCCGATTTTATAGTAGATACCCAAATCGTCCACGATTTTTGTAAATACGCGCTTTAATTGGCTTTCTCCGTTTTCGGGTTTGTTGATATTATCGGTAGTGAGCGTGTTTGCAAGTGTGCGAATAATTAAATCTTTCTTTTCTTGCGGCAAACTCTTCTCGTTCAAAAACGCTTTAATCTTGCGTAAGATTATATCGCCGTCGCGGTTGCCCTCTTCGATTGACGATTTCAATTCCGATTTTTCAAGCGCGGAAACTTTGTTCGAAATACCGAGCGTTGCGATAATAGATGCAGCAACAAGATAAACACGGTCGTTTTCGCCGAGTCCTTTTTCGCTTTGATAAATATCGTTATTTAGTTTAACAAGACTTGCATCGATTTCACGCTCGCGCTGTTCTTTCAGTTTGTCGATTTCTGCTTGCGACAACGACAACCGTTTAACTTTTTCGATAAACTCGTCGAAGTTCTCTTTTTTAAGGAAAGAAAAATCAGTGTAATCGTCAACTATTTGCCCGATGCCGAAATTGCTTTTCGAGACGAAATATACGCCTATGGAGTGTTGCAGTTTGCCATACTCGTTTTTATAGCCCGTCATTCCGATAGCGATAATTTCGGTATAACTCGTATAGTGCAATAAGGCATTGGCATAATGTACCGCGCCGTTTACGGCATAGGAATTTATGTTCTTATAATCGGGCAGATTCTTTGCCGTTTTATTTGCAATTTGACCGTCGCTATCCCGCTTAACGAGCTTGTCTTTGTAGCCCTTATATTCTATCAAAATAGGATATGAAACCAGATTTTTATCTCGTAACAATAACTTTGCATCCGGACGGTTGCCACCAATGCCGCCGTTTTTGGAAGCGTAATCGTTGAGAGCTTGGTCTATTTCCATATTCAAAGATTCTTGCTCTAATTTATAATCAAGCCCGTAAGCTTTAAGCCAGCCATTTGCCAAATCTGCAATATTGGGTTCGACCGATTGTATTTTCACTTTCGCCATCCTTTTGTTCTCCTAAATGCAAACTTTTGTTAAAAAATAACATTTAAATAACGCCGCTATTTCCCTTTACCTTGTCGTATAATTGAAAAGCACCCTTTGTCAACCGCTTGGGTTCAAATTGGGTGCTTATGGCGGAGTGAGAGGGATTTGAACCCTCGCTACAGATAAACCCGTACTACCTCCTTAGCAGGGAGGCCCCTTGAGCCACTTGGGTATCACTCCACGGTTCTGTATATATTAAGTTATATTATGGCGGAGAGAGAGGGATTCGAACCCCCGGTCCCTTTCGAAACGCCGGTTTTCAAGACCGGTGCCTTCAACCACTCGGCCATCTCTCCCTAAAGCCAGCCTATCCATTATATCCTATCGTTTCCGATATTGTCAAGCATTTGACCCCATTATTCCCCGTCTGTTTTAACATAGGCAGCCATTACGGAGACTTTAATCGTGTCCCCATAGGAATCATCCATATCCGCGCCCAAAATTATATCGGTAGACGGCGAGACTGCTCCGCGCAGACGCTCGGCAATATAGTTTACATCCTCCAAAGCCAAATTCTTTCCCGCCACAAAAATCAAAACTCTATCGGCACCGTCAAGCGAGATATTTTGCATAGGACTGTTCAAAGCCGTTCCGACAGCTTTTTCGAGACGGTCTTCGCCGCTGCCGCTTCCTGTTCCGTAATACAGTTGTCCGCTGCCGCTCAAAAACTCTCTTATATCACCCAAATCCAAATTTAATACTTTCGGCGCGGTTATGTAGTCGGATATGTTCTTGATAATATCGACCGCAACGCCGTTTATATAGTCCATAGCTTTTGCATAGGAGCCTTCGCCCAAAACGCAAGCGACCTTTTCCGACGGTATAACCACCGTGCCGTCCGCATACTCTTTAAGTTTATTATACCACATTTGCGTTTCTTGCCGCCGCTTTTCTCCTTCGAATTTGAACGGCTCGGCAACGATTGCCATTGTCGTAATATCCAACTGTTCGGCTATATGCGCAAGCACGGTGGACATACCGTATCCCACGCAATCACCCACTCCCGAAACGATAAACAATAAATCCGTTTCATAAAGAGCGTCTACAAATTTATCGGAATGGCTTTCCACTGCCTTACCGCCGTACAGCTCGTTTACGAGAGCGCCGCCGCCTTCCGCACTTTTATCCCAGACGTGAAAATAGTTCTTACACCGTGTCAAAGGCTGCGTATCAATATTGACCGCATAGTATTCCGCATAAGGAAACTGCTCGCCTATCAGGCGGTCCACAATATCGCAACCGCCGCCGCCCATTCCGAATACTTTGATTTTTGGCTTTAACATATTTTCTTCCAGTCGCTCCTTACCGCATTATTATAGCACTTTAAGCCGCAATTATCAACGATTTACACGCATTATGCGTTTCTTGTTTTATCCTGCTTATTCTTGACAACCGCGCCGAAGCATTGTATAATATTCTTGTTTATGCGGAAGTGGCTCAACGGTAGAGCGTCAGCTTCCCAAGCTGGACGTTGCGGGTTCGAATCCCGTCTTCCGCTCCACTTTGGCACACGCAAAAGAAGCACACTTTGCTTCATAGCGTGTGCCTTTTTCTATGCGAATCTTTGATTTTGACTTATCTCTATGTTCTTCTAATAAACATTGATATTTTGTTATCTGAACGTAACCCTATAACAATCCGTAAGCGTTATCGTCAACGGCTTCAAGCCATTTTGTTTCGCCGTTCTTTGCAGGAACTTCGATTGCAAGATGACTAAACCAACTGTCGGGCGCGGCTCCGTGCCAATGCTTGACATTCGCAGGAATATTCACAACGTCGCCCGCCTGTAATTTTTGCACAGGCTTTCCCCACTCCTGATAGAAACCGCGTCCTGCAAGGCAGACGAGAATTTGACCGCCGCCGTTTTCGGCTTTATGAATATGCCAATTGTTACGGCATTTCGGCTCGAACGTAACATTGAATATTCCGACCTGCTCTTTCGACACGGGATAAAGATAGCTGTTGCCGGTAAAGTATTTCGCAAATCCCGTGTTCGGCTCTCCTATCGGAAATACCATTTTATTTGCGTGTTCGGCTTTCGCATTGTCTGCCGTGCTTTCATCCGCCCAAACATCTTTCGCCATATAGAACGCCGCCCAAGCCTTGGACCACCCCATATAGAAAGCGGCGTGAGTTAAAATTTCGGCAATCTCGCTTTTTGTTATTCCGTTTTTCTTTGCCGACTGCAAATGATATTTGAGCGAACTGTCCGTCATACCCTGCGCCGTAAGCGCTACGACCGTTATGACGGAACGCATTTTAAGCGATAACTCGTCACCCGACCAAACTTCGCCGAATAAAACGTCGTCGTTGAGTGCGGCAAATTTAGGTGCAAATTCGCCCAAAGTATTTCTGCCTGCCGTTTGCTTGATTTTCATTTTAATCCTCCGATTTTATTCTTTGATTTGTTTGGATTGTATATAAGCCACGCGCTTCCGATAGCGATGTCCGCCGTATGTACACAGTCCTTGCGCTTTTGCGCAGTCGTTGGTTTCAAGCGCTCTGTCGCTTTTCATATTGTACACTTAATACCAATCGTGCTTTTCGTTTCTGTCGAGTGCGGCAATTCTGCTCATTTCATTTTCGGAAAGTTCAAAATCGAATACCGAGATATTTTCAAGAATGTGCGCAGGATTAGACGAGCCGGGAATTGCAACCACGCCGCGCTGTAAGTGCCAACGCAAAATTACCTGTGCGGCGGAAACACTGTGAGCGTTTGCGATATCAACGATAGTCGTATCGGAAAGCATTGCGCCCGTATGTCCTCTGCCGCCGAACGGATACCAAGCCTGCATTACGATTCCGAGATTGTGCATATACGGCACGACGGCTTTTTCTTGATAGTACGGGTGTATTTCGTTTTGAATAAGCGCAGGCATAATATTGACTTGTGCAATAAAGTCGTCGATTTCTTCGATATACCAATTCGATAACCCGATGGAGCGTATTTTGCCCTGTTCGACAAACTTTTCTATTGCCTTATAAGCCTTGACGTCGTTTGCGCCGGGATGATGCAACAGCATCATATCTATATATTCGATATCGAGTTTATCAAGCGAATCTTGTATTGCCTGTTCGGGGTTAGCGAACTGCGAGCCGGGATATATCTTTGTGATTACGAAAATATCTTCGCGCGGTATGCCGCTTTCTCTCACTGCTTGCCCGACTTCTCGCTCGTTACCGTACATATAGGCTGTATCTATAAGCCGAACGCCTTGCGATAAAGCAGATTTTACGGAATTGACGCAGGTTTGCCCCATAAGGGAATATGTGCCAAGACCTAATATCGGCATTTCATAACCGCTGTTGAGCCTAACGGTAGGCGCGCATCCGTTTACACCGCTTGCCAAATCAAATTCCGAAACGCTTGATTTATTTGTCGAAAGCGAAAACGTAACGGTTACATTTCCTTGTCCGAGAACAGATAGCAATTCGCTTTTGGTGACATTTTCTATTTTTCCAAGTCTTGTAAAATTCCAACTGTTTATATCGTAATAAATCGTAATCTGATTGCCTTGATATAAAATAATATCACCGGCAGAAGTTGTGATTTGCTCGTCGTTGCGCGGCAAATCAAAACCAAGTGCACCGACCTTTTCAAAATTGCCGTAATCGTGCATCTCGACCGTAACGGGCGAATTTTTAAGACGTTCGGCAAGCGCTTGCGCGCTTGAATTGTCTGCAAGGGTTGCAGTAAGCGTTTTGCTACCAATTGTAATATTAAGTTTTGTTTTTATTTTATTAGCGTTCAGATTAAATTCCTTTACCCAATTACTTATTTCAGATTGACTTGTGCCGCTTGAAAATCGTTTGCCGCCTTTCCAATCGGCATTTGCGGCCAGACTATGTAAATTCGTGTCGCTACTGCCGATTCCGCTTGAATGAGAAGTGCAGAACGGGATTATGATTTTACCCGAGAAATCGTAACTTTCAAGGAACGTGTAAATAATTTTCGGTGCATCTCCGTGCCAGATAGGATAACCGAGAAAGATAATATCGTATTTATCGAGATTGTCTATTTTTCCCGATATTGCAGGACGGGCAGACGAATCGGCTTGTTCTTTATCGGCTCTGCCGTTTGTGTAATATTTCAAATCGTCTGCCGTATAAGGAACTTCGGGGACGATTTCATAAAGCGTTCCTTTTGTTTCGGTTGCAATGCTATTCGCAATGCCTTCCGTTGTATTTGTGCAAGAAAAATATGCAATCAACACATTATTTACCCCCGTACCGACGCCCGACGGCGTATTATTCGGATTGTTATTTACACAAGCGGTAAAGCCGAATAAGAACAATAAGAGCGTTGAAATAGCGGGAATTACTTTTTTCATAATTTACCTCACATTAAAAACTTGCACTCAAAACAGCGCGAATATCGCTTTCGTTCATTACCTTGTAACCGCCATCCATAACAAGCGTACTCTTTACCATACCGTCGAGCATATCTGTGGTTGCACCGAGTTCGGTTATATTCATAACAAGTCCGCTTTTCTTCATCCACGCTTCCATAGCCGACAAGCCTTCGTAAGCGATTTGACTTTCGGTTTTGCCTTTGGGATTTACATTCCATACGTTTACGGCATAACGTACAAACTTCGCCGTACCGTAAGGCAAGATATATTTATAATACGGCATTGTAACGGCAGCAAGCGTCATTCCGTGCGTTGCGTCGGTATGGGCGGCAACAGCTTGACCAAGCATATGCACCATCCAATCGGTGGTTTTTCCTTTCGCTACAAGCGTATTTAACGCCCAGGTTGCCGTCCACATAATGTTGCTTCTTGCTTCGTAGTCGGTGGGATTTTCTACCGCAATGTCCGCACTGTGAATGAGCGAGCGCAAAAGCCCTTCCATAATATAGTCGCTTGTGTTGTCGTCCGTACCCGAAAAATACTGTTCGAGAATGTGCGACATAATATCGTAAATGCCCGATATCATCTGATATTTCGGCAGAGTATAGGTGTATTCGGGGTTAAGACAAGAAAATTTCGGGAATACGTTTTCGCCGAAAACGTGTCCGATTTTAAGTTTTTGTGCGTGGTTGGTAATCACCGAGCCGCCGTTCATTTCGCTACCCGTGCCGACCATTGTCAAAACGCATCCAACGGGAACAATCTCGCAATCCGGTTCTTCAAAGCGTATAAAGTATTTATCCCATACGTCTTTTTCTTTGCAGTTTACCGACACGGAAAGTGCTTTTGCATAATCGCATACCGAACCGCCGCCGACGGCAAGTATCAAATCTGCTTTTGCCGTTTTTGCGCGCTCTATGCCCTCGTACAGCTTTTCCGTCGTAGGGTTAGGCATAACGCCGGCGTCTTCGTAAACGGTTTTGCCGTTTGCTTTTAAGATTTCCACGACTTTATCGTAAATGCCGTTTTTCTTGATAGAGCCGCCGCCATAAACGAGCAAGATATTCTTGCCGTATTTAGGCAGTTCTTCGTTTAAGCCGTTCAATGCGTCTTTACCGAAGTAGAGTTTGGTGGGGTTGCAGTAAGTGAAGTTTCCCAACATAGTTTTTAATCTCCTTTATCTGATAAAATTTGTTCACGCCGCAGTTTCGGATTTCGGCGCAGGTATTCCGTTTTGTTTGCCCTCTTGTATGCACTTCAAAATTCAAGACGTATTTTTGCCGAATCGTTTGTTTGTGGGCTTCCGTTGAATAGCAAGACTTTCATTTATTCGTTCTCCTTAATGGTTTTTATGATTTTAGCAGGAACACCGGCTACTACCGCATTTTTCGGTACGTCTTTGGTTACGACTGCGCCTGCGCCGATTATTGCGTTATCTCCTATCGTTACGCCCGGAAGTATAGTTGCGTGCGCGCCTATCCAAACATTGCTGCCTATCGTAACTTTTTCGGGAAGTAAGTTCTGTCTGCGTGCGGGCGCAAAATCGTGATTGAGCGTTGCTATTACAACCTGATGCCCGATTAAAACTCCGTCGCCGATTTCTATTCCGCCTTGGTCTTGAAAGCAGCAGCCCGAATTGATAAATACGTTTCTCCCGACGGTTATGTTTTTTCCGTAGTCCGAATGAAACGGCGGAAACAAACAGAACGTATCGTCAACTTTTTTGCCTGTGAGTTCGGAAAAAAGTTCTCTGATTTCTTCCGCCGTATGAAAAGAGTTGTTGAGTCGCATCGTAATTTCTCTCGCTTCTTCCGAAACTTTGTGCATACAGATGTGTTCATTTGAACCGCCCATAACAGCGGTCCCGTTCCGCATTAAAGCGGATAATTCTTTTTCCGTCATTTCCGTTCTCCTGTGATTTTATTATAATGTTGCCATCATATTTATGTCAAATACCTATATCGTATAGCGCTCTATGCTTGACAGCTATACTTCGATTGGATATAATTTTAATTATGGAATTAAGAGAATTAAAATACTTTCTTGCGGTGGCAAGAGAAGAAAACATAAGTAAAGCGGCGGAATTTTTATTTATCGCACAACCGAGCCTGTCCCGTCAAATGCAAAATCTCGAAAAAGAAATCGGCAAACCGCTTTTCGTGCGCGGCGGTAAAAAAATAACGCTTACCGAAACAGGCATACTGCTTCGTAAACGCGCGGAAGAAATACTGTCCCTGTACGAAAAAACAGAATCCGAATTGTTTTCGTCCGAAGAAAACATAGGCGGAACGGTGTTTATAGGCAGCGGAGAATCTTATACGGTAGAGATAGTCGCCCAAGTCGCAAAGGATTTGCAAAAAGAATATCCCGATATTAAGTTCGATTTTTTCAGCGGCGATAGCGTAACCGTTTCCGAAATGCTCGATAAAGGACTTATCGACTTCGGCGTTTTGGTAAAGCCGACGGACTTATCCAAATTCGATTATGTAAATTTACCGCAAACCGACGTTTGGGGCGTGCTTATGCGAAAGGACAGTCCGCTTGCCGAAAAGACGTTTATAGTTCCCAAAGATTTGCACGATTTACCGCTTATTCTTTCAAAGCAATCCACAAAGAAAAACGAAATTTCGGAATGGTATAAAAAAGATTTGCAAAGTTTGAATATCGTCGCAACTTATAATCTTATTTTCAATGCGTCTCTGCTCGTAAAATCAGGATTGGGATATGCTGTCGGGCTTGACAAAATCATAAACACCACAGGCGACAGCGAACTGACATTTCGCCCTTTGAAGCCCCGACTCGAAACTTCTCTTGCCTTTGCGTGGAAACGATATCAGGTATTCGGCAAACCTGCGGAATTGTTTTTAGAACGGTTAAAAGCAAAAATTCAATCGTATTTGAATCTTAACTTGTGATTAAAAAACAAGCGCTTATTATGGTATAAAGAAAGCAGCCGTTATTACAGCGGCTGCTTTTTGTGTGTCAAAAAAATGCGCGGATATAACCCTATACTTCACAACGCCGAAAAACGACAAGTCGCTTTTCAAGTTTTTACGTCCGTCTTTCGGTTTATAAAAATCGTTCCTACAACAACTTGTTACATAAACCGTAAACTATGTTTATAACGGATAAGAGATAATCTATAACTGTCCTTTGACAATAAACCGTAGCATTAACCTATTCAAAATATAGCATTCTATGCTCTGTTAGTCGAAAGACGCACGAGGGAAAAATTCAGATATCGAGAATATTATTCAAGTTTGCCCTGTCTATGGCTATTTGCAGTTTGCAGATTTTTCCGTAAACTTCCTGCTGTTCTTTCTCCACTTCTTCCGGTTCGTAAAGACATTCCGTATATTCGATAACGCCGTTTGCCGTTATGCGGCGCGACAGCTTGTCGTGATTGGACAGATTGTCCAGCCGTCTGTATTCCGAGTTGAGCTGTGAAAGATATACCAACCCTTCGCCTATCGTCATATCGAAACCTTCGAGTTTTACGGAACAATTGGCTATTGCGAGCGCGTGTTTAATCTTGCGCACTTCCTTGTCGAGTTTGGCTATTTCCTTGCGCGTCTTTTCATAGTCGTATTTCGACGGCGTCTTTTCCTCCCCTTCCTTATAGGAAACGGTACTGCGGTTGTTTTCGGTGTAAACAAGCAATGCCTTCTTCTCGTCAAGCTCCTTGATTTTCTTCATCGCTTCCGTATTGCACATTTTCATTATTCTGCCCTCCTTGATTTTTACTGTATGATATTTTACCATAAATTACGGTCATTGTCAACAGCAAGAAAAAAGACAGGTCGTTTAACCGCCTGCCTTTTTGTTTACCGTCATTAGTTGATAGTTTTCTTTCTTCGTATCTGCCGCGCCAAGGTGAAGATTTCTATGCCGATACCGATTGCCGAGAACAGGAATACCATTGCGAAATCGCGCCAGAACAAAGCCGCAAATTCCTGTTCGCCCATAAGTATGGCAAACGCTTCGAATACGCCCATATCCAGCCCTTCGCTTCTTATTGCTACGCCCGTTGCAATCAGGTACACAATCAAGACCGATAGCAGCATAACCACAAGCGAAGTGACGGATACGATTACAATCATCATCTTGTTCTTTTTGCCGCCGAACTTCTGGTACAGGAACGCGCCCAGCACTACTGCGACAACTGCCGACAGAGCCGATATAAAGCCGATGAAATACAATATCACCGCCATTATGCCGCCGACAACGCTTCCGACAAGCGCGCCCAAGAAACCTTTTAAGTAATTATTCGGGGCTTGCTCATACGCCTTATTGTCTTCCGCAATTATGGTATTGATTTTGTCGACGCAACCGATATCCATTGTTATCATATAGCCGTCGACGTTACAGCACTTCGTTTCGGGTTTTTCGACAGCCGCAGGTTCGACTTCGGCAGTCGCTTCCGCGCCGTCCGCGCTTTCCGCTTTTGCCGCAGTAAACTCGCCGCCTATCTGCTTTGCGCATACGGGGCAATAGTCTTTATTCAAGCCGCCGTTCTCTCTGATAGTCTTGTAAAATAGGTCCAATCGCTCGGGCAGTTGTTTAAGCGTGGAACCGCTCGTCCAACCGTTAAGCCCGATAAACACGCCGTACGGCGTGAATTGGAACCCGAAGAACTTCAGCTTTGCGGCATTAAAAGCATTGCCGATACGGTTTTTTTGTTCGTCCGTCGCATAAAAGGAAATATGTATACGAATAGGATAAACAGCCATCTGGTTTTTGTCGTATAGGACAGTTGTTTCATATCCCTGCAAAAAGCCGTAAGCCTTATCGTTCGTCACAGTAAGTCCCTGCTCCGTAAAGAACTTTTCGTAATTCTTGTTCATTAGTCCTCCTTTTGTTTATAATATGTTTCCTTGTATTTAAGTATAACATAGACCCCCCCCCCCGAAAGTCAAGCGTTCGTCAAAAAAATTTTGTTGCCTTTTTTGCCGTCCTATGATATAATTATATTATGAACGAAAAGACGTCCGGAATAATATTGAAACTGATTGCCGCAGTAGCTTTTTTAGGCGGCATCGTCGGCGGCGGATATCTTGCCGTTACGGGCTTCGGCAGCGACGATTTTAAAAAGGCGGCTGTCGGCTTGGCAATCGTCGTCGGAGCCGTATTTGTCATTGCCTGTCTGGTTCCGTGGATAGCTCGCGCAGACGGTCACGCCGATTGGGAAGCCGAAGAAGGCAGAACCACGGTACTTTCAAGTATAAAAACAGGCTTGATGTTTACTTTTTTCGCGGCGGTCCTAATCTTTGTATTTATAGGAATATACTTTTGGGTGGCGCGCGATATGTGGCAGCTCGGCGTTGCGGCGGTTGCCGCGCTGTTTATTATGATTATAATAGCAATCGAAGTGTCCATAAGATTCCAGACCAAGCACAGCCGAATTGTTATGAAAAGCAAAAACGCAGAGGACCGTATCGGAAAAATAACGAGCGTGAGCGGACAATTCCCCATTCTGTTTTTCGGAGCGAAAAAATACTTCATTAAAGTCTATACGGTGGAAATCGACGGGATAAAATCGCAAGCTTTTCTGCGTGCGTCCAACCGTCTTGCAAAGCGCTTGTGCACGGGTGCGGAAGTGAACGTAAAAATCATTCCGAAATATCCGCGTTACTGCGCGATATGCGACGCTGTTATCGAATAATATTAAAAGATTGAAAAGGCGAAGAATATAAAATTCTTCGCCTTTTAATTTAACGGTAAGTAGTGATTTCAGTGAAATAATTTGACTATAAATTGCAATCGGTCAATAGTTTAATAATCGTCCGTTATCGTTCCATTCCCCAAACATTATGCCCTTTCTTGTGTTCTCGATAAATTTTTGCAATCGACTATTGAATAACTCGGGTTGTTTTTTCTTTATTTGAATTGTGTCTATTCGTACCCGTCGATATAAAGGCGGAAAATCATTAAAATTTTGCCATACCGCTTTATCTGCTTTCAACGCCGTTAGTATTTCGCTATCTATTACAAAACCGTCTGCCGACATATCGGGCAAAACGGCGCGTCCTGCTTCCGTCATAAGCCCCAATTTTTCCAGCCGTCTGCAACGCTCTTTATTGAGTTCCGACCATAAACTTTTTTTCTTTCGTGGCGCTAATTTTTGAGCGGTTATTCCGTTTTCAAGCGTTTTGGTAGTGCTGTCTATCCAACCGTAACACATTGCTTCTTCAACTGCGTCTATATACCAAAATGTATTATCGTTTTGCGGTCTGCCGCGCTTTACAATAACCCAACATTCGCTTTCTATATCATAATTTTCCGCAAGCCAAACCCGCAATTCATTTCGATTTTTTACAGTTAAAAGATTTTTAGGTTGCATTTTATCTCCGATAAATTGTAATTTATTTGTTTATCGTTTCAATATTACAACCGTTACGCTTGTAATAGTCTAACATTTCGGGTATTTTCTTTTTATCATAACTTGTAATGCAATCGGATAGAACGTGTACAATATAGCCATTCTTTGCCATATTGTAGCAAGTCGATTTTACGCAAGCAACCGCGTCTGCCCCTGCGATATAAAATTCTTTAATTTCGTTTTTGCTTATAAAATGGGCAAATGCTTCGCTTGTAAGCGCGTTGCCTTTGCTTTTAACAAATATATTGTCGGAAACGATTTTCATATCGGCTACCAATTCCGCGCCACGCGTATCGGGTTTGAATGTTCGTGTACCCGCCGACAAGTTATTGTGCTTGATATAGACGACTGGTATATTATTTGCAACTGCCCATTCAATAGCAGAATTGATATTGCCGATTACTTCTTTGTAGTTTTTCGTTATATCGTTTTGAATATCTATAACGACTAATGCTTTGTTTTCCATTTGTTACTCCTTGTTAAATTGTAATTTGAATTACTTTATATTCGGCTTTCTTTTTATAAATAGTAACTTCTTCAAATCTTCTGTTATTGAATTATTTGTTATATCAAACATAACCCATTTTCCATCGTGAAATGTTTCCGCATTGTCGTAGGTTTCCGATACTTCCGATGAAAGTTCACTTCTTATTTCTTCAAATCTCATTCTTTCGTCTTTACCGAAAATTATCATAAAACCCAATTTATTTTCCTTAAAATAAAACGCACATAATGTTTTTCCGCCTTTTCTGAACTTATATTCATAAGTCCATTTTTTGCCGCCGTTATTCCATACTTGTTCCATATCGTATAGCTTTGTTATTTCATTGACAATATCATAAAAAATACCGACCTTATCCACGCCCACTAATTTTTCGAGTTCTTCTTTTTTCGTGTTTTCCATAGTCAAATTCTCTATAAAATCGCTATTTAGTCTTGCTATTTGTAAGGTTATCGGTTGCTTCCGGACTGTTTGCAAAAATTTCGCCCACAGTCTTACAATTTCCGACATTAGCGCAATCGGCGCAAGTTTCATATTCTTTTTGGTACGCACATTTTCTAACGGCGCAAAGATTCTCGCAAAAGTATGTTTTAGCCCCTTGCGCTTTGCACCCATAGCAGTTTATCATCTCGGGTAAAATTTCCACGCCGTTAAGCTCGCTCCACAGTTTTGCCGTTTTTGCCCTCAACGCGTCGTCGTTGTTGACGGTAGCGATATAAGCATCGCATTTATCGCAATCAAGACCGCAATATCCGATTCTGTTTTTCATTTAGAATAATCTCCTATACACTGCTTAACATAATCAAAGGGAACGTCCATACGTTTCGCAACTTGTTCGACAGTCATACCCGTGTCAATAAAACGTTTGCATACGGATACCATATTTTCTCCGACTTCTATAACATTTTTATCAATGTCATAAAAGCGAATTACACGTTGCCCCCAAGAATGTTCTTTGACATTGTGAATATATTTAATATCCAACCCTTTTAGTCTGTCGATAAAATCATCGAAATTATCTTCTTCGAAATATAGTTCAAAATTATTTCCGCCGAAATTTATATCTCGCTTTTCTATAAAATCTTTGTATGAAGATAATGTTTGTAATGCTACGCCGCCCGTCAAAGTCTTATTTGCTCCAAAATCCGCAACAATTTCTAAGCCGAGTACATTTTTATAGAAATCAACTGCTTTGTCTATATCGGACACAACAAGCATTGTACTGACAAATTTCATTTACACCTCGCTAAATTACTGTTTATCTTTCAGTATTATATAACAATCAGTCTAAAAAGTAAAATAAAAAGCGTGCTTACACTGCTTTGAATGTAAGACCGAATATAGGACAAACCAAAGAAAAACCACCGCTACGGGTGGTTTCTTTGGAGCTGCTACCGGGACTCGGACCCGGGACCTCGTCCTTACCAAGGACGTGCTCTACCTACTGAGCCATAGCAGCATAATTTCAAGACGAAATATTTATATCGGTACGGGCGGTTTTGCCGATTGCAAATACGCACCATTAACGCGAAAATGAAACTTATCTTTCCGCAGAATTGTGACGCGACATTGTATGCAAAGTCACGCTATTGGTGGAGATAAGGGGATTCGAACCCCTGGCCTATACGATGCGAACGTATCGCGCTACCATCTGCGCTATATCCCCAAACAAAGCCGACGAAAAATCGCCAAGCTTTATTATTATATAAGTATTCCGAAAAAAATGCAAGCAAATTACCGCGCTTTTATAAAAACGCTCTCATTTAATTTACAAAAGCAATCGGCTCTTTCCTATACCCTTTTTCCGTTTATAAACAAGGACAAAGCGATTACCGATATGGGCACTATTACCATTTGCAAGCAAAGCCCTACCAATCCCGTCTTAACCTGCGCCCAAGCGGCATAAGCGGACAGCGGCGACACGCTTTGGAAAGCAACCGCCAGCAAAAGAAATACCGTCCTGCCTGCCAATGCCGCCGTCAAAACCGCTAAAAATGCCCACAAAGCGTTTTTCGATATCTTCTTTGAAAACAGTCCCGAGACGGTTGCAAACACTGCAAGTTCGGCAATCATATAAGGCAGTCTTGCCGCAACGGGCATAGGATTCCCAAAAGCCGCAGTTATGATAAAACTGACAATCGGCGAAAGAACGCCTATTCCCAATCCCCAATGCCAGCCGAGCAGACAACCGCCGAGCAGTACAGGCAAATACATCGGCAGCCACTGTGCGCCGCCTGCGGCGCCAAGCAGTGCGTGTACGATTTGCGGCAGGATAACCGCAAGCGCGACAATGCCGACCGACACAGCCGATTTGACCGTAATTTTTGTTTTTAAATCTGCATTTCTTCTTGAAAGAACCGCATCAATCATATTTATGTAACTCCTTATTTAAGTCTGTCGGAAAAGTCTTTCATCATCTCCGATATTTTTATCTGCTGGGGGCACACTTTTTCACAACTGCGGCAGCCTATGCAGGCGCTCGGCTTTTTATCGTCGGCAAGCGTTCCGACCACCATAGGCGCAATAAAGCCGCCGCCCGTGAAACGGTGCTCGTTGTAAAGCCCGATAAGCTCCGGAATGGCAAGCCCTTTCGGACAATGGCTTGTGCAATATCTGCACGCCGTACACGGCAAAGACGATTTCTTGACCATAGCGTCGGCAATACCCAAAAGCGCCGCGTTTTCTTCTTCCGATAAAGGTTTGTCTTTGGCAAACGTCGCTATGTTTTCCTTGACCTGCGTCATATCCGACATTCCCGAAAGTATCATTTTCACTTGCGGCAAGCCCTGCAAAAATCTGAACGCCCACGCAGGCGTATTTTCTTTCGGGCGCAAAGTTTTCAATTTCTTTTCGTCGTCGTCCGCGAGTTTAGCCAGCTTTCCGCCGCGCAAAGGCTCCATTACCCACACGGGAATATTGTGCTCGGACAATAGTTCATACTTCTCCTTGCCGTTTTGGAACGTCCAATCGAGATAGTTGATTTGAAGCTGCCCGAACTCCATATAATCGCCGTACACTTTTAAAAACCGCTTTATAACGTCCATATCGCCGTGTGCCGAAAAGCCGAGATGTTTTATTCTTCCGTTTGCTTTCTGTTTCTTGAAATATTCCAGCGTGCCGTACTTCTCGTCCAGATATGCGTCGATATTCATTTCGCAGACGTTGTGAATGAGATAGAAATCAAAATAGTCGACTTTGCATTTTTCAAGCTGCTTTTTGAATATCTCCTCCGACTTTCCCATATTGGACAAATCGTATCCGGGAAACTTGCTCGCAAGATAGAAACTGCCTCGGTCGTATTTCGACAGCAGTTTGCCCATAACAGACTCCGACTTGCCGTCGTGATAGCCCCACGCCGTGTCGTAATAGTTGACTCCGCTTTTCATTGCATATTCTATCATTTCCGCCGCCGCCTGCTCGTCAATGTCGCTGTACACGCCGTTTCGAATCGGAAGCCGCATACAGCCGAAGCCCAAGGCAGACAGTTTTATATCCTGAAATTGTCTGTATATCATATCTTCTCCTTTACGATTTATTTCGAACCTGCCGATATCACTTTGATTATATCATATTTTCGTTGATAAATCAAATATCTTTTCCTATTTGCGATTCGTCCACGTTCGGATTGACATATCGGTCTTTCTTTCGCTTTTTGCCGTAAACTATCGCTTTACTCGGGCAACGGTGATAGCACCCCAAACACGCCACGCATTTATCGTGAAATACTATTTTGCCGTTTGTAAACTCGATATTGTCGGACGGACAGACCGAAACGCACTTTCCGCACTGCGTGCAATCGTCGGTCACGGAAAAGCCCCTGCCTATCAAATGCCAGTTGGATTTGTTTTTCAAATACTTTTCTTCTCTCGTTTTGCGCTCTTTGGGGACGGCGCTCTCACCCCGCTTGATTTTTTGTATAATATCGTCAATGCGCTTATCCGCCTTTTTCAAAGCGGCGTTCAAATAAAACTTCGGCACGGTAAAAGTAAGCGTGAAATTTTCCGGCATTTTCATTTTATATACGCCCTTAACGCTCAAGCCGCATTTCGTCGCATAACGGTATAATAAATAATCGGCGCCGCAAGCCATACCGCCGTAATTTTGAATTACGGTAAGCGTCTTGCTTTTGTCAAGCCGCGGCAGCAAGTCATAAACGTGCGCAGGCATACCGTAGGAATATATCGGCGTCACCAAAAACAATTCGTCGAATTCGCTTCCGTCCCCGTCGTATTTGGGGATATAGCGTATTTCTCCGCCGACCTGTTCGCGCAGTCTTTGCGCCATATACAAGCTGTTGCCCGTAGAACTGAAATACAATATACCGTTCATAAACACATTCTCCCGAAAATTATAAAAACAATCTCACAGCAAAAACGCCAAAAGCGGCAATGTGACTATCGAAGAAATCGTTCCCAAAAGGACCATATTCGCCGCGATATCCTGCCCTTCTCCGAGTATTTCCGCATAGTTCTGCACTACCGCCGCGACGGGACAGGCGCACATTATATACATACAGTACATAAGTTCGCGGTCGACGCGCAATAACATCAAAAGCCCCAGCGCGCACAACGGAAACACAATCTGATTGACCGCGACGGCAAGATATTGCAGCGGATTTGTAAACAGGCTTTTGAATTTCATAGTGGCAAGCCGCATACCCATAACAAGCATACAGAGCGGCGTAGTCATTTTGCCGAGTATGTTTATCATATTGCCTATCTGTTCGAGAACCATTCCGTTTTCCGCGCCTATCTTGAACCCCGTCAAAAAGAACGGCAGAGATACGGCTATCGATATGGTCGCCGGATTTATCAAAATCTTCTTTATACTGATATACTTTTTATCCTTTGTAATGATTGCCGAAATCAACGTCCAGCCGAGTACGTTCATAGAAAGAAAGTACATCATAGAATATGCCGCCACGTTCGGCGAATCGGGAAATATCGCTTCCAAAAGCGGCACGCCCAAAAAGGAGCAGTTCGACAAAGTTGTCGCCACGGCGGTTATTCTGTATTTCACGTCATCGAACTTCTTGCGGAAAATAAGACAAAACACACCGATGAATACCAATTGAATGACGGTGATTACGGCAAAAAATATTAACAGATTTATGCCGAGCTCGACGGTGAAATTTGCCTTATTGAAAGAATACAGCGTCAGCACAGGCTGGCAAACGTACATCAAAAGCTTGGAAAAAGCCGATATACTGTCGTCCTTAACGGCTTTTACTTTTATAAGAATAAAGCCGGGCACGGCATACGCCAGCATTACCGCAACCATTGTCAGTGTAGTTATAAATTCGTGCATACCGAGTTATTATAAGCGTTTTTAAATTAAAGAGACTGCAGCACCAATGCTTTTTTCGGGCAGAAATTCGAACACTTTCCGCACTTTATGCATTTGCCGTGGTCTATCACGGGAGCATCGAAATCATTCTGCGAAAGCGCCCCGACGGGACAAACTTTCACGGCAGGACAAGCGTGGTTTTGCGGACATCTTTCTTCGACTATCAAAAGTTTCTTTTCCATAATATCTCCGAATCGAATATAGTTATACTAATTTAAAGTAACCTTCCGTAAACGCGTCATATCGCCGCTTCTGAAGAATACCGAAATACATTATACTATAAAGCGCATTTCTTTTCAAGCATATACGCCATTAAAAAATAAACCGCCGCGTCAAGCGCCAAAAAAAACTACAACACATTTTTAACCGACAAAGCCCGAAACAGTAGGTCGTTTCGGGCTTGTCTGAAAATCGGTTTTAAAATAAATGCTATTTCGATTGTTTGTATATTCTCTTTTGTTCGTCGTGATGAGCGTTGTATACTTCTTTAATAAAATCAAAAAGTTCCAGACACTGTTCTTTTTGCTCGTACCCGTTGATTTTGTTCGGCAAGGTATACATATGGTGAAAATCCATTTCCAAATAATCGGCGCGTATGTCTATATAATGTCCGCCGAACAGTCCCTTTGACGCCCAAATCCAATTTTTATTTTTCTTTTCGAATACAAGATTTTCTTTTTCGAAAACAATAAAGCTATCCAGATATTCGCCTGTTTTTCTGTCGATTTGCAATAGCCGCACCATATCGGGGTTTGCAATCATAATATAGTCGACGTTGGAAGTGATTATGGTTGTCGTAATACCGTTGCTCTCGCTTTCCGGTTTGAATTGACAAATCGCAAACTTCTCGCCTTCGCAAATTTCATTGTTCTCTTTCAATTCGTCAATGGTTTTGCTGTAATCTATTTTCATAATATCTCCTTTATATCCGAATGGACTTTATTTATTATTGCTTTCATCAGGCAATTTTCTTTATAGCCCCTTCCTGCATTTTTATTAAGTATAACATATAACACAATATAAATCAACTATATAAAAAGATGCGGCAAAGGTGCATTTCGCATTTGAGTTTATCGGATTATTCTATATCTCTCAATAAGAATGTTTCACGGCAGGTTTAGGCTTCAAGTTTTAACGCCATTGGTGGAATAGTGAAAACTAATCGAATCTAGCACATATTTATTGCATATTTAAATAATTGTCTTGATTTATAATTTATCTTGGTTTATAATAAAAATATTGAACTAACTGCGGAGTAATTGTATGAACATACAAATAAACAAATTTACAAAAAACACATTCCAATTCTTTTTGAAAACAGTGGATGGATGGCTATCGAAAGACAAGAATGATAGACACATTAACATAGAATTTAAAGATGAAACGCCTTTCCCAGAAAATATTCTTCCTATTGCAGGAATAATTGATTGGTTAAAGTGTAACGGATTTATTGTTAATGTTCGTTTTTATAAGGATTCAAAATTACATCATTGTGGTTTAAATTTGCCATATACCGTTGAAAAAAATTCCTATGAACTGCTATCGCCGATGTTTAAAGCGTGGAAATATAGTAGCCCAGAAGAAGTATATAAAATTGTCTCTAGTCTAGTTGATAATCTTAATAAAACTATAATATGCGCAAAGGGAGTTGTTGAGGCTTTTGAGTGGACTATAAATGAGATTATGGATAACGTTATTCAACATTCACAGTCTCAATTTGGATATATTATGTGTACAGCAACAAATAATTCACATATTTCAGTGGCAATATATGACAATGGCATCGGTATTTTACAATCTTTTAGGGGTAGCAAGTATAGGTTAAGAACGGCATTTGATGCTATTCAAACCGCAATTAGAGAAAACACTACTCGTGACCCTAAAATAGGACAAGGAAACGGAATGTGGGGTATGACTAAAATTGTAAATAATAATCGAGGCTCACTTAACCATAATTTCAAGCGGAGCTCGTATAACCATAAATCAAAACAATGATATGGAGAAACAACTTCTAGAAACTTATAAAATTGGTAATTTAAGAAATCCATATTTTGTCGGCACATTGGTAGATTTTCAATTTTTATGCAACAATGAAATTGCTCTTTCGGATATATTTGGCGAGAATTACGCATACACTAATCTTACTTTGGAAAACCTTGAAGATGAGAAAAACCGAATACATATTTTAATTTCTGATTTTAGCCTAGGTTGTGCAACACGCATTGCTGGAGCAAATGCGAGAACAATAGTACAAAATTATATGACGCAATCCGACTATAAACAAGTTGTTGTATTGGATTTTAAAGATGTAGGAATTATTGCCTCGTCTTTTGCAGATGAATTTATAGGAAAACTTATACAGTAGGATTTATACAGTTTAATAATTTAATACGTATTGTAAATGTAAGTCGTGATAATATGGCTATAATAAATCGTTCTGTTATGCAAAGAATGATAGAATAATATTGTAAATCAAGAAAACTAAAGCCACTTTCATTTTCTGCCTTTGGCGCGATTATGTTCTATGCAAAGCATTTGACAGTTTTCGACGGTGGTTTTGCCGCCGTCAATCCACGGAGTTATATGGTCGGCGTCCATTTTGCATAATTCGTAGTGCGTTCTTTCTCTATGCTCGGCAACGCAAAAAGGACAAATACCGCCTTGCTTTTCGTATACAGTAGCTTTTTGCCAATCCTCAAATTGTCGCAAATTCAAGTGATTTAGTTTTCTGTCGAACACATATTCATATATGCCCGATTTGTTTACTACCTCGTCATCGGCATATAGCGCGGCTACTTTGTCTTGCAATTCTTTTAGATTATAATTATTTTCGTGATAAGCGTTATACAAAATGCCCCATTCCACCTTGTCCATACCTTTGCGCCAAACGGGGAATAGAGTTTTGACCCACTCTATAACGCTTTTGAAATACTCCCACAAATACAAAGCGTTTTCTAGGTCTTTGTTTTCCGCCATATATTTTTCAAGCAGTTTAGTATCGGATAGGTTGTTTATGTACCATCGCAAGACTTTTTCAAGTCCGCCTTGTCTGTTCCAATTATTATTCGACGGCAAAGACATTAAAGGGTGCGGCTTTGTAGCCAATGCCTGCGCGACATTATTGTTGCTTTTGGAAAAATATCGCTTTGCGTCGGTTATCCAACTGCCGCTGTATTGCGCGTTGCGAATTTCTTGCTCGCTCAATTTTTCGCCCGCGATATTGATAGTTTCAAACCACCGCAAGCGGTCGGTGTCCGCGCCGTCGCATACATAGACGAGTAGTGGATAGTTCAATATGCGTTCTTTCTCGTGAGGTAACAACTGACTGAATGTGCGAGCGTGCGGATTTCCGAATAAGTTCGACATAGAGTAACCTTTTGCCGGATTATCCAAACGAACAAATTCACAAATGGAAATAGTACGCTGTTGCCCGTCTAAAATCTCGAAAGTCCCGTCGTCGTTTTTTACCCAATACATAATCCCGAGCGGAAAATTATGCGAAACAGTATCTATCACGGCGTTGCGCTTTTTATCGTCGTACACATAGTTGCGCTGATATTTCGGGCGTATGTTTAACTTACCACCATAACCGTAAATGCCTTCTTCCTTGTCAGAATTATCGACATAATCTTGCACTATGTCGCTTACGCTGATTTTCAAAGGTTCAATTTTCATTGTGAACTCCTTCGACTTTTTTGTTTTTGATTATGTATCTGAAATAGATTGCTTTACTGTCTATCATTGATAAATATTTCCCCGCTTTTTTGGTTTCTTCATTGTGTAATATACTGTAACGCCCTATACCGTCAATTATTTCAAACTGTTCGGGATTGTATTTATCCATAAAGGTTATAGGTACGCCCATATATCCGTCGTAATCATAAGGAATTTCGGCGGTTTTATTTACATTGATTGCATCATAGTTATCGTATTTCGGATATTCTTCGGGCGTGTATTTTTTATATAGCTGTAAATCCTCGTGCCTTTGCGGATAGTCTAAATTAGTGTACCAACGTATGCCTTTAACGCGAATAAACTTTTTCCCATTTTTGTCTATTCTGCAATTTGTCGCATTAAGTGGGTAACTATACGGCACTTGAAATTCTCTGTCGCCGCTATGTATGCTTACACCAAGCCACATTCTATTTTGCATTAAGAGAGGAAATATCTCTTTATATGTAAGAGCATTTTGATTGCCTATAATTATAAACTTTTTCTCGTGCTTTATGAGTTGCGCCACATATTCGCGGAATAAAGAAAACGGCGGATTTGTAATAACTATATCCGCTTGTTTTAATAATTCGATACATTCGTCGGAGCGAAAATCGCCGTTGCCATCAAGCACGGAAAACGTGTTTTCTTTGTTTTTAAGTAAGTAATCAATATCGCGCACATCGGTAACGCCGTCGCCGTTATAATCGCCCACTTCGCATATTTCTATTTTGTATGCTTTTCGGTTCTTATTCGGAACAGTTATTCCTTTATCCAAAAACGACATTTGCGTATAGGCAATAGGAGAATTATCGTAACTTGTGCAAATAAGTTTTTTAAGTTTTAAATCGTTAAAACGCGTTGCAAAGTAATAGAAAAAGTTGCTCTCGTAAGGATCATCGCAATTACAAAGAATAGTTTTGCCGATAAAGTAATCGGTATAATGACACATCTCGTTTTCAATGTCGCTTAATTGAGTATAGAACTCGTCGTTTTTTGCACCGCCAGCTTTTCTCAAACTCGCGTTTTTCGCCATACCGTAACTCCGTAAAATAAAAAAGTGCGCCAGCCGAAGCCAACGCACGAAAAACGCAAACTCCGAACTGTCGCCAAACAATTTTCATACGGAAGGGTTAATAATCAACCTTATCGCATAAAAGAATTTGCATTTTTACCGAATACAAATTGCGAAAAGATTGATTTATGATTAAATAAAAAATAACCCTTTACTCCTTAATAAGGGGATGAAAATTGTTTGGCATAATCAGTATATCATAAGAACAAAGAAAAATCAATCAAAAGACGAGCATTATAGCACCAAATTGAGATATTATAATTTTTACTCTACAAGAACACAATATATCCCATACGTACTCGCCATATTTTGCCCGTATACTTATTTCTACATTGCCAACTTTTTCTTTTATTTCATAAAAGAAAAACCTAAAACGTGGTTCGTTTTAGGTTTGGAGCTGGTGGGCAATAAGGGATTCGAACCCCTGACTTCTTCCATGTGAAGGAAGCACTCTCCCGCTGAGTTAATTGCCCACGGACTTAATTATTATATAGTGAATGAGAAAAAAATGCAAGCGAATTGCCGTATGTTTGGAAAAACCCGCGATTTTTTTGCGGCAATACAATTCGCCCGATATTTCGACACGGCTGTAAACCGTTTCGACTTGACATATTTTTCCCGTCGTTATATAATAGAAAGAATTAAAAGGAGGATTTCCGAGTATGAAATTCAAAGACGGTTTTTATGCCGACGTGCGGCACGAAGTGCGCTATGCGTCCAACGTGCGCTATATGGGCAATGACCTTACCGAGTGCAAAGACACTGTTATAGACAAAGCGTTTATACGCGTTTACGACGGAAAAATGTGGTACTACTGCTCCACCGACAACCCCGAAAATATACAGTCGGAGCTGGACAAGCTTTATGACTGCGCGACGCAGAATCCCGATATTTTGAACGACCCTATAATCAAAAAATTCGAAGTGAACCGCGACAAACTTTTAAAATACGAGAAAAACAACGTGGCAGACGTGCCGCTGGACAAAAAGCGCGACTTTATCGAAAAACGCAAAAAGTTCATCGAGGACGACGAGTATCTCAAACTTGCGGCGGCAGTATACTCCGACCGCAGAAGCGTCTATGAATTTCGTTCCTCGCTCGGTGCGGACATAACCTACGATACACAGCACGTTACGGCGGCAATACAGGTTTCGCTCGCATTCGGCAAAGAGACTTTCGACAACCACTTGATTAAATCCGCCGACAGTTTCGAGAATTTGAAAATAACGAAAGCCGAGCTGGAAGAATTTTTGCACGAATCGGACAAATTCCTTTTGACGGCGCGTTCCGTGGAACCGGGCAGCTATCCCGTCGTGCTTGCTCCGTCCGTTGCCGGCGTGTTTGCGCACGAATCTTTCGGGCACAAATCGGAAGCCGACTTTATGCTCGGCGACGAAACTATGAAGAAAGAATGGGCTATCGGCAAAAAAGTCGCGGCGGACATTCTCTCCATTTACGACACGGGCGACATATACGGTACGGGCTATACCCCCTATGACGACGAAGGCACGAAGACCAAAAAGACCTATCTCATTAAAGACGGTATTCTCACTGGGCGCCTGCACAGCGCGAAAACGGCGGCAAGCATAGACGAAGAACTCACGGGCAACGCCCGAGCAATCAACTGCGACTATGAGCCTATCGTCCGAATGACGACCACTCTCATAGAAGGCAAGGGCAACGATTCGTTTAAAGACCTTGTAAAGCAAATACGTTACGGCTACTTCATCAAAACGTGCAAGCACGGTTCGGGACTGTCCAGATTTACAATCGCGCCCAACGTCGCATACCGCATAGAGAACGGCAGAATTACTTGCCCCGTCAAGATTGCCGTCATAAGCGGCGACGTATTCGAAACGCTGGGAAAAATCGACGGCGTTTCCAAAGCGGAAGATATGCAGATAGACGGCGGAAACTGCGGCAAAATGGAACAGTTCCCGCTTAAAGTCGGAATGGGCGGCGCATATATAAGCGTCAGCGAAATGGACGTGCAATAAGGAGACAGAAAAATGGAAACCGAAAAGATTATAACAAAAAGAGAGAGCCACAGCGTCAATATAAGCGCGGGAAAGCCCGATTCTCTGCGCAAGGTAGTCACTTCGTTTACCACGTTGAGAGCCTATGACGGACAGCACATAGGCGTTGCGGGACAAATCGGCAAAACCGACGAAAACGAACTTTATAACAAGGCGGCGGAAGCCTTGAACCGCGGCGTTCCCTACCCCTGTTCTTTGGCGACGGACAAAAAAGAAGTCGACGACGTAAAAAAGATTTTCCCGTCGAACGAGATAGTCAAAGTTTCGTCTTCCCTACTTGCGCGCATAGAGCAAGCCGCGCCGCGCTTTACGGCGTCGGGAAAAATAGAGCTGGAATTTACCGAAAAAGAATATACCAACTCCAAGGCTTCGCATTTGAAATATAAGGGTAACAATCTCGAAGTATCTATCGCATTCAAGGACAAGAATTCCGCAAACATCCACGACTTCTATTACGGTCACGGCGGCTTTGTTTACGACGAAGACGCAATCGTGTCCGACTGTAAAATGCTCGCCGACGCATTCTTAAAAGAAGTCGCCGCCCCCGAAAAGAAGATACCCATTGCGCTGGACCGCGGCGCGGTTTTTTCGAGAACGATAGGAGACCTTGTTCCCGAGGCGTGCTGTAACGGCGCAGGCAAATTCGCAAACAAAATAGGCAAGAAACTTTTTGCGGATACTTTCAGTCTTGTCGTGGACAGAAAGCGCGCGGACGAAAAGTCGAACGCTCCGTTTTTCGATACCGAAGGCACAATCGACAACGGATATAAACTTATAGACGGCGGTATATTCCGCGGTCTGCTCTCCAATAAACGCAGTGCAAGCCTTTTCAACCTGCCGCTCTCCGCAAGCGCGGCAAGCGATTCTTTCGACTCCGTCCCCTCTTACGGAACGGAAGGTCTGCACATCGTCGACACGGCAGACAAAGTGACCGACATTGCCGACAGCTTCATTTATGTGGCAATCACGTCGGGCGGCGACATCGCACCCGACGGCACGGTCGGTATGCCCTGCCAGCTCTGCTATCTGGTGGAAAACGGTAAAATAGTCGGCAGACTGCCTCACGTCAAACTGACGGCAAACCTGTTCGACCTGTACGGAAGCGCGTATATGGGAACTGCAAAAAACAACCTTTACAAAGGCAATTGCGGTTCGCTCGACGTATTCGACTATCACATAAAAAAATAGCTGTAAACAAAAGCGGTCTTGCAGACGATGAAATGCAAGACCGTTTTTTTTGTTTAATTCTCCGAACAGAACTCCGTCAGATATTTGACCGTTTCGTCATAGCGCGCTTTCAACTCGTCGAAAAGCGGCGGTATGGCGTCGAAATCGTTTGCGCGGTAGCGCTCTACGATTTTAGCGGAAAGGTCGTATACTTTCAGAAAGTCGAAGTTGCCGCTCAAGCCTTTAAGCGTGTGCGCGGCACGGAAAACATTTTCCCAATCCTTCTTTTCCATAGCTTCCGTCAATTGAACGAAAGTTCCGTCGGCAAGAAATTTCTTAACGAATTTGCCGAGCATTGCTTCACTGCCGCCGAAACGCTGCAACACGTTCGTGGGGTCTACACCTATTTTTTCATAAAACTCGCGTAACGTCACAATACGATTCTCCTTTTATCTTTTTTTGCCTATATTCTTTTCTGCTTTTTCCACCAGAATTTCCAACTTCCCGAGAGCGCGGCAGCTGCCTACGCGAACCTTCGCGCCCGTCTTCTTCAACGCGGCTTCCGTTGTCTTGATAACGTCATCGAACCGCTCTTCTCCGACGTTTTTCATTACAAGCAGGAATTCGTTTTCCTTTCTTCTGACAAGAGCGTCTATTCCCCTGACGCAGGAATAGATTGTATCCGCGGCTTCGCTTATGCGCTGCTCGGAATTTTCCTTATCGACGTCCAACCGAATGGCGGCGACATTGTAAAAGTCCGTCCGATTTTTCAACTGTTCTTCATAGTAGTTGTTATTGTATGCATTCGCGGAAACGTCCATATACTGTTTGCCGCCGCGCCTGTCTATCATAGCTATTATTTCGGGCGTATCGCAAACCCCCGAAAGCACTTCGGTATTAAGCGGCTCTACAACTTCCAAGACATAAGGCTTGCCGCCGCACTCGACGTACAAGGCCGTGGACTGGTAAATATCTCCGCCGCGGAAAGCCATATCGCAAACGCGCCCTTTCGTCATAAGCGCGCGCTCTGTGACGCTGTCTCTGCCCGCTCCGAAAAACTCGCAGTTCTCGTCCGTCTTGCCCAGCTCTCCGTTTTTATCCGCCGCAAACTTTGTCATAGCCGTCGCGTCGAACACGTGAACGCAATTATGCACCTTGCGCGTCTCGCGCAGAAAAGCAGTCAATTCTTTCATCGAAAGAAAACTCAATGCCGCATTCTCGCTCTTATTCGGTTCGTCGATAACCGTCACCGTCGGGAATTCTTCCGTCACCGTCGCGTCGTAATAACGCACGCCCTGCTTGCCGCCGCGCTTGGCTTCGTACATAGCCCTGTCGGCATTGTTATACAGCGACTCGTAATCTCTTGCACCGTCCGTCGTCTGCGCCGCGCCGATACTCACCGACAAGGGCAGATTTCTGAACGGTTCTATCAAACTGTCGAATATACGCTTTATCGTGGCGTCCTGCGTCTTATGACATTCGAAAAACGCTATAAACTCGTCTCCGCCCACGCGTGCGATTATATCATCCTTACGCAAGGCGGCGCGGAGCTTATCCGAAATATGCCGCAAAACGTCGTTTCCGAAATTGTGTCCGTATGTATCGTTTATCGTCTTGAAGTAATCGAGGTCGAGATATAACATAACATAATCCCGCTTCGGATTTTCTATCAATCGCCGCGTTATGAGCTCTTTCGCCGTAGCGTTATTGTATAACAGCGTCAACGGGTCGTGCGTCGCCTTATGCCGCAATTCGTTGATAACAGCTTTCTCGCTGCTTATATCGATTATCTTTCCTATAAAGCCCGTGCGCACCAGCGGCTCGCCCGAAAACAACGCTCTGCCCGACACCCGAGTCCAACGCTGTTCGCCGCCGAGCGGCATAGGCATTTCCATATTGAAAGTATAATTCTCCGGAGTCGTCTTGCGGATTATATCGGCAAACGCTTTCAATGTCTTTTCGGAGAATGTCTTTTTGACTTTTTCGTCGTCGAGCGGATTCATCGTGATTTCGTCCAGCCCGAGCTTTCTTTCGCCGAAATCGGAAATCATAAGCATAGGCGGCTCGCTGACGTATTCGAACTGTATTTCGTGCGACAGTTCGGCAAAGAATCTCGTCTTTATTCTTTCGGTTTCCAGCAAAGTCAACGTTCTTGCCGAAGTCGAAAGTTCGTCCTTTTGCAGCATTTCGTCGGTAACTTTGCGCATATCGCCGAAAGCTATTTTACCGGGAGAGCTCACCTGCAATTCCGCGACGAGTTTATCTTTGACGTCGTTTATGCACTCCAACAGAAGCGGATTGAACTGTCCGCACTCTCCGTTCATAATCATTTCCAACGCTTTTTCGTGCTTGAACGGCGGCTTGTAAACACGCGTGCTTGTGAGTGCGTCATACACGTCGGCAAGCGAAACCACTTGGGCGGATATGGGTATTTCTTCCCCTTTGAGTTTGTCGGGATATCCGTTTCCGTCATAGCGTTCGTGGTGATGACGGCAAATCTCGTGTGCGTACTTGACGAGTTTTTCGTCCTTTATAAAGTCGAGGTCATTGAGCATAGACGCGCCTATCTCGGAATGCGTCTTCATAATCTCGTATTCTTCGGGCGTGAACTTGCCCGGCTTATTCAAAATATGGTCGGGTATGCCGATTTTACCTATATCGTGCAGGGCGGACGCCGTGCTTATCAAAGAAATATCGGACGGGGTTAGATTGTATTTGTCCGTCTTCGATACCAGACTTTTCAAAAGCAGTTCGGAAATAGTCCTTATGTGCAATACGTGCATACCGCTTTCTCCGTTTCGGAATTCCACGATATGACTGAGTATCGTTATCATAAGGTTGCTCATTTTTTCCCGTTCGAAAATCTGGTCGGTAACCATTCCGACCAACTTCTTGTGCTTTCCGGACAGCATAAGCGTATTCATAACGCGCCTGCGCACTATCCACACGTCGAACGGACGGTTGATGAAGTCGGTAACGCCGAATTCGTATGCCCTTTCTATACAGGACGAAGCCGTTTCCGAAGATATCATTATGACGGGAATATCTTTTATCCAGCCGTTGCGGTTCATAACGGCAAGCACTTCGAACCCGTCCATTTTGGGCATAACTATATCCAGCAGTACCAAATCCAAACCGCTTCCTTCCTGCTGCATTATGGCAACGGCTTGCGTTCCGTCTTCCGCTTCCAGAATCGTAAAATCACTGCCCAGCATATCGGCAAGCAGAGAGCGGTTGATTTCCGAATCGTCGACGATTAGAATGGTCTGTTTTCTCTTTTTGTCGTTTTTTTTCATAAAAGTCCTTTCGGTTTACTTGTTGTCTTTTTTCACGATAAACTTCGCAAGTTTGGCTTTGACGACGTCGATATCTATAGGCTTGGAAACGTGCGCGTTCATACCGCAGGCAAGACAATGCTTTATGTCTTCGTCGAACGCGTCGGCGGTCATAGCGATTATGGGAATATCTTTATCGGCACGGTCGAGCTTTCTTATTTCTTCCGACGCTTCATAACCCGTCATTACCGGCATTCTGATATCCATCAAGATAGCGTCGTATTCTCCGATTTCGGACTTTGCAAACATATCGACGCAAACACGTCCGTTTTCGGCGCGCTCCACTTTAAAGCCGTCCGCGGTCAACAGAGTATCCGCGATTTCCCAGTTCAAATCGTTGTCTTCCGCAAGCAGAATCTTTGCTCCCTTGATTTCGGCAATAACGGCGTTCTTATCCTTTTCTTCGCCGCCGATGAACTTTTTAAGTCCGTAATACAGCGTGGACTTGAACAGCGGTTTGCTTATAAAGCCGCTTATGCCCGCTTCTCTTGCGTCTTTCTCTATCTCTCCCCAATCGTATGCGGATATAAGCAGAATGGGAATATTCTCTTTTAGCACGGATTGCAGTCTGCGCGCGGTTTCTATGCCGTCGATACCCGGCAGTTTCCAGTCCATAAGAACTATATTGTAACCACACCCCTTTTTATGCCTGTCTGACACCATATCGACGGCTTCTTCGCCCGTCTGCGTCCATTCCGCGTCGATTCCGATTTCTTTCAGCGTAGCCGCGGTGGTTTCGCAAAGCTGCGTATCGTCGTCGACCAAAAGCATCTTCCATTCGGGCAGAATCATATCTTCTTCCAGCTCATTCGCCGTTTCGAGGTCTACGGTTATGTGGAATTCCGTTCCTTTGCCGAGCTCGCTTTGGAGTTCTATCGTTCCCTTCATTGCGTCGACGATATATTTCGTAATTGCCATACCGAGACCGGAGCCTTCCGTCTTATGCACGCGCATACTGTCTTCGCGGGAGAAGGACTCGAAAATCTTTTGCTGGAATTCGGGGGTCATACCGATACCGGTGTCTTTTACTCTGATGTGCACTCTCACAAACCGCTCGTCCGTCGGCGAAGGCTCTTGACTCAAAGACAGTGCGATATCGCCTCCGTTGGGCGTAAATTTGATAGCGTTGGACAAAAGATTCAAAAGCACCTGATTCAAGCGCACGCTGTCGCAATAAACTTTTTCGGAAATTACGTTTTCGACGTTTATGGAGAACTTCTGTTCCTTTGTCTTGACCTGCGGCTGAACTATCGTGGCGATGCTGTCCAAAATTTCCCGCAGAGAAATCTGCTCCATATTCAAAGTCATTTTTCCGCTCTCGATTTTGGACATATCCAAAACGTCATTTATAAGACCGAGCAGATGCTTGCTGGAAAGCGTTATTTTTTTCAAACAATTCTTAACCTGTTCCGTATCGTTTATATTGCTTGTGGCAATCACCGTCATTCCGACAATGGCGTTCATAGGCGTCCTTATGTCGTGGCTCATACTCGACAGGAACTCGCTCTTTGCTTTATTTGCTTCTTCCGCCTGTATGCGCGCCTCTTTAAGCTGATTGGCTTTCAGCCTACTGTATATCATATACATAACAAACAGAGCAACCAAGAGCACCGCAATAGACACGGACACGCCGACGGACATCAAGCTCCAGCTTCCGCTCAAATCGAGCACCAGAGAACCGAGCTTGTCGGAATCCATAATCGTCACAAGATACCACTCCGAATAAGCAAGACGGCAGCAGTGTATACGGGTGTACGTCCCGTCCTCGACGTCTATAATGTCGGAGAAATGTTTCCCCGCAGCCATTGCCGCATTGAGTTCTCTTATTATTCTGTCACCGTCTTTTTTATCCACGCTCAAATTACGCAACGAATCGAAATAATTATTGCTTCCGCCGGAATTGCCTCCCACATCGAATCCGCTTTCTATAACGTACGTTCCGTTATTTCTTATGATATGAGAATAAACCGAACTATCGTCTTCGTCATCCAAATTCTCGTCCAATTTCAGCATATCGGCTATGTACGCAACGGGAAGTGCGGCAACGAGCGCCGCGCATTTTTTTCCGTTATCCAACTTGTAATCTATGGGATATGTGCTTCCTTCGCTGTGCTGACCTTCCACACCCTTGCCGACAACCGCCATTAAAATAACGGGATTTCCCTCTGCGTCTTTGCCCACGCATATTTTGTTTTCGCTTCCCGTTCTGCTTCCGTTCGGACCTATGCCGAGCACGGAGTTTTTAAAAGGCTCGGGGTCGTCGATTGTAAGACTGCTGCCAGAAAGTATTTGAAAATTGCCGTCTTCGTCGTAAAAAGCAAGGTATTCGAAATCTCTGGCAAGCGCCTGCTCTTTCAATATGTCGTTTGCTCTTTCGTTGACGCTTCCGTCGTCGTTTTTAGGCGGCACGCTGCGCGCAAGTCCGCAAACCTGCTCCAAACGGATACCCATAGCCGTCTCGAAGCGCTTTGCTTCGTGGTCGCCCATACTGTTCATATACAGTTCGCCGATGACGTTTATGGTTTCGGTACTGCGCGAAGACATATGTACGCCCATATATACAAAGAGACAGGTGCACACCGCAATCACCGCTACGACGGCTACAATCAACAGACGCTCGAAAAGCGAAAAACTTCGCTTTTCTTTCTTCTTGTCGTTACTTTTATCCGTAGAGTTCATAATAAATCGCTCCTGATTTTTTTGCGAGATTTCCCAACATCCCATTATACGGTTTCATTATATCATTTGCCGACATTAAAGTCAATATTTAAAAGGCGGGTTTTACGTTTTAACGACGTATTTGCTCTTTAAAAAGGATATTTTTTCGGCAAGTTTGCCGCTCGGCATTGTTTTCAGCCTATACGACCAATTTTTGCCGCTCACCACTCCCGGCGTATTTATTCTTGCCGAGCTGTTTTCGTCGAGATAATCGCAAAGCGGAATCACGACGTATTTTGCACGCGAATCCAAAAGCGCGCGTATCATTGCGTGCGATATTTTTTCAAACGGTCTTTTGTTTAACCGTCTGCGGCACAGACGTCTTTGTTTTGCCGTCAGGCTCTCGTACCAGCCTCTTGACGTATCGTTATCGTGCGTGCCCGTATACGCAACGCATTCGGCATTGAAATTCTCGGGCAGATGCTCGCTGTCGCTCTCGTCGCACAGTCCGAACTGCAAGACCTTCATATTTTTGAAACCCGTATCTTTTATGAGTTTTCGCACCCCGTCCGTCACAAAACCGAGGTCTTCGGCTATAAATTCCAAGTCGGGAAAACGACTTACGGCAGCGTCAAACAGCTCTCTGCCGCAGCCTTCAAGCCACTGTCCCTGTCTTGCGTCGCGCCGAGAAGCAGTCACGGCGTAAAAGCTCTCGAAGCCGCGGAAATGGTCCAATCTGACTACGTCGTAAAGCTTTGACGCTCTCTTGAAACGGTCCAGCCACCAGCCGTATCCGCTCTCTTTCAATGCGGCAAAATCATATACGGGATTGCCCCAAAGCTGACCGTCTTCATTGAAATCGTCGGGCGGACAGCCCGCAACGACGGTCGGCTTTTTGTTTTCATCCAGCATAAACAGCTCGCTGTGGCTCCACACGTCCGCGCTGTCATAGGAAACGTATATGGGTATATCGCCTATGATTTTTATGCCGCGGGCGTGCGCATAGTCAACGAGTTCCCGCCACTGACGGAAAAACAGATACTGCGTAAAATATACGAATTCTATGCTTTCGGCATTACTCTTTTCGAACTCGCTCAAAGCCTTTTCGTCCCGCAGGCGGTACTTCGTTTCGAAATCCGTCCAGCTTTTTTTGCCGTGGCTCTCTTTCAACGCGACGAAAAGAGCATAGTCGCGGAGCCAATAGCTTTGGCTTTTTACAAAGTCTTGGTATTGCTCGTCTTTTTCGAAACGGCAAAAGGCTTTTTTCAAAAGCTCTTTTCTTCCGCTTTCGTCTCGCATTACCCTTTCGGAATTGCCGTGCTTTTCGTAAAAAGCCGCCGTTTCCGACGAAATCAGCAATCCGTCTTTTTCGAGCAAATCGAAATCTATATAGCAGACATCACAGGCGAACGCCGACTCCGACGCATACGGAGAGCCGCCGTAGTCCGCCGTCTGCAACGGCAGAATCTGCCAAAAGTCCTGACCCGACTCTGCCAAAAAATCTATAAATTTTTTTGCGCTTTCCCCGACCGTTCCTATTCCGCCTTTTCCGGGAACGGAAAACAGCGGCAGCAGTATTCCGCACTTCTCCACCTTGCTCTCCTTAAATCTCCCAGATATCCCTGCAGTATCCCGACACCGTATAGTCGGAAGAAAATCTTCCTGCGCTTGCGGTGTTCAAAAAGCTCTTTATGAGAAAACCTACCGTTCCGTATTCGGAATTGAGTTTAAGCTTGGTTTTCAAATACGGCTGAAAATCTTTAAACAGGAAGTAGTTGTCCGCTCTGTGCCAGCTTGCCCCGACAAGCAGAGAATCATACAGCTCTTTAAACATACCGCTGCCGCCGTCGGAAAAAGTTCCGTCTATGAGAGTGTCGACCGCCGCTCTCAAAACGGGGTCACTTTCATATATCGCTTTCGGGTCATAACTGTCTTTAACGGCGGCAAGCTCGTCGGCTTTGGCTCCGAAAAGATATTCGTTTTCTTCGCCCGCGCTTTCGGCTATCTCTATATTCGCGCCGTCGTATGTTCCCAAAGTGACCGCGCCGTTTAACATAAGCTTCATATTGCCCGTCCCCGACGCCTCCGTGCCTGCCGCGGAAATCTGTTCGGAAACGTCCGCCGCCGCCACTATTTTCTCCGCATACGATACGTTATAATCGCCGACAAACACGACTTTCATTTTATCCGAAACGCTTTGGTCGGCATTTATCTTTTCGGCAATTTCGTTTATATATTTGATTATCGCTTTGGCGCGCGTATAGGCAGGCGCGGCTTTGGCGCCGAAAATAAACGCCGTCGGCTTGAAATCTTCGATACTCCCGTCCTTTATGCCATTGTAAATCGCGACAATGGAAAACGCGTTCAACAGCTGTCTTTTGTATTCGTGCAGGCGTTTTATCTGCACGTCGAACATAAACTCGTTTGGAATTTCTATTCCCTCTTTTTGTTTTATATATGCAGACAGTTGTCTTTTATTGGATTTTTTTATCTGATAGAATTCTCTCATCGTATTCGCCCATCCGAGAAACTCTTTCAGCTTTTCCAGCTCTTTCAAATCGGTTATCCACTTGTCACCTATCAAATTCGTGATAAAATCCGCAAGACTCGGATTGGCAAGCAGCAGCCACCGGCGCTGCGTAATACCGTTGGTTTCGTTGAAAAACTTTTCGGGATACAGCTCGTACCAATCTTTCAACGTATCCGCTTTTATGATTTCTGTGTGTATCTTCGCCACGCCGTTCACCGCCTTGCCGCAATAGCAGGCAAGGTTTGCCATACGGACAAAGCCGTCCGCTATTATAAGACGGTTCTTTTCGTCCGCGCCCGTTTCTTTCAGCTCGGACTTCAACCGCTCGTTGATTTTTTCCAGCACGACATACACCTGCGGAATAAGCCCCTTGACGAGCTTTGTTTCCCACTTTTCCAGAGCTTCGCTCATAACGGTATGATTGGTGTAAGCAAAGACTTTTTTCGCGACGTCAAAGGCGTCGTCGAAAGAAAACCCTTCCTTAATCAGCAGTCTTATAAATTCGGGAATGGCAAGCGTCGGGTGCGTATCGTTCAGTTGCACGACGGCGAACCGCTCGGCTTTAGACAAATCGCGGTTCTCGCTTTTTGCCCTTTCAATCAAGTCCTGCATAGACGCGCTCGTAAAGAAATACTGCTGAATAAGCCGCAGCTTTCTCCCCTTTAACGTACTGTCGTTGGGATACAGCACCGCGCTTATTTTTTCCGCGCGCTGTCTGTCGGCATAAGCCGCGGAGTATTTACCGCAGTCGAATTTCTCGAAGTCGAACTCGCAAATCGGTTCGCTCTGCCAAAGCCGCAGAGTATTTACCGTTTCTCCGCCATAGCCTATTATGGGCATATCGTACGGCACGGCTTTGACCGCAAAATTTTTATACTCCACCACTCTTCTGTCGCGCTCGGAGCGAACCGACCACGGGTCGCCCCATTTCAGCCAGTCGTCGGCATATTCCTTTTGAAATCCGTTCTCGAACTTCTGTTTGAAAAGTCCGTAACGATAGCGTATTCCGTAGCCGTCGAGATTTTTCCCGAGCGTTGCCGCCGAATCCAAAAAACACGCCGCCAATCTTCCGAGACCGCCGTTTCCGAGCGCCGCGTCGCCTATTTCCTCGAAAACGCTTTCGCTTATCCCGTGAGATTTCAAAAGTTCGAAAACTTTTTCGTCTATGCCGAGATTTTTCAAATTGGCATAAATCGCCCGTCCCATAAGAAATTCGGCGGACATATAATACGCCGTCTTTTGTTCCTTTCGCTTCTGCTTGCAGGAAACATAAGTTTCGTTCACCTTTCTCATAACAGCCGACGAAACCGCGTTATACAGTTCTTTTGCGTCCAATTCTTCCATCGGTCTGTCATAAGTTCGGGCTATCTCTTTCAATATGCTTTTTTTGATACTCATAACAAAATCGCTTCTCCTTCTGCGGAAATTATAACACCTCCTCGGCTTTTTTGCAACTAAATAAAACCGAGAAGGCGTCTGTCTTGTCATTGTTTTTCGACGGAAATACGACTGTTTTTAAGCAAACTGCGCGTTATACAGTTTTTTATAGAAGCCGTCTTCTATTTGCATAAGTTCTTCGTGATTTCCCTGTTCCACTATGTCGCCGTCGCGCATAACGAGAATTTTATCGGCGTCCTTGATTGTGGACAGGCGGTGCGCGATTATAAACGACGTGCGCCCTTCCATAAGGTGCGCCATAGCCTTCTGAATGAGCAGTTCCGTGCGCGTATCCACGGAAGAAGTCGCTTCGTCCAATATCAGCACCTTCGGGTCGGCAAGCACAGCTCTGGCTATCGTCAAAAGCTGTTTCTGACCCTGCGAGATATTGTCCGCGTCTTCGTTTATCACGAAGTCATAGCCGCCTTCCAGCGTGCGTATAAAGTGGTCGGCACAGGCAATCTTTGCCGCGCGCACCACTTCTTCGTCGGTGGCGTCCAACTTTCCGTAACGTATGTTTTCTCTAATCGACGCGCTGTACAGCCAGGTATCCTGCAAAACCATACCGAATTCCTTTCTCATTCCGTCGCGGCTGTACTCCGCCACATTCTTGCCGTCGAGATAAATCGCGCCGCCGTTTAAGTCGTAAAACCGCATCAGCAGTTTGACCATAGTGGTTTTGCCCGCGCCCGTAGGTCCGACGATAGCCACTTTACTGCCGGCTTCTATCTTCGACGAAAAGTCGTTGATTATGATTTTGTCTTCGCTGTAACCGAACCTGACGTTTTCGAACTCCACCACGCCGCGGCAGTTTTCGGGTTCGCCCTCTCCCGTTTCCTTTTCGTCTTCCGCGTTCAAAAAGCCGAACACGCGTTCCGCACTCGCAACGGTAAGCTGCAGCGTATTCATAATATTGCCGAACTGCGCGACGGGCTGATTGAACTGCCGCATATACTGGATAAACGACTGGATATTGCCGACGCCGAGTCCGCCGTTTGCGACGAGAACGCCGCCGACCACGCAGGTAACGACATAGCCGATATTGCCTATAAGCTGCATACACGGCTGCATAAGTCCCGAAAGAAACTGCGATTTTTTCGCCGCCTGCGCCAAATCCGTGTTTAGCTTATCGAAGTCCGCCTTGCTGTTTTGCTGACCGTTATAGAGCTGAATCACCTGGTGCGCGCCGTACATTTCTTCGATGTGCGCATTGGCTTCGCCGAGCTTTTTCTGCTGATTGACAAAGTGCTTCTGCGACAGTTTGACCACGGTCATAACAAGCAGGAAGGAAAGCGGCATAATTACAAGCGCAATCAAAGTCAGTATCCAGCTTATCGAGAACATCATAATCATCACGCCGATAATCGTCGTAATCGCCGTCACAAGCTGTGCAAGGCTTTGGTTCAGCGACGTGGAAATATTGTCGACGTCATTGGTAAGATAGCTCAAAACTTCGCCGCTCTTGACGTTATCGAAATATTTAAACGGCAGTTTGTTTATTTTCAAATCTATGTCTCTGCGCAGTCGATACGAAATTTTCTGCGCCACGCCCGCAAGCAAGAAGCTCTGTCCGTAGCTCAAAACACCGGAAACGGCAATCAATATAGTCGCCGCAAGCAGCAGTCTTATGACGGCGTCTATATCCATACCAGGCGCTTTATACAGCCGCATATTAAGCACGGCGTCGCGGTATTTCTGCGGCACGTTCTCCGCAAAATTTGCGCTGTCTTGATTGGCAAAGTCCATCAGGTCTTGAAGCGTCACGTCCTGTACGTTCTTTCCGCTCTGCGCCGCTATGCCGCCTGCCAGGCTCTCCATTGTCATACCGTTTTCCAGCGACTTCTCCACGCCTGCATAAACTTGCTTTTGAATAAGTCCCGTAATGAGCGTATCCGTCGCATTACCCGTGATTTTGGGTATGTTTATCGTAAGCACCACGGCGGCAATCGCCAATAAAAAAGATATGATAATCGGCGCAATCGACGCGCGCATATAACGTATAAGCTGTCCGAGAGTGCGTTTGAAATTGACGGGCTTTGCTCCCGGCATCGCCCTTTGTCCGTGCATAGGCATATTAGGCATTTTGCAACTCCTCCTTCGACAGCTGGGAATGAGCTATCTCGTTATAGACCGAACAGTTTTTCATAAGTTCGGAGTGCGTTCCCTTTCCGACCAGCCTGCCCTCGTCCAGCACGAGTATCTGGTCTGCGTTCATTATAGAACCGACGCGCTGTGCGACGATTATGATATTTTTGTCGGACAGCTTCTCTTTCAGAGCGGCGCGCAAAGCGGCGTCCGTCTTAAAGTCCAACGCCGAGAAGCTGTCGTCGAAAACATATACGGGGGCTTTTTTATACAGAGCGCGCGCTATGGCAAGGCGCTGTTTCTGTCCGCCGGACACGTTGCCGCCGCCCTGCGCGATTTCGCTTTCGTATTTATTTTCCTTTGTTTCTATAAATTCCGTCGCCTGCGCAATCTCCGCCGCCGCCGTCATATCTTCGGAATTTCCGTCGATATCGTTATACTTGATATTGCTCTCTATCGTGCCCTTCAAAAGCACGTTTTTCTGCGGCACGAAAGACACGTTGTCGCGCAGACTGTCTACCGTATATTCGCGCACGTCCCTACCGTCCAGCTTGACGCTGCCCTCGCTGACGTCATACAGTCTCGGTATCAGTTTTATAAGCGTGGACTTTCCCGAACCCGTTGCGCCGATAATCGCCGTAGTCTGACCGGGCGACGACGTGAAGCTGATATCTTTAAGCACCGCGTCTTCGCTGTCGCCGTAACGGAACGTCACGTTTTCGAATACAAGTTCTCCTTTCAAATCGCCTGCTTCGACGGCATTCTCTCTGTCCACAATGCTGATTTTTGCTTTCAATACTTCGTTTATACGCTTTATGGAAACCACCGCTCTCGGCATAAGCACGAACACCATAGTCACCATCATAAACGCCATTATGATTTGCACCGCATACTGAATAAACGCCATCATAGACGTCACCATAGCGATATTCGTCGCCTGATAGGACGCTATCCAAATGACGGCAATGGACACGCCGTTCATTACCACCATAACAATCGGCATAAACATACCCATAACGCGGTTTACGAAAAGCTGAGTCTTTTTAAGGTCGGTATTGACTTCGTCGAATCTGTTTTCTTCGAACTGCTGCGTGCCGAAAGCCCGCACCACTTCTTTGCCCGAAAGCGACTCTCTGGCAACCGAATTGAGCTTATCGATAATTTTCTGCAGCCTTGTAAACTTCGGCTGAACTATGAGCATAAGCACGCCGAGCGAGCAGATTATGACGCCCACCGCCGCCACTATGACCCATACCAAAACGCCCATACCTTCGCTGTTTGCAATGGCTTTTATAATTCCGCCCACCGCCAATATAGGCGCATACATAACGATACGCACAAACATAATAGTGAACATCTGCACCTGCGTCACGTCGTTCGTGGAACGGGTTATCAAAGACGATACCTGAAATTTATCGAACTCCGACGCCGAAAAATCGGATACTTTCGCAAACATCATCTCACGCAGTTTCTTGCTTGTTCCCGAGCCGACTACGGACGCAATATAGCCGACGAGCACGGAACACACCGTCACCAATGCGGCATACCCGAGCATAATTCCGCCTATTTTCAAAATCTCCGCCGTGCCTGCGCCGCCGACGACCTGTTCCATCATCTGCGCCATATACTCCGGCATTGCAAGGTCGGCAAATGCCTGTACGAACAATAAGACAAAGCATAAGATTAAATGCGGTATATACTTTTTGTAGACTTTAAACATCTGTGTTAAGGTCTCCTTTTTATATACTTTATTTTCTCTTTTATTCCCTCTTGCTATACAAAATAAATTATATGCCTATCCGAAAAAACTGTCAACCTATGTAAAACTATTATCTTGTGAAATTTCTGTGAAATAAATTTCTCACGGTTTCCCTTTACAAAATATCGGCTTTTTGCTATACTTTACGGTAGAGGATTTTCAATGGCTTTAAAGCGTAAAGACAAACAGCCGCACGGCACATACGTATCGCAAAAAGACGAAGCGATTTTAAAAAAAGCGCAGAAAACGCGCTTGATTTTTATGTATCTGTCCACGCTCACGCTGGCTCTGCTTTTATTCGTTCCGCAGGAGTGGGCGGAGTTTGCCAAAAATATTCTGTGGCTGCAGACTTCATACGTCGTTTTGATTTTCGCACTCATAATCACTTCGGTCGCGACGTCGTACTTTGCGTCCCGCGGCTGCAACGTAGCAAAGCCGATAAACGAAAAGCGCCGCCCGAAAAAGGGCTTCGAAAACCGCACTTTCGCATCCGTCGAACTCTTTTCCGCATTGCACTTTATTCACGCCGCCGCACAGCTGGCACTGCTTATATACGGAGTTATAAGTTACGGCTTCAACGTATGGGACGTGCTCGCGGCTCTCCTGGGTTGTTGCGGAGCGGCTTTCGCCTTTATGTTCCGCCTTGTGACTTTCAGAACTCTCAAAGAGGATTTGCTGTATGTTCCGCCTATAAAAACGGAATTGCCGCAGAAAGCAGACGAGCAGTCTGAAAAAGAGCAGGAAGCTTCCGAGCCGTCGCAAGACTCGGCAGAAAACGAAAAGACGGAATAAATCATTGCGGCAATACCATTTCGAAAAAACGCAAAAAGCGGAGATTATCAAAAATCTCCGCTTTTTTATACCGCCGAATTTTCCGCTAAACAACCAACTCATTGCCGACATATATATAAGAAACATTCGAACACCGCTCGGCTATTTTCGAAAAATTCTTCAGCCCCGTACAATGGCACGTGTATACTTTTCCTTCGAACCGAGCTATTCTTTCGCATAGCCCGTCGATATAGTCGTCGTCAACCGTTTTCCCCATCGTGTGAAATCCGCCTATATATATGTCGATAGTTTCATTCGTACCGTTCAGGATATTTACGAAACCCTTGTGACTGCACCCTGCAAAGAGCACGTTTTTGTCGGACTTAATCAACAGGTTCTGTTCGTGCTCGAACTTATCGATTTGTTTATTTTTATCGAGCAGTGTTTTATTGCACGGCGATATAAGCGTATCTCCGACAGCCTGAAAAATGCGAAGTTCGTCGTCGATGTCATAATTACCGTCAAGCAAAACTATTTGATTTCGATTCATCAAGCTCTTTTTGATTCCCACTGAAAATGCCAAAAACAACACTTTGCAATAATGCTTTTCAAAAGCGGAACGCTGGATATATATTTTTGCCGAATTATTGACCGCCAAAAACGCACTCAATCCTCCGCCGTGGTCAAAATGCCCGTGCGAAATAACGACGGTATCCACTTTCGACAAATCGATACCTTTCATCTCGGCATTCCGCAAAAAAGTCCTGTTCGGTCCCAAATCGAAAAGAATTTTATGATTATCCGTTTCTATATAAAAAGACAGTCCGTGTACGGCTTTATATCTGCTGTTTTGCGTGTTGTTGTCCACTAAAGACACTATTTTCATAATACTTTTCCCGTGATATTATAATCTGTCTTTAATATGCGCCGTTATAATCGTATAGCTGTACGAGTTTATAGTTATCGTCATATTATTTACTTCGCAGTACCAATTCTTTCCTTTCTTGTATATATTGCAGTCCTTATCCGATATTTGATTTTTCAAATATTCCACCACGTTGTCCGTATCTGTTTTCAAATTTCTTTTAATTCTTTCTATACCCATTTCCGTAGTATGAACTTTGTCTATATTTGAAAGCAAGACTTCTTTATCCATAGCTCCGCTCCCTTTCGGTCGGCAATTCATCTGCCGAAATCGCAGTCGGGTTCGTGGTCGTCCACTATGCCGACAGCCTGCAAATAGGAATATATAATCGTCGAGCCGACAAATTTCATTCCGCGTTTCCGCAAATCTTTGGATATGGTATCGGAAAGCGGCGTGGTGGCTCTAATAATTCCGTCTCTGTTTACAATTTGTTTTCCGTCTGTAAAATGCCAGATGTATTTTGAAAACGAACCGTATTCGGACTGAATATTCATAAATATTTCGGCATTTTTTACAGCCGCTTTTATTTTCCGTCGGTTGCGAATTATATTCTTATTTTGAGCAAGCTCGTCCTGCTTTTGCTGCGTATACTCCGCTACTTTTTTATAGTCGAAGCCGTCGAACGCCGCTTTAAACGCTTCGCGCTTATTGAGCACGCACTCCCAGGATAGCCCCGCCTGAAAACCTTCCAGCACAAGCATTTCAAAAAGGTATCCGTCGTCATAACTCGGTTTACCCCATTCGTTGTCGTGATATTCTATGTATAAAGGGTTTTTCGGATTTGCCCACCGACATCTTTTAGGTTCGCTCATAAGATACTCCTCGAATAATAAATCTCCGTCATTCTCGCACATTATACTATAAATAACGCAAAAAGTAAAATAAATAAGCTCACCGCCCTGCAAGCAAGTCGGTGAGCTATTGTTGTTTTTGCGGTATTCTTAATTTCCCTTCGGACGGCGTCCCACTTCGGTATTATCCACCATTCTGTTTCGCAGTTCTTTGACGGGGTGCGATTCTTCTTCGAAACGATAGTCTTCGCCTGCTTCCAAAATATACTTGTCTATGACGTTGTGACTGGC
The DNA here is from genome assembly GCA_948440265.1 of uncultured Clostridia bacterium. Taxonomy (GTDB): domain Bacteria; phylum Bacillota; class Clostridia; order Christensenellales; family Pumilibacteraceae; genus MGBC157735. The sequence goes on from CAOJOK010000002.1 coordinate 151,223, forward strand.
GACATATGCAGGAGACTTATTGACCGTTTCATTGTATTTGAAAAACTCGCAGTTGTCGGGCAATTCTCTGACTGGCACGATTTCTTCCAGCAATGCGGAATTGTTGACTGTCTTGCCGAGAATCTGACGTATATAAGTCTTGTTCGGCTCGGCGTTCTTGTTGAATGCAATGAGTTCGGGAAACTCGCCGCCGTTCAAAAGCTGTCCGGCGTCTTTTTTCTCATACTTGTTCAAAAGCCGTGCAATCTCGTGCAAATGCGATATTTCCTGCGTCAAGTGCGATTCCCAAATGCCGCGGATATATTCGTCGGTTTCGTCTTGCATAAGAGAATAATAAAGATAACATTCGGCATATTCGTGCAAAAGCGCGCACTCCAACCAAGTGGCTGAAACGTCCATAAGCGATTCGTACTGCGTGACGTGCTGTTCTTCTATCATACCGATTTCCATAAACAAACGTCTTCCGAGGTCGCTGCCCGAATAGAATGTGGCTATATTCATATAATAGTTCATCGTCTGCTGTTCCGCCGCCGTTATAATCGCCGTCTGCAATTTCGTCAGTGGGTCCGCGCTCTTATTGTCTATGCCGCGGCGCACGTCGTCAAACGGATAGCGGTGTTCGGAAATGGTGGGGCGTCCGGGCATTATCTCCGTATAACCGCCCACAAGTTTTTCGCCGAGCACACCCTGCTCCATTTCCAAAAGGTCGCTGAAACGGTACAGGTGGTCGAAGTCTTCCAAAAGCGCAAAGTCCAGCGATTTTTTGACGTACGGGTCCTTTTCGCGGCGCGCCATAAGCGCGGTCAAATCGACGGCGAGCTGTTCATAGCCTATCGTGTGCTCCAAAATCGTTTCGTCGATTGGCTTCAAACAGCTGATTTTCTTTTGCTGCTGCTGTTCGCTTCTGCGGATAAGCGCAATTTCACGCCTTAAATCGTTGTTCGTGCAGTGTCTTGCAAAATTATGATAGAACCAGTTCTGCTCGAACTCCGTGCCGTTCATAAGTATGACGCGCACTTTCGTGTAGGGGTCGGCTTCCATCTTATTGTACTGCTTCGGGTACAGCTTTTTCCAATCTTCGAACCATTTATCCGATTTCACGGGCTTGACGTCAAGCGGATTAAAACTCATTTTAAATATCACTCCTTGTTTATTCGTTACCCGAATTATCCCCCTTTCTCCAAGGTTTATACAAAAAAGGGACTGTCCGCAATAGAACAGTCCGCTCCAAAAAATCATAATTCGCTTTTTTTGCAATTTCAGTCCAGAAGCGATTGCATATCCCTTTCGAATTCCGCCGCGCGGTTTTCTTCGTTGAAAAAGTGGAAGCCTTCTATTTCGCAGCCGCCGTCGGACACGACGGCTTTTTCCTTTATCTGCAGTAAAAAGTCTTCTTTCCACTTGTCCGTTTCCAAAAGCTGTTCTCCTTTCGGCTCGATAAAAACCATCTTTTTTCTCTCGCCCTTTTTCAAAAACAATATAAAATCGGGTTCGAACCGCTCGCCGCCGTCAAACGAATACAAAACGCACTGACGCTCGTTTCTGATTAAATAAACGTCGTCGTATTTTTGCTTCAAGCTCTCGATACGGCGCGCAAAGTACGCGACGAACGCCTTTTCCTCCGACGTTCCGTAATTGTCTTCGAAAACATACCAATCTTTATCCGACAAGTCCATACGAAATGCGCTGTCTACGGAATGGTCTTTCTGCGAAACGCCCCTGCCGCCGAGAACGGGGATACAGCTTATGGTCTTATCGGTTATGACGTCGCCGATTTTATGCGGTTCGAATAAAAGCGCTCCGTCATACCTGCTTCTCTCTGCGGCGAGTATGCCTGCAAGCTCTTTCATTGCGCTCACGCAGGCGTCATACAGTATAGGGACGCTCGGCTTTTGCAAGGCCGTTACGCGTATAAGCAAATCGCCTATATACTCCGAACTTTTAATGAACTCGCTTGTCGATTTCAAACTCGGAAAACACATTTTCAAACTGTCGAACGCCAAGACGGGAAACTGCCTGACTGCCTTGTGCACAGTGGAATAGTTTATTTCGGCAATATCGTTTACCTTGTAGGCAAAAGCACACGCCGAGACGCCTTTTTCCGCCGCCGCTCCGTCGAACAGTATATCCTCGCCGCCGCGCCCCGTAACGCAGTCATAGTCGAAAGGTCGGGTTTTGAACGACTGCAAAATCTCCGAAAAGCTCTTTTCGCCTTTCTTGACTTTTTTATTTAAATATATATTTTCCGTAAGATACACATTGCTTTTTTTAAACGACTCTTTCAGGCGGTTTTCCAAATCGATACGGTCGTCGGCGTCCAAACCTATCTCTCTCAACGCGATGTGCAATTCGTTTATATATCTCGGCTCGTTTTGGCAGTGATAGTACAGCGTTTCGCATACCCGCAGAGGGTTGCCGGCATCATTGTCGTATTTGCGCCTGTCCCGCAAGCCCGTCCCCGCTATCTCGAACGGACAGTATCGGGCGCCCCTGCCGATAAGCTGTGCTTCGGCAATCGTGCCTGCCCCCGGCTTGCCGTCGTGCGCGTCTCTCGTTTCGTAAAGCCGCACGATATCGAACAGATTGCGAACGTCCCAGCCTTCGTTCAGCTTGTCCACCGCAAAGACCGCTCTGAACGGATTGTCGGCGTCTTCGAGTGAATTCAACAGGCGCTGATTCTTTTCCACGTCGCCGTCGTCGCCGGCAGTGATACAGCGCTCTCTCGAAAAGCCGTCTTTGATTTCCGCGGCAAGCGTTTCGAAACTCGGGTCGCTCTTTTCAAAGTATTCGCGCACCTGTTTCATAATCGGTATCTGCATTTGCGTATTGTCGAACACCGATTTTATTTTATCTCCGTTCAATGCGGCTATACCCGAAATAAAATCTTCGCGGTTTTTAATGTTATCCTTTATAAGTCTGGATTTCAGCATAACGACGGGTTTTATGTTCAACCTGTTGTCGTTGAAAACTTTAAGCCTGTACTCGCTTAAAAGCACCGCCTGCAACGCCCTGTCGAATATAACGCTGTCGCTCCGCAGAGTCTTGATTTCTTTGGAATACCCGTCTTCTCGGAATTTTAAAAGCGCATAATCGAACACTATCTTTTCTTCGTACTTTGCCTTTATTTCCGCATTGCTCAAATCGCAAGTCGCGGTAAATTCCAAAAGTACGTTTTCGGGATTTGCCGAAAATATGTTCTCCACTGTGGATTCCCAATGGCTTGCGCTCTCCTTTTCCTGCGCCGAGTTTGCCTTTGTCCCCGCGCTCAAATGGTGAGCCTCGTCGGAAACGAGCACGATTTTACGGTCGGAAAAATCATAGACCGAAACCCCGTCTTCCCTGACCGCTTTCATATCCGAATGAAGTCCCTGCGTCGTCGTAAAGCAGATATTGATACAATCGTCGTCGGTGCTCTGAAAGTTTGCCGTTTCGTTGATTTTAATGCGTTTTCCGTCTATGATTATGTCGTCGGCAAACAGATATTTCGTCGACGTTTTTGCCAAAAAATTATCTTTCGTCTTGGCTACGATATTGCTTGAATTCACGAAAAACAGAAAATTTCTGTATCCCTGCTTGTAAAGATACAGTATTAGTCCTGCCATTATCAGCGTCTTGCCGCTTCCCGTCGCCATATGAAACAGCGTACGAAAATTCCCTTTCGCCCGTTCGAAACAGGTCACGAAATTTCTGAACGCCTTATCCTGATACGGACGAAGCTCGAACTTTTTGTTCAGGTTCTCGCTTATGCATTGCGGCAGGTCGGCATATACGCCCACTTCTTTCCAAGCCTCTATTCTGTCACACAGCTTTGCCGCCACTATTTGTTCTCCCCGTCGTAAAAGCCGCGCGTGAATTTTTTTGCTCTCTCGTTCACGGCAAAAGTTTCGTCGTCCATATCGCTGTAATTCACATAGAGCATATTTTTGTCAAGCAGGGCTAAAAGCAGTTTTTTTCTGTCCGCCTTTTTAAGTGCGGCAAAATCTTTCGCGTCGGGGTTTATATCTGCAGGGTTCACCGTGCTTGCGATAAATCCGCTACCGAGAATTTCTTCGAGCAGTGCCGAAAGTTCTTCTCCCGACTTTGCGGTCCGGATTTTTTCCGCATATTTCTGATTGAGCTTGGCAAGCTCGCAGGAAACAAACTCTCCGCCTCCCGAAAAACCGCACTCCGCCGAAACGCCCGACTTATCCCCTGCAATAACTTCGTTTAAGCGGGCTATGCTCTTTTCATAGTGCTCGTCCAACTGCTCCAACCCGATAAAGCGGCGATTGGTCTTTAACGCCACCGCGCCCGTCGTGCCCGTTCCGAAATATGCGTCCAGCACATAATCGCCCTCGTCGGTAAACGCGCGAATGATTCTCTTGACAAGCGCTTCGGGCTTTTTTCCGTTTTTGAGCTGTACGCTCGATTCTTTATTTATATTTATAGTGCTTATGTCCGTCCAGATGTCGCCGACGGGTTCTTCGACATAGTCGCTCAAAAATAAAACCGTGTTGACTTTTTTGCCGTCGAAAAACACGACCGACTGTTTGCCGTCGCCGTCCGTTATCCTGCAAAACTTCCCCACGGGCAGTTCTTCCTTTATCTGCGAATCGCGTGTCACGGGATATATCATTTCCCGAGCGTGCCCGATTTTATCGAAATCCTTGCCCACTTTTTCCACTTTCCAACAAGAGCAGTCGTCGTCGATATTGACTATCCGCTTGTTGTAATATTTTGCGTAATCGCTCAAGTTGTCCTTCGGCTTGGTTTCGGGATTCATTCGGACATTGCTTCTGTCGCGCGCGTAAATCAGAATAAACTCTTTGAGCTTCGGGAACTTATTCTGCACGTTCCCCATTTTAAAGCCCTTCAACTCGCTCATTTTAACGCAAATCGTATTGACGTGATTGTCTCGCCCGAAAATCTCGTCCGCCAAAACTTTGAGATACGCCATTTCGTTGTCGTCGCATTGCAGACAAATCACGCCGTCCTTTCTCAAAAGCAGCCGCGCAACTTGCAGTCTGTTTTTCATCATAGTCAGCCAGGACGAATGTTTGAAGCGGTCGTTGTAAGGCACTTCGTCGCTGTTTGTATTGTACAAGATGTCCCAATACATACATTTAATCGAATTTCCGAACCGCGGCAAAAGCGAGTGCATAGCCAGCAGATTATTGCCCTTTACGACAAGATTGTCGCCTGCTTTGAATTCCGCACAGTCTTCTGCGCCCTTTGCTCCGTGCCGCACCGCACAGTCTAAAACTTTTCTTTCAAACAGTCGGTCAATCTCTCCGCGGCTCAAAATCTCGTTGTAAAACACTTCTTCTCGCCTGTCGTTTTCCGCCGTGCTGTCAAACTCCAAAACACAGTCCTTGTACGGGAAAGACAGAACGACGTCGTCCTTGACCGACAAAAACTCGTCGCTCGAATTCGTCAGTCCTATCTTGTTTTTATACCGCGTATAAGAGTCCGGCAAAAAACTGCGATTGTTTACAAACCACCCGAACGCCGTTTTATCGAAAACCAAAACGCCGTCGACTTCGGTGAAAAATCTTTCCCTGCACGACTTATTTGTCAAAAGTAGTTTTATGAGCTTCGCATCTGCCGACATTGCGTCGGCATAGACTGCGGTTTTTATAAGCTCGCCGTCTTTGGTAAAATATTTCTTCTCGCTCTTTAAAAGCCCGTATAATTCTTCGTAAACTTTGTCCACTGTCCGCTCCTTTCGCTTCCATCACATTATACCAATTTATCGCAAAAAAATCAACTTAAATTACATTCAATACCCTGCAACGGGTCAAAGCGCACGAAAAAAGCCGCTTCTCTTTCGAAAAACGGCTTTAACCTGTTTTTTGTTAAATTACGTCGTCCTCATCGACGCTTTCGCTGTTCGACGGTTCGGGATTGTGTTCGAACGGGGTGACGCCCTTATACTTTCTCATACCCGTTCCGGCAGGAATGAGTTTACCGATTATGACGTTCTCTTTCAAGCCGACAAGCGGGTCGACCTTATTCTTGATAGCCGCTTCGGTAAGCACTCTCGCCGTTTCCTGGAAAGACGCCGCCGACAGGAAGCTGTCCGTTGCAAGAGCCGCTTTGGTTATGCCGAGCAGAGTGTGCTTGGACATAGGCGGTCTGCCGTAGCTTTCCATAGCTTTGAGATTGGCTTCGTCGAATATGGAAATATCCACCATTTCGCCGGGCAGCAAATCGGTATCGCCGCTTTCTTCGACCTTTACCTTTTTCAGCATCTGGCGCACGATAACTTCGATATGCTTGTCGTTTATCTGCACGCCCTGGCTGCGGTAAACGGACTGAACTTCTTTGAGAATATACTCCTGAACAAAGCGTCTGCCCTTCGTACGCAATATGTCGTGAGGGTTTATAGGACCTTCCGTAATCGGGTCGCCTGCGCCGATAAACGCGCCGTTCTTGATTTCGGGTTTGAGTTTTGCTCCGAACGGTATGGAGTAAGAATCTTCTTTGCCGTCGTCCTTTTTGATAAATACATCGCGCTTGCCGTCCTTTTCGACGATACGGATTTTTCCGCCGTACTCCGCAATGGTCGCCACGCCCTTGGGCTTTCTCGCTTCGAAAAGTTCTTCGACACGGGGCAGACCGCGCGTAATATCGTCCGCAGATGCGACGCCGCCGGTATGGAACGTTCTCATCGTAAGCTGTGTGCCCGGTTCGCCGATGGACTGTGCGGCGATTATACCCACCGCTTCGCCTATTCTGACCATACGGCTGCTTGCCATATCCTTGCCGTAGCACTTCGCGCATACGCCGTTTTTGGACGAGCAGGTAAGCACCGTTCTTATCTTGACTGCGGTTATGCCTGCCGCCGCGATTTCCTTGGCTTTGTCTTCGGTTATCATTTCGTTCATTTCGACAATGACTTTTTTCTTGTCTTTCGGATTGACGACGGGTTCTGCCGCAACGCGTCCCGTCAGTCTGTCTTCCAGACTTTCGATAACCTGATTGCCTTCCATTATCGCCGAAGTCAGTATGCCGCGGGGCGTTGCGCCTTCGCAACAGTCTTCTTCGCGCACGATAACGTCCTGCGAAACGTCGACGAGACGTCTTGTCAAATAACCGGAGTCAGCCGTCTTCAACGCTGTATCGGCAAGTCCCTTACGTCCGCCGTGGCTGGAAATGAAGTATTCCAAAACGGTAAGTCCTTCACGGAAGGAAGAACGTACGGGCGTTTCCAGAGTTTTACCTTGCGGGTTCGTCATAAGACCGCGCATACCCGACAGCTGTGCAATCTGTTTCATACTGCCGCGGGCACCGGAAATAGCCATCATATTTATGGGGTTGAATTCGTCGAGCGTCTTTTTCAAAGCGTCGGTAACTTCGTCGTTCGCCTTGCTCCACTCTCCGACAACGAGTTTGTACTTTTCGTCCTCGGTCATAAAGCCGCGCTCGTAAAGGTCTTCGATTTTGATGACGCGTTCTTCTGCCTTCTGAAGTATCTCTTTCTTCTCGGGCGGAATGTGCATATCGAACACCGACGTCGTTATCGCGCCGATTGTCGAATACTTGAAGCCGAGTGCCTTGACGTTGTCGAGTACCTTGACCGTTTCCGTCGCGCCTTTAAGCTTAAAGGTCGCGTCGACAATCTTCTGCAGTCCCGACTTATCGACACGAAAGTTTATTTCGAGATTGAACATATCGTCTTCCGTTTCGCGCTTTACAAAGCCCAAGTCCTGCGGAATGGCTTCGTTGAAGATAATTCTTCCGACCGTCGTTTCTATTCTTTTGGTCTTTACCGCGCCGTCGAAATCATAGCTCATTCTGACCCAGATTTTACTTTGAAGCTCTATTTCCTTGCTCGCATACGCCATTTTGGCTTCGTCCACGTCGCAGAAAATCTTGCCTTCGCCCTTTGCTCCGGGCTTATCCATTGTCAGATAGTAACAGCCTATGACCATATCCTGCGTCGGCGAGCAGACGGGTCTGCCGTCGGACAGTTTCAAAATGTTGTTTGTGGAAAGCATAAGGAATCTTGCTTCACACTGCGCTTCTATGGACAAAGGCACGTGCACTGCCATCTGGTCGCCGTCGAAGTCGGCGTTGAATGCGCCGCAGGCAAGCGGATGAAGCTTGATTGCTCTGCCTTCGACCAAAACGGGCTCGAATGCCTGTATGCCCAGTCTGTGCAGCGTCGGCGCACGGTTCAAAAGCACGGGATGTTCTTTTATAACGCCTTCGAGCACGCCCCAAACGTCGTCGCCTGCGCGCTCCACAATGCGCTTTGCACTCTTGATATTGTGCGTCTTGTTCTGCGAAACAAGCTCTTTCATAACGAACGGCTTGAACAGTTCCAAAGCCATTTCTTTCGGCAGACCGCACTGATACATCTTAAGCTCCGGACCCACGACGATAACGCTTCGTCCCGAATAGTCGACGCGCTTGCCGAGCAGGTTCTGACGGAAACGTCCCTGCTTGCCGCGCAGCAGTCCGGACAGAGATTTGAGCTCTCTGTTGCCCGCGCCCGAAATGGGCTTGCCGCGCCTGCCGTTGTCGATTAAGGCGTCCACGGCTTCCTGCAGCATACGCTTTTCGTTTCTCACTATTATGTCGGGCGCGCCGAGCTTGATAAGCGTTTTCAAACGGTTGTTTCTGTTTATAACGCGTCTGTACAAATCGTTCAGGTCGCTGGTGGCAAATCTGCCGCCGTCCAACTGAACCATAGGACGAAGCTCGGGCGGAAGCACGGGCAGTACGTCCAGCACCATCCAGGTCGGATTGTTACCGCTCTTGACGAACGCGTCGAGAATGTCCAAACGCTTTATTGCGCGAACCTTTTTCTGACCCGTGGATTTGTCCACGATTTCACGCATCTTCTTGTATTCTTCTTCGAGATTGACTGCGGCAAGCAATTCCTTTACCGCTTCCGCACCCATACCGACTTTGAAAGAGTTTTCGCCGTATTTCTCGCGATACTCCATAAGCTGGGCGTCGGTCAGAATCTGCTTGTATTCGAGGTCGGTATCGCCGGGGTCGAGCACTATGAAGTTGACAAAGTAAACGACCTGTTCGAGCGCTTTCGGAGTCATATCCAAAAGCAGACCGATACGCGAAGGCACGCCTCTGAAATACCAAATATGAGTTACGGGCGCGGCAAGCTCTATGTGTCCCATACGCTCTCTGCGCACCTTTGCGCGCGTGACTTCCACGCCGCACTTGTCGCAGACAACGCCCTTATAGCGTATACGCTTATACTTTCCGCAGTGGCACTCCCAGTCCTTCGTCGGTCCAAATATGACTTCGCTGAACAGACCTTCCTTTTCGGGCTTCTGCGTGCGGTAGTTTATCGTTTCGGGTTTGGTAACCTCGCCGTGCGACCACTCTCTTATCTTGTCGGGTCCGGCAATGGCTATTTGCATACAGTCGAAATTATTGAGTTCGAACATAAATCAGTCCTCCTCCTTTTTGCTCTTCTTTCCCTTCTTGACCGGCAGTTCGTCGTCGAGCAAGTCGTCGTCGGTAATTGTTCTGTCGGCAAACGGGTCGTCCAGCTCCAAGCTCGTATCGCCGAACAGCTGTTCGTCGATATCTTCGTCGTCGAGAGTGTCGTCTTCGACCGAGAAATCTTCGCCGTCTCCGAGGTCGAGTTCGTCGTCGAAGTTGATAACGCCGTCTTCGAAATGCTTCTTGCGCGGTTCCTGTTCGTCCGCCTGCGTATATCCGAATGCGTCGTCCTCGATAAGGTCCTTAATCGAAATCTCGTTTCTGTCCTCGTTAAGCACTTTTACGTCGAGCGCAAGCGCCTGCAATTCTTTGATAAGCACTTTGAACGATTCGGGAACGCCGGGTTCCGACGTATTCAGTCCCTTGACGATTGATTCGTAGGTCTTGACGCGGCCCACAATATCGTCGGACTTGACCGTCATAATCTCCTGCAAGACGTTCGCCGCGCCGTATGCGTACAGCGCCCAAACTTCCATTTCGCCGAAACGCTGTCCTCCGAACTGCGCCTTGCCGCCGAGCGGCTGCTGTGTTACCAGCGAGTACGGACCCGTGGAGCGCGCGTGTATCTTGTCGTCGACAAGGTGAATGAGCTTAATCATATACATATAGCCGACCGTGGCGCGGTTCTCGAACGGTTCGCCCGTTCTGCCGTCGTACATAAGAATTTTACCGTCGACTTTGCCGTCCGTCGTAAAGCCGTTCTCGTCGAGCAACATTCTTATGTCGCTCTCCAGCGCGCCGTCGAATATCGGCGTTGCGACTTTCCAGCCGAGCGCTTTCGCAACCAGTCCCAAGTGTACTTCCAAGACCTGACCGATGTTCATACGCGAAGGAACGCCGAGCGGATTGAGCACGATTTGAAGCGGCGTACCGTCTGCCATAAACGGCATATCTTCTTCGGGAAGTATGCGGCTGACGACGCCCTTGTTTCCGTGACGTCCCGCCATTTTGTCGCCGACGGAAATTTTACGTTTCTGTGCAATATATACGCGGACCAGCTTGTTTACGCCGGGGCTCATTTCGTCCTTATTGGCTCTCGTGAACACCTTGACGTCCACAACGATACCGCCTTCGCCGTGCGGCACGCGAAGCGACGTATCTCTGACTTCTCTTGCCTTTTCGCCGAATATCGCTCTCAACAGGCGTTCTTCGGGAGTAAGCTCGGTTTCGCCCTTCGGGGTGACTTTACCGACGAGTATGTCGCCGCTGCCGACTTCCGCGCCGATACGGACGATACCGTCTTCGTCGAGATTTTTAAGCGCGTCTTCGCCGACGTTGGGTATGTCGCGCGTTATTTCTTCTTCGCCGAGCTTGGTGTCGCGGGCGTCGATTTCGTGTTCTTCGATATGAATGGAAGTGAATACGTCGTCCTTGACAATCTTCTCGCTAATCAAAATAGCGTCCTCGTAGTTATAGCCTTCCCAGCTCATAAAGCCGATGAGAATGTTTCTTCCCAGAGCCAACTCGGCATTTTCCGTCGAGTGACCGTCGGCAAGGGTCTGTCCCTGCTCCACTCTTTCGCCCTTTTCCACAATGGGCTTCTGATTGATACAGGTGCCTTGGTTGGAGCCTATAAACTTTTTCAACGTGTAGGTCGCTTTCGAGCCGCCGTCTTCGTCCACGATAATCGTGTCCGCGTCGACGTAAGCCACTTTGCCGCCCTTTCTCGCAATGACCATAACGCCGGAGTCATAAGCAATCTTGTGCTCTATGCCCGTGCCTACGATAGGCGCTTCGGGCTTCAGAAGCGGAACTGCCTGGCGTTGCATATTGGAGCCCATAAGGGCGCGGTTCGTATCGTCGTTTTCCAAGAACGGAATAAGCGCTGTTGCGACGGAAACCATCTGTCTCGGGGAAACGTCGACGTAATCGATGTCGTCGCGGTTTCTCTCTCCGATGTCGTCGCGGTAACGCGCCAAAACACGTTCGTTCACAAACCAGCCGTTTTCGTCGAGCGGCTCGTTTGCCTGCGCGACCACGTATCTGTCTTCCTCGTCGGCAGGCAGATAATCGACCGTGTCCGTAACCTTGTGATTTTCTTTATCCACTCTGCGGTAAGGCGCTTCAATAAAGCCGTAACGGTTTATTCTCGCGTAAGCCGACAAAGAGCTTATAAGACCGATATTCTGACCTTCGGGCGTTTCTATCGGGCATATTCTCGAATAGTGGGAATAGTGAACGTCACGCACTTCGAAAGACGCGCGCTCTCTGTTCAAGCCGCCGGGTCCGAGTGCGGAAAGTTTTCTCTTGTGCGTCAACTCGGCAATCGGGTTGCTCTCGTCCATAAACTGCGACAACTGCGAAGACCCGAAGAACTCTTTTATCGAGCTGGATACGGGGCGGATGTTTATAAGCGTCTGCGGAGTCAGGTCGGCATCCGACTGAATCTGCATTCTTTCGCGGATTACGCGCTCCAATCTCGCTATACCGATTCTGAACTGGTTCTGCAAAAGCTCGCCCACACTGCGCACCCTGCGGTTGCCGAGGTGGTCGATATTGTCGCAGAAGCCTATGCCATAACGCAAACCGATGATATAGTTGATTGTGGCAATAACGTCGTCCACCAAAAGGTGCTTGACCACAAGTTTGTCTACATTGCTTGCAATGAGCGATTTGAGTTTTTCCGTATCGCCGCCCGCTTCGTCGATAAGTTCTTTAAGCGCGAAATAGTACACCTTTTCGCTGACTCCCAAATCTTCGGGGTCGCAATCGATATAATCGCGCAAATCGACGTGGTGATTGCCTATGACGGTGTGGCTGCCCGTTTCCGTAGCGTAAAGCTCGGGGTTGACCGCAACGGTGACTTCGTTGATTCCGGAATTCTGAATACGGATAGCCGTCTTTTCGTCGATGACGTCGCCTTTTTTGACGTATAACACGCCGTCCGCGTCCACGACGTCCTGCGCGGCAGTCATACCTGCGATACGCGCCGAAAGCGACAGCTTCTTGTTGTATTTATAGCGGCCGACTTTGGACAGGTCGTATTTTCTTCTGTCGTAGAAAAGGTTTTCCACATAGCCGCGGATACTGTCGAGGTTGGGTATTTCTCCGGGACGGAGTTTGCGGTTGAGTTCGATAAGACCTTCGTCTTCGTTCTTTGCCGTATCCTTCTCGCAGGTACTCAACATAAGCTTTTCATTGTGGAATATGGCGGCTATTTCTTCGTCGCTGCCGAAATGCGCTCCTTCGGTTACCGCGGACAACGAACGCATAAGCACCGAAGCCGGCACCTTTCTCGTTCTGTCGACGTGCACCCAAAGCGTACCTGCGGAATCTTCCTGAAATTCCAGCCAGGCGCCGCGCGACGGAATGTTCGTAGCTCCGTAATACGCCTTACCCGTCTTTACGTCCTTGACGAAATCGAAGTAAACGCCGGGGGAACGGACAAGCTGGGAAACGATGACGCGCTCCGCGCCGTTTATTATAAACGAACCGTTCGGAGTCATAAGCGGGAAATCTCCCATAAACACTTCCTGCTCTATCGCTTGTCCCGTTTCCTTGTAGACAAGGCGAACGTTGACTTTCAGCGGCGCGGCATACGTCGCGTCTCTGTCCTTACATTCCTTCTCGGTGTATTTGGGATTGTTTTCCAGAGTGTGATTTAAAAAATACAGCTCGATTTTGCCCGAAAAGTCGGTAATCGGGGAAAAGTCCTCAAACACCTCCGCAATGCCGTGCTGCAGGAAATCCTCATAGGAAGACTTCTGCACTTCAATAAGGTACGGCATATCGATGACTTCGCTCACCTGCGCGAACGAACGACGCTCGGTCTTTCCGTACTTTACCTTTTTGATGGTTCTTGCCGCCATTATTTTCTCCTTTAATCGCGAAAATATTTTTTTAAGTTTTTTCTTCAAAACCGTTGCTTTTTTTCAAGCTGCGGTATATACTAATACCGTAAGCAATTCATAAAAAGCAGGGTGCGCGTTAAAAGCGTATAACACGCACGTTATATTTTATCACGAGTGCTTGTTTTTTGTCAAGCATTTTTTCATAAATTTTCCCAACAAAATTTTTCCCGAATCTTTTCGTTATAAAAACGCCGAAATTCAAATGCGGCGCGAGAACGCAATCCGAAAAAATATGCTTGATTGCAATTGCTTGCACTTCTCCGATACAAAAGCAATACTCCAAAGGACAGACAGCACCGAAGCGCGAAATCTTTTCCGATACCGCGAACAATGTACGCAATACCTTTACCAACAGCAAGAAGCGACACAAACTCGTCAATGCGCTTTCGCGTAGCGGACAAAAAGAATAAATGCGCCGAGGTGCCGTAAATGATGTTAACCCTGCAAAAGTCTTGCAGGGTTCTCTTTATGCAAAAAGAGCGGCTCTTTTTTTGATGCCGCTCACATACGGATTTTGCCACATAAAAATAAGTATAGCGCACTATACCTTGCAAGCAGGGCAAGTGCGGTTATTTATTTTACTTTTAAGACTATTTATTATATACTATCTGAAAGATAAACAGTAATTTGCGGAGAAAACCTATGCTTGAATTAGTAAAACCATCTTACGAGCAACTCGCTTTTAGGCAAGCGTTGCTGGCAGACGAAAAAACAATGTCATACAATGCCAAATGGGGTGGAACGATAGACTTTACACCGGACCGCTGGGAGAGTTGGTATAGGGATTGGATTTCTTGCGCGGAAGGGCGCTTTTATAGATACTTGTATTCACCACGTGACAATGCCTTTGTAGGTGAAATCGCATATCATTTTGATGAAGAATATCGGTGTTATATTTGCAATGTTATTGTTCATAGTCACTACAGAGGAAATGGATTTGGCAAGATAGGATTGCTTCTTTTACTTGAAGAAGCAAAAAAGGCGGGCATTTCCGTGGTCTACGACAACATAGCAGCAGACAATACTGCAATTCGCTTATTTAAGCAGTGCGGCTTTACGGAAAAATGGAGAAATAAAGATATTATTATGTTAGAAAGAATTCTATAAATTACAATTTATCAAACAATTAAAAGAGCGAAGAATTGTCTTCGCTCTTTGTTTTATTGCAATTAAAATTTTTGTTTTTACACAAGCTCGATGAGAGCCGTTTCCGCGCCGTCGCCTCTGCGGAAGCCCATTTTCAAGACGCGGGTATAACCGCCCTTGCGGTTGACGTCTTTTGCACGCTGGTCATACTTCGGCGCAAGCTCGTTGAATATTTTTTCCACGAGCGGATGCTTGATATTCTTCGTGCGGGCATAGAACGCTTCGTCGGTTTCGCCCTCTTTCTTCGTCTCGGGAATATCGTACGTGAGAGCCATAATTCTGCGGCGAGCGGCAAGTTTGTCTTTGCCGTCGTTTACGACTTCGACTTTGATTTCCTGACCCTTTTTGTTTTTACGGGTCTCTACTTTCTTCACGGTGTCGAGATAGTCGTTTATCGCTATCGTTATAATCTTCTCCGCGTATTTCTGCACTTCTTTTGCGCGCGCGTAAGTCGTCTCTATTCTGCCATTCCACAGCAAGTCGGACGCCTGCTGACGAATAAGCGCCATTCTCTGGTCGGTGGGCTTACCGAGTTTTCTCTGTATAGCTGCCATTGTCTTTCTCCTTATTCTTCATTACTTTTGAGGTCGAGTCCATAGCTGTGGAGCTTTCCGATGACCTCGTCCAGCGACTTCCTGCCGAGGTTTCTGACCTTCAACATATCGTCTTCGCTGCGCTTCGTCAAATCTTCGACGGTGTGAATTCCCGCGCGTTTGAGACAGTTGTAGGAACGTACGGACAAATCCATATCCTCGATGTTCATTTCCAGAACCTTCTGCTGTTTGTCTTCTTCGCGCGAAACGAGTATGTCCATACCCGAAATTACGTCGGAAAGATTTACAAACAGACGAATGTGGTCCTCGATTGCTTTCGCCGCCAAACTCAAAACGTCTTTTGCCGTGAGACTGCCGTCCGTCTTTACGTCCAGTGTGAGCTTATCGTAGTCGATACTCTGACCGACGCGGGTGCTCTCCACCGAATAGCTCGCGCTCTTGACGGGAGTAAAGATTGCGTCGATGGGTATATAGCCTATCGGCTTGGTCGAATCTTTAAGATTTTCCGCCACTACATAGCCCCTGCCGAGACCGACCGTAAGTTCGATATCCAGCTTCGCGCCCTCGTCCATCGTGCAGATGTAAAGGTCGGGATTAAGGATTTCGATTTCGGGGTCGATTTCGATATCGTGCGCCGTAACCACGCCGGGCGTGCTGCGCTCTATACGAAGCGTCTTTTTCAACGTCTTGTCGGAATAATTCGCTTTGAGGTTCAATCCTTTGAGATTCAGAATTATATCCGCAACGTCCTCTTTGACGCCCTTGACAGTGCTGAACTCGTGGTTTACTCCGTCGATGCGGATACCGACGACTGCCGCACCCGGAAGTGCAGACATAAGTACTCTCCGCAATGCATTGCCTAATGTTATGCCGTATCCCCTTTCCAAAGGCTCCACAACGAACCTTCCCTGGCGCAAATCCGCGCTTTCTTCAAGGGTGATTCTGGGCTTTTCGATTTCCATCATATTCAATTTGATATCTCCTTAAATTAGGTCTGCTTACCTTTGTTGCCGCTAACCGAAAGTTTTGCTTTACGTTATCCGAAAGTATTACTTCGAGTACAGCTCTATGATAAGCTGCTCGTTTATGTTCAGGTCGATGTCTTCGCGCTTCGGGTTGTCGATTATCTTACCCTTAAACGTTTCCGTATCGAACTCTACCCATTTGGGCATAACAACTTTTGCGCCGCGAAGTTCTTTGAACAAAGCGTTGTCCGCCTTGCTCTCCTTGACGGCTATCTCGTCGCCGAGCTTAACCTGATAGCTGGGGATATCCACGGTTTTGCCGTTTACGGTTATGTGTCCGTGGTTTACTATCTGACGCGATTGAGCGCGCGAGGAGCCGATTCCCATACGGTATACCACGTTGTCAAGACGTTTTTCGAGCAAAGCGAGCATATTTTCGCCCGTAACGCCCTTCTGGCGTTCGGCTTCTTCATAGTAAGCTCTGAATTGCTTTTCGAGTACTCCGTAAGCTCTGCGCACTTTCTGCTTCTCGCGAAGCTGTATGCTGTATTCGCTCGCCTTCTTTCTTCCCAAGCCGTGAGGTCCGGGAGGAACGGGGCGTCTGTCCATTGCACATTTCTTGGTCGTGCATCTTTCGCCTTTCAAAAACAGTTTCTGTCCCTCGCGTCTGCACTGTCTGCAATCCGCACACGTATATTTTGCCATTTCTCAAAACTCTCCTTATACTCTTCTACGCTTGGGCGGACGGCAACCGTTATGCGGTATCGGGGATACGTCGGTTATCGACGTCACCGTCAGTCCCACTACGTCCAACGCTCTTATAGCCGACTCGCGTCCGCTGCCGGGACCCTTTACAAACACTGCAACGCTTCTGAGTCCGTGGTCTTTCGCAATCGCCGCCGCTTTTTCACACGCCTGCTGTGCCGCAAACGGAGTGCTCTTTCTGCTGCCGCGGAAACCCAACGCACCTGCCGAGCAAGCGCAAATCGCATTGCCCTGTTCGTCGGTTATCGTAATGAGGGTGTTATTGAAAGACGCCTGAATGTGAACCTGACCCTTGTCTATGTTCTTGGTTATCTTCTTTTTAGTAGCTGTTTTCTTAACTGCCATTACCGTTCACCTCTCCTTACTTCTTCTTCGCACGACCGACGGTGCGCTTCGGACCTTTTCTCGTGCGTGCGTTCTGTTTCGTGCTCTGTCCGCGAACGGGCAGTCCCTTGCGGTGACGCACGCCGCGATAGCAACCTATTTCCATAAGACGCTTAATATTAAGCGCGACCTCGCGGTGCAAATCGCCCTCGACGCGCACGTTCTTTTCCACATAGGCGCGAAGGTCGTTCACCTGCTGTTCGGTCAAGTCTTTAACTCTGATATCGGGGTCGATACCGGTAGCTTTCAAAATCGTATTTGCCATAGGTCTGCCGATACCGTAGATGTAGGTCAAGCCTATCTCCACGCGTTTTTCTCTCGGCAAATCAATACCAGCTATTCTTGCCACTTTGAATTTCTCCTAATAAATATTTTTATAATGTAATGATTATATATAAACGCCCTTGCTTTCGAAGCTATGGAATGCTGACCCCGAAAAAAGAACGATGTCTTCCTTTTGCCTGCAATACGCGAGCAGTTTATCGAAACCGCCGTTTTTCGCAGACCGCAATAATCGCAGAGCCGAAGTCAAATCGCATACGGACGACGTTCGGATTTTTCCGAAAACCGTTTCCGCCGCCATTAAGACCCTGCTCTTAAAAATCAGCCTTGACGCTGTTTATGATTGGCATACTTGGAGCATATGACCATTATCTTACCGTGTCTTTTGATAACCTTGCATTTGTCGCACATAGGCTTTACGGACGTACGTACTTTCATTGTGTTTCTCCTTTGGGTGTTTACCCACTCTTGATTTGATTTGCTCTTGCCTGCCGTCAGTTTTTATGACGATAGGTTATGCGGCCTTTTGTAAGGTCGTACGGCGACATTTCGAGCTTGACCGTATCGCCGACCAAAATTTTAATATAGTGCATTCTTATCTTTCCGGAAATCGTGCAAAGCACAATATGTCCGTTAGACAGTCTGACTTTGAACATTGCGTTTCTGAGGCATTCGACTACTACGCCTTCAACCTCGATGTTGTCTTCCTTAGACATTAAGCACTCCTCATAAATTGGATTTTTTCAAACTCTGTTTGAGCTTCTCGTCGGTCAAGTTCTTTGCGTTTAAACCGCTGTCGCCGTCTATCCGCAAATGTTTCAACCGTTTCAGCTTCGGGTTATCCAGCTTCCTATACCTACCGTCAGCCGCAAGCACGAAGTTCTCGTTCACTGCCGAGATTATCACATACCTGCGGTCTTTATCGTGACCTTTGAGGCTTACCGCCGTTTTAAACGTCAATTCGTCCATTCGGTACTCCTCTGTCACAATGTGAGTATTTCCGCCCCGTCGACGCCCACGATAATCGTGTTTTCGTAGTGCGCGCTGGGCTTTAAGTCTCGCGTTCTGCAAGTCCAACCGTCTTTCGGGTCGATACTCACAAACGGCGTACCCAAATTTATCATCGGCTCTATCGCAAGACAGTTGCCCGCTTTCAAAACGGGACCGCTTCCCGCCGTTCCGTAGTTCGGTACGTCGGGCGGCTCGTGCAGCTTTCTGCCTATGCCGTGACCGACCATCTCCCGCACCACTCCGTAACCGTGACTTTCGGCGTGCTCTTGTATCGCGCTCGACACGTCTCCGAGCCTTGCGCCCTCTCTCACTCTTTCAATGCCTTTGAAGAAACATTCTCGGGTCACTTCTATGAGTTGGAGTTTTTCTTCGCTTACCTGCCCTACAGGGAAGGTCCGCGCCGCGTCTCCGTGGAAGCCGTCTATCAGCGCTCCGACGTCGACGCTTACTATCTCGCCCTCTTTCAGCACTCTCAACGACGGTATTCCGTGCACCACGACCTCGTCAATCGAGATACAGGCAGCGGCGGGATATCCGTAATAGTTTTTGAAAGAAGGTATGGCTCCGCAATCTCTGATACAGCTTTCGATTATCGAGTTGAGCTCCATCGTCGATATGCCGGGCTTGATATACTTTTCGATTTCTTTGAGCGTGTCGCCGACAATCTTTCCGGCGACTCTCATTTTTGCCTGTTCGGCTTCCGTCTTTACGGCAATCATTACAGCACCTTTTTGACGGCTTCGAACACGGCTTCAATCGACTGCATTCCGTCCACGTTCGCCAGCACGCCCTTCTTTTTGTAATAAGCGATTAGCGGTGCGGTGGATTGTTCGTATACCGTCAGCCTCGAATTGACCGTCTCGATAGTGTCGTCCGCTCTTTGGTAGAGCTTGCCGCCGCACTTGTCGCAAACTTCGTCTTTCTTCGTGCTTATGTGATAGCTCTCTCCGCACTTGTCGCAAACTCTGCGTCCCGTAAGCCTGTCGGCAAGAGCTTTCAAATCGACGTCGAGATTTATCACTTTATCGATTTTAGTCATTGCGTCCAAAGCCTCGGCTTGCGCTATGTTACGGGGGAATCCGTCCAGCAGAAATCCGTTCTTGCAATCGTCTTCTTTTATCCTAAGCTCGACTATTTCGCAAGTCACTTCGTCGGGAACCAACTGCCCTTTGTCGATATAAGCCTTGGCTTTAAGACCGACGGGAGTGGCTTCCTTCAAATTTTTGCGGAATATATCGCCCGTTGAAATGTGCGGTATGTTCAGGTGTGCGGCTATTCTCACCGCCTGCGTTCCCTTGCCCGCACCGGGGGCTCCGAGTAAAACAAGCTTCACTGACTTAATCTCCTTTCACAATCGATGTTACCGTCTTTATCATTTTTCATAAACGGCTGTTTTCGACGCTCGGCACAAAACCGACCCTACGCGCCTTACCGCTTACTTCAAGAAGCCTTTGTACTGTTTCATCATCAACTGGCTTTCCAACTGTTTGTCGAATTCCAACGCCACGGACACTACTATCAAAAGTCCCGTTGCGGAGAATGCGTTGACAAGCGTTGCGGACGGCAGTACTATTGCAAACACCACCGACGGCACTATCGCGATGAACGCAAGGAAGATTGCGCCGAACAGCGTGAGTCTGTTGCTTATACGGGCAAGATACTCGCTGGTCGGACGTCCCGGTCTGATACCGGGAATGAATCCGCCGTACTGCTGTATGTTTCTCGCCACGTCTTCCGGATTGAACTGTATCTTCGCATAGAAGTACGAGAAGAACAGAATCAGAAGTCCGGTCAGAACAAAGTATATCGGCGTGCCGCTGCCCAGCCACTTCATCCACCAAGCGTAGAACGCGCTTTGAGGTGCGAATATGGAACATATCAACTGCGGGAAAGTTATAATCGCCGTTGCGAATATAATCGGCAAGACGCCCGAAGCGTTTATCTTAATCGGTATATTCGTGCTTTGACCGCCGTACTGCTTTCTGCCCTTAATCTGTTTCGCGTACTGAATCGGAATACGTCTTTCCGCTCCGTCCACGAATACGATGAAGGCAAATACGGCAACGACCATAACGATGAAACCGATAAGCTCCCACACCGCGACCTGGCTTTCCGCGTCAAACGCAAATATACGTTTGAATATCTCGATTATGGCAAGACCTGCGGAAGAAAGGATACCTACGAATATAAGCAGCGATATACCGTTGCCGATACCGTAATCGGTTATTCTCTCGCCCAGCCACATCGTGAACATAGAACCTGCAATCAGAATTATCGCAACGAACGTCGACGCCAACCAAAGCGGCATATTTACGCCGTATATGGTGGTGGCGATACCGTTGGTCGACATACTGACGACTATACCGATGGACTGCGCCACCGCAAGTATGAGCGTCAAAATTCTTGTGACCAACGCAAGCTTCTTTCTGCCCTCGTCACCCTGCTTGCTCCATTCTTCGAACTTGGGAATGGCTATCGACAGAAGCTGAACGATAATCGACGAGTTGATATACGGGGAAATACCGATAGCAAGGAACGCACCGTTGGACAGCGCGCCGCCCGTGATTGCCGAAAGCAGGTCGAGGAAGGTGTCCCCGCCGCCCGAAGTATACCATTCGGTGGTTATGCCGGGTATCGGCAACCAACAACCGAGTCTGTATATGAGCAGAAGCCCTATCGTAATAAAGATTTTCTTTCTGATATCTTTATTCTTAAATGCGTTGACGAGCGTACGGAACATTATAACACCTCGGCTTTGCCGCCGACCTTTTCCAGCTTTTCGGCTGCGGCTTTCGAGAATTTCGCGGCTTTGACAACCACTTTTTTAGTCAGCTCGCCGCCGCCCAAAACTTTAAGTCCGTAAGGCTCGATTTTGGATATGACGCCTGCTTCCTTCAACGACTCGACCGTGATGACCGCGCCGTCCTCGAAACGCTCCAAGTCGCCAAGATTAACGACGTTATACACTTTCTTCCAGCGGTTGTCGAAGCCCACTTTCGGGAGTCTGCGCGCAAGCGGCATCTGACCGCCTTCGAAGCCGGGACGAACGCCGCCGCCGCTTCTTGCCCATTGACCCTTATGACCTTTACCGCTCGTTTTTCCGAGACCGGAACCGATACCTCTGCCCAATCTCTTTTTTGAGGTTCTCGCGCCGACGGCGGGAGATAAATCCTGCATTTCCATAAGTCGGTTTCTCCTTTTACTTTAAGCGATTTCTTCCACTTCGACCAAGTGCTTGACGACGAATATCATTCCGCGCATAGCGGCGTTGTCGCGCTTGACCACAGAGGAACCTATCTTTTTCAAACCCAACGCTTCAACCGTACGTTTCTGCTTTTCCAGACGTCCGATTGTGCTTTTGACGAGGGTTATTTTCAACATCTTTTCGGCTTGCTCTTTTGCCGCCGTTTTCTTTTCAGCCATTTATTATGACCTCCTGTCACACCTTAATGTAATACCTTCTGCCGTATCGATAAAGTCTGTCCGCTTATAATCGGAATATTCTCGCGGACTGCGACTTTCAGCCGAGGATTTCTTCTACGCTCTTGCCTCTCATCGCCGCAATCTGCTCGGGCGAACGAAGCTGTCTCAATCCCGCCATCGTCGCTTTAACGCAGTTTATGGGGTTGCGCGAGCCGTAGCTCTTTGTCGTGATGTTGCGTATTCCCGCAAGCTCGACCACGCTTCTCGCGCTCGAACCAGCGATAACGCCGGTACCCTCGGGAGCCGGTCTCAAAAGAACCTGGCTCTTGCCGAACACGCCGATTATCTCGTGCGGTATAGTGGTTTCCGAAAGCGGAATCTTGACCATATCTCTGCGAGCCAACGCCTCGGCTTTCTTAATAGCTTCGGGGACTTCGGCGGCTTTTGCCATACCCATTCCCACGGAACCGTTTCCGTCGCCCACTACAACGAGCGCGGAAAAGCGCATATTGCGTCCGCCTTTAACGGTCTTACTTACTCTGTTTACGGCGACGAGCTTGCTTTTGATGCCGTCGTCAACCTTGACTTCTTCGCGTTCGCGTTCACGTCTTGCCATTTTACGATGCCCTCCTTAAAATTTCAGTCCGGCTTCTCTCGCGCTTTCCGCGATAGCCTTGACGCGACCCGTGTACAGATAGCCGCCTCTGTCGAAAACGACTTCCTTTATCCCGAGCTTGATTGCCTTTGCCGCAACGTCGGCTCCGACGGCTTTCGCCGCTTCCACCTTGCTCTTGCCTTTAACGTCCATACCTTTGGCAATCGTGGAAGACGAGCAAAGCGTCTTGCCTGCTTTATCGTCGATTACCTGAACGTAAATGTTCGACAGGCTTCTGTATACGGACAATCTCGGACGCGCCGCCGTGCCTCTGACGGAGTCTTTGACACGACGATGTCTTTTGAGTCTTACTTCGTTTTTATTGACTTTGTTTATCATATCGCTTTACTCCTATTTACCCGCGGTCTTGCCCTCTTTCTTCACAACAACTTCGTCGCTGTAATGCAAACCGTAATTGTGATAGGGCTCGACGGGACGTTTGGAACGAATATTCGCCGCAGTCTGGCCTACAAGCTCTTTGTTTATGCCCGTAACCGTAACTGTATTGGCGTCCGGACAAGCCAGCGTTATTCCGTCGGGAGCGGTGAACTCCACGGGGTGGCTGAACCCGAGGTTCATAACCAGCTTACTGCCGCTTACCTGAGCCTTATAGCCGACGCCCTGTATGACAAGCGTCTTGACGAACGGAGTTTCCACGCCTTTCACCATATTGGCGATAAGCTGACGGTAAAGTCCGTGCTTGGCTCTTACATCTTTATTATCGCAATCTCTCGTCACGGTCAGCACGGCGCCTTCCTGCTTGACATCGATATGCTTATCCGCAATTTTCTGCGTGAGCGTCCCTTTCGGTCCTTGCACCGTTACGACGCCACCTTCGAATTTGACTTTAACGGCTGCGGGAACGTCAATGTGCATTCTGCCTATTCTCGACATATTCTACCTCCTACCGTTACCATACATAGGCAAGCACTTCGCCGCCTACTTTGTTCTTTCTCGCGTCTTTATCGGTCATAATACCCTTGCTCGTCGAGATTATCGCTATTCCGAGACCGCCCAAAACTTTGGGGAGTTCTTCATAGCCCGCGTACACGCGGAGTCCCGGCTTGCTTATACGCTTCAAATTCTTGATTACGCTTTCGTACTTTGCGCCGTATTTAAGCGTTATCGACATTTCGGGATGTCCGTCGACGTCGACGACTTCCACGCCTTTGACATAGCCTTCGTTCACGAGTATGTCCACAATCGCCTTCTTCATCTTGGAGTTGGGGACATTGACCGTGTCGTGACGCGCAATGAGAGCGTTTCTTATTCTTGTCAGCAAATCCGCTATCGGGTCTGTCGTTACCATATTGTTCGCCCTCCTTTACCAGCTCGACTTTTTGACGCCGGGAATCTCTCCCTTATACGCCAATTCTCGGAAACAAATTCTGCATATTCCGTACTTTCTCAAAACCGCGTGAGGTCTGCCGCAGATATTGCAGCGGGTGTACTCGCGGGTGGAGAACTTCGCCGGCTTCTTTTGCTTGTTTACAAGTGCTTTTCTTGCCATTTTTTATTTTCTCCTTTTCCCTGCTAGTTCTTGAAAGGCATTCCAAGCTTGGCAAGGAGCGTCTTTGCTTCGTCGTCGGTCTTTGCCGTCGTGACTACACAAACGTCGAATCCCCTGACTTTCTCTACCTGTTCATAGGAAATTTCGGGGAAGATTATCTGTTCTTTAATGCCGAGAGCATAGTTGCCGCGTCCGTCGAAAGATTTGCCGGAAATACCGCGGAAGTCTCTCACGCGCGGAAGCGCTATGGACACCAGTTTGTCGAAGAACTCGTACATTCTGTCGCCGCGGAGCGTGACTTTCACGCCTATGGGCTGTCCTTCGCGGAGCTTGAAGTTCGCAACCGACTTCTTGGCTCTTGCAACCACGGCTTTCTGACCGCATATCGCTTCCAATTCCGCCGTCGCAATCTGCATCGACTTCGAATTGTCCTTTATGTCGCCGAGGCGCATATTCAGTACGATTTTATCGAGCTTGGGAACTTCGTTGACATTCTTATAGCCCTTTTCTTTCATAAGAGCGGGCACTATCTCGGATACGTATCTCTTTTTGAGACGGTTTCTTCCGTTGTCTGCGCCGACCGCAGCTTTTTTCTCTTTATCTGCCATACGTCCTCCTACTTGCTCTCTTTAACCGTCTTTTTCTTTGCGGCGGGCTTTTTCTCTTTGACTTCCGTCTGTTCGACAGCCTCTTCCGTCTTTACTTCTTCGACGGTTTCTTCTTTCTTTTTAGCCGTTTTCTTTGCAGGCTTTTTCTCGGCGTCCTTACCCTTCTTCTTGTCGACTTTCATCTTCGTGTCGAGAGAAGCTCCGCACTTGATGCAAGCACGCACTTTTTTGCCGTCCGACTCTCCTGCCTTGACTCTCGTCGCCTTGTTGCAGGACGGACAGATTATCTGTACGTTGCTGACATCGATGTTGCCGGGTTCGGTGTTCTTGCCGCCGGGCTGCTGCGGTCCTCTCGGCTTGACGTGCCTCGTGACCATATTTCTGCCTTCGACTTTAACCGTTCCCTTTGCGGTATTGACCGAAAGTACCTTGCCGGTCTTTTTCTTGTCTTTACCTGCTATGATGACTACGTTGTCGCCTGTTTTTACGTTCAAACTCATCGTTTCTGTCCTCCTTAAAGCACTTCCGGAGCCAAAGATATAATTTTCATATAATCTTTGTCTCGAAGTTCTCTTGCAATCGGTCCGAATATACGCGAGCCGCGCGGCTGTTTCTGGTTGTCGATAATAACCGCCGCATTGTCGTCGAAGCGGATATGCGAACCGTCGGGACGGTTAACGCCTTTATTGGTGCGGACTATGACTGCCTTTACGACGTCGCCTTTTTTAACTGCTCCACCGGGGTTAGCAGACTTTACCGACGCGACGATGACGTCGCCGATATTGCCGCTGCGCCTGAAAGAGCCGCCCAGCACCCTTATGCACATAATCTCTTTCGCGCCGCTGTTGTCGGCTGCTTTTAAATATGTCTGGGGTTGTATCATAATACTCTTTACTCCGTTTTGTTTTCGTGCCGAAGGGGTCTGCCCGTTCGGACTTTTCCGCCGCTTTCGCTACGGCTTACTTCGCCTTTTCTATAATTCTCGAAAGTCTCCAGCACTTATCCTTGGACAGGTGTCTGGTTTCGGTGACTTCGACGGTATCGCCGATTCCGCACTCGTTGTTCTCGTCGTGCGCTTTGAGCTTTTTCGTCTTGTTTATGGTCTTTTTGTAGAGAGGATGTTTTGCTTTGTCGCGAATGGCAACGACAATGGTTTTGTCCATTTTGTTGCTGACGACGATGCCTTCTCTGACTTTTCTGTTATTTCTTTCTTCCATAACCTCTCCTTCAAGCCTTTGCTTTCAGCTCGCGCTCGCGCATTACCGTCTTAATGCGTGCGATGTCTTTCTTGCAT
The DNA here is from genome assembly GCA_948440265.1 of uncultured Clostridia bacterium. GTDB lineage: Bacteria > Bacillota > Clostridia > Christensenellales > Pumilibacteraceae > MGBC157735. The sequence continues at coordinate 177,127 of CAOJOK010000002.1, forward strand.
TTATTCATTTGCATAGGGTTATTAAGCTGTCCGGTAGCGTGGGAAAAACGCAGATTGAAAAGTTCCTGTTTCAGCTCGGAAAGCTTAACTTTCAACTCGTCGTCTTTCAAAGCGTGAATTTCACTTGCTTTCATTATTCGTTAACCTCCTCTTTCTCGGAGCTTTCGACTTCCGCCTCGTCCTTTTTGACTATCTTGCAACGAACGGGAAGCTTGTGCGAGGCAAGGCGCAATGCTTCTCTTGCCACATCTTCGGCAACGCCTGCGATTTCGAACATAACTCTGCCCGGCTTCACGACTGCCGCCCAATATTCGGGAGAGCCCTTGCCGCTGCCCATTCGGGTTTCCGCAGGTTTCTTCGTTATCGGCTTGTGCGGGAATATGTCTATCCAAACCTGTCCGCCGCGCTTGATGTATCTCGTCATTGCGATACGCGCCGCCTCTATCTGGTTGGACGTTATCCAACCGCAGTCCAAAGACGCCAAACCGTATTCGCCGTATGCGACTTTATTGCCGCTGTTAGCCTTTCCTTTCATTCTGCCGCGCTGTACTTTGCGCCGCTTTACTCTTTTAGGCATTAACATATTACTTCTGTCCTCCTTCCGAGGGAGCGGGTTTTGCAAGTATCTCGCCCTTATACACCCATACCTTGACGCCGATTATTCCGAACGTCGTATGCGCTTCCGCCGTACCGTAATCGATATCGGCGCGCAATGTCTGCAGGGGTATCGAACCCTCGTGATAGTGTTCGCTTCTGGCTATTTCCGCGCCGTCGAGACGACCGGACACCATTATCTTCACGCCTTTCGCGCCGCTCTTCATAACTCTGGACATAGCCTGCTTCATCGTTCTGCGGAACGAGCTTCTCTTTTCCAGCTGTGCCGCCACGTTTTCCGCAACCAGCGTCGCGTCCATATCGGGGCGTTTAACTTCGAGCACGTTGAGGCTGACCGTCTTGCCGTTTACGAGTTTGGCAATCTCTTTTTTGAGTTTCTCGACGCCTGCGCCCTTCTGACCGATTATCATACCGGGTTTGGAAGTATGAATATCGATTATGACTTTACCCTGCGCGCGTTCCAACGCTATGCGGGAGATGCCGTATGCGTAGTAAGTCTTTTTGATATACTGACGGATTTTGTAATCTTCGTAAAGGTTGTCTGCAAAATCTTTTTTGCTTGCATACCATTGCGCGTTCCAGCCGTCTATTACGCCCACACGCAGTCCGTGCGGATTGACTTTCTGACCCATTATTTGACCTCCTTGTACGTGTCGAGTATAGCCGTTATGTGGCTGGTTCTCTTATTGATGCGGTGTCCTCTGCCCTGGGAAACGGGGTTCATTCTCTTGAGAATGGGACCGCAGTCCGCGAATATTTCCGCAACATACAGGCTGTCTCTGGACATATCCTTGTTATGTTCCGCATTTGCCGCAGCCGACGCTATGACCTTGTAAACGGCTTCGCTTGCCGCTTTCGGCGTTGCCTTCAAAATCGCGAGAGCTTCGTTTACCGACTTGCCGCGAACGGTGTCGATGACCACTCTCACCTTTGTCGGCGATATGCGGATATATCTTGCGTGCGCCGTAGGACGCTGATTCTTTTTATTCTCTTTGCGGATTTCCGCTTTTTCTCTCATTCTTTTTGCCATTGCCTTAACTCCTATTTGCCCTTCGCCGTTTTCTCTCCGGCGTGACCCTTAAACGTGCGGGTGGGCGCGAACTCGCCCAGCTTGTGTCCGACCATTTCTTCGGTGCAATAGACGGGAACGTGCTTACGGCCGTCGTGAACGGCAATCGTGCAACCCACGAACTCGGGGAATATCGTCGAGCTTCTCGACCAGGTCTTTATGACTTTTTTATCGGTGGTGTCCTGCTGCGCGCGCACTCTGTTTAACAGACGCTCTTCGACGTAGGGACCTTTCTTAATGCTTCTTGACATCTTGCTTCACCTCTAATTGATGCGCTTGACAATAAACTTGTCGCTTGCCTTATGCTTCTTTCTCGTCTTGTAACCGAGCGTCGGTTTGCCCCAAGGCGTAACCGGAGACGGTCTGCCTATCGGAGACTTGCCTTCGCCGCCGCCGTGAGGGTGGTCGCAGGGGTTCATAACCACACCGCGGACGGTGGGACGGACGCCCATATGACGCTTTCTGCCGGCTTTGCCGAGAGATACCAGCTCGTGGTCGAGATTTCCGACCTGACCTACCGTCGCTCTGCAAGCTATCGGTATCATTCTCATTTCGCCGGACGGCAACTTCAACGTCGCGTACTTTCCTTCTTTCGCCATAAGCTGCGCGCTGCTTCCCGCCGCTTTGGCAATCTGTCCGCCCTTACCCGGCTGCATTTCGATGTTGTGCACCATTGTACCGACGGGGATATTTTCCAAAGGCAGTGCGTTGCCCGCTTTGATGTCCGCATCCGGACCGCTTATAACGGTGTCGCCCTGATTGAGTCCGACGGGAGCGAGAATATATCTCTTTTCGCCGTCCGCATACGTCAGGAGCGCTATATACGACGTGCGGTTGGGGTCGTACTCTATTTCGCTCACCTTTGCGGGGATGCCGTCTTTATTGCGCTTGAAGTCGATTATTCTGTACTTTCTGCGGTTTCCGCCGCCCTTGTGGCGAACGGTTATTCTGCCGTTATTGTTTCTTCCGCCCGATTTGCTCTGTACTTCCAGAAGCGATTTTTCCGGGGTGGTCGTCGTTATTTCGGTGAACGCGCTGACCGTCTTTTGGCGGGTACCCGGAGTTATCGGCTTATATCTCTTTATAGCCATAATTTATTCTCTCCTTAACTGTTCAATCCGCGTCTTTAAGCCATACTCTCGAAGAACTCGATGGCTTTGCTGTCCGCGGTGAGCTGCACGTACGCCTTCTTATACGACGAAGTATAGCCCTCCGTTCTGCCTTGTCTCTTATACTTGCCGCGCACGTTTACCGTGTTGACCTTCTGCACTTTCACTTTGAAAATTTCTTCGACCGCGGCTTTGATTTGGGTCTTGTTCGCATCTTTCGCCACGACGAACGTGTACTTCTTGTTTGCGATACCCTCGTTGCCCTTTTCGGTGATTATAGGCTTTCTGATTATGTCGTATGCGTTCATTATGCCTTGCACCTCTCTGTGATTTTCTCTATTGCCGCTTTGGTCGCAACGAACTTGCTTCCCGACACAACGTCGTAAACGCTTGCAAGCTCGCTCGCCACGGTGGTCACGTTGGGAAGATTGTTTGCCGCTCTGACCACGTCGGCGTCGGTTTCGGTAAGGCACAGCACGACGTTCTTTTCCAAGCCGAGCGCTTTGACCACCTTAACCATTTCCTTCGTCTTTGCTTCGGCAAGCTTGATTTCGTCGACGATGACAATCTGTCCGTCCGCAAGCTTTTTGGAGAGCGCCGATTTCATAGCGCCGACCTTTGCCGTCTTGTTTATTTTCTGCGAGAAGTCTCTGGGCTTCGGCGCGAATACGACGCCGCCTTTATTCCACTGCGGCGCTCTTATGGAACCCTGACGGGCTCTACCGGTGCCTTTCTGCCTCCAGGGCTTTATTCCGCCACCCCTTACTTCCGTTCTCGTCAATGCGCTTTTCGTTCCCTGACGCGCATTGTTGAGCTGCGCCACGACCGCCTGATGAATGAGCGGCTCGTTATACTCGACTCCGAAAACGCTCTCGTCCAATTCGAGGACGCCCGCTTTCTCGCCGGTTTGTTTCAATATATCGATAGTAGGCATTTATTTCTCCTCCGCTCACTTCTTCTTGACCGTATCTTTAACCGTTACGAGTCCGCCTTTGGGACCGGGGACCGCGCCGCGGATAAGGAGTACGTTTCTCTCTTTGTCTACCTTGACTATGGTAAGGTTCTGAATCGTCACGTTTTCGCGTCCGTACTGACCTGCCATCTTCAAGCCCTTGATAACCTTGCTCGGCGTCGAGTTTGCACCCGTGGAACCGCGCTCGCGGTGAACGGGGCCGGTACCGTGGCTCATCTTCAAGCGGTGGAAGTTCCAGCGCTTTATCGCTCCGGTGAAGCCTCTGCCCTTCGTCACGCCCGATACGTCCACTCTGTCTCCGTTCTCGAAGATGTCGCAGGTTATCTGCTTGCCTATTTCATAGCTTTCGGCGTTTTCCAACTTGAACTCCGCAATCACGCGCTTGGGTGCGATGCCCGCCTTTTCGAACTCGCCGACCTGCGGCTTGTTCACTCCCTTATACGGCGTGTACTGCTTGTCCTTGTCGCCTTTCTTATACTTGACCGTTTTTCCCGCAGCGGCATCCTCGTAAGCGAGCTGCACCGAGCTGTAACCGTTACGCTCCTGCGTTCTTATACCGAACACGGTCACGGGACCTGCCTCCACCACGGTTACGGGAATCATCAGTCCTGTTTCGTCGAATATTTGAGTCATGCCGACCTTGCGGCCCAAAATAGCTTTTTTCACGTTACTTTACCTCCGCAAGTCCTTAAAGCTTTATCTGAATGTCCACACCCGCCGGCAAATCGAGCTTCATAAGCGAATCGACCGTCTTTGCCGAAGGATTGTAGATGTCGATGAGTCTCTTATGTGTGAGAATCTCGAACTGCTCTCTCGAATCCTTATACTTATGCACCGCACGCAGTATGGTCACCACTTCCCTGTCCGTCGGAAGGGGAATGGGTCCGCTGACCTTGGTGCCCGTTCTCTTTGCCGTTTCCACTATACGCGCAGCCGACTGGTCAATCACGTTGTGGTCGTAAGCTTTGAGTTTGATACGAATCTTCTGTCCTGCCATTTACTTTACCTCCATAGCATTTCACCGCTACCACCGTCTTTCGCGTGTCAAAACAAGGGGCGAAATTTTCGGACTTTCGGTTTTCGGCACAGAGGGTCGAACCTCAAAGTCCAGACACGCATATAATAATAAAAGGCGTTTCGCGGGCGCAGCGGGTCAAGCCGCCGCTATCGGTCCGACGAAGTTCTCCGCAACCCGCTAAAATTAAGTGCGGCAATCTCCGTTTTCATACCGTATAAGCCCCGCCGTGTCTCAAAAGGGGCGCAAAAAAAGCGCATACTTTGAGCATAGCTTTGGTATTATACCGCCTGTAACAATTTTTGTCAAGCGTTTTTCTCTCTTTTATAGAAAAATTTTGTCCTTTTTGTGCGGCATTATACTTGTTTCGTCGAAACGGTTCTACATAAAAACATTGCGCTCCGCCTTGATTCGATAAAGCGGAGCGCCGTTATTATATATCCGTCAAAGCGCTTCCAAAAGCATCTTGTCGGCGACGAGAGCTATGAACTCGCCGTTGGTAGGTTTTTCGTTATGGTTGTATACCCTGACGCCGAACAGAGAGTTGATGTTTTCAATCTTTCCGCGGTTCCACGCCACTTCGATTGCGTGGCGTATGGCTCTTTCCACCTTGCTGGGAGAAGTATCGAACCGCTCGGCGACTTCGGGATACAGTCTTTTGGTAATACTGTTTATTATGTCGGGGTTGTCTATCGCCATTTTTATGGCTTCGCGCAGAAACTGATAGCCCTTGATGTGCGCGGGAATCCCGACGGTAATGAATATGTTGGTAATCTTTTCGTCGAGAGACTTGTTCGCCGTGCGCGTGCTCTGCGCTTTCACCTGCGGTCTTTCGACTATAGGCGCCGAAGCAAGGTCTTTGAGACGGGCGGCAAGCGCGTCGGTCGAGCAGGGCTTTATCATATAATAGTCGGCTCCGAGCATAGCGGCTTTCGAGATGAACGTATCCTGCGAGAGCGCGCTCAAAACCAGCGTATGTACTTTTTGTCTGTCAATCTTTTCCAGCACCGAAAAACCGTCCATCTTCGGCATAACGAGGTCCAGCACCACTATGTCGGGCGACAGCGAATTTATCATCTGCACCGCCGTCTCTCCGTCCGTCGCCTTGCCGATAATATCGAAGCCGCGGTCCGTCAGCGCCGTCTCCGTTTCGGCAAGAAAGTCTTCGTTATCGTCTACCAACAAAATTCGATTTTTCATTATGCGTTTTCCTCTTTTATTTTTATTACATATAAAATTATACACGCCTCCGCAAGAAAAGACAAATATCTATTACGCAGGTTTTTGACGAATAAAAACGGGAAAACGAGATTATTGTCGAAACGGTTTTTGTATAAAAACGACGGCGCATAAAGCGCCGCCGTCTATGGACTTTTTGTTTGTAATTTTTCCGCGGTTTGCTTTTCCGCCCCGCCGCGTCGAGCTTCCGATACCCCGCTTCGATTATTCGCCGCAGGCTTCGTCGACGCCGTCGATTTCTATGCTTTCGACGCGTCCCGCTTTTTTCAATCGTTCTTCTATATTATTAAAGTAACGGTCATAAGCCTTTTTGCAATAGTTGTCGTGCTTGGTCGGCTGTTCCGGCTCCGACGGCAAAGCAAACGAATATTCGCCGTTCACTTTCCATTTTTCGAAAAGCCCTATCTTTATCGCGTTTTTGGGACACTCGAAAGCGCACCGCATACACATAAGGCATTTCTTGCCGAAAGCGAACTTACCGTCCTTGACGGCAATGTTCCCTACGGGACAGTTTTTTACGCACTTATTGCAGTGCACGCACACGTCGTCGTATACCTTATAATACTTGCCGTTGAACCTTCCGCCCCACTGCTGTATCCGAAGCACACCCGTCAGTATACCGCCGAAAGCCACCTTTTTCAGCTTTCTCTGTTCGCCTTCCAGCAGTTCTTCGCAATCGAGCGGAATTATGCTCTGCGCCGCCTGCCACATCTTATGCGCCATTGTTTCGCTGTGACGGAAAATGATGTTATACGGCATACAGTAGTGATATTCGTTCGTGACTTCGAAATTTTTCTTTTTGAGCAGTTTTGTCAGTTTGACGGACGAAGCGTCGTTTAACCGCACGGGCTCTCCCGACGTCTTTATTATAAAAGCTCTCATCGGCCGCTCGCTCTTTTTAAGAGCCTTTGCAAAGTCCAGCACTATTTTAGGCGCATTGAACGCCCAAATCGGATAGGCGAACCCGACAAGGTCGCAGTTGCCGAAATCCTGTCCCGAAGAACTTTTTTCCATATCGCAGGCTTCTGCCTGCTCGCCGCGCTCCGTCAGCACGCGGACGTATTCGTTCACAATCTTTTTGGTATTTCCCGTTCCCGAGAAATAGCATATAACCGTTTTCATCACTCGTTGCCTCTTTTGTCCGCCACCACTTTGAAATCGGAGTCGAGACGGTATGTGCAGTTCTCGTCCTTATCGTGCGAGTCATACCAAATCTGCGCCCATATTCTGTCCTTTTTTACCAGACGGTCGAAATCCCATACATATTCTTTATATACGGGATTATACCAATGTCCCGCGCGCAAAACGGTGTAAGCGTTTGCCTCGAATACTTCGCCGTCCTGCGTCTGCCACTTCATCGCCTTATACATATCGCCCGTTTCGAAATCGTCCGACAGCAGTTTTCCGCCGTGCGCCGCCGCCACCGATTCGAGGTCGGCTTGCGTTATTTCGTCGTCGCTCTTGAAAAAATCGAAACCGTAATCTATTTCGGTCGGCGTCCTTCTCAATTCTTCGTAATCGATATCTTCGCCGTCCGCCCTGTTTTCCACCAGCAAATCGAACTCGCTCCACTTTTTCGGCAAGCTCTCGTACTTATCCCGTCCGCCGAAATACGCCGTCAGTCTGTCCTCGTCGCCGTGCTTTGCCCAATAGGCAGGCGAGTTGTAGTTCTTGAACAGACGTTTAATCGCCGCCGAACGGATAATCGACTTCGGCACGATTTTTCCCAAAGCGTAAATCGGGTGCAGCTTTGCGATATGCCGCCAATAATCGGAAGCGCTTTGCGAAAGATAGCCGAACATATCGTTCAGAACTTCGCCGTCGGAAAACCACAGTCCGTGAAAGTTTCTGGTGGCGTTATAGTACGGGTCGAAAAAGTCCTTTGCCGAACCGCCTATAATCTTAAAGCCGTCGTTCAGCGTATCGTATCCCGTCAGGCGGTTTACCGCGCCGCCGCCGAGATTGAAACACTTCTTCCAAAACTTATCGCCCAAATCGCACTCCGAATCTTTCTGCAGAATGTTTCTGATGAGCACACCGCTGTCGTGCGCCGTCGCCCATTCGAGCGGAGCATTGAAACAGGTGTGAAACATAAGCCCGTCGCTCATATTGTCGGAAAGCATATTGTCGTGAAGCATAGCCGTCTGGCGTATGACCGCCCACTTTTGGATTTTCGACTCCAGCACGGTGAACTCGCCGCGCAGTTTGGTCACGGCATACACGTCGAACGGACTGACAAGCAGAGGGTCTCCCACTCTGCCCCAGGGGTGGCGGTGATTGCGGTTGCCGTACAGCGCCATAGTGGAAATGTGTATGAGCTTCGGCTGATTCTCCGTTATCCTTTCGATAGCTTCGACTATTCTCGCCGCTCCCGTTTCGTTTGCCGCAACCGCCGCACGGGGATTGAAGTCGGACGTCGGCGGAATGACCGCGCCCATATTCACGACATAGTCCGCGCCGCGGACAAGTTTTTCGCAAACTTCGGGGTCGGCGCTCGACCCGATAATAACTTCTATTCTGTCCTTAAGCGGCTTGATTGTTTTTAAAAGTTTCTTTATTCTCTTTTTACTGCGCGACAGCAGTTTGATTTTTTCCACGCCGTCCAAAGAGCAGAGCTGTTTCATAACCTCCTGCCCCATATTGCCCGTGGAACCCGTAATTGCCAATTTCATTTTTTGATTTCCTTTTGTGCGTCCTTATATTTATATCACGGATAATATTACTATAATCCGCCGCCGTTTGTCAAATTCGCAAAGGCTTATTTTTTCTCGTAAGCGGCGGCTTTTATTTTTTCTACCTGTCCGCGGCTGTCGTGATACCACTTGCTCGACCAAACCCTGTAAATTTTCCAGCCGCGCGCTTCGAGATAGCGCGCCCTGTGCACGTCGCGTTCACGCGCAATCGGCAGGCGGCGGTACAAATTGCCGTCGCATTCCACTCCGAGCAGATAGTTGCCGTCGTCGTCTTTGACGGCAATATCAATCTTATATCTCCCCATACCGACGTTTCTTTCGAGTTTGAGTCCGCTCTGTTTAAGCGCTTCGTACACCGCGTCGGCAAACTCGCTTTTCGTTTCTTCCGTCCTTTCGCCCGCGCTGGAAAACGACGCCAGCACGGCATTCGCCGCTTCGGTATTTCCGCGCGATACGGCATAGGCATATTCGAGATATTTTTTGAAAATACGCGGTCCTTCGTTTTTCAAATCGTCCACTTTCAGCTCGTCGGCTTCTATCGAAGTTATTATGTGTATCTTTCGCTTTGCTCTCGATACGGCGACGTTCAAACGGTTTTCTCCGCCCGTCTGATTCAGCCAGCCGAAGTTTCGCACCACTTTGCCCGACGACGATTTGGCATACGCCAGCGAGAATATTATGACGTCCCTTTCGTCGCCCTGCACGTTTTCTATGTTTTTGACAAACAGTCCGACGTCCTCTCCGTTTTCCGCTCTGTTTTCTTCTCTGTGCAGTTTTGCCGCAAACTCGGGGTTTTCGGCGCACTCGCTGTCCAGCATATCCCTAATCAAATCGCGCTGACTGCTGTTAAAAGTTATGACGCCGATGGTAAGCCCCGTGTCCCTGTCGAGATATTCTTTCAAAAGATTTACAACGGCTCGGGCTTCCGCCGCATTGCGCCTGTCTTCCCACAAGCCGTTTTCCACTTTATGCACCGATATGGGCGGCTCCGTCGGCAAAGACGTGTTCGGGGAAATATTAAGTCTCCCCTTATAGAACGCATAGTTGGAAAAAGCTATTAGTTCTTCATAACGCGAACGGTAATGATAATCGAGCATAATCTCGGGGAAGCGGAAGCGCGCAAGGTCGAGCAGGCTTTCTTCTTCGAGAGCCGCGTCCGATTCTTCCTCGTCCATTTCCTCCACGTCCATTCTGCCGTCGCCGAGCGAAGAAGGGCGCAGTTGTTTGTGGTCGCCGGCAATGACCACCTTTTTGCCGCGCGCAATCGCAGGCACGCCGCGTTCGATATAGATTTGCGACGCTTCGTCGAATATGACCATACCGAACAAATCGTTTTCCAGCGGCAGTATTTCCGACACCGCTTCCGGCGTCATCAGCCAGATTTTCAGACCCTTGAAAAGCTCGAACCCGAATTTTTTGACAAACTTCGGTATGGACTGTCTGCGCTTGCTTTCCATAACGCGCATAATCTCGCCGCGGCGCTTGCTGTTTAATACGTTATCCACAAAGCAGTCGGCAAGCGCGGCTTTAAACCGAGACTTGCTTTCTTCCTTTTTGACGTTGAACAGATTGCCGATATCGCGGACGGTTATGTCGAAGGTTTCCGTCGCACCGGCAACGTCCCTGTTTTCGCTTTCGAACTGCGTTATATAATAGTATGCGATATAGTCTTTGAGCTCTTGATTGATTTGGCTCAACTCTTTGCCGCTTGCTTTCAAAACGTTATACATACAGCCGAAATACAGTTTCTGCTCCTTGGACAGCTGACCTGTCGCCGTCGCAAGTTCGCGGTGCTTTTCGTACTGCTTGAAACCGTTATACAGAATCGTCGGGTCGGCAAAAAACGTCTTTTCTATTTTGCCGCTTTTGTCCGTGAAATAGTTTTTCAAAACGGCTTTCAAAGCCTTGCGGTACTTGCCCTTTCCGAACAGCCGTCCGAAAAAGTTTTTCGCGCGGTATCGCACGAATTCGTCCACCACTTCGTCTATCTCTTTCAGAATCGCGTTGACTTCCATTCCCGACAGACCGTTCTTGACCTGAAACAGCCACGGGAAACGGTCGTTCAATTCGTAATATTCCCGACAGGTCTGCAATAAATAGCCGTCTGCGAAATAGTCGCGACATTCCTTTATCGTTTCGTAACCGAGCGCCGACAGTTCCAGACAGATATTGTCGGAGTAAACGGCGGCGGCAAGCGCGTCCCCGTTCTTAAACGGGTTGTCGAAGTTCTCGTCGTATATGTCGCACATAGGCGCGCCGTACTTTTCGTCGTAGAACAGCTTTTCGCCCAAGCCGTCCAATCTCGACACCACGCCGTCTATTCTGTCCGACGCGGAATTGAATTTCGCCTGACTGTACGGAGTTTTCTGCGCGGCGGCAAAAACTTTGGCAAGGCTGTCGTAAAAAGTTTCTTTGTCTTTGACGTCACCTATCATCACGGCATAGCGCGACAGATTTCCGAGACGGGAGTATATGACGTCCAGCGCCGCTTTCTTCTGCGACACCATAAGCACGTTGCCGCCCTCGTTCACGCAATCGGCAATCATACTCGTTATGACCTGCGACTTGCCCGTCCCCGGCGGTCCCTGCAAGACAAGGCGGTCGGTCGTATCCATATTTATAATGGCGTTTTCCTGCGAAATATTCAGGTCGTTTATGTAATTGAGACCGCGTTCCGACGGCGGCGTTATGTCGGGAGAGTCGCCTTCTTCTTCGCTGTCGGAATAGATATCCTTATCCGTTTCCGCCTGCAAAAGTTCGTTTAACAGTTCGTTTATGCTGTCGCTTTCTATCAGCTTTCGGAAATCGCGCTGCAGTGCGTCCGAACAGAGCGAAAACCTGCCTATGACCGCGTTTTCCACCAGCTCGAACTGACCCGCTCTGTACTTCGGGAACTTCGCCGCGGTATAGGAAACAAACTTCTTTATTTTGCCGTTCGACTTGTTTTCTATGACGATACCGTAAGACTCGAAAAACGCAAGCACGTCGTCGATGAATTTATACTGCCGAACTTCGTCGAGCACGTTATCTTCCACAACGGCATTCTGTCCCGTAAACTTGAAGTGCGACAAAACGAGCGCGCTGTTGAACACCACGTCTTTGTCGGTATCCAAAGACAGCACGACGCTGTCCGTCCCCACCGTCAGCGTGGCGGGAAACAGCGCAAGCGGCGCACGAACGGTGAAATCTTCGCCGACCATTTTGCCCTGAACAAACGGATATCCGACATAAAGCGTGGCTTCGCCGCTTTCGCGCTTGTTTCTCTCGGCTTCTCTCGCCAGCGTCTTATATTCGGTATATTTTTTCGATACGGCGTCGGGGTCGCCTTCGGACAGGTCCAGAAGTTTGAACCTTGCGCCCTTATCCTGCTTCTTCAAGAATTCGACCAGCTTAAACGCTCTCAACTCGCTTGCGGCATTGTTTGCCTTTGCCGTCTCTTTGCCGTCGGCAGCGTCCGCGCCGCCCACAAGGTCTACGGCATATCTCGCACCGAGTTTGGGCATATAGAGCAGACGGTTTCTGCGGTTTATGTTCACCAGACGGTTTTCCAAATTTTTCAGCGTCTCGCGCACTTTCGGAGCCATAGCTTCCGTCGCCGCCGCCTTCTCTTTGCGGTATTCGTCCAAAATCAGCATAAACTCGTCGCCGTATTTGTCGGCAAAAGTCTTGCCCAATCCCGAAACGTACAAAAGCTCCTGTTTGGTTTTCGGACGCAAACGGGCAAGCTCGGTCAAAGCCGCGTCGCTGCATACAAGCGGCGCCCTGCCGCTTTCCGACGGGCGCGACCTGATTTCTTCTCTCTTTCGGGTCAGATTTTCCAATAATGTTCCGTTCATATAAGAGCCTCGCTTACATTTCGCCGTCCGCATTCACTGCGGCATTTTCCGTAACCGTCTCCACGCACAAAGCGGCGTTTTCCCTTTCTCTTTCTTCCTTTTCCGCCCTGCGCCTTTTCATATTTCCTATTTCCTTTTTGGAAACGAACAGATAACATATGAAGTGAACAAGCGCGGTTATGCCCCAGGATACGGGATAAGATATGTACAGCACGGGCAGATTGTTAAGCGCCGCAAAAACCGTGTACACCCAAATAATTCTCAAACCGCATACGCCCACAATGGAAACTATCATCGGCACGAACGAGTGTCCCACTCCGCGCAGCGCCCCGACCATAACTTCCATTATGCCGCACAGGCAATACGGCACACTGACGTATAACAGCCGCTCCACTCCGTACTTTATCACTTCGGGGTTGGCGTTGTAAAGTCCGCACAAAAAGCCGCCTGCCAAAAATGCCGCCACTCCGAGAACCACGCCGATTACGGTCACTATAAGCGTGCATTGCCCGAGAATAAGCCCTATGTTTTCGTGCCTGTCCGCGCCGTAATTCTGACTTACAAAAGTCAGACACGCCTGCGATACGGAGTTCATAGAAACGTATACGAACCCTTCCACACTGGCGGCGGCGGTATTGCCTGCCATAACCACTTCGCCGAACGGGTTTATCGCCGACTGTATGATGACGTTGGACAGGGAAAATATAGTTCCCTGTATGCCTGCCGGCAGACCTATCTTTATTATCTCCGCAAGCTCGCGCTTGTAAATCTTCAATTTCTTAAACCCGAGCTTCGGATATCTTTTGCCGCGTATAAGCCAAATGGTGACCAGCACCGCCGCAACAGCCTGCGCGCTTATGGTGGCGACGGCAACGCCTGCCACGCTCATTTTGAAAACTATGACGAGCAGAAGATTCAAGCCGACGTTCGCAATTCCGGCAAACGCAAGAAATATAAGCGGCCTTTGCGTATCTCCGCAGGCGCGCATAATCGCCGCGCCGAAATTGTAAAGCGCGATAAACGGCATTCCGAGAAAATATATTTTCAAATAAAGCGTCGCCAGCGGCAGAACTTCGGCGGGGGTCTGCATAACCACGAGCAGCGGACCCGACAGAAAGAATCCGACAATGCCGATAACAAATCCGCCTATGACGCTGATGAGCACGGAAGTATGCTCCACTTTGGAAGCGCGCTCGTTGTCCTTTGCGCCGATACACCGCCCCATTGCCGACAGCGAACCGACGGAAAGCCCCAAAAACAAATTGGTTATCAAATTGACGAGAGCCCCCGTAGAGCCGACCGCCGCCATTGCCTGGTCGCACTCCGTAGGCGTGCCTGCAAAGCGCCCGACAACTATTATATCGGCGGCGTTATAAAGCAGTTGAAGCACTCCCGTAAAAATCAACGGAAGTGTGAATTTGATTATTTTCATTAAAAGCGGCCGCGAACAGAAGTCTTCTTCCCGACGCTTTTTCTCTCTTAACGTGCGCTCCATATAATACTTTCCTGTATGACACATTATACGACGGGATACGCTTTGTTGTCAAGTCAAAAAAGGTTTAAAGCGATAAGATAGCCGCCGTTAATTTTTGCAGGAAAAATGCCCCGAAATCTTCGGGGCATATCGAATAACATACATAAAAATTCGCTGTGAATTTACCGATTGTCCAACTCGTCTTCTATGACTTCCATAGAATAGCCGGAGTCTATGAGACGTTCGGCAGTTTCGTATCCCGCTTTCACCGCCTGCTTCAAAAAGCCTTCCGCTTTTTCGATATCTTTTTCCACACCCTCGCCCATAATAAAGCAGACGCCGAGCATAAAGAACGCGCGCGGATATTTGAGCTTTGCTCCTTCCTTGAACCAATAGACCGCCTGTTCGACGTCCTTTTCCAGTTCGTCGCCCTTGAAATACATTTCGCCGAGCTTGACCTGACTTTCGGGGTCGCCCGTCTGCGCGCTGTACATCAAGTCTTCCACATACGCCCAGAAGTCGCGTTCGCCCTGTTCGTTTTCCAGGCGCTCCATACTCTCCTCGTGCTTGCGCTTGTCGTCGTTGAATACGGCAATCTCCTCGTCCGTGACGCCTATGGCTTTGTTATACTCCGCACGCTTTTTCGCATTCGACAGCACCTTAAACGCTTCGTTGACTTCCTGCAGCTTGACTTCGTACGATTTATCCGTTTCGGCTTTTCTGGTGTACCGCTTGACTATTTTGCGGAAGCTTTCCTTAACTTCTTCTTCCGTCGCGTTATACAGTATTCCCAGCTTGCCGTAATAGGTGTTTTTGAGTTTCTTCTTGGTTTCGCGCAGTTCCTTCTCCCACTGGCTTTTAAGATTCTTCATCGCTTCCGCCGTGTCTATGGAGTCGGAGAAGTCTTCCCACTGCGAAACGGTGTCGTTCAGCATTTCTATTTCTTCTTTCTGCTGTTCGGCAAGTTTGCGGAGTTTTTCGTATTCTTCTTCGAAGAATTTCTTTTCCGCCGCCAGCTTGTTGTTTTCCAGCTTCATATCGGTAAGAGCGGTCTCTTTCTTCAAAAGCCGTCCCGTCGCGTCGGCAAGACCGCTCTCCGCGTCCGCCAGCTTGCTCTTTAATTGCGCGGCGGTCTTTTCGCTTTCCGCAATCTTTTCCTTCAGGTTCTTTATCTTTTCCGAATCGGACGCGGCTTTCTTGGATTTGTCGTTTTCCTTTGCCTTCATTATTTCCAATTCCGCATCCAAAGAATCGATTTCCGCACGCATCTTTTCTTCCGCGTCGAAAAAGCCGATTTTCATAGCTTCGAAATCGGTCTCCGTAGCGTCGAGCAGTTTTTTAAGCCGAGCTATTTCGGCTTTGTGTTCGACGTCGGAATTTTTCATTATCTCTATTTCCGCTTTAAGCTTATCGTTTTCGATTGTCATTTTCTGCACGGCGTCCGCAGAACCTGCTTCGAAGCCTTTCGCATAACCTGCTTTTTGCGCTTCGGCAATCTTTTTCACAAGCTGCTGTATCTGCGCCTGCTGCTGTTGCGCATACTGCGCATAGCGGTTTGCGACCGTCTGCTGCTGTTGCGCATACTGTTGCTGCTGCTGTGCATACTGCTGCTGCATATACTGTCTGCGCGCCTGCGCGTATTGCTGTTGACGGGCCTGTGCCTGCGCCTGCGCATATTGAGCTTGCGCCTGAGCCTGCGCTTGGGCTTGCGTATATTGCGCATACTGCCCGTTGGGATATTGGTTTTGAGTAAAGGCGTTATAGGGGTTGGCAAAGACGTTGTTCTGTCCCGTTCTCTGCTGTAACATCTCGCCTATCTGGCGGTCGTATTCGGCTTTCTTCAACGGGTCGGAAAGAATCCCGTACGCTTCCGTAAGGGCCGCGAATTTTTCCGCCGCCGCGGCATTCCCTGGATTGACGTCGGGATGATATCTTTTTGCCAGCAGACGGTACGCGCTTTTGATTTCCTTTTCGGTAGCCGTCGGCTTTAACCCCATAGTTTTGTAATGGTTCTTCATACGATAAAACTCTTTACTCACCGATTTCGTTATATCTTTGTTTTGCTTTCGGCGCGTATATATTATACTACCGTATATGCCTAAATGTCAAGACAATATTTTATAGCTCGTCTATCTCTTTCAACCACAGTTTTGCGCTTGCGTCCGACGGCATTTTCCAGTCCGTGCGCGGAGAAAGCGAAACGGAAGTAACTTTCGCGCCGTCGGGCATACAGGAGCGTTTGAACTGCTGTGCAAAAAACCGCGACCAGAAAATTTTCAAGGCTTTTTTTATTTCTTCCCGCTTGCTTTCGCCGAATGCGTTCACTGCGATATACATAATTTTCTTCGGAGAAAATCCGTACTGCAAGCCGTGATAGATAAAGAAATCGTGATACTCGTATCTTCCGATTATGTCTTCCGTCTTTTGGCTGATTTTGCCGTTCGTCGGCGGCAACAGCTCGGGGCTTATTTCCGTTGCGGCAATGTCTTTCAATATTCTGCCCGTTTCTCCGCCGCATATGTTTGCATACTCGCTCACGATAAACCGCACAAGCGTTTTCGGCACGGACGCGTTCACGCCGTACGAAGACATATGGTCGCCGTTATACGTCGCCCACCCGAGCGCCAGCTCCGACAAATCGCCCGTTCCGACCACAAGCGCGCCGCTGTCGTTGGACATATCCAAAAGCACCTGCGTGCGCTCTCTTGCCTGCGCGTTTTCATAAGCCGTATTCTTTACGTTTATGTCGTGTCCTATGTCCTCGAAATGCTTTTTAACGCTGCCCTCTATCGATATCTCTTTGAAATTCACCCCGAGCGCTTCGCAAAGCTTGCGCGCATTCGTCAACGTGCGCTTGCCCGTTCCGAAACAGGGCATAGTGACGGCGGTCAGGTCTTTTATGTCGTCGACGGCTTTTGCCGCAACCAAAAGAGCCAGCGCGCTGTCCAGACCGCCCGATATTCCGATTATGAGTTTGTCCGTCCCCACCGCGTTCATTCGGCGTTTTAGCCCTGCTGCTTGCAGCGCAAGCAAAGACTCCGTAAATTCTTTTTCGTCCGCCTGCGGCAAAAACGGCACGGGAGAATACTTCCTGTGAAGCCTGCCCGTGTCCTTTGTTTCGAAAGCTATGCGGCGCACCGAGCCGTCCGAAACGACTGCGCCTGCCGACCGTCTTAAAAATTCCGACTTGCCGACGTCCAAATCGGCGACCGTCAAACCGTCCGTCAAAAGTCCGCTTTCGGCAAGCATTTCTCCGTTTTCCGCTATCATTCTGTGACCGCCGTAAACACAGTCGGTCGTGGACTCGCCGCAACCGCAAGACGCATATATATATCCGACTGCCGAGCTTGCCGAATGTCCGAGCAAAATCGTTCTTCTCGTTTTCGCCTTGCCTACCGTTTCAAAAGAAGCGGACGGCTTGCATATTATGTTGGCGCCGCTTAAAGAATAATCCCTGAAGCTATCGCCTATATCCACACAGAAAGCAAATTCCGTTTCCGAACGGTCGTAAAAAATCAATCCGTTTCCGAACGGTATCTCGCCGCCCATAAGCGTCACCGAGCTTATGCCGGTGCCTTTGCAAAAATATCTGCTTTCACAGCTGCCGCCGCCGTTCGACAAATTGCTTTTCGGCACAATACCGAGAATTTTTCCGTCGCCCAAAACGGCGGCGACGTCGAATATCTTTCCGTCTGCCGACAGCGGCAGTCCCACAACGGCAACTATGCCGACGCAAATCGGCGCAAGTTTTTTCAGCGCGTTTTTGCAGGCGTCGAGCAAAACGGAATGAAAAACAAGGTCGCCTGCCGTATATCCGCACAGCGAAAGCTCGGGAAACACCGCAAGCCTTACTCCCCTGCCCTTTGCTTCTTCTATGAGCCGCGCGATTTCTTCCGCGTTTTTTTCGACGTCCCCCACCGTCACTTTCGGCGTGACGGCGGCGACTTTCACCAGTCCGTACATAATTAAATCTCCGATTTAAGCAAAGAGGACCTTTAAAAAGTCCTCTCGTCTTTTTTCTTATTTGCTTTCTTCTTCCGCTTTATTTTCTTCCGTGCCTGCTTTGACTTTGAGTTTCTTTCCTCTGCTGCCCAAAGCCAGAGTGACGATTACCGCCGCCGCCACCGCTACCAATACGGCGCCGACATAGGCAAGCAATGTGGGGAACGCCGGACTTTGGCTGAAGTACGTCGAAGGCATAATAACGCTCATACCCGATTTGCTTATTTCCTTTTCCGCATATTCGTCAACCGCCTTATTCACGTCGGCAATAAATGTTTTGGAAATATTTTTTATTTCCGCCATAAGCGCGTCTGCCGTCACAAAGTCGCCGTCCTGCGGCGTATTTCCGCTTTCCAGCGCCGTCTTAATTGCGTTCTTTTTATTCAACTGCGCGCTTATGTTTGCCAACTGCTCCTGATAGGATATGAGTTTTTCCTGCAGTTTATAGTAAGATTCGGGATATGTTACCGTTATGACCGCGTCCGCCCCGCCGCCGGGGAAAGTGGTTGTGGTGGACGGCTGAATATTTGCCAGCGTTTCCTTCATAGACTCGATGAGCTCGGTAAGCTTTCCCTTTTCCGCAGTCAAATTATCGATTGCCGTTTGCGTTGCGTTTTTGAGTTTGTCGATATCTTTGGAAACGTTTCCGTTTATTACAAACGACTTAAACGACATCAGACGGCTCTGCATAAAAGCAAGTTCGTTTTTAAGCGCAGATGCTTCCTTAAACTCCTCGTCGCCCACCGTGTCGAGATATACGGAAATTTTTTCATACTCTGTTTCGCACAGCTCCACATAGTCGAGATAGTCGTAAAGCGCGGTGTTTTCCATAGTAAAGACGGAATCGCTTATAATCTCTTTTTTGAAGTATTTTCCGTGATAACCGTTTGCATATTCCGAAACAAGCCTATCCAGAAACGCAGTCGCTTCTTTCTTGTCCAAGCCGAGCTGTTCGTAATCGTTGAACGACACCAAAAACTCCGTGGGTTTATAATCCAACTGCGCCAACTGCAATGCCGCGTCGGTTTGGCTTGCTCCGCCGGCAACGAGCGCGGCGAATTTCTGCAGATATTCCTGCGATACAACCGCTTCCGCCGTAACGCGTGCTCTGACGTCTCCTATGTCGTTGCCGCCTTTGAGTATCTTGTCGGACAGTCCTGCGCTTTCCACCGCGGCGCGGATGTTACTCGTCGAACGAATTTCTTCCTTGTCGAAATTGGTGCCGTCGGGGTTATGCCCTTTTGTCAGTTCTTCGAAGGTAAAACCTATTTTCGAACTTACGCCGTAATCGCTTCTTCCGAAAAACTTGACGCCGCCGTATACGGCGGTAACGACAAGCAGTGCAACTGCAAGGTATATTACAAAACGCAGCCAACTGCGCTTTAAAAAGCCGAGCAGTCCCTTAAATGTAATCTCTCCTTCTTCGGAGTATACGCTCTCTTGTACGACAGTTTCTTTGTTATCCATAATCTCTCCGTAGCTTAATGTTTGTTTTCGTACCGTTTCGGCGAAATACCGCCGCTGATAGTATACCATATTATAAAGGAAAAAATCAACTGTCTACTTGACTTTATCTTCGTTTTTTTTGTATACTTGAAAGGACGGCAAAAAGCCGATTAACATTTCGGAGATATAAATTTTATGAGTATAGCGGAAGAAAGTTTGAAAAAACATTACGAATGGCGCGGAAAGCTGGAAACCGTTCCCAGAGCCAAAGTGACGGACACTGCGTCGCTGTCGCTTGCCTACACCCCCGGCGTTGCGGAAGCCTGCCTGCAAATACAGAAAAAGCCCGAACTGTCTTTCGAGCTTACGCGCAGGTGGAATACCGTTGCCGTCGTCACGGACGGAACCGCAGTGCTCGGTCTCGGCGATATAGGTCCGGAAGCAGGTATGCCCGTTATGGAAGGCAAAGCCGTTCTTTTCAAAACATTCGGCAACGTGGACGCCATTCCGCTCTGCGTCAAATCCAAAGACCCCGACGAAATAATCAGGACGATAGAACTTCTGTCGGGCAGTTTCGGCGGAATAAATCTGGAAGACATTTCCGCGCCGCGCTGCTTCGAGATAGAAAAAAAGCTCAAGGAAAAACTCGATATCCCCGTGTTCCACGACGACCAGCACGGCACCGCAATAGTGGTCGGCGCGGCATTGAAAAACGCTTTGAAGCTCGTCGGTAAAAAAGCGGGCAAGGTGCGCGCGGTAATAAACGGCGCGGGCAGCGCGGGTATTGCCATTGCGGAATTTCTGCTCGGTCTCGGCATAGGCGACCTGTGCGTATGCGACCGCAAAGGCATACTTCAAAAGGACGGCGCGGGCAACGAAGCCAAAGCCGCAATCGCCGCCAAAACGAACAAGGCGAATATCCGCGGTTCTCTTGCCGACGCAATGAAGGGCGCGGACGTATTTATCGGCGTTTCCGCCCCGAACGTGGTAAGCGAAGAAATGGTCGGCAGTATGGCGAAAAACCCCATAGTGTTCACAATGTCCAACCCCGTCCCCGAAATTCTGCCCGAAAAAGCATTGAATGCAGGCGCGGCAGTCGTCGGCACGGGCAGTTCGCAATATAAAAATCAAATAAACAACGTGCTGGCTTTCCCCGGGATTTTCCGCGGAGCATTGGACGCCCGAGCAAGCGACATAACCCCCGATATGATGCGCGCCGCCTGCGACGCGATTGCCGACTCCGTTCCGCAGGACAAGCTCTGCGCAGAGTACGTTATCCCCTATGCTTTCGACGAAAGCGTCCATAAAAACGTCGCCGCCGCCGTATACAAAGCCGCAAAGAAATAACGCAATAATACAAACATATAAGAACCGGAAAACGGAATGTCGCCGTAAAAAGCTCATTCCGTTTTTTATATACAATGTCCGCACCGTTTGAAATTTCTCCTTGAAATGCAAAACAGCCGATAGTTACTATCGACTGCTCCGCTATATAATAAGGGGGAAAATGATGAGCTGTTTAGGTGCAATCGGCTTACCCTGTCTTGGCTCGTGCCTGTCGGTAACACCTTTTGCACGCTTATTATAGCATATCTTTTTAATGCCGTCAAGCGTTTTTACACACTTTTTTTAAATTTTTTTATGAAATCGATAAATTTTTTTATTGTCTTTTATTGCCTTGCTTAATATCCGAGTAGTCGGTTCTGCCGCGGCGCGGTGTTTTCGCGTCTATTTCGTAGATTTTTCCGTTTGCCGTCGATATGCGTATTTTTTCGAAAAGCGGCTTTATCGCAAGATAGTCTCCGCGCCCGACGCAAAAAGGATAGAGCCCCAGGCAGGACAGCACATACCACGCCGACAGAGCGCCGCCGTTATCGTCGCCCGGATATCCGTCTTCGGTGAAAGCCTCGTCCGCCAACCGTTCCGCCAATCTCTCCGTCTTTTCCGTATTCCCCGTCTCGGCATATATGTAAGGTATGTGGTAGACGACAGGAGAAACGAGCGCGCCCTGCCCGAAAGAGCCGCACGCCATTGCGCTCTGCGTCGGTGTTTGCGCGGCAAGCGACACGTCGAACAGCGGTTCGCTTTCAAACAGCTCGTCTACCCGTTCGGTCAGTCTGCCGCCCGTAAGTTCGTTCAGCCCCGATATGTCGTGACGCACGTCGAAAACCGCCTGCCTTGCGCTGCAATCGGCATAGTCCGACGAAAACGCTTCGGCAACGAATGTTTTTTTGAATACTCCGCGGCTGTCTTTCGGTCTGAAATATCCGCTTTCGGCATCGTACAGCAGAGCATAACCCTTGCTTCTGTTCATTACTTTTTCCGCTTCGGCTTTTCTGCCGACTTTTTCCAAAGCCTTTGCCAAGCAATAGTCGTTGCCGCAGTATTCCAGCGTCTCCGTAACGCTTCCGCTCGCTTTATCGCACGGCAGATATCCTTTTTCGAGATACGGCCCGGACGCTATTCTGCCCCTGCGGAAATCGTCGCCGTCGTATTTCGCGCTTTTCTCGATTATGCCCAAAACCTTCCTTTCATCGTCGCCGTCGATTAGCCCCTTGATAAGCCCGTCGGCAAGCAGAACTTCGGCAGGCATACCGGGAGTGCGGCTCATATCGTCGGGAGCGGGATTGCGCGGCAAACGCAGAGTGTCGGCATAAGTATTCAAGACGGCGCGGCATATTTCCGCATAGACGTCGGGAGCTATAATCGCAAGCAGCGGAAAGGTCGTCCGCACCCCTTCGCGCAACGAAAGGTTCGTATACTGCACGCCGCTTTGCACTTCTCCGCTTTTCAAATTCAAATGTACGGCGCAGTGATTATCCACTTCGTAAAAAATTCTTGCCGACAAAAACACCCTATAAAGGCAGGTGTAAAACTTTTTCAACCGCGCTTTACTCTGCGGCGTATTTGCCGTCACCGTCACCCTGTTCAAAAAATGTTCCCACACCGCGGCGGCGTTGCTTTTTGCCCGCTCGAAATCGAAAGTCGGACTTTCCGTCAGCCGTGCCGAGCGCGCCAGAGCATAGGAAATAAACGACGTGCCCATAGTCATCGAAACTTCGTCGGCTTCCACTTCCAGACAGGCGCCGCCCTCGATTTCCGTCAGTCTATACGGACAGTCGACCGCTATGTCGAAATACTCTTTCAACTCGATTTCCGCCCGTCTATCGCCTGCCGTCGTATATCCGCACACCGTTCCGCCGCGGTCGAAAAACTTCGTCTCTCCGCTTATTCCGAGCAGAAGTATTCTCTTTCTGCTTTCCTGCGCGCCGAACTTAAAACGAAAGACGCCGCCCCTGCGCGTGGGCGCAAGCTCGTAACTCGTCCTATATCTGTGAAGATATCCCGAAATACAGTGCGGCTTGAACTCTCTTTCGGTAAACGAAGAAAATCTGTCGTCGGCATATGTGCAGAGCCTGCCCGTCTGCGGCATTATCAAAAGCTGTCCGTAATCGCCGTTTTTCGGGGACAGACAGTGCGTCAGCCGCAGCCCTTCGAAAATCCTGTGGCGCGGATTGTAAAACCAATCGCCGTTTGCCGACGTCGTCTGAACGGAAAATGCCGTCATTCCGAAAGGAAAGGCGGCAAGCGGCAAAACGTTTCCCCGAGAAAAACGGGCGTCGTTTTCCGTTCCCGTTTTTACGTCGACATAGTCGAGCGGCGAAATATGCGATTCGGGTTTTTCTTTCACAATCACTCCCCCGCCTTTTTCTTATATCTGTCGGGCATAAACTCGTCTAAGTCCACCCAATACTCGCTTTGGGGAAACTCGGTCTCTATCTGCGGCGGATTGAAAACGCCGCTGTCGAGATACTCGACAAGAGCGTCGAGCTGCGACGATTCCACCTTGTCGGTTTTGGCGTCCAGAAAATTCAGCATAGCCATTTCTTCGGGGGTACGCGACTGCGCTTTCATAAGCCGCGACTTCATCATATTTATCATCAGTTTGTCTTTGCCTTTAAGCTTGTCTGCGTCGAAACCGCCGCGCACGACAAAGAGCGGTATGCCTTTGAGTTTATACGGAATATTTGCACGCTCTATGACGTGATAATGCTCGTCCGTGGGTTTGGTCATTCCCACGGCAACTATAACCGCATATTTGGACGCAAACAGCTCCGCGCGTTTCACCACGGTTTTAAAGTCGTCTATAGCGCCGTTTATAACTCTCGACATAAACACCGTTCTGTCGCAGTCGTCCAACATTTTGGGCTTGAATTTATCGAGCGGTATAAGCGTAACTTCGTCGTCTTTCAGTCTTTCTTTCAACAAAAACGCGTACTTTTCGGTAAAGCCGCTCACCGATTTATAGACTATTGCCGTTTTCACTTCGAACAACCTCCCGTTCAAAAAGGAATCTTTCTGTCTTATATTTTAAATTATATCCTTTTTAAGTCAAATAGTCAACCCGTTTTATGTCGGCGTTAGACTCTAATGTAAGCCGTTTTATTGACAATTCGGCTGTATTGTGATAAAATAGAAAATAAGTACAAAAACTACTGCGGAGGCATTATCGGTCAATGGATTCCGAAAACAAAAAGAACGAAGAACGGGATAATCTTTCCTTCGAAGAACAGCTTGCCGAACTGATTAAACAGAGCGGCGGCAGCGTTCCGCCCAAAACGGAGAACTTCGAAGACGAGCAGACAATAATATTAAACAATCCCCACGACGAAGACGAACCTATTATCATAACCGCACCCGCAGGTGACGGAGAGCCTATTATGCCGCCGCTTACAGACAACGGAGAGCCCGTCATCGTAACAGCACCCGCAGACAACGAAGAACCCGTTATTGTAACTGCACCGACAGACAACGAAGAACCCGTTATCATAACAGCGCCCGCAGGCGACGGAGAGCCTATTATAACGCCGCTCACAGACGACGAGCCTGTAATCGTTGCGCCGCCCGTAGACGACGAGCCGATTATAACGGCGCCTACCAAAGAGCAAGTCTCTGCGGAAGAACAACCCCCGACGCAGAATTTCAACGAGTTTGGCAGCGGTTATGAAAAACCGCAGATTTCCGAACAGCTCGAAGCCGAACTCGACGCAATTATAAACGGATTTTCCGACGGCGACGACACGGGTTTTATGGATTTCGGCGAACCCGATTTTTCCGTCGAAAACAAGGAAAAAAGCGAAGATGACGGCTTGCACGAAATAAATTCGGAGATTGCCGAACTGGAAAAAGACATAAACGAAGCGGAGATTGCGCACCTGCAGCAGAAGCTCGAGGAACAGGAAAAGAGAGCTCGGGCGGAGAAAGAACAGACGGCGGAAAGTTACCGTCTCGACTATGAGCTTGAACGTATGCTCAACTCTTTCGAGGACGAGCGTCAGCCCGAACCGCAGCAATCGCAAAATCAGCAGCCGGCACAGGAAGTCAATCCGCAGCCGAAGTTCACGCAGGAACCCCCGCCGCAACCGCAGCCGCAGCCTGCGCCCAATCCGCAGCCTGCCGAAACAGTGCAGACTCCGCCGCCCATCGTAAACGTGCACGTTCCGCCGCAGGTTTACAACACTCAAAGCGACGCGGTGCTTTATGCCAAGCTGGACGAACTGTTAAAAGAGAGCCGCGAAAAGGACGCGAAAATAGAAGAACTTTTAAAAGCCGAAAAGGCGAGCAAGGAAGAAAAGGCACAGCTGGAAATGCAGCAAATGCTGGATAAAATAGCGTCGCTGGAAAATACGCTCGCGCAAAAGGAAAAGCCGCAGGAAAGCGCCGCAGTCATAGCCGACGAGAATATAGAAATCGTACCGCCGCAGAAAGAGCGCGACATACAGGCGTCTGCGGAAGCAGAGAAAGTCGCGGCTATGGAAGCCAAACTCGACGAGCTGTTAAATGCAAAGAAAGAGCCGACGCCCGACCCTGCCGCCGTAACCGAAATGGAACAAATGCGGGCAAAGATAGCTTCTCTGGAATATATGCTTTCGCAAAAGCCGAAAGAGAGCGAACCCGTGCAGAGTCCGACGACGACAGGCATACCGACGGGCGACATAAACACTATGTTCAAGCAGTGGTTCGACCTTGAAATGGCGGCAAAAATGAAAACTCTGATTCTGCCCGAAGACAAAAAAGCCGCCGAAGCGGCACAGCAGTCCGCCGCCGACGACGCAAACCAAAGCTCGGATTTCATAAAGCTTTCCGACAACGTATTCTATAACGTAAAAGAGAAAAAGACTTACGTTATGAAAGAGCTGTCCTCCACTCCGAGCCTGCCTGCCGCAAGACCGAAAAAGAAACTCGTAAAACCCGTCAAGCATAAACCTGCGGCAAAAAAGAAAAGTCTGCCGCGCAAAAAAAAGCGTCCGCAGGCGCACAGTCGGGCACTGCGTCCCCGTCGTCCGAAGCCCCCTGCAAGACGCCCGAAAAGATAAACACGAAACCCCGTCTGCATAGTAATTATGCGACGGGGTTTAAAATATTTCCAATAATTCGATTACACATATAAATACGCGGCAATGCTTCTTTTTATATGGTTATACTCAAAAGCTCGCTCAATTCAACCGCATCATAACCTATATCGATTAAAGTTACCCTCTTTCCCTTTCTTCATACTTATCTCCCTATTACCGAACCGTATCGATATTGTTCGTTTCTAACGATATTCTTTTTAATTCCCTTTTGCGAAAGAAAAGCCTTTCTTCTATCACAGAAACAATCAAATGCACAACCATACCGAATCCGAACATCAAAATTATTACTTCCATATTAAATATAATTGCTTCCGTCAAATAGAGAATAAAGAATATGCCGTAATAAACAAGATTTATAATCAATGAATTTATTGCGTTGTAAACCGTATGTCCCGTACCAATGAAGTAATTATCTATAATAGCGCATCCCGCATAGGCAATATAGAACGGCGCAAGTTTAATTGTAATTAAAAAAATCTCACGCGCATTTTCCAGTCCTTCCGCATAACGGTAAAACGGCGTCCACAGCGGAATTGTAATTGCCCACAGCAAGACAATGCAAGCGGCAATAAAATAGTAATTAAACTGTTTCAAAGCAAGATAACCGTCTTTGCAATCGTGACGGATAACTTCGGATAATGCCGTTACGGGAATAAGCAACCAACCCCAGATAAAGTTGTTGGCTATCCAATAATTGCCCTGTTCGGCAACCATATTTACCATTTTGCCAATCATAACGGCGTAAATTAAATTGTCGATAAACTGTTGCGCACCCGAAAATATACCGACCTTGCCCCATTCTTTGAACGTCTGCAAATCGTTTTTATGATACCAAGCAGGTCTGATGAGCTTTTGTAAAAACAGCACCAAAAAGCCCGCTACGGTGAGAATTATATTTACTATTATGTTAGACGCCGCTATTCCGTAAACGCCCATTGCCGGAATTAACAGAAAATCAACTATCACCGACAATACCGTTTGAACGGCTAAAAATATGTATACGTTTTTATCCTTGCCGACAACAACAAACACAACGTTGAAAAAGCTCGGCAATATTCCCACCATAAAGGCAACCGTTTCAAGCTGCAAATAGCGATTGGTTTCAGCAAGGTCTATCTCTGCGGGATTCATAGCCGAAACCAAAACAGAACCGTAAATGAGTACTCCGACAGAAAACAATGTATAGAGCGCAAAAGCAATTACGCCGACTTTAAAAGTGTGCTTTGCAAAATCTTTTTTGTCGTGTTTGTGCAATTTGTTTAAGATAGAATAGAGCGGAACAATTAAAAATGCCCTAAGTGTTTCGTCGATTAAATCGTACCACTCCATTTGTCCGATAATATCGAATACTCCGCTTTCGCCGTTTGACGAAATAATAAAGGTTCTAACCGTCTGATAAATTGCGGGGATAAGCGCAAGTGCGCAAAGTGATGCAAATAATCGCCAGTTAAAACCTTTTAGCTGTTTAAATTTCTCTTTCATATTAAGTTCCTTTATACAACTTCACGCCTATTTTTAGATTACGCAAATAAGGTCGCCCCACTGAAAAACACCGTAAAAAAAGTGTTTCTCTATCCAAAACTCTTTTTGCATTTAAGTTTTGGCATATGAGCCCATAAAGGGTAAATTGTATTGTATACATTATATCATAAGATTTATTGTATGGCAAGATTTCAATATAAATTGACCGCCAACACCTGTCAGTCCGACGACAGGAACTCGCTTTGGCTGTCCACACGACTTTCACCCTCGACAACGGGCGGCTTGACATATTTGCCGCGCGCGGTGAGCCGCCTTCCCTTTACGTTGTCGGCAAGCATAACCGACAGCATAGAGAGAATTTTACTTTTTATTTTTCCGTCGAGTATCGGACAGGCAATCTCCACTCTGCGCTCTATATTGCGTGTCATAAAGTCCGCCGAAGAAATAAAGACTTCCGCGTCGTTTCCGTCTCCGAAAACATATATGCGCGAATGTTCCAAAAATCTGCCGACAATGCTTTTGACCGTAATGTTCTCGCTCTTGCCCGCGACTTCGGGAACAAGACAGCATATGCCCCGAACTATGAGCTCTATTTTAACGCCCGCTTTGCTTGCTTCGATAAATTTTTCTATAAGCTCCTTGTCGGTCAAGCTGTTGACCTTGGCGATTATGCGCGCAGGCTCATTTTTCTTTGCTCTTTCGATTTGTTTCTCTATTCTTTCTATCAAGCCCCGTTTCAGCGTATGCGGCGCGACAAGCAGTCTTTGATATTCATACCCCGTTTCGCCGACGGCGATATTGCGGAAAAAAGCAACCGCATCTTCTCCGATTTGCCTGTCCGCCGTGATTATATTCAGGTCGGTATACTGCTTCGCCGTGCCCTCGTTATAGTTACCCGTGCCGATATGCGTCAGGTATTTGACTTCGCCGCCGTCCTCCAAGACAACGGACACGATTTTCGAATGAACTTTATAATTGCCCATACCGTAAATAACCGTACAGCCCGCTTCCGCGAGAACGTCGGCATAATACATATTGCTTTCTTCGTCGAAACGCGCCAAAAGCTCTATGACTACGGTGACGTCTTTACCGTTTTCCTTTGCGCGCAAAAGCGCGTCCACCACCTTGGAATGACGGTACAATCTGTATATAGTTATCTTTATGCTGCGAACCTTTTCCGACTGCGCGCATTCGTTCAGCAGCCGCACAAACGTGTCCATCGTGTCGAACGGATAGGATAAAAATATATCCCTTTTCATAGCGGCGTTTAAAACGCTGCCTTCCGTACCCTTGATGTTTCTGCCTTTAAACGCGGGATACTTTTCCGCCGCCGCTACGGCTTCCGTCGCGTATTTTTCCAAGTCGAAAAGAAACTTATAATCGAAAAGGTCGCCGACGGAAAAACAGCGGCTCTTTTTCAAAGACAGATTTTTCAATATAAAATCTTTAATCTTTTCCGACGTCGTGTTTATTTCCAACCGCACCACGGACAGAGACGAGCGCATATCTATCTTCTCTTTGAGATACTTGGAAAAATCGTAATCGTATTCCGAATCGACGTCGGACTCGTTTGTTTCGAAATCGGCATTGCGCGTGACCCTGATAAGCGCCTTGTCCTTAACCGAATAGTGCGGAAAGCAGTGCTCTCCGAACGCCGATATGATTTCTTCTACGAGTATGAGCTGTCTTTTCTTTCCGCCGCCGAGTTCGACAATGCGCGGCAAATTCTCGGGCACGGGAAGCAGTCCGAACATACTCTTGTCGCCTTTATTCAAATCGTACACGAAATACAGCGCCTTATTGGAAAACCGCAGCATCGGATGTTTGGAATCTATGACAATGGGACTCAAATACGGCAGGGCGCGATTTAAAAAAAACTCCCTTGCCGTCTTTCTCTGTTTTTCGCTCAATTCGTCGAAAGCGAGAATTTTAATGCCTGCCGCTTTATACTGTTTTTTCAGCTTCTCCCAAACCTGCGCCCTGCGCTTATACCGCTCTTTGGTCTCCGCCAATATTCCGTCCGTCTGCTGTGCGGCGGTAAGCGACGTCTTGTTTTCTTTCGACGACGGCGTGAGCTTCATCTGATTATACAGCGACCCTACGCGCACCATAAAAAACTCGTCGAGATTGGACGTGAATATGGACAGGAATTTTCCGCGCTCGAAAAGCGGCGTGTCCTTGTCGTCCGCCTGCGCAAGCACCCTGTCGTTAAACAGAAGCCAGCTGTATTCTCTGTTCATATAAACGCCGTCTCGAAATATATTTCCCATATGCTAATCTCCTTAAACGCCACGTCAACAGCCTTTTAACGCCGAATTGCAACGCATATAACCTACCTATCTTTTGTGAACGGGTTAGATGCAAGCAAGTCAAGGCAAACGAGCTTTTTGACGGGGAGCGTACTTCTCGTACGTGACCCGAAAAAAGCGATGTTTAACGCCGAATTGCGACGCATATAACCTACCTATCTTTTGTGAACGGGTTAGATGCAAGCAAGTCAAGGCAAACGAGCTTTTTGACGGGGAGCGTACTTCCCGTACGTGACCCGAAAAAAGCGATGTTTAACGCCGAATTGCGACGCATATAACCCGTTCACGGTCTTTTGACGCCGAACGACACCCCTATATCTCTTGCCGCCTTTATCAGCGGATGGTCCACGGGAACAAACTTGGTCTTGCCTGCTATGTCCTGCAATTTGTTGTGCGTGACGTTGTCGCCGCAGATTGCCACGCTGACGCCGAATATGCCCTGCTTGATAAGATATCCGGCATAGGAGCCGACCTGCGTGGAAATCAGTCTGTCGTACGGAGAGGGCGCGCCGCCGCGCTGTAAGTGTCCGGGCACGACTATTCTCGTGTCGACGCCGACCTTTTCCGCAATCTGTTTTGCGAGATATTCCGTCACCGTCGTATACCCCATTTCTTCGCGACGCGCCAAACGCTCTTTCTTTTTCATAGCGGCTTCTTCTGCCGTCATTGCCCCTTCGGCAACGGCTATTATGGAAAAGGCTTTTCCGTCTTCCGCTCTTTGCAAAATCTTTTTCGTCACTCTGTCCACGTCGAAAGGCAGTTCGGGCAAAAGTATTATATCCGCGCCGCCCGCAATGCCCGCATACAGCGTCAGCCAGCCCACCTTGTTCCCCATAATCTCCACAAGCATAGTCCGTCCGTGGCTTGCCGCCGTCGTGTGTATCCTGTCGATACATTCCGTCGCAACGTCCACGGCGGAATGAAAGCCGAACGTAAAGTCGGTGCCGTATATGTCGTTGTCTATGGTTTTCGGCAGTCCTATGACGTTCAAGCCCAGTCCGCTCAAAAGAGCGGCGGACTTGTGCGTTCCTGCTCCGCCCAGAGTGACAAGACAATCGAGCTTCATTTTCTTGTAGTTCTCTTTCATCTTCTCCGCCTTACTGACGGGGTCTTCGTCGGTTTTGACGTTCATCTTCTTAAACGGTTGACGGGAAGTGCCGAGAATGGTTCCGCCGATATTCAATATCCCGGAAAAATCGCTTCTTTTCATCTCCCTGCCTTCGCCCTCTATCAGTCCGCCGTATCCGTCGGGAATACCGATAATTTCGGCTTTGGGTATGTTCTCGAACACATACTTTCCGAGACCGCGAAGTACCGCATTCAGAGCGGGACAGTCGCCGCCGCTCGTAAGCACCCCTATTTTCATTCTTATATCCTCCTTTTCTGCGGCTTATACAGCCGCGGCAAATGCACGTTTATCAGTCCGCCGCCCGCAGAGCGCTCAAACTTTCTATTCCGCTTTCCAAAAGCATTTTCGACGGGTCTGACTTTTCCACAAGCGTACGCAGTAAGACCAACTGCGCGGGCGTCTTGCCGGACGCTATGCGCCATTCGTAATAGCTCACATACGAAGTAAAGTCCTGCGCGTCGTCGCCGACTTCGATATTGAAGAAAATATGGAAGAACACGTTGACGTAAAAATCGTCGTTTATGCCGCCCAAAAATTTATCCGCAATGGCTTTCTGCAAATCGTTCTCCGGCGTGAATTCGATTTGCATTTTCTCGCCGACGGGGAAATCGTCGAACTCCATTTTCCGCAGTCTATTCATCACGGCGAATACGGTGTTCGAATATCTCTCGCCCGAAATACTGCGCATAGCCGCCTGCTTCATTCCCGCTCTGGAAGTGAAACTCGAATATTCGAGAACGTATTTCACAATGGCTTCGCTGTAACTCTTTATGTTGACGGGGAAACCCGTTTTGTTTTCCACAAGCCGCGAATATATCTCGTTTATCAGCATTGTCAGCGTATCGCCGACCTGGTCTTTATATTCGATAGCCGTCGTGGACAGACAGCGCTTGAAGAGCATATGCAGCTGCTTGTCTATATTCACAAGCGAAGAATGTATGCTCATCATAAGCTCGTTGACGAATTTGTCTATCATCATAAAGCGTTTGTTTTTATAGATGATTTTATGCTCTATTTCCGACCAAAAGCTGTTTACCAGCGATTTAATCTGCAATTCGAAATTATATTTTTTTTCGCCGTCCAAAACGTAACCGTCTATACGGTATATTTCCAGACCGTTCTTCTGAATTTCGGGCTGCGGCGCGTCCAGCTTCAAAAATATCTTCCGCCCCTTGACCCCGTATGCGTCGTCGTGCTTGACGTTGAACTTTCTCAAAAGTCTTTCGTACAGGAGTTTTTCGTCGTCCAAAAACCGACACTCCAATCGCACGCCGATAGTGTCCGACGCTTCGTATATGAGTTTTTCCGCTTCGAACTGTCTGTACATAGCGTTGCGGACAATCTTTTCTTTAAGCGACGTCGCCGTCTTTATGCGGTAAGTCACCGAAACGGTTTCGTCCACTTCTTCGAACATATTTTCGAGAAAATCGGTTATACGCGCCCCCATACGGTTAAGCGCGTCTCTGTTTTCTTCCAACGTGGCGGCAGCCCGCTCGACGTAATCGAATATTTCTATCTGCAATCTCGTCTTTTCCTCCGCTTACTTTTCAGGACTGTTTGAGCTTTTTGTTCAGCTCGGCAAGCTTCAAATCGATTTCTTCGTCCAAAGACTGCTGCTGTCTATCTTCGTCCACACCGACTATGGCGTCTATTTCTTCGTCGCCTATGCCGCCCGCTTCTTCGAAGCCCGAATCGATTGTCACCGTCATCTTGTCGAGAAACTCGTTCATCTTTTCCGTCTGAACCTGCGCTTCTATCATAGCTTTGTTCAGTTCTTTCTCGCTCTTGGCAAAATCCATTTTCGCGGTAAGCCCTGCCATTTGCTTGCCCATAACGACCAGCCCTTTCAAAAACTCTCCGCTCATTTCGGTCAGGTCGCGCATATTGGTCATAATCTCGAAATTGACCAGCATTTTTTCGGCAAGCCGCTGTTGGCTCATAACCTGCTTTAAAGCCGCTTTTGCCGACTTCTCCTGCGAAACAAGTCCGGATTTCTGTGCCTGCCGCGCCTTGTCGATGAACAGCTGTTTTTTGGGTTCGAGCTGTGCGATAAAGCTCTGCATCTTGTCCATTGTCGCGTTTATCGCCATTCTCTGTTCGATGAGTTTTTCTTCCTTGCTCTTTCTCATACGTCTTCACCCGCCTTCAAACTGCGCAAAAACTCCTCGACTTCGTCCTGTCCTTCCGCTTCTTCGGCGGCTTCGCTCCTTTCGGCGATTTCGCTTTCCTGCGCCTGCCGCTCTTTTTCCTGCGCGGCTCTTTCTTCCGCTTCTTCCTTCAAAAGCCGCGCTTTTTCTTCGCGCTCTCTGCGCTCGTTTTCTTCTTCCTGCGCCCAAGACCCCAAAAGCTCGTCGGCGCGTATGTTCTGCGACTGAACTGCGGACGAATGATACATAGCCTTGTCAATCGCCTCGTTGCGCAGCTGGGTCAGCGCTTCGCGCTTTTGTCTGGACGAAGTAATGGACTCCGACATCTGCCCGATTTCTTCCAGCGACAGCGACTGCATATTTTCCAACTGCACGAAAAGCGCCTGCGTATCCACGAGCTGTGCCATTTTCGCATTCGATACGATTTCTTTGCTTATCTCGTTTATGGAATATGCATACTGCTCTTTTTCCTTTTCTGCATTGAGATACAGATTGGCATAATGCCGCTGCATATTCTTATCCGTTTCGCGCTTTGCCGCTTCCTTGTATTCGGCTTGTTTGCTGACCACGCCTTTCAGCTTGTCGAGATAGACAATCTGCTTGTTTTCCAGCTCCCAGATGTTGCGCTCTATTTCGTGCGCTTTTGCGTCATAATCGACTTTTTTCTTTTTCTTGAAAAGTCCCATTTGAAAAATCTCCTTATTTACCGAATACGCGGCTACTTCAAAGTGCGCCGCCGCGCAATAAGTTCTTCTATGCGGGAAAGATATCTTTCCGTAAGCACTCCTTCTTTACTGACCCGCAAAAACTCTCCGAGCATTTTCAGCACGTCCGCGTCCAGCGCCTGAACGTCCGTTTCCAGCACGGGCGCGGCGACGGCAAGTTTTTCTTCTACGTCGCGCAGTCTGCGCTTTGCCGCCATATCGTCGGTCAGACCGCGCACTTCGGCAAGTCGGGAGAGTATTTTCGACGCGTTCTTGCGGTTAATCTCCGCACACTTATTCTTCTTCATCGCCCGTTTCTCCGTATGTATCGGTAACTTCTTCAATCAAAAGCGCGTCCAAAAACAGACCGTAGTCGGCGAATATCTTTTCCAGCTTTTCCTGCGCTTTTTTCTGAACCGCGCCCGTTCTGCCGCCGACGTTATAGCCGTCCTTGTCGATAGCCGCAACCACGGCTTCTTTAACCGCGCCGGTGACTATTCCCTTCAACTGCTCCTTGACGTCGCTCTCCGTTATCGTTTCGGGATAGCCGAATCTGCGAAGCAGTGCGGACGCGTTGTCCACGGCAAACCGATAGGAGCCGTTTGCGCCCGCTTTTTTCAGTTCGCCTTTTTTGTCGCGATAACCGATGCCGCCCGTCCCCCAAAGCACGATGAACTGTTTGCCGCGGTTTACACTGTATATCTGCTGTCTTGCCTTGCATTTGGAAAACACGGCTTTTAGCGCGCCTGCGGAATTTATTTCGCGCACGCCTTCTCCGACGACTGCGGCGACGCACCCGTCTTTGACATAAACGGCTTCCGTTCCCGGCGGAACGGATATGGCGGTATTATACGGCAATTCGCCGTCGTACACGCATTTTACCAAATCTTCCGTTCTCTCTATTTCCAGCCTCATAAATCACGGCTCCTTTGCCTGTAATACTTCGATTTTATTATAACATTGCTATGAAATAATGTAAACGGTTTTTTCCGCTTTTGTCGCTAATTTAATGTATTTCTAATGTTCCCGCGCGCCTATTCCGAGCGCGATAAGCAGTCCCTTAAACCGTTTTCCGCTTGCCGCGGCAACTGCGGCTTTGACCGCCTTAAAGCCGATACGCCCCTTGAAAAACGACGGCAGTGCGCCTGCGGGCAAGCTTCTTGCGGCGCGGAAAATTCTGTCGCCGCGCGCACCGTCGCCGTCCGCGCTTTGCAGGGAAGCTTTTTTCACTTTAGCCGCAAGCATTTTTCCCGCAAATGTTTCTTCCATATCCGAAAGACTGTCGCCCGTCGAAAACTTTTTCTGTTTCATTCCCGTTTTTTTGACGTCGCACAGCACTTCTCTTTCCGTAAATACGGGCAGTTCTTCCGCTTTCGAATTTTCGAGAGCCAACCGCTCGCGCACGTCCTCGCGCGACGTGCAGATTAACAGTTCGTTTGCCCCGTACAGCAGTTTCTGCGGCAAAACCAAAGTCAGCGTGCGAGACTCGCCTGCGCGGAGCTTTGCTTTCTCGAAAGCCGCCAATCGCCTTTTCTTTCCCTTTACGTCGACGTAAATCTGAATGACGTCGGAAGCCGTATATCTGCCTTCGTTTGTCACGGTCACAGACACCGTCGTCTTGCCGTCCAGCTCTCCGAGCTTTGCCTGCGAATAGGAAAAACGGCAATAACTCTCTCCGTACCCGAAAGGATACAGTACGCGCTTTGTTCCGTCCTTTTGCGTCGTCGTAAAATCTTCGGCAAGTCTGCCGCTCGGGCAGGTCTCTCCGCAGATAATCTGTTTCAACGCTTCCGCGCCGCCGCTTCCGAGATAGGGCGCATAAATGACGGCTTTTGCTGACGACACCCTTTTCAAATCGAATTCGCCGCCGCCCGTAACGACCGCCACGACGTTTCTTCCGCTGTCTTCCAACCGCTCCACCAGACGCACCTGATTTTCGGGCAGCCGCGGACTTCTCTCGTTGCCGACGCAATCGGGATATTCCGCCCCGAGCACGACTATAACCGTTTCGTCGGGAAAGGTCTGTTCCAGCGCTTCTATAATCGCGTCGCCGCCGTCGCCGTCGCGGTATCCGTCCACAAACTTGACCCGACGGTCCTTTTCGAACGCTTCGACAAGCGATTCCTTTTCCGTACAGCTTCCCTTTTCGTCGCCCGTAAAAACGGCTTTGCCTGCCTGCCCCATAACGGTAACGCTGTCTCCGAGCAGCGGCAGTATCGCTTCGTTTTTCAAAAGCACGGCGCAATCGCCTGCAATCAACGCGCTCTTTTTCCGCTGCTGTTTGCCGTTAAGTCCGTATGCGTGGTCGTCGAAAGTGCTGTCAATCAACTCCAATACTTTAAGCGCGGCGGCGTCCCGTCTTGTTTCGTCGATATAACCGCTTTCCGCCGCTTCCTGCAAATTCTTTTTTTCGCCGCACCCCATAGGCATAGACAAATCTATGCCGCCGTTCAGCGCGACCGCCCTGTCTTTGACCGTTCCCCACTCCGACACACACGCGCCGTCATAGCCCATTTCTTTTGCTGTTGCCGCAACTGCAGACGCGCCGTCGAAAAGCATTGCGCGCGGACGGCAGACGGTCTTTCCGTCGCCTGCCACGGCAAGATATATCTGTTCCGCCTTCTCTTTGCCGAGCTTGCCCGAAACGGGCGGCATTGCTCCCACGCCCGTCGACTGCACTCCGTCGATAAAAGCCGCGGCAAGCACTCTCGAAAGCGTCGGCTCGTCGGAAAAATATCGGCTCCTGCCGCCGTCTGCGCTTGAATCGAACGGCAGAAAAGACGGCGTTTCTATGACGTGTATGCCAAGCGCACAGCACTGTTTCGCCACTTCGCAGCCGACGTCGTAAGCCGCTCTTTCGTCGAAGCCGCAACCTATCGCCGCCGCGCAGGCAAACCGAACGACATCGTTTTTTTCGGCAAAAAACCGCTCCAAAACAAGCGACGGAACGTCGCCGACCTTTGCCGTCGCGCCCGTATCGCGACCGCAAATAAGCGCGTCCTTTTCCTGCGAAGTCATATTTTTCAAAACCTGCCTGATGTCCACTTTCGTTTCTCCGTCTTAAATTCGTTATACAGTATAGCACGAACGTCATTTAAGGTCAAGCATTGAAAACCCGTCGCATTATCCTTGCTTCTTTTCAAGCTCACGCATAAAGAAACAATACCGAAACACTGCTTCGGTATTGTTTGAACGATTTCATTTCAGGCTGCGGTTTTACGGATTGATGTCGAGATTTATCATGCCGCCGACGGTGGACACCGCGGCTTTCTTGGCACCGTCGCCGCCGCGCGGCGCAGAGATATTCCCCGACACCGACTTTACAAACACCGTATAGTCTTTCACGTCGCCGACAAGTCTTATATTGCTGTTGCCGCTCACCGTCTTGCACTCGAAGTTTGCGCACTCCACCTTGTCCGCTTCGACGTCACCGCTCACCGTCTTTAACAGCATTCTGTCGTCGAAACTGCAGCCGCTCGCTTCCACGTCGCCGCTCATAGACACGGCAGTCAGACTTTTACCCGACAGGCGCGCCGTCTTTAAGTCTCCGCTTGCGGCGGACAGCGCCACGGAATCGTGCCTGCCGCCCGTCACGGCTATGTTGCCGCTCGTCGTGGAAAGCGACATATATTCGCTGTTGCAATCGGCAACCGACAAATTGCCGCTCACCGTCTTTAAGGTCACTCTCCGCAAATCGAAGCCTTCCACTTCACAGCTCTGCTTCATAGCGTCGAAAGTTATCGACTCCAACTGCGGAAGCTCGATACTCACTTCCTTTTTCTTGCCGCCGAAAAGCAATGTGATGTTTTTCCAAAGCGACGCCGCTTTTTCCCGAATATACAGAGTGTCCCCGCTTGTGGTCAGTTCGAAACGGCTCTCGTCGTCGTCCGCCGTGCGAACCGCGCAGTTATCGCTTCTTTTCACGGAAACGTCGGAAGCGCATACGCTGATTTTCAGCTTTCTTATTCCGCCGTATCTTCCGTCCGTCACGGGTTTTTCCGTCTCCGAGCCGCTCGGCGCTTCCCCGAAAATCTCGTCTGCAGGCGGATTGCCGCTCTTTTCGGGTTCGGCGGATTTTATTTCCGTCCTGTCCGGTTTATTCGCTATGCCGCCGCGGTCGGTTTCCGTGCAGAATCCGCGTCCGCTCGGCGCCGCGCTCGGGCTCGGCTCGGCGGTTTTCTTTTCTTCCTTGCTTGCTTCAAGCGGTTCTTCTTCTCTGTCGAGATATGCTTTATAATCGGCAAGTATCTTTTTTGCCGCCGCCTCGGGTTCTCCGAACGCCGCTATGATAGCTTCCTCTTTGGCGCCGCCGTCCATTCTGTCCTCGAACAGCTCGTCGTAATATTCGAACACGCGCGTGCGCTCGTCTGCGGGCAATTCTTTC
Source organism: uncultured Clostridia bacterium (assembly GCA_948440265.1). Taxonomy (GTDB): domain Bacteria; phylum Bacillota; class Clostridia; order Christensenellales; family Pumilibacteraceae; genus MGBC157735. The sequence continues at coordinate 215,169 of CAOJOK010000002.1, forward strand.
AGGGCTTTGCGCAGACGTCTGTCCCATTCGTATTTAGTCATCGCTTTCTCCTTCTTCTTCGAATACGATTTCTATATTGCCGTTAACCGTTTTAGCCTTTACCGAATATATGCCGTCGGTCTTGTTCGCTTCGTTTATTCTGCCGTTGACGGACGAGCATTCTATTCTGTAATCTTTTCTGTCGCCTGTTATGCGGACGTTGATTTTTCCGTTTGTGGACTGCAAATCAATGCTTTCCGATTTTATCTTGTACGCCGCAATGGTTCCGTTGACCGTTTTGCACGACAGCGTGTCTGCATAAGTATCGCTCATATCTATTTTGCCGTTCGTGCTGTTGAGCTCTGCCGTCGCCGCAGTCGTCTTAAAGGTATTTATTTTGCCGTTGACCGTCCGCGCATATAGTTTTTCCGCTATGCTTGCGTTGTCGAGAATAACTTTGCCGTTCGTGCTTTTGACTTCCGCGCTCTTTGCGTCCACTCTTTTCAATTCTATGTTTCCGTTCACCGAAGTAACATACAAACCGTCGCTCACGGTGATATCCGACAATGTGACGTTCAGATTCGTTCCGCCGATTTCCACGCGCTCGAATTTCATATTCGATAAGTTGCAGTTGCCGTTCACGGAATCGAGCTTCAGTCTGTCCGTCTGCGGCAATGTTATCTTCATTGTCGGCGTGTGGAAGTCGAACATTTTGAATCTGAACTTCCTTGACTCTCTCACGGCAAGCTTGCCGTCTTCGTACGAAACGTCGTACTTCGTGTCTTCGCTCTCCTCATAGTCAATCGCCAGGCTGTCGCCGCTTACTATCTCCACTTTCGAGATATCGCAATCGAGCGACACGACGTCGAGCTTCTGTGCTTCTGCCGTGTAGTTCTTGGCTTCCCACACGGTGGAATCGAGTTTCATAAACTGCCAATCGAGCAGACTCATTCCGCCGATAAACAGCGCGATTGCTATTATGACTGCGGCGATACCGACCGCCGTACATTTTGTTTTTGCCGAAATCTTTTTCATTTAAGCCTCCTCGCAAACCGCGTTTGCGCTCTTTGCTTTCCTATCCGATTTTTTGTTTTTATTCGTATACCAGCCAAACATACCGTTGAACAATCCCGCAGTGGCTTTAACTCCGAATTTGCCTATCTTCACCACGTTCGGTATTATCACGAGAGCAATGCCGAGCGTCAAGAATATAATAGCTATCTCCACAAGCCTTGCTCCGAGCGCAACTCCGGGCATAACCGCGCATATCAGCGAATATACCGCGCCTGCCGCGAAGGAGAACCCGACCGTATATACGGTTATGCCCAAGCTCCAAACGACCGCAACGACTCCCAAAAACAAGCCGCCGAGCAGAATAATTTCGATTAAGAACATAGCCGTTTCCGCTCCGCTGTGCGACGAAGTTTCCCTTCTTTCTTCGCGCCGAGCCTCTCTGTCCTCGCGTTTTATATCGCGCCTTTGCTCTTTTTCTTCTTTTGCCTTTTCTTTCTCCGCATTGACGTCGGCTTTCGAAACGGTTTTTCTGCCGCCCTTGCCCGCCCAGAAGTCCGGCGGAGAAACAAGCTCGTCGTTTTTATTCGAATAGAAATCGGGCGGCGCGATTTTGCGCTCGTCATCGGGCGCGCGTTCGTCCATTCCGTATTCCGTCATTATTTTAAACGCCACGTCCACGGGGTTGCCGAATTCGTTGATAATCTGCTTCTCGCTCATTCCGTCGTCCGCGCGGTCGGCGAAAAGCTCGTTATAGTATGCAAGCACTCTGTCCTGCTCGGCTTTCGGCAGCCGCACCATACATTTTTTCAGTTCTGTTTCCCATTCGTATTTGGTCATTTTATATCAGACCTCCCGCAAATAAATCTGTAAACTCTTTCGAATTCGTCCAAGTCCTGCACGAAATCGTTTATCCTCTCCTTACCCTTTTGTGTTATCATATAATACTTTCTGAGCCTGCCGTTGTACTCCTTGCTCCGCGTCGTCACCATACCCGTAAGCTCCAGTCTTTTGAGTATGGGGTACAGCGTCGATTCCGAAATCTCGATGTAGGGGCTTACGTCCGATATAATCTTATATCCGTAAGACTCCTCGCTCTTGATTGCGGCAAGCACGCACACTTCCAACAGTCCCTTTTTCAACTGCGCGTCCACAAGCCACCTCCGCTAATTACTCGATATTGCATTATACTCCGCAAAGCGGTATACTATGCATAACACAGTATCTGCATATAATATACGTCAAATAAAAATATATGTCAAGAGTTTTTTTATTAGAAATAGATTAGAATTATTAAAAAAGGGCTTGTCATAAAGCAATATGACGGCGAATAAAGTAAGATATGAGCAAAATATGGCTGATAATGTTGGTGGCGGCGATAAGCGCGCTGCTCATAACTTCCCCCGACGCCGCGATTGCGGCAATGATAAGCGGCTCTCACGCGGCGGTCAAATTGGCAATCGAGCTTGTCGCGCTGTACGCGTTTTGGCTGGGCTTTTTCGCCATTCTCGAAAAACTCAATATCTCGAAGTTCATAGCCAAAATTCTCCGTCCGCTGACGAGATTTCTGTTCAAGAACATAGACGACGAAACGGAAAAGTTCATAACTATGAATATGTCCGCCAATCTTCTGGGGCTGGGCAACGCCGCCACTCCTATGGGGATAAACGCGATAAACCGCCTGTCGGCAGGAAGAAAAAAGTATGCTTCGACGAATATGATTATGATGATAGTTATTTCGGCGACGTCGCTTCAACTTCTGCCGTCCACCGTCATCGGTATGCGCTCGTCGCACGGCTCCGCCGCCCCTGCGTCCTTTCTTCCCGCGTCGATAATAGCCACCGTCCTGTCCACCGTTTTGGGCATAGCTCTTGTAAAGCTCTGTTCCAAAATATTCCCCGACAGGGAAGCGGAAGAAGATTCGCCGCGCCGCTCTTTATTCGCAAAAAGACGGCGCAAAAGCAAAACGCCTGCGTCTTCCGCCCGAGTAAAGGCGGTGAAAAGGTGACGTCATATATTATCCCCCTGATATTTCTGACCGTGCTGATACTGTCCTTTTTCAAAAAAAAGGACGCCTATTCTATGTTTATAGACGGGAGTAAATCGGCAATAGACCTTATGGTGGGGGTCTTTCCCTATCTCATTACGATTATGATGGCGGTCGAGGTTTTCCGCGCAAGCGGCGTGTCGGCTTTTCTTTCCAATCTCGTCGCCCCCGCCCTGTCTTTTTTCGGGCTGCCGAAAGAGCTGACCGAGCTTATCCTGCTCCGTCCGCTGTCGGGCGCAGGGTCGCTTGCGATTTTGGACGGCATATTCACGACGTACGGCACGGACACGTTTATAGGAAGATGCGCGTCGCTCATATACGGTTCCAGCGAAACGGTCTTTTACATAACGGCAATCTATCTTTCCCAATGTCAGGTGAAAAAACTGCGCTATGCCATTCCCGTCGCGCTCATCGCCACTTTCACGGGCTGCGTCGTCGGCTGTCTGCTCCTGCGCGTTATGTGATTTTTTGAATACTTTGCCGCTCTTTTTCAGTCCTGCGGCAAATAAAAAACCGACCGAAAGCGGTCGGTCAAAGATTTTATTTTTTCTTTTTCTGTTTTTCGGCGGCTTTCATTTCCGCAAGCAGTTTCTGCAGATTCTCGCGTTCTACGTCTATAAGTTGCGCATAGGTGCGGAAATATTCTATGTCCGCATCGGCGGGCTTGGTCTGCGTGATAATCGCTTCTATGATTGCCACTTGCGAGCGGCCGAGTTTTCTTTCCAGATTTTCTATTTCTTCGCGGCTGGCGGCTATTTCTTTTTTGAGTTTACTCTTATTGCTTGCCATTTTCGTTTCCTCCTTGTTTCATATAATTATAGCGTTTTTTTCGAAAAATGTCAACGATTACCGCATTTTTATGCTTTTCGAAAAAAATATTTTCGTAACTATTGATATTTGTCTTTCTTTATGTTATAATTTACTCGAATAAATCCACAACTTAACAAGGGGCAGATATTATGCACATATCCGAAAAGCAACAACAGAAACTGATGAACACGATGAACACCTGCGGTCTGTTCGTGACCTGCGGCACCAAACCGCACAATGTTATGAGCACGCATTGGGGCGTTGTCGGCACGCTGTGGAACAGACCCGTCTTTGTTCTGCCCGTCCGCGAAAGCAAGCTGTCGCACGAAATAATAGAGCAGACGAAATCTTTTGCCGTGTGTATGCCGACAAAGGATATGCGCGACGAAATTGTTATGTGCGACCACCTGTCCGGTTTAAAGCCGATAAGTTTTCCGAACTCCACCTGCACCCGAAGCGCGCGCGGCACATAGATTCCTACGTCATCGGCGACTGCGGATACATTCTCGAATGTAAAGTCATTCTTTCGACGAATATGTCGAAAGCCAATATGTCGGACGAGCTTTTAAAAGATATGTACTCTCATAAAGATTTTCACACAATGTACTTCGGAGAAATCATAGACGCTTACGAGCTTTAAAAAAATTGCCGCAGGAGCTTGACCTGCGGCTTTTTATTTTATCTTTCTATTTTAACGGTCTTTATAACGACAGGCTCTCTCGGCACGTCTTCCCAATACGGCGGAAGCATTCCCGTCGCCGTCTTTCCGAACCGTATCGCGGTATCAATCGACTGCTTGTCTTCGCACTCTCCGAAAGCCGCGTATTCGCCGTCCAAAAAGGGACAGTCGGCAACGCAGATAAAGAACTGCGAGGTCGCGCTGTCGCAATCCACCGTTCTTGCCATAGAGATGACGCCGGGTTTGTGCTTTATCGGATTATTCACTCCGTTGCTTGCAAATTCGCCCTTTATCGGTTTAAGCGCGGGCGCGGGTATAAGTCTTTGGTTTTCGAACTTGAAACCGCCGCCCTGAATCATAAAGCCGTCTATGATTCTGTGAAAGCACAGTCCGTCGTAATATCCTTTCTCGGCAAGCTCCGTGAAGTTCCTGACCGAAATCGGCGCGGCTTTTTCGTTCAAAACAAGTCTTATTTCACTGCCGTCCTGAAAAACTATGATTGCTTTTGTCTTGTTCATTTTTTGCTCCTTTTTTGCCGCTCCTTTCTTCTGCGGCATACGATATATTGTAGCACTATGAGTTCAATCTGTCAATCGCTCTGATACACGCCTCGTCGCCTTTATCCGCGCCCATATCGTAATATTTTTTGGCGACGGATAAATTTCCGCTTGCTTCTGCAAGTTTTCCGAGATTGAACATTGCCGGCACATAGCCCTTTTTGACCGCCGTCTCGAATGCTTCCGACGCTTCGCGCAGGTCGCCTTCGTCGCGCAAAAGACAGCCGTAATTGTAATATCCCGTTACGTCGTCGGCTTGCGCGGCTTTATAAAAATATTCCTTCGCCTTACTGCGGTCGACGGGCATACCCGTTCCCGAAACATACATAAGTCCAAGCGCCACGTATGCGCCCGTGCAGCCGTTTTTCGCCGCGCGTTTGTAAAACCGCGCCGCGTTTGCCGAATCGACCGTTCCCGCCAGACCTTTATCCAAAAAGCAGGCGTACGCATACTGCGCGGCAGGATAACCGCCGTAAGCCGATTTTTCATACGCCTTCTGCGCTTTCACAAGGTCGACTTGCGTGCCGACTCCGTTTTCATAGCAATATCCGAGATTGTACTGCGCGCCGAGATGACTTCTCTTTGCCGCTTCTCTGAAATATTCGAAAGCGGCTTTTTCGTCTTTCTTGACTCCGTCTCCGCGCAAACTCAAAACGCCGAGATTGTACATTGCCCGAACGCTGCCCTCATTGGCGGCTTTGCGGTAATACGGCGCGGCTTTCGCCGCGCTTTTGTTTACGCCGTCGTCGAACTTCAGACCCTTCTCATACAGCTTTTCGGCGACCACGTCGCACGCATAGATTTTGGCTTCCACTCTTTCATAGGCTTTTTCCGCTCTGTTCGAGCCGAGCTCTTTGCCTATCGCGTTATACTGCCGGGACTTTATCAAATCGACTTCCGTCCCTATTCCGACTTCATAACACCAAGCCGCGTTGCACGCGCCGTTCACGTCGTCGTTGTCTGCGGCTTTCTTGTAAAGCTCGAAAGCTCTGCGCACGTCCTTTTTGACGCCCTGACCGTTCTCGTAGCAATACCCGAGATTGTTCATTGCTCTGGCGTTGCTCGCCTGCGCCGCTTTCGTGTACCAGCGTACGGCTTTTACCGCGTCCTTTTCCACGCCCACGCCGTTGAAATAGCAATATCCGAGATTGCATTGCGCCATTGCGTTTCCGCGCTCCGACGCGGCAACGTACAGCGCGACGGCTTTCTTTTCGTTCTTTCCGATACCGTCGCCGTATTCATAGCACACGCCGAGATTCAGCTGTGCAAGCGCGTTGCCCGCTTTCGCCGCTTTCGTATAATAATATACGGCTTTCGTCTTATCTCTGCTTTTGCCGTTCCGTCCGAAATCATAGTCGAGCGCTTCGAGATAATACTTCTCGCCGCCGTCGCCGACTTCCGCGCTGTCGGCGGTCATAGCAATGCCAAACACCGCGTCCGTTTCGTCCTTCTCGCTCATTTCGGTATCGGTGTTGCGCACGGCTTTTTCTTCGCCCGATTCCAGCATTTGCAGTTTCTTCTCGTAAGCAAGTTTTTCCGCGCGCAGCCGCTCTATTTCCGCCGCCATTTCCGCGGCTTCCCTGTCGCGCTGTTTGTCGCGGTTTCTCTCGCCGCCGTCTATGCGGTCCAGCTTTGCGCGAAGCTGCAAAGCCAGCTTATCCAGCATATCTTTCGGCTCGGGGTACGCGTCGATATACTGACACCCAGAGAAGTATTCGGCATAACATCCTGCGTTGTCCGCGGTGTGCCTGTCGATATTGTTTATTCTGAATTCGGCATTGGGCTTGTTCAGCTTTTTGGCTTCTTCCATTTCGAAAAGCACATAGTTTTCCTGACCCGCGTCGAACGCGGCATACGAAGAAATCAAGAGAAACAGCTTTGTGGAAGATATTGCCCGAACGAGCGCGCGCTCGAACTTCTCGCCTATTTCGAGGTCCTCGAGATTGCGCTCGGAGATAAAGCAGGTAATTCCCTCCGCTTCCAGCCGTTCCACCACGGTCTCGGCAATCGCGCCGTCGGAAGATTTGTGACAGACAAACACGTCCTGACCGCCGTGGAAAAATTTTGCGGCACGCTCTATCTGCCTGTCCGCATTGTCCTTATATTCCAAACGCGCCAGCTCGTCTGCCACATTTATGTCTATGAATTTATGTATGATACTGCGCTCGTTTTCCTTTGCGTAACGAATTACGTTTTTCATAACGAGTTCGAGACTGTTCATATTCGGCGCAAGGTTTTTCGCGTCCGTCAGAAATTCGACGTACTTATTGCGCTTGTTGTTCTTTTTCAGCGCGAGCGCGTAAAAATATTTCGCCTCGAAATCATATCCGCTTATATTGAGAATCTCGTCGGATATCTCTTTCATTTCTTCGAAGTCGTGATAACGCTCGTTCACGCACTCGTTGAGCCTGGCTCGCAGATTTTTGAGCTTGGTCTGCGCGGCGTCGTCCTTGCCTGCCTTTTCGGCAAAACGGATATAGTTCACGCTGTCGCAATAGGGACAGGTGATTTTATCGCCGCCGTCGCTCGATTTCAGCCGAGCGCCGCAATATGTACATCTCAAAGTTTTGGTTTCCATAGCTTAATTATACGCCGAGTTTTGCGATTTTGTCAAGAAAGCCGCGCTTTCGGCGCAAACTTTAACCGTATTATAATGTTTTTTAATATTGTTTTAATCTTTCGAAGTTTTATTGTCTCGATTTTATATTTGCCCGACAACTTCTTTTTGACTTTTACGAAAAATGTGGTATACTATTTTCAAAGGAGAAAACTATGTCGCCCGTTATTATCTGTACTTTTACCGACGAGCTGAAAGCGGTATGGTCGGCGATTGCCGCCTTTTTAACAGGAGCAGGCTGGAAAATCGTGACCGCGCTTGCCGTCGTCATAATCGGCATTTTAATCATACGCATAGCGATGTCGATTCTGCGCAGAGCGCTGCTCAAAAAATCCACCGACAACACGCTGGCAAACTTCATTCTCACGCTGACGAAGTTCGTGCTTTGGCTGTCGCTGTTTTTCATCGTCGCGTCCGTAATGTCGATACCGATGACTCCGCTCATAACGGCGCTCGGAGCGGTCGCGCTCGCCGTCGGTCTGGCGCTTAAAGACTCTCTGTCCAATCTCGCAAACGGCGTGATGCTTATAGGAATGAAGCCGTTTAAGGAAGGAGACTATGTGGACATAGACGGCGTGGCAGGCACGGTCAAGTCCGTCCGCCTTCTGACGACCGAGCTTTTGACGCCCGACAATAAAAAGATTATACTGCCCAACTCGAAAATCACTTCGGCAAGCATAACGAACTATTCGGCAAAACCCACAAGGCGCGTGGAGTGGCGGTTCGACCTTTCGCAAACCGACGACATAGGCGCGGCAAGAGCGGCTTTTTTCAAAGTGCTGAACGCTCACTCGAAAATACTTTCCGAGCCTGCGCCCGAAGTACATCTCGACGAGATAAAGGGCGGCGCGCTGGTTTTCACCGTTCGCGGCTGGGTCAACAATGCCGACTTTTGGGAAGTATATTGGGAAGTAAACGAGCAGGCGGTGCAGGCGCTTAAAGACGTCGGCATAAGCATATCCAGACCCAAACTCGACGTGCGGCTGGACGGTAAACCCGACGGGGAGGACGAAAAATGATTTTCTGTATTTCCGAAACGCTCTCTTTGATACTCGTACCCATACTAATCGTTCTGCTCTCTTTCGTGCTCATAATCATAGTCGGCAGGAAAAAGACGGACACGCTTGCACAGCTCGCTTTCGAAATGCAAAAGCTGATTGAAAACTGCAAGAGCGAAAATCCCGATTTGAAAGAAATAAAGAAGCTTGACATTGCCGCCGCAAAATGTTCGCTTTTATGCGACCGCGCGTCGTTCGAACAGAAGCAGGACCTCGGTCCCGTTCCCGAACAGGTGGGCGAAGCGAGAAACATTCTTCATTCGCTTTACACGGCAAAGGTGGAGAAACAGGACAGCGCCGAATATATCGAGCTTGCAAAGAGCAATCTCGAAAGGGGCTACCGCTTTTTGATTAACACTCTCGGAATAACCGCCGCCCCTGCCTATGCGTCGCTCGACTTCTTCCGCCGCAATCTCAAAAGCGAAAACGCCAAAAAATATCTGGACTCCCTGCCCGTCGACAAGCATTCGAAAAAAGCCCCCGACGAACAAAACGAACACGGCAAAAGCGACGAATAATTTTCGGCAAAATTAAAAACGCGGTTTGTTCCGCGTTTTTTTGTTATCTGTTTTTATTTCTGTTAAGCAGTGAAAGCGTCGGCAACTTCGGTGACACCGCCAGCGCGACGGCGGCGGAGATACCGACCTGTATAAGCGACGGGACAATCGTAGCCGCGCCTGCAAGAAGCGCCGCCGCACCAATGTCTGCGTCGCTTGCAATGACGCCGAAAAGCACAAGCAGTATATCCGTCAGAGCATATCCGACAACCACAATCGCCGCGCCTATGAGAAAGGACAAAAGCGCGCGCAGATAGGGGTTTTTGCCTTTCAAAACCGACTTAAACACTACTCCGCAGACAAACCCTTCCAACGCTTTTATCACAAGCGTAAACGGCGCATAGACGGCAAAACCGATAAGGTCGGCAAACGCAGACCCCAAGCCGCCTGCCACGGCGGCGCCTATCGGACCGAGCACGACGGACGCAATCATAATGACCGCGTCGCCGAAATTGACGTATCCTATGCCTGCAGGTATCCGAATGAGAATGGTCCCGACGAACGTCATCGCCGTAAACAGCGCCGCCATAACGAGATACAGCGTGCTGACCTTTTTCTTCTCCTTTTCGCCTCGACTGTCTTCGACTTCCTTTTTCATAAAGTATGCCTTCTATTCTTTTGCGACAACGTGCACGGTGAGCGTCGCGGAAACTTCCGCATACGGCTTCACCGCAACTTTATAGGTTCCGAGAGATTTTATCGGCGAAGTGAGCACAATCTTTCTCTTGTCCACGGTTATGCCGATTTTTTCCAGAGCCGCGGCTATATCGCCGCCGCCGAGCGACCCGTAAAGCCTGCCGTTTTCGCCCGTCTTTATGGCGACGCTGACTTCGGTTGCGTTCAACTGTTTGGCAAGCTCCAAAGCCGCCGCCTTTTCTTCCTGCTTGCGGTGCGCGTCCGCCGCCTTTTTGATATTTACGCTGTTCACGTTTGCGGCATTTGCCTCGACGGCAAGATTGTTTTTAAACAGAAAGTTTCTCGCATATCCGTCGGACACGTTTATTATATCCCCTTTTTTGCCCTGACTTTTTACATCCTGCGTCAATATTACTTTCATAAACCGCTCTCCTTTTCGTTTTTTACATTTTAACACAGCGGCGGCGGCACTGTCAAGGACAGCATATCAAAAAACGCGATTTTACGCCAAACCCGCGGCAAGAAGCACAAGTTCTATCGCCGTCCCCACGATAACCGCAAATACAAACAGCGTGACGAAAACCGCTATGTTCTCTTTTAAGTTCTTGTTTTCCTTGAAAAGCACGGCAAGTCCGAGCCCTGCGTTGACAATCAGTCCCGCGCTCGCACCGCCGAGAGAGAGCGCTCCGCTTGCGAAAAGTTCGGCAATCGCCACCGACGACGCGCAGTTCGGCACCAGTCCCACAACTGCGGCGAACAGCGGCTGCAGCAGCCGCGAACTTTGCATAAACGCTTCCAGCCGCTCCTGCGTCACATAGAATATGATTAAGCCGAGCGCAATGTTTACTATCAGGATATATCCCGACACCGTCAGCGTGTGCAAAAACGGGTGCCACAGATACCTGTCCAGCATTTTCAGCGTTTTCTCGCGCTTCTCCTTTTTTTCGTCGATTTCCGATTCGTGCTTTTCGCCGACGGAATGCTCGTGTTTTTCGGTCTCCATAACGGTATGTCCGTGACACCCCGAAACAGCAATGCTTTCCCCTGCCTGCATTTCCACAATACGCGTCTTTTCTTTTTTCGAAAGCACAAGGCTTGCCCCGTAACCTATTATCAGCGCCGCCAGAAACTTGACCGCAAGCAGCGGCAGAAGTTTGAACGCGGACGACGGGGACGCAAGCAGTATGGGCACGGCTTCGTCGCTGGTTGCGACGAACACGGCAAGCAGAGTTCCCATAGTGATGTGCCTGCCCGAATACAGCTTTGCCGCAACGACGGAAAAACCGCACTGCGGAAGCAGTCCCACTCCGCTTCCAATCAGCGGAGCAAGACCGCCCTTCAAGGCTTTCTCCGTCTTTATTCTTCCTACGGCGGCGTGTTCCAGCACCTCTATCAGAATATGCGCGACAAACAGCAGCGGCATAAGCTTCAAGGTGTCCAAAAGCGCGTCGAGCAAAGTTTCGAACATTCTCGATTCGTCCTTTCGTCAATGTCCTGACGACGATTATTTTAACACTTTTGCAAATATTTTACAAGTGATATGACGCCTGCGCAAAGACGTAAAAAATTTTTATTTCTTCGGTCTCTTTTTTTACTTGCCGAATTATCGCATATGTGATATTATAAATGTATATTTTACCGAATATGCGCGTATTTGTTTATGGGAACAAATCGCAAAGAAGGAGAACAAAATGGTAATACAAATCTGTATCGGGAGTGCCTGTCACTTGCGCGGCTCTTACGACGTCATCGAAAAGATGAAAGCCCTGATTGCCGCCGATAATCTGGAAGACAAAATCACGCTTAAAGCCAGCTTCTGTCTCGGCCGCTGCGGAGAGTATGTCACGGTTAAAGCCGACAACGAGTTCATCGACGGAGTAAACGCCGCGACGATTGAAAAGATATACAACGAAATACTGAAACCGAAAGCGTTGAAGGGGTAACAGCCGAAATGTCGTATTTGAATTTCAACTCCTCCAACTGCCGCAACTGCTATAAGTGTCTGCGCGAATGTCCCGTCAAGGCAATAAGCGTCATAGACGACAAAGCGCAGATTGCGGAAGATTTGTGTATTTTATGCGGACATTGCGCAAACGCCTGCCGTTTCAACGCAAAGGAAGTCAAGGACGACAGAGATACCGTGAAGAAACTGCTTTCTTCGGGTAAACCCGTATACGTTTCTCTTGCCCCGTCCTTTATCGCTTCGTTCGACGTCAAGAGTTTTGCCGCAATGGAAAAAGCGCTGAAACAGCTCGGCTTTTTCTTCGTGGAAGAAACGGCTGTCGGCGCGGCGGCGGTGACCGAAGAATATAAGAAACTGCTTAAAAGCGGCAATTTCAAAAATCTGATAGCGTCCGCCTGCCCCGCGATTGTTCGGCTCATATCGCAATACTATCCGCAGGCTCTGCCCTGTCTGGCTCCCGTGGATTCGCCTATGGTGGCGCACGCCAAACAGCTGAAAAAGGCTTTCGGCAAAAACGCAAACATAGTATTTATCGGACCCTGTCTCGCAAAAAAACGCGAGGCGGCGGAAAGCGGAATTATAGACGCGGTTTTGACGTTTGAAGAACTGGACGCAATGCTGAAAGAAAACGGCATAGTCCCCGACCCGAAACTTACGGATACGCCGCAAGCACTGCGCGCGCGGTATTACCCCATAAACCGCGGCATAATAAAGTCCTTCGACGGGTTTGCCGACGGTTACGAATATTTAAGCGTGGACGGAGTGGGCCGCAGTAAAAACGTGCTTGAAAACATAGACGAGCTTTCGGGAATGTTCATCGAAATGCACGCCTGCGAGTTTTCCTGCATAAACGGACCCTGCTCCTTAAACAAGAACGGCGGTTTCTTCAAGGCGACGGAACGCGTGCGTTCGTATACGAAAGAGGGCGCAAACGGCAAGCCTTATCCTTTGCGCGATGGAGAATTCTCGCACAAATACGAGCGGATATCTTCGCGCTATACGACTCCGCCCGAATACGAAATCAAACGTATTCTCGAAGCTACGGGAAAATTCAAGCCCGAGGACGAACTGAACTGCGGCGCGTGCGGCTATCCCACCTGCCGCGACAAGGCAATCGCGGTATACAACAATATGGCGCAAATCGATATGTGCGTGCCTTATATGCGCGAAAAGGCGGAAAGCCTGTCTTTCGATATAATTCAAAACTCCCCCAACGGTATTTTGGCGATAGACGAAAACTTCCGCATAACCGACATAAACGAAACGGCGGCGGCCCTTCTCGGCATACCGCGCACGGGCTGTAAGGGCGAGCTCATAGAGCGCTACATAAACCCCACCGATTTCTATCTCGTGGCGGCGGACGGCAAGCCGATAGACAACAAACCGCTCGTGCTGGAAAAGTCAGGCGCGCACGTCGAGATGTCCATTCGCAAAGTCGAAGGTCAGAACATACTGTTCAGCATTATGAAAGACGTCACGAAAGAAACTTTGGACCGCGAAAAACTCGACAAGCTCAAAACCGATACTTACCGCACGACGGACGAAGTCATCGGAAAGCAGATGCGCGTCGTTCAGGAAATAGCTTCCCTGCTCGGCGAAACGGCGGCGGAAACAAAAATTGCTCTTTTGAAATTGAAGTCCACGCTGGCGCAATCGGAGGATAAAAAATAATGTCCTTTGTCGATTACGGATATGTCTCTTTGAATAAAAAGCGCGAAGAGCTGTGCGGCGACAGAGTGGAACACACCGTCTGCGGAGACGTCCACACCTTTGTTTTGGCGGACGGTCTGGGAAGCGGGGTCAAGGCGAACATTCTCGCCACGCTTACCAGTAAAATACTCTGCACAATGGCGGCGGCAAACATTCCGATTGCCGATTGCATAGACACGATTATCGATTCTCTGCCCGTCTGCAAGGTGCGCGGCGTCGCCTATGCGACTTTCACCGTCGTATCGCTCGACGAGCGCGGCAGGGGCTATATAGTCGAATATGACAATCCCCCGGCAATCTACCTGCGCGGCGGCAAGCTCTGTCCGCTGGAAAGACAGGAAAAGGTTTACGGCGGCAAAAAGGTCTACTTCTCCGAACTCGAAATGCAGGAGGGCGACCAGATTATAACGACAAGCGACGGCGTCGTGCACGCGGGAATAGGTATGTCCTTGAACTTCGGCTGGGACGTCGCGGAAATCAGAGAGTTTACGGAAATTCAGTACGAAAGAAACGGCGCGGCAATGACTGCGGCAAGCGTGCTTGCCAACGCCTGCTATTCCCTGTACGGCAAAGAATGCGGCGACGATACGACGGTGCTCTGCGTCAAGCTTATGCCGACGAAAACGCTGAATATAATGATAGGTCCGCCCGTGGACCCTGCAAGAGACGAAGCCGTCGTGAAAGAATTTATGTCGCAGGAAGGCAAACACGCCGTGTGCGGCGGAACAAGCTCCCAGGTCGTGGCGCGCGTTTTGAAAAAGGAACTGACTTCGTCGTTCGATTTTCCCGACCGCGACGTGCCGCCGATTGGCTATATCGACGGCGTGGACCTTGTATGCGAAGGCGTGCTTACGCTTAAAAAGACGTTGAAATACGCGGAAGATTTTTCCAATCCCGCCTACCCCGAGATAAAGCAATTCCGCGGCAAGGACGGCGCGTCAATGCTTGCAAATCTCTTGCTGTGCGACAGCGGCGCCGTAAATATATTTGTCGGCAGAAACGTCAATCTCGCGCACGAAGGTCTCGGAATCGACAATAAGTCGAAGCTGGATATCGTCGTCAAGCTGTTGAAGATTTTGACGTCTCTCGGCAAAAAAGTGGATATAAAATACTACTGACAACTATGAGGTAATTATGGATAGAGTTTTCGATACGAAAGTTCAAGTTTTAAAATATCAGGTACTCAAATCGGTCATACGCCGCGCCTACGAGGGCGAAAGACAGCTCGACTTGGCTCCCTATGAGATTCCCAAAGAAGTCGTGCCCGGACCGAAAACGGATATGCGCTGCTGTATATACAAGGCGCGCGCCGTCGTGGAAGAACGCGTCAGAATGGCTATGGGCGGTGACAAGGACAATCCGAACATAATAGAATGTCTGCCCGTCGCCTGCGACGAATGTCCGATTGAAACCTATTACGTCTCCCCTGCCTGCCGCGGCTGCATAAACCACAAGTGCGCGGACGTCTGCCCTGCCGGCGCGATAACCATAAAGGGACAGGCGAAGATTGACCCCGAAAAGTGTCTGGACTGCGGAAAGTGCGCCAAAGCCTGCCCGTATAAGGCAATAATCGAGCTGTCCCGTCCCTGCGTCACCAGCTGCAAGATAGGCGCGATAAAAATCGACGACGACAAAAAGGCGCAAATCGATAACGACAAATGCGTTATGTGCGGAGCCTGCGTATACTCCTGCCCGTTCGGCGCGATAACCGACAAGTCCTATGTCTTGGACTGCGTCAAGATTTTGAAAGACGCCGAAAAGAACGGCACGAAAGTGTATGCGCTTATCGCGCCCGCCATCGTCAGCCAGTTCAAATACGCGAAGATAGAACAGATTGTCGAAGGAATAAAAATGCTCGGCTTCCACAACGTCATAGAGACGGCAATGGGCGCGGACATCACTCTGCACAAGGAGTTGAGCGAGCTTAAAGATGTCGACAAGCTCACGACATCCTGCTGTCCGTCGTTCGTTATGTACATAGAAAAGCACTTCCCCAAGCTGAAACAGTACATATCGCACTCCCCGTCGCCTATGGTGGAAGCGGCACAGCTCATTAAGCGCACGAACCCCGACAGCAAAGTGGTGTTCATCGGACCCTGCACTTCCAAAAAGTACGAGTACAAGCTGGAAAAGACGGGCGGCGCGGTGGACTGCGTAATCTCGTTCGAAGAACTGCAAGCATTTCTCGACGCACGCGACATAGACGTTTCGTCGCTGCCCGAAAGTCCGCTGAACAACGCTTCCTTTTACGGCAGAATCTTTGCAAAAAGCGGCGGCATAGCGCAAGGCGTAAAGGAGCTCAAAGAAAAGTACGGCATAACCAAAGAAATATGCCCGATTGCTTTAAACGGTTTGGAAGAAATACGTCTGGCTCTCTTGAAGATGAACGTAAACAAGCTGCCCGAAAACTTTATCGAAGGTATGGCTTGCGTGGGCGGCTGTCTCAACGGCGCGCTCTGTCTGCACCACGAGGAGAAGAACGTGCGCGACGTGGACAAATACGGTCAGCAGGCAAAGGAAAAAGACATTTCCAATTCTGTGGCTCTGTATAATATGACTCTCGACAAATAATAACACGGATATAAAAACGGAGGATATACAAGTGAATTTTTCAGACAAAGCGCACGAGGAGTGCGGCGTACTCGGCTTTTACGACGTTGACGGTCACAGCGTCGCGCACGAGATTTACCACGGACTTTATGCCCTGCAGCACCGCGGACAGGAAAGCTGCGGCATTGCGACCAACGACGACGGACACATACACCAGGTCAAAGACAAGGGTATGGTCAACGAAGTTTTCAACGAAGCCAATCTCGGCTCGCTCGTCGGCAACATAGGCGTAGGACACGTTCGTTACGCGCACAGCAACGAGCCGCGCGAAAACGCACAGCCGCTTGTTTCCCGCTATTGCAAGGGGTCTTTGACTTTGGCGCACAACGGAAGCATAACCAATGCCGACAGCCTGCGCGAGCAGTTGGAGTCGAACGGCGCGATATTTCAATCGACGAACGACACCGAAGTCATAATGCACCTAATCGCCATTGCGCGCACGACGTCGCACAGCGTGGAAGCCGCCGCCCTGTCCGTTATGGACAAGCTGGAAGGCGCATACAGTATGATTCTTATGAGCCCGAGAAAACTTATGGGCATACGCGACCCGCAGGGCTTTCATCCGCTCTGCATAGGCAAAAAGGGCAAAAGCTATATTCTGGCAAGCGAAAGCTGTGCGCTCGACACTATGCGCGCCGAATTCGTTCGCGACGTCGAACCCGGAGAAATAGTGCTTATCGAGGGCACGAAGCTTACTTCGATTAAAGACAAGTGCAATAAAAAACCGTCGCTGTGCGTGTTCGAGTATATGTACTTCGCCCGCCCCGACTCCGTCATAGACGGCATATCGGTGTACGAAACGAGAATAAATACGGGCAGACTGCTGGCAAAAGCCGCGCCCGTGCAAGCCGACTTCGTTATGGGCGTCCCCGACTCCGGACTCAACTTCGCGCAGGGCTATGCTATGGAAAGCGGTATCCCCTACGGCGAAGGACTGATTCGCAACCGCTATACGGGCAGAACTTTCATAAAGCACACGCAGGCAGAACGCGTCGCCGCCGTGAACATAAAGCTCAACGCTTTGGCGTCCGCCGTGAACGGCAAGCGCGTGATAATGGTGGACGACTCCATTGTCCGCGGCACCACCTGCGCTAACATAATAAAGATGTTAAAAGACAAGGGCGCGAAAGAAGTGCATTTGCGCATAGCGTCGCCGAGATTTTTGTTCCCCTGCTATTTCGGAACGGATATCCCGTCCAAGAAAGAGCTTATCGCCAACCGTTACAGCGTGGAAGAAATAAGAAAGCTCGTCGGAGCGGACACGCTTGCATATCTCCCCGTGGAAGAAATAAATAACATAGGACTTCGAAAGGACTTCGGTTACTGCTCGGCTTGCTTCACGGGCAAATACCCGATTAAAGTAAAGGAAGAAGAATAATCGAATAAGCCCGAGCAACTTAATACAAAGAGAAAAAGAGCGGAAGAATTTTCAAAATTCTCCGCTCTTTTAATTGCCCGATAAATTGTAATTTTGCATTATCGGGAAGATAATTCTTTATAGCTTTTATCGTTAAAACCCCATCCTAATAATGACAAAGAGTAGAAACGCTCATCGCAAAATGCTTCTACTAAACTATTTATATCTATTTTAAAATCTTTCGGGATGTCATTTTTTAGCTTTATTTTGACTTTTACTTTTTTATCAGTGGAGTTTTTCAGCAATTTAATCATCTGCTCGAAGTCTCCGTTGCGGTACATTTTTGAATTTTTCAGTTCATACCAAGCGTAACAATATTTATTTTCCCCAAAAATATTACCGTATGCTTCTATATTGAAAAATCCTGATTCAACATCATTCGGCACATCAACGAATCGAAATGGTAATATAATTTCTTTATATGTGGTTTTCGTAAAAAACATAAAATGCCCTTCGCTAAATTACTGTTTGTCTTTCAGTTATTATACAATATATAGTCACAAAAGTAAAATAAATAAGCGCTCCGCCTTGCTTGCAAGGTTATAATAAAATGCTTTACTTTGTCTTTTGCTTTCTTTCGACGATTTTATAGCCGAAGTCGTCCAAAAGCCCGTGCAGACCGTCCATAAGCTGACAGTCGTATTTTATTACGTCCTTTTGAATTTCGTCGCAGTTGTCCCGCCTTGCCGTCATTGCGGCATATTCTTTCAATCCGTCGAAAGTCGTCAGATTGCCGTGCCGCCGCGCCTTAAAGTCCTTGCCGTTCGTATAGACGGTCTTTCCGTTTCTTACCGCCGTATCGCGCATAATGCTGTCCTTTTCGGACGGCACAAAGCCGTGGCACAACATATAGGCATTCCACCTTTCGTGCTCCTGCATTGCAAGATTCGTCCTTGCCGACGGCTGAAAGCGCGCGTCGTATCTGACTATCTTTCTTCCGCAGACGGTATACGGCTGATACTTCGGCATATCGTCTTTCGCATATACGTTCATATACTCTTTTTCCGACAGCGGCAATCCGTCCGCGCTCTTATCGCAATAGTCCAAGCCGAGCAAATTCAGCTTGACCCTCACCCCCAGCACGCTCATAATATTCGCGCCCCTGTCGAAATCGGTCATTTCTTCCCAATGTTTTTCGGCGCTCTGTTTGACTTTTTCGAAATCTTCTTCCGAAACTTTTTCGCCGCTTGCCGCAAGATACTCCAAATCGTAAATCGCGTTTCTGTTTTTCGCCATAGAAAGAATACGGCAATCGTATTCTCCGCCGCCGAAAGCGTATATTCCGTTTTCGGCTTTTTCCGCGTTTGCGATAACGTCGATTTTTTCGCCGAACCGTTTCTTGATTAGTCTTGCCGTGCGGATATTCTCCGATTGGTCACCGAGCGACACGACGGCAATATTCACGTCCTTTTCGGACAAGCCGCGCAGGGCTTCGTAAAATTCCTTTGACCCTATTTCGCAGTCGATATATTCTTCTTCCGCCGCAGGCGCAGGCAGCGGAAGATAGTCTTTTCTGTTTACACCGACGCGGAAATCGTCATACCGATAGTATGTGTCCAAAAAAATCTTTTTCTTTTTTGTAGCCGCTCTGTCGAAAATATAATACCGCACCTTCTTCGGCACGGGATTATTGTCCGCGTCCGCAGTCAAAAATTGATTTACTTCCGTACTTGTAAGAAATACCGCTTGATTTATCTTTCCAAAGCCTATGAGATAAACATTGACGTTCACGCCGCGCCTTAAAAGCGCCGACTCATAGTCGATATGCTTTCCGCTCATAAAGCGGGTAAACGGATAGCGGTCCGAAAAGGCGACCGCCGCGTCAAAGGCGTACTTTTTTTCTTCGATTTCAGTCATTTATTTTCACCGTCGATATTATGGAATTTACTGTTTGATAGAGTCTTTGGCTTTTTCTTCTTTCGACAGTTTTTGATACGGAACAAGGTCGGGATGGGTCTTCAAAATATCGTCTTTTGTTTTACCGTAAACATAACCTTCCGTTCTCATAAACACATTCCACCGTCTGTGCTCGTATTCTTTGAGCATTTCATTGTAAACCCTGTCCTGTTCGCTTTTTTCTTCCCTTTCTTTAAAGCCGCACTTTTCCCTGTGTTCGGCATAGACGGCTTGCGCAATCGATGACCGCCTGAAATATTCGTACTTGTTAAACGCGTCTTCCTGCTCTTTGATTTTGGACTTGTCGCTCTTTGCCACCCACGCCGTATGGAACTTGACCGCAGACCTCTCCAATTCTTCCTGCTCTATGATTTCCAGCGAATATCGCGACCCCGTGTCGCCGATAAAGGTTATTCCGTAGTCGTCTTTTTTGAAATTCTTTATTCCGTTCTCTGCGGCTCTCGTCTTGAAAACGCTGCTGACAACCGCATATATCGGGGGCACGATGTCTCCGCCGTTTCTCCCTGTCTGCATACGGATTTTAACGGCAGTATCTATATTTCTGTCGTCGTCGCCGAGAGTGGTAAACGCCATTGTTATGTTTTCGATTTTCGAAAGAATTTCCAAAAACTTGCCGTCGGCAACGTCCACGCCGCCGTGAAATTCGATATTATAATAGGCTTCTCCCGTATCCGCTTTCTTGTTGCGCGCAATAAGCTCGGGCGCAAAGCTTGCGATTCTGCTTTCGATATCGTCGCGCTTATCGAAAACGTGAACGCTCAAACGGTATGTCGGCATCTGTCCGCACCACAGCACGGCTTTAAGCAGTTCCGTTCCGTAAAGCCCGAGACCGACTATGACGATATTTATATCCTTGATTTCGCTCTCTTTGCTTTCGGACTGCTTGTTCTGCTTTTTCGGGCTTACTTTTTTATAGACGTCGAACATAGAATATTTCCTAATCGTATCGACGGCAAGCCCCCTGCTCCAATTGACGCGGCGCACTTTGAGTTTGCCGTAATCGACGGTATTCAAAAGCACTTCGCTTTCCGACGAGTTCGAAAATACATATATCTGCGTCTTTTCCGTATTATACCGCTCGTTGTCGCGACAGCTGTTTATAACGGCAATCGCCTGTCTGATGTTTTCTTCTTCGTTCTCTCCAATCAAATATATTTTGCGGTAAATATTTTTTTTCGTATATTTCAGACCGATTTTCGTGACGTCCTTTTTCATACATACGGCGCCCATCCGCTTTGCCTGCTCGGCAAGCTCGAACATATTTTCTTCGCTCGTGTCGACCACGTCGGTAAAGACCACCGTCCTGCGACCGCTCTTTTTCTGCGACAGGATGTCTTCTGCCAAAGCCAGCGACCGCTCGTTCAGTTCCGAGAGAATATATATGTCCGCTTTTCTCGAAAGGGCATACCGCAAAACCGCCGACGTCTCTTTGAAAAACGACAGTATGAAGCCTGCCGTCATTGCCGGCGCGATAACAAGCAGCACCGCTATGTAAACGGAATAGAGCGGCGCAAGCACAGCCCCGTCCACAAGCGCCGTGCCGAAAAAGTCGCCGACCGCAGAAAACTCGCCGTTCAACGTGAACATTTTCAGGGCGTTGTGCACGGACAGCAAAACCGACTTGCATATTCTAAACAAGACGTTTTCCGCCGCCGACAAACCGAAAAAGTATATCGGATAGAAGATAACCGTCGCCGCAAGAAAAACGCCTGCAAGCACGATATGAAACGGTTTAAACGCATATTTCGCTCCGCGCGATATCTTGTTCTGCTTTTTGTCGACGGCATTGCTCTTTCGTCTGCCGACCGCGTTTTTCCGCCTATAATGCAGCATTGCGGCAAACACAGCCGAAACGGCAATGCAAGCCGCCGAAAGACTCAATGCGATTATACATATAACGGTCAAGTTCATAATCTTCCTCGTCTCTTTTGTTTATAAAACTTTTGTTATTTCAACCACTCGTTTATCCGAATAACGGTAATTCTTTTTTTAATCCGTCAAAAACCGAGCGGCTATTTCTGCGGCGACGCGGCATATCTGCGGACAGGGACGGCGCTTATAATAGCTCTCGTTTCTCTCCTCGGGCGCCGTACCTTCCGTAACCTTTATGCCCTTTAAAAGTTCGGCGCAGATAATCGAGCCGTTCTCTTTTTTGAATTCTTCTGCAAGAGTCTGAATAAGCTCATAATCCTTATTTCTGTTTTCCTTGCTTCCGTCGCTTTTCAAAAGTCCCGCCAGCATAAATACGGCGGTGGCGGCTCCGCAAGTCAGTCTCATTCTGCCCGTACCGCCGCCGAAAGGCGCGCCTATTTTCAAAATCGTATCTTCGTCGAGACCGCACTCGTCCTTAAATGCCGCCAGCACTGCCTGACAGCAGCTCTTTCCGCTGCGGAAATTGTTTTCGGCAATCTCTCCCTTTTCTTTTATAAAAGCTTCTTTGTCTTTCATTTTCCGACTGCTCTCCGAATTTCCCTTTCCGCGTCGCGCTTTATGTCGCGCTCCTTAATCGTCTGCCGCTTGTCGTGCAGCTTCTTTCCTTCCGCCAACCCTATTTCCAGCTTGATTTTATTTTCCTTGAAATAGAGCTTTCTCGGGACGACGGTGTATCCTTTTCTGTTTATCTGTCCCGCCATTTTGTCGATTTCCGATTTGTGCAGTAAAAGCTTTCTGTCCCGTCTTTCTTCGGGATTGAAAGCAGAACCTTTTTCATACGACGCCACAAAGGCGTTTTTAAGCCACATTTCGCCGCCGCGTATGAGACAAAAGGCGTCATTTATATTGGCGTGACCGAGTTTAATCGATTTCACTTCCGCCCCCGTAAGCGATATCCCCGCCTCGTAGGTGTCGACGAAAAAATATTCGAAATCGGCTTTTTTGTTTTTGGTTATAAGTTTCATATCGCTGTTCCTTTATTTTCCGACGCAGAAACGGGAAAATATTCCGTCCACCACTTCCGCCGTCGCGCTCGCTCCGTCCACCGACCCTGCCGCGCTCAACGCTTCCAATAAATCGACGGTCACAAGCTCGGCGTCGATATTCTCTTTCAGTCCGTCGGCGGCTCTTTCAAGCGCAAGTTTGCACTTTGTAAGCGCGTCGAACTGTCTTAAATTTGTCAAAAGCACTTCTCCTCCCGTGTTCACTCCGACTTTGTCGAAAATAATCTTTTTCAGTTCTTCTATGTTTTCGCCCGTTTTTCCGCTGACGGCAAATCTTCCGTCGTCGCTTTTATTCTCGTCGCATTTGGTTCTTATATACAGTTTCTCGGCGGCAGTTTCCACATTTAAATCGTCCAGAACCAAAACTATATCCGCGCCTTTGACTGCGTCGAAAGAGCGCTGTATTCCCATTCTTTCCGCTTCGTTATCGTAATCGTCTCGAACGCCTGCCGTGTCCGTCACTTTGAAAAGCACTCCGCCGTAAACATAACTGCCTTCCACCGTGTCCCGAGTTGTCCCCGCCTGGCTTGTGACTATGGCGCGCTCGAACCCTACAAGCGCATTCAAAAGCGTGGACTTGCCGACGTTCGGTCTGCCTGCAATAACCACGCAAACGCCTTCGTTCGCCTTTTTTCCGCTCTCGTAAGTGTCTGTGAGCCGCTCCGTTTTTTTTATTATTTCCCGACATTTTTCCAGACATTCTTCATATCCGTCCGTCTCCAAATCTTCTTCGGGATAGTCGAGCACGGCATTTAAATTTGCTGTCAAATTCTTGATTGCGTCCGTTATTTCTTTTGTCTTTTCCTTAAGCTTTCCGCTTGCAAGATTATACGCCGCTCTTGCCGCGCTTTCGCTTTGAGCGTCTATCAAATCTATTATGCCTTCCGACTCGGAAAGCGTAAGTTTTCCGTTTTCGAAAGCCCTTCTCGTAAACTCTCCTCTTTGGGCATATCTCGCGCCTTTTTTTATCAGCGTCCGCAAAATATTTTCCGTTATAACGGTAGAGCCGTGGCAGAAAATTTCCACGACGTCTTCACCCGTATAACTTCTCGGCGACGGATAAAAAACAGCTATAACGTCGTCTTTAAGCGACCCCGTGTCGACAATTCCGTAAATTGCCTTTCTTTCTTCGAGCCCTTCTTTGGACTTGAAAACGGTTTGACAAATCTTCAAACTTTCCTTTCCGGACATTCTTATCAAAGCCACGGCTCCCCTGCCGTGAGCGGTGGAAATTGCCGCAATCGTATCATCTTTCACGTTTCGTTTCCGTCCTTTTGACCTTTATTTTCGGACTGGCTGTTTCTTTCCGTTTCGCAATCTTTTTGTTCTGCTTTTTGTATATCGAAGCCTTCTGTTTTGCTTTCTTCAAACGGGTTTATTTCGACGTTTTTGGTTTCAGTAATACTTGATTGAACGTTGTCTTTATTGAGAAGATAGGTGCTTGTAAGCTCTTTGTAGAATATGGTTTCGCTTGATAAAATATAGCCGCTTATAAGCGCGGAAAAAACAAAGTTTGCCGCAATGGAAAGATACATTCCTATGAAAGGCACTCTGCCGACCATACTGACTCCAAATCCGGCAAGTATGTACCAGCCGATAAACGAAAGATGTAAGACAAACAAACTTCCCTTATATCCTTTCATTATCTCCTTGCTTTTATCGATACATTCCCGACAGGATTTTTCGGGGTTTTTATACTTCAAATACGGCGCCATAGAATAGGAAAAATACTTCACTATTCCCGGGATTATGAAAAGCAGCGACCATAAAAATACCTTTACCAATATCAATAATTTGAGTTTGAAACCTTCGAAATATCTCTTTTCCGAAAAGAATTCCTTCAAAGTCGGCTTTTTTCCTTCTACCTGTTTAAAAAAGAATCCCACCGTCGGAAGTGCAAAAAACATAACTATAAACGACGATATAAGACTCAATAAACTGCTCAATAAAGCCGCTTTGTTGGTCAAATCACTGTAAATATACAGTGCTTCCGTATTTCCCTGCAATATGGCTTCGTAAAGCTCCTGTCTGTTTACATCCGCCCATATAACATATTCGTAAAGACAGTCCGTAACCAAATTTATTACAGCCGCAAAAACACCGAGAAAAAGACATACGGCAAAGACATTTTTTATGTTCGCTTTTAAATGCTTTTTAGCTTCCTCTTTTATTATTTTTCTCGCTTCCATATCTTTCTCCTTTCAGTCTATTTTATCACGAAACAGCCTTTTTGTCAATGTCTTTATCAATCTACCTTTTGTCCACCTATATATTTATCCACATTGTGGATATCTCTGTGGATAACTTTGTTTTTATTCACTTCTTTACTTTTTTTGTTCCTTTTTTACTGTATCTTAAAAAATGCTTTTTCTATTATTATTTTTTTATTGTGAACAAGTTCCGTTTTTCCACTTTTTTTCTATACTTTTATACAGCACTTGTCCACATATTCTCATTTATATTTAGTATTTTATTTTAATTTTTCTCTTTAAAAAATACTATATGTCGTTATTCTTTCCTTTTTTCCACTATTGTACCGTCACTATAATAAATATGTACTATTAAATTAAATAAATAATATATCCTTCTTTAAAGAACGAATTTTTTCTCTTAAAATCTTGACATTGCAAAGCCTTAAACTTATAATTTAGATATGCAGACTTTATATGAAAAATATAGAAACATACAGGATAAAAAAACAATATCCCTTTTCAAGTTGTATTATGAATTATTGACAGAATGGAACGGCAAATTCAATCTGACTGCAATCACCGAAAAGCAAGACGTGGAAATCAAACATTTTGCAGACAGTCTTGCGGCAATAGATATTATAAGCGGAAATATAATAGATATAGGTGCAGGGGCGGGGTTTCCGTCCGTTCCGCTTAAAATAGTAAATCCGTCGCTTAAAGTGACGATGGCGGACAGTTCGAATAAGAGAATTACTTTTTTAAACGAAGTAATAGAAAAATTGGAACTGAAAGATATAAAAGCCGTTCATATAAGAGCGGAAGATATAAAAGAAAGAGAATATTACGATTTCGCTGTTGCAAGGGCTGTCGCGCCGTTATGCACTTTGGTTGAATACCTTCTCCCGTTTGTGAAAGTGGGCGGAAAGATGATTGCTTATAAATCGGATAATATAAAAGACGAGATTGAACAGGCAAAAAATGCCGTAAAAATATTGGGCGGAGCAAAGATAGAAACAGAAAAAATACCGCTTGACAGCGAAACGGTTCGGTCTTTGGTTATAATAAAAAAAGTAAAAGAAACGCCGAAAAAGTATCCGCGCGGAGCAAATAAGCCGAGACTCAGTCCTTTGAATTAGTCATATCTTTTTCGCGGTTTTCCGTTTCGGGAGAAGCTTCTTCTTCCGTATTTTTGGGGTTTGTGTGAACGACGCAATGTTTAACCGTCGGAAATTTGTATTCTATTTCGTCGTGAACGTTGTCGGCAATTTTGTGTGCGTCGAATAAAGAAAGAGTGCCGTCCAAAGATATTTCGGCTTCCACATACAAACGGTCGCCGAATTTTCTGGTTTTGACGGAATCTATACCCAAAACGCCGTCGACGGCAATTATTATTTCTTTGATTTCTCTTTCGGTTTTCTTATCGCAGGCGGAATCTGTCATCTTATCTATGCTCTCTTTAAATACGGAAATTGCCGCTTTAAGAATCATAAGACTGATAGCTATTGCCGCGATGGAGTCCATAATCGGAAATCCGAGCATAGAGAAAAGTATACCTATAAAACTTCCTATACTCGAAAGAGCGTCCGAACGGTGGTGCCAGGCGTCGGCTTTAAGCGCGCCTGAATTTATTTTTTTAGCATAGAAATTGGTCACCCAAAACATTATTTCTTTGACGACAATGGAAACGATAGCCGCGGAAAGCGCGAGATATGTCGGCAGTGAAACTTCTTTATAAGAGCCGTCTACTATTCGCTCTATTCCGTTTATTCCAATCATTGCGCCCGTCACCCCGAGCATTATTGCAAGAATAATAGCCGCCACACACTCGAATCTCTCGTGTCCGAACGGGTGTTCCCTGTCGGCTTTTTTTGCCGCTATTTTGACGCCGACCATAACAATCAATGTGGAAAAAACGTCGGAAGCGGAGTGAATGGCGTCCGATATCATTGCAAAAGAATTGCCTAAAATGCCTGCAACGATTTTAAAAGCAGTCAATGCCGCGTTTACCAAAATGCTTGCAATACATATATTCATTGCTATTTTGGAATGATGCAAGCGGTTGTTTTCCTCTCTTTCGATATTTTTGTTATCGTCGGAAATGAAATTATTTTCTTGTTCTTTAACCTTTTTTTTCATAAAAGACCCGTAAAGCTTGTTAATTTATTTTAATAAAAAAATCGATTTTTGGTGCTTTAAATTTAAAAAAAATCCGCGGAGGCAACAACTGTCCCGCGGAAATCATTTACCGCTGTTTGTAAAAACCCGACAAAAAAATGTCTGTTCAGCAATGTTCTCGACTTTGAATATTATACAACTTCGCCTTTCTTTTGTCAAGAATTCGATATTGTTTTTGCAAGAGCTTCAATCTGCGAGAGCGAATCTGAATTGCACGCCGATTTGACGGTGACTTTGTTTTCGCAAATTTCGACTTTCAAATCGGAAAGCAAGTCGCTCATATTTTTTGCCGCCGTAACCGCCCAGGTCCCGTTTTCCATAAGATAGATTTTTCTGTTTTTTACAGCCGATTTTTTGACGAGATTCAAAAGCTGTTCCATTCTCGGAAAAAGTCCGCCGTAATAGGTCGGGCAGGCAAAAACCAATTTTTCGTATTTGAAAATATCCGAAATTATATAACTGAAATCGGTGTACGATACGTCCGTGATTTTGGACTTTACGCCGTTTTGACTTAATTGCGCGCCGAGAATTTCCGCGGCTTTTTTGGTATTTTGATACATAGAACCGTAGACAATCAAAACGTCCTTGCTTTCGGCGGAGTAAGAACTCCAAAGAGAATATTTGTCAATTGCAAAGCCGCAGTTTGTGTCGAAAATCAAACCGTGCAAAGGAAGTATCCTGTCTATTTTAAGTGCGGCGGCTTTCTTTAAAAGAGCGGTAACATTGACGCCGAAACGCCCGACAATATTGGAATAATAGCGTCTGGCTTCGTCCGTCCAATCGCCTATATTATTCAGTCCGCTTATGAAAAGATTGCCTTCGCTGCAACCGAAAGAGCCGAATGCGTCTGCGCTGAAAAGAGTGCTTGTCGACTTGTCGTAAGAAACCATAACTTCCGGCCAGTGCACCATAGGCGCGGCTATGAAAGTAAGGGAGCGTTTTCCGAGTTTAAGCTCGTCGCCGTCTTTCACTATTTCCGCTCTTGCGGATAAATCGCGTCCCGTAAATTGATTGAGATATTTTAACGACTGCGTGCTTGTGACAAGTTTCGCCGCAGGAAACAGATTCAATATTTTCAAAACCAGCGCGCTGTGGTCCGGCTCGGCGTGATGCACTACAAGATAGTCGAGCGGTTTTCCTTCGAGCGTATCGATTACGTTTTCCAAAAATTCTTCGCCGACGCTTTCATCTGCCGTGTCCAAAAGCGCGGTCTTCTCATCCTTTATAATATAGGAGTTATATCTCATACCGTTCGGTATCGGAAAGAGATTTTCAAACAGCGTTTTGGTTCGGTGGCAAGCGCCTACGTAATAAGTTGTATCAAAAAGATGTCTTTTCATTTTTATCACCTCTGTTATTTTTGCCAAGCATATTATAGCCTATTCCGAAATCGAAGTCAAACGTTAAGTGCAAGTTGTGTTTTTATCGAGCGAAACAAAAAACAAAGATAAAAATATATTCTGTTTATCAATTTGCGTGAATGAAAGCCGTAACGGTTTTATTAAAAGATAGAGTCGTTTTGTAAACTGCCGTGATTTTTTTGTCGCATACAATGTCGCTTGCGATATTTTCTCCGCGAAAAAAAATTTGTATCGGACTTTGATTTTTTCAGTCAAAATGACCTTATAAGTAAATCTGCAAAAACAACTTCGAAAAAGGGTGAAAATATTTTCGGCGAAAGAAAATCGGCAATTGCGAAAATTACGATTTTTCAAGAATGATTTGTATAAAATTGCAACTATTATATAATTATGTTATTTTTATACAATATTGCCGATTCGGCGGTTTTTGACCTTAAAAACCGCGCTGTCGGCTCTCTTATTGAAAAAAGGGCTTCAATCGAATAAAATATCGTCGAAGCCTATCAAAATCGAAATAATATTATGATTTCATAAAGAAAATATCGCTAAAAACAGATTGCAAGCAAAAAAGACAGGCAATTTATTAAATCGAAATAAATCACCTGTCCCCTACTGTGAATAAGGCTGATGTTCGGCTTTTGTTAAAGCAGGCTCGGGAGTTTTGGATAAAATCTTCCTACCGTACAGAATCGAATTACATAAGCGTCAGAATAAATGCCGGAGAAGATACTTTTTCCTATAAATCAAAAAAATCGACAAACTTTTGAAATTTGCCGATTTTGGTCGAGGTGACAAGACTTGAACTTGCGACCTCTGCGTCCCGAACGCAGCGCTCTACCAAACTGAGCCACACCTCGACGTAAAAATGCCGCTATTAAGAGCATCAGAACAGAGTATCGTTCGTTAAGATTTAAATGGTCGAGGTGACAAGATTTGAACTTGCGACCCCTGCGTCCCTAACACAGTGCTCTACCAAGCTGAGCCACACCTCGATATAATGCCTATTGATTATATAATATATTTTTGCATTTGTCAATAAAATAGAGAAGTTTTATCCTTAAATTTAATGTGACGTCTCTTTTTATACCAATATACGCAGCCAAGCAGAATACGGTGCCGCATTTGCACCTACAATAAAGCAAACGAAAACAGAAAGAACGTTAAAAAGGCAGTTTAAAGAGAAATATGGTATAATAAAACGCCGCCAAAACGATGACGGCGTTTACACTGTTGCAGTCAAATTAAAGTCCGATAGGCGGAATTTTGCCCATTTCGATTCCGGGAATGTACTGTGCAATGGCGCAGAATACCAGAAAAGCCGTTATTGCAATAAACACTATTCTGATAATGATGTTTTCGCTCCAGCCCCAGGCGTTGTACAAAAGCACCAAATAAGTGATGCACAGCATAACGGTTTTGGCAATGCCTATTCCGAACGCAAGCTGCGGACTGAACTGCGTGACAAGAAAGTAAATGAGCCACACGACTGCAAGTCCAATCAGCACTATCGCCGACATAGGTTTATCGAATTCCTTTTTCATAAAAACCTCCGAATGTTTATTTATATCTTGATTTTAACAGTGAAAAATTAAAATCGGCTGTATTGCACATTAGAAGATTATTAAAAAATTACGGTGAGCGGTATTAGAAAATCACGGTACGCGGTAGGTATCTTTTTTAATTAAACGCAGATTAAGTCGCGATGATTTCACCGGTGGAAGCGATTGAGCGCTATATTAATTATGAAATCATAATTATAAAATATATAAAGAGATTATTTTTATAAATATTTCGCTTTTAATGCGTAACAATATATGCAAAAAATTTGACCTTTTGAATAGAATATAGTATAATTATTATGTAATAATAATATCATTATGTTTTCATAAAGGAGAAGACTATGGCGATAAAAAAAGGATTGGGCAGAGGTTTGAGTGCCCTGCTGTCGGATTCGGGAGAAGAATACGAAAGCTCTTTCAGAGACGATAACGAAACAAAGGAAGTCGATAACGGCGGTAACGGCTCGTCGGTGGAAATACCGCTTTCGCTCATTGACCCGAACGTGAACCAGCCGCGAAAGGTTTTTGATGAAGTTGCGATGAGCGAGCTTGTGAACAGTATCCGTATTCACGGCGTCATATCCCCCATTATACTTGTTCGCACAGGCGATAGATATATGATTATTGCCGGCGAAAGGCGTTTCAGGGCGAGCAAAAAAGCAGGTTTAAAAACCATTCCGGCAATTGTCCGTGATTACACGCCGCAACAGGTAAAAGAAATCTCGCTTATCGAGAACCTGCAACGCGAAGACTTAAACCCGATTGAAACGGCAAATGCGATAAAGCAGTTAATGGATGAGTACAATTACACGCAGGAAGAAGTTGCCGACAGAATCGGTAAGAGCCGCCCTGCGATTGCAAATACGCTTCGTTTGTTGGCATTGTCCGAACCCGTCATACAGCTTATAGAGCAAGGAAAGCTTTCTGCAGGACACGCACGTTGTCTTGTCGTTGTGGAAGACGCGCAGGCACAGCTTATGCTTGCCAAGAACGGTATCGACAATAAAGTGACGGTGAGAGACTTTGAGAAAATGGTAAAGAATTATCTTTCGCCGAAACCGCAAAAGAAGCCCGTCGAGCAAAGTTTGGAACTGAAAGACCTAATTTCGAGAATGCAGAGAGTGCTCGCGACCAAGGTTACCGCGCTCGGAAACGACAATAAAGGTCGAATTTACATAGATTACTATTCGAGAGACGATTTGGACAGAATAGTCGAAATAGTAGAAACGGTACAAAAAGCACAGCTCAACGCACGCCAAGACAGCGACGAAGAATAACTAAAATTGCACAAAAATAAACAAGCCGCAGGTTTAACCGCCTGCGGCTTTTTGAATGTTTCACGTGAAGCAATTTCCCGCATATAAAGGCTGATTTTGCTTTAAAATGGGATAGCGCAAAGAGATTATTCCGTAAAACCGCCTTTTGTAACACCTAAAAAGTTTCACGTGAAACGCCACGGCATAAAAGTGAACATTTATATATAAAGGTCCAATAATCCGCTGTTTGGATAGCGATTAACAGAAATCGGCATTACGCATATTTGCTTGCTGTAGAGCTTAAGAAACTATAATGGTAGTAAACATATATTATATCTTTGCAGGTGTGTCGCCATAATAGAGAGCGGCATAATATAGATAATCGAAATGCAAATACAGGTGTATAAGTTTATGAGATGCTTTTGCGATTGTTTGCCAAATGGGCAGGTAGGTAGAACGGATAATGCGGTTAAGTAAGTTTTCTGTATAATGTCAGAACTGCCGACAATAAAGCGAACCATAAAGACGCTTTGTATTATAAACCATAGAAACGCTTTGTGCTACAATAACTTGTTTTATGTACTCACCAAATTATATGAACGAATTAGTACCTTGTTAAGTATTGAATGTATGTGTATTGGCATTGTTTTACTATATTGTCAAAACCGAAATATGTTATAGCGTATATAAAAGATGCCGCAATTGTTTCGTGTGAAACAATAAAATGTGTATCCTGCGGGTATTTGAGTTGTATGCGTTGAGCCCATTGTCGTGATACATATATCAAAGGCGTTCATTGATTGAACGACATATATAAGTTCGCGGTATGTTTCTTACACAATGATATTGCATTTGCGGCTAAATAATTCATATGTACTATACGTTAAAAAGGCGAGGCAGGACAAGGGTAATCTATCACAAAGTTATGCTTGCGTAATATCAATGCGATATAAGTAAGTCGGCATTATCATTACCCAACCTTTTGCAAATCGGCTGAAAACAAGCCGATTGAAAGATTAAAGTTATGTTTTCATAAAGATATGTATTTTAGGGGCATAGGCAAACGGAACAAAGACGTAAATCTTCTGCATAAAGTTATGTTTTCATAATTTTATGCCAATATTGGGTACTCGACAATGGAAATCGGCTTAAGAGATTTACGAAAAACAATAACAAAGTCAGGCGGAAACGTTTTTAAATGGCGGTGTAAAAACAATGAATTGTCTGCCTTATTGATAAAGCCTTTTGTACTGCTCTCGGAAAGTGCTTAAAATACGGTCGATATTTTCGCTTCTGTGGCGTAATGCTGTGTCGGCTATTTAGCTGTAAAAGTATACAAAAAAAGGATTACGGAGCAAATAATGACCGCAAAATCGATACTATGTGTAAAAGCGGAAAAGTTTATGTCTTGTCTTGCGACGTTAATAAGTAGCGCTTGCTCGACCGCAAAGACGAAGTTAGGCAAGCAATCGGAGCAAATTCGGCAAGCAATCAGAGCAAAAAGTATATCTAATAAAAACGCGCCGAGATATATTTTTTACAATACAAAAAAACGTATCGTATAATTTAAAAGCCCTGATTAAGCAAAAAGTTTTTAAAATTTCGAACAGCGGGACTGTCCCTTGTTTGTGCCGACGTCGTATTATTGGGAAAGCTTTAAATATGCTTTTATGCGGTATCGGAGTTAAGGCTTTTGCGCAGCTGTGAAACGTATGCAAAGTGCGTTACGGTTAAAAATACGAATTTTGTAAATACGAATAAATGCTTTTATAGCCGGAGCAGAAACATTGCTCGGTTTGGGTGTCGTAGCGACTCCGCACCCACTTTAAAAAGAATCCTGCTTCGAGCTTCCCTTCTTGTATGTGCGGTTCTACAAGTCTTGCGGTCGTCGGTCCCTGCCGTTTGATTATCGAAGTCGAAAGAGCAAAAATGCAAACGACGGAAAATCGATTGCCGAATAGTTCCGCTGTGAAAAACCGACTGTCCCCAATAATTCAAAGCAAGATAAACAGAATAGTCCGATAAATGACGCAAAAGAGAATAAATGGCGCAAAAAATTTGCCGATGAGACAGAATGGGCTTTAATTTACCTGCGCCGAAAAACCCTCATTCTGCGAAAAGTTATGCTTTCATAACTGAAAATCGGCAATAAAATTCAGCGATGGCAGGCGGGTTCGCTCTAAAAACGTTTTTATGAGAACGTAAGCCGTGAAATCATATGTTGCAGCTTGGGGAATGGATGACTTGGAGAAAAAGGCGGCTTTATGGGATAATGCGCTATAAAAAGAGAAAACCAGTGGTTTTATGTATTATTGCCTGATTTTCAAGAGGATTTGACAACAATAGACCGTAATTATGTGCTTGAACGCCCAATCGACAAGAAGAAAAGAGTAAAAACGCCGAAAAACTTAAAACAATACCAAATTATGTAAAATATGTGTCGACAATCAATGTTCGGCGCGGTTATCTATATTAAAACATAACAATATGCCAAACTTGACGAGAAAATGCGTCAAAAAGCCGACAAATTATAAAATTGTCTTATGAAAATGCAATAGTTACAAAAAAGTACAAATCATACAGGAAAAATTACGGATTTGCAAAAAGCGGTTAAAATTCCGTCGTAAAAATTATATGTGCGTTTTCACAGAATCGATTTGGGATATTTTAAAAATAGGTCGTTTTATTGTTTCCGAACTTCAAGAGAAAATATTTTTGTGAGCTTTGATTATAAATTTGGTTTCTTACGGTAATCGTCGAAATTAAGCGCCCAATCCGAGATGAAAAGCAAAAAAAGTGTCGTCGCGCTCTATCAAATCGAAAAAATCGGAATTGCGGCAACTTTTGCGAAAAAGAGTTAAAAATATTTGCAAAATCCGAAAAAGGCGTCATTTTACAAATTATGTATACAAAATGTAAATGCAATTTTAAAAGAGAAATATTTATTATTTAAAAATGAAAATAAAAGAGAAATAATTATTAAAATCAAAAATATAAATAAGCAAATAAATTGCATAAAAATTTGCTCATACAGGGCTTTGCTTCTCCATACAGGGGCTTTGGTTCTCCGTACAGGGCTTTGCCTCGTTATACGGTATTTACTTCGCGCATACGGTTTAGGCTTTGCGCTTGCCGAGATTTGACCTTGTGTTTGTGCTCTTTTGGGTCTGTATCTGCACATTTGCGCGTCGGCAAATAAAAGGGCTGCTTTATATGTCGGATAATGAAATAGTTTTTATCGGATAAACGAAATAGATAGGAAGGAGAAAGCTCAAAAAAAGATTTACTTTTATATTTGTTTGTGATATCATAATGCCGATTAACAATAAAACTTGCATTTGACGGAAACGGCGGTCGACTGCGGAGTAAGGGAATTTGTGTCGGACACAATACTACTGTGTCGGAAAAATACTACAATGTTTAACCTTTGCAAGCTGTAATACTTAATGGATGAGCGCAATGCTAAATAGTTGAAATCGGCGCACAATTTAGTGACATAAATTTTGCTTTTTTACGGCTATTCATTTGTCGGTTTTGCGGCACTGTGAGCAATGGCAATTTCGGGATTTTCAGTAAAAACAGGGCTGATTTCAACGTCGCTTAAACAGCAAAAAAAACGCCGCTTAAACGACAAAAGAAATGTAGATTAAACTACAAAACAAACATCGTTTAAACGACAGAGCGAATAAAAAACAAAAATTAAACAGCAAATAGACGCCGCTTAACGACAAAAAAACAAACGTCGATTAAACGGCAAATTCTATCGCGGAATACATCTTTTATCGCAAAGAAAATCTCTATTATATAGCCAGAAAATTTATAGCTATATAGGCAGAATTTTATAGCAGAAAATAAGGAGTAAAAATGTCTTGGTTTAATTATGTCGGTCTTATTATAATTGCAATTATAATGATTCCGAACATTGTTTACGCCGCCAAAAGCAAAGAAAAAAACACGGAAATTTATAAAAATAAAGCCGCCGAAATATTCGAGCAAATCGGCAGATACGGCTGTTTTGTTTTTATGATTTTCAACATTCCGTATACCTATTTCGATTTTTGGTTTGACGGTGCGCCTCTTGTTTATATAGCGGTAAACGCCGTTTTGTGCGGCGCGTATTTGATTTTTTGGGCAGTCTTTTGGAATAAAAAGACCTTGGCAAGAGCTATATTGCTTTCCGTCTTGCCGAGCTTGGAGTTTGTGCTTTGCGGTATACTGCTTGCGAACTTACCGCTTATATTTTTTGCGCTTATTTTCGCCCCCTGTCATATTCTGATAAGCTGTAAAAGCGAGGTCAAAACACAAAAAAGTGGCTTGGCGGAAAAAGAGAAAGAAGGGTGAAAACAAGAAAATTGCGACGGCGAACGGGCGGCAATCATACGCAATCACTTGACAAAAAGGACGGGTAAATGGTATCATTTTATCCGAGAAAAAGCGGACTGTTTTTGAACCGTTCGGGCAGGAAAAAGTCCGTTTTTTTTGTGTGTTTACGGGAAGAATAAAACAAAAAGACAGGAAGTTCTTATGAAAAAAATCGGTTTTGACTCTAAAAAGTATCTGGAATTGCAATCGCAGAAGATTCTCGAACGCATAAACGGGTTCGGGAATAAGCTCTATCTCGAGTTCGGCGGCAAGCTGTTCGACGATTTTCACGCGGCAAGAGTGCTGCCCGGCTTTGCGCCCGACAATAAAATCGTAATGCTGCAGACGCTCAAAGAGCAAGCGGAAATAGTTATTGTCATAAACTCCCACGACATAGAGCGGAACAAACTGCGCGCCGACCTCGGAATCACATACGATACCGACGTTTTGCGCCTGATAGAGATTTTCCGAAATAAAGACCTGTATGTCGGAAGCGTGGTGCTTTCGCAGTTCTCCGAAGACAATGTCGCCGCGGTGACTTTCCAGAAAAAGCTGGAAAAAATCGGTTTGAAAGTCTATCATCATTATCATATAGCAGGCTATCCGGCGAACATTTCCCATATCGTATCCGACGAAGGGTACGGCAAAAACGAGTACATAGAGACCACGCGGCCGCTCATAGTGGTGACTGCGCCCGGTCCGGGAAGCGGAAAAATGGCGACCTGTTTGAGCCAGCTGTATCACGATTATAAAAGGGGGATAAAGGCAGGGTATGCGAAATACGAAACCTTCCCGATATGGAATCTGCCGCTGAACCACCCCGTAAATATAGCTTACGAAGCGGCGACCGCCGACTTGAACGATATGAATATGATAGACCCGTGGCATCTTTCGGCGTATAACGAAGTCAGCGTAAACTATAACAGAGACGTGGAAATTTTCCCCGTTTTGCACGCGCTTTTCGAAAAGCTTATGGGCAAATCCCCGTACCTGTCCCCGACGGATATGGGTGTGAATATGGTCGGCTATGCGATAAGCGACAACGACGCCTGCGAGTATGCGGCAAAACAGGAAGTAATCCGCCGCTATTTCAAAGCCAAAGTGGGCGTCAGAAAGGGCTTGTCCGAACAGCGCGAAATGGACGAAATCGGGCTGTTGATGGAGCGTATGAACCTGCACGAATCGGACAGAGCGGTCGTTGACGCCGCGCGGAAAGTTCAGGAAAGAACGGGCGGCGCGCCTGCCGCGGCGATTGAACTGCCGAACGGAAAAATCATCACGGGAAAGACGTCCGATTTGCTCGGCTGTTCCAGCGCAATGCTGTTGAACGCCTTGAAAGAGCTTGCGGGAATAGACAGCGACGTGGAGCTGATTTCACCGTCCGCCATACAGCCGATACAGCGGTTGAAGCTGCAGCTCGGCGGAGTAAACCCGAGATTGCACACCGACGAAATGCTGATTGCACTGTCGATAACGGCGTCGAGAAGCAAGCTGGCGAGCCTGTCGCTTGCACAGTTGCCCAAACTTGCCGATTGCGAAGTGCATACCACGACCATTCTTTCGCCCGTGGACGAGAAAATGTTCCGCAAACTCGGCGTAAATCTCACAAGCGACCCCGTGTATTCCACAAAAAAACTCGTCAATATATAGATATAACGAAAATAAAGAGCGGAGCCTGCGCTGCGGCGCGATAAAGGTCCGCTCTTTTTTCATAACAGACGAAAGAAAGTTGACAAAAACCGCGTGAAGCGGTATAATTATACAAAAGGTCAAGCCTTTGAAAAGGAGCAGAATATGAAGATTATTTGCAGCGGAAGCGATTTATCCGACGCAGTCGGCAAGGTCATAAAGGCGGTTTCAGGAAGAAGCACCAACCCCGTTTTGGAAGGCATAAAGCTAAAAGCCGAGCAGGGCACTTTGACGCTTACGGCAACCGATTTGGAACTTGCGATTGAAAAAAGTATAGTCGCCGACGTCAAAATCGAAGGCGAAACCGTTGTTCCGGGCAGATTGTTTTCGGAATTTGTGCGTAAGCTGAACAAAGAGCAGATAGAGATGTCGATAGCCGACGGAAACCAACTTAAAATAAAATATATGCAGTCGGAAGGCGTGTTGCAGTGCCTGCCTGCCGAAGAATATCCCGAGATTAAACAGCTCAACGACGCGCAGTCGTTTTTCATAATCAAAAACGAATTCAAAGACCTCGTAAACAAAGTGGCGTTCTCCGTCAGTTCGGACGAGTCCCGTCCCATTTTGAAAGGCGTGCTTTTGGAAATCGACGACGTGTCCGTGACGGGCGTGGCGCTGGACGGCTACCGTCTGGCAAAGTGCGTGAAGCCTATCGAAAAGACGACGGCTATGATGAGCGCAATCGTTCCTGCGCGCTGTATAACAGAAATAGCAAGACTGCTGGAAGACTCTACCGACCCCGTGCAGATTTCTTTGCAGAGAAATTATATGCTGGTCGATTTGGTGCACACGAAAATCACGTCCCGACTTTTGGACGGCGATTTCATAAACTATAAACAGATTATTCCGGCGGCATTCGATACGACGGTGACGGTCCCGAAAGAGCTGTTCGAGAGCGGCTTGGAAAGAGCAATGCTTTTGGCGAAAAGCGAAAAGAACAACCTCGTCCGCTTCGACGTCAGAGAGAACATTATGCAGCTTTCGTCCACGAGCGACGCAGGTAACATAACCGAAAAAATTCCCGTCAAAGTCACGGGTATGGACATAGCCATATCGTTCAACGCCCGCTATTATGCGGAGCTTTTGAAGTTCGTCCAGTCGGAATATATAGTGATTAAGTTTACGAACTCGTCGTCGCCCTGCGTCGTCGTTCCCACCGATTCTCCCGAAGACTTCATTTATCTGATACTTCCCGTCAGAATGGTGTAAATAAATAAGGTAAAACAGATAAAAGCAACAAAAGCCGAGACTCAAAGTCTCGGCTTTTGTTAAAATTCAAAGGAATAAATGTCCATAAAAAGCGTACATAAGTCTTTTCTTCGGGGAAGCGTAGTGTATCATATAAATAGGCTGGGTGGATTGAGAAATCGGGACACAAGGTCAAAATTATTGGGAGGAAAGTAAATGAAACTGAAAAAGATTAGTCGAGGCTTGACAACGGTCTTTATTGCAATTTTCACGTTAATGCTTGGATTGACGGCATTGGCGGTGGAAAGCGAAGCGGACATAAATCAAATACTTGGCACATCGTCGTTCGAAATCAAGTATGAAGAAAACTTGAATGAGGATACGGAGTATTTCAAGAAAAAAACATCTTCAATAGACGAGTTTATGAAGAATAAACTTGCATTGATAGAAGAGCTGACCGATGAGGGCACGGTATTGTTAAAAAATAATGATACGCTTCCTTTGAAAACAGAGAAGAAAATAACTCTTTTCGGAAAGACAAGCACGTCTCTGGTTTACGGAGGAAATTCGGGTAATGCTACGATAGGCAATGCCGGCAATGAAAACGTCAATATGACATTAAAAAAGGGTTTGGAACTCGCCGGTTTTGAAATTAACCCGCAAATGTGGGATTTCTATAAAACGCAAAAGAACGAGCCGCCTGTAGAAAGTTTGCCTACGGATGGTCTTGCAGAATATAA
The DNA here is from genome assembly GCA_948440265.1 of uncultured Clostridia bacterium. Lineage (GTDB taxonomy): Bacteria > Bacillota > Clostridia > Christensenellales > Pumilibacteraceae > MGBC157735. The sequence continues at coordinate 254,195 of CAOJOK010000002.1, forward strand.
CGAAGCGGCAATAGTCTTAATTTCCCGTGTTACAGGTGAAGGTTCCGATGCCGCCGACGGATATTATGAGCTGACAGATACCGAACTCAAATTGGTTAAGAAAGCCGAAGAGATATCGGAAAAAGTGATTGTTATTATAAATTCGCCGTCACCGGTTGCCGTAAGCGAATGGAAAAAAGATGAAAGGGTCGATGCAATATTGCAGATTGGCGGCGCTGGCGCAATGGGAGCAAAATCTCTCGGAAAAATACTTCGCGGAACGGTTAATCCATCAGGCAAGCTTGTGGATATATATGCCGCCGATTCTCGTTCTTCCGCGGCCTATCAGGTGGCGGGAACGATGTCCTATGCAAATGCAGACGCCATTAAAGCGGCAGGCGACAGTACATACGGTATAGGTGCCGGAGGAACAAAGTATACCGTTTTCCAAGAAGGCATTTATGTCGGATATAAATATTATGAAACTCGTTATGAAGACAGCGTTCTGAATCGCGGCAATGCAAATGGCAGTGCCGGAGTATATAAGTCTGAAAATAATTCTTGGAATTATGCCGACGAAGTGGATTATTCTTTCGGTTACGGTTTGTCATATTCTGCTTTTACGCAGGAAATAGTCGAGTGCAATATTAAAGACAACGTTGTGACTGTCAAAGTTAAGGTTACAAATAAAGGTCCTGAACAAGGCAAAGATGTTGTGCAGTTGTATGTACAGAGCCCTTATACCGAATATGACAAAAATAATGGGGTAGAAAAAAGTGCTATTCAACTTGCCGGTATGGCAAAAACCGACATTCTTTTGAAAAATGCTTCCGCAACGGTGGAAATAAAAGTGGACCTTTATAGCATAGCCAGCTATGACTATAAGGGAGCCAAGACCTGGATACTTGATAACGGTGACTATTATTTTGCAATCGGCAACGGAGCTCACGATGCGCTTAATAATGTTCTTGCCGCTAAAAAGGCAGTCGGTGTGGATACCCCGGGAAATGCTGAACTCGCTTATAAATGGACAAATACGGAGTTTAAAAACTTCTCGGACTACAAATTCACAGATAAGGGTTTTACGACGGAAAACGGACTTTTTCATAATGATACTAAGACAGTCAATCGCTTGGAAAAAGCCGATTTGAATAATTTGATAGGACCGGAAACGACAGTCTATTTAAGTCGGTCCGATTGGCAGAAAACGTGGCCTGCCAAGGGCGCTGCCGTAACGGCAACAAAAGATATGATTGACGACATAGCGTTTATTCCGTCCTACGAAAAGGGAGAAAATGTTGGCAATAAACACGTTTACGGTGCGGATACGGGATATAACATAATGATAGCGAAAGGACTTTCTTATGACGATGAAGTTTGGGAGTCTATACTGAACCAGATGACTGTGGATGAAATGATAGCAACGGTAGATAAAAACTTCGGTGCAATCGACCCCATATACGGATTGGGATTCAAAGGAACAAACGATAATGACGGAGTCGGTTCGGGTCCGAATGCGTTTTATCTGAATATATATGACAGCGGAAATACTGTTATAGACGGAGAAAAGAAGTATAGCAGTTTAAATGCCAAAATGTATCCGTCCGAAACGGTGGTTGCTGCTACGTTCAACCAAAAAAAGGTATACGAACTTGGCGAAATGCAGAGTGAAGATTGCTATTACGTCGGACTTGTAACGCTTTGGGGACCGGGATTAAATATTCACAGACATCCCTATTCCGGCAGAAATTTCGAATATTTTTCCGAAGATTCTATGCTCACATATATACTCGGAGCCCAACTCACAGCAGGATTGCAATCCAATGGAGTTATTGCTTCGCCCAAGCATTTTGCTTTCAATGACCAGGAAACCGACCGTTACGGTTATGGGGTATTTACAAATGAGCAAGCGGCAAGAGAGAATTCCCTGCGTGGGTTCGAAGGAGCCGTTGCAGTGGCAAAAACAAAAAATATTATGACGGCTTTGAATAGAATAGGTTGCGATTGGATGGGCGCAAGTGTCGAAGTGCAACAAAATATTCTTCGTGACGAATGGGGTTTTGACGGCTACACAATTACCGATAATGCCGCGGAGGGTTATATGCACGGTTATGCGATTACCGCAGGCACCGATAAATTTATGTTATTAACGGGAGCCAAAGGCGGTAAAGGAATAACGAAAGCAAGCGTGCTTGAAGACGAAAAGATGTTTAAAAGCGTTAGACAGGCGTGTCACAGAATACTTTATGTGTATGTGAACAGCAAGGCGGTCAATGGACTGTCTGCGTCGAGTTACATTGTAAGAAAGACACCTTGGTGGAAATTGCTGCTTATAAATATAGATGTGATTTTAGGGTGCGTGATAGCGCTTGGCGTGGTCGGCTATATTGCGGGATATGATAAAGATAAAAAGGAGGTCGTGGAAGAATGAAAAGCTTTATTTCAAGCAAAGGTATAGGTTTTTGGTTTGCCGTAGCAAGCGAACTGTTTGCCTTGATGGGACTGATTTCTTATTCGATTGCAGGACAAGATGCTTTCGGCTTTATGCCTGCGATAGTGGTATTTTTGGTACTCGGAATTGCGGTAGGTATAATCTTTGGTTGGCGAAATTTCTTGCGCATAGGACCTATGGTAATGATGATATTTTTCGGCGGAGCGGCGAGTGTGTTTGTGTATTCGAGATTTATGTATTTCTCGCACTTATTTTACGGGATAGCGTCAGACCCCATCACAGGAGCAATGGTTGTATCGACGGTAGCGTTTATCGGAATGTTGGTCGCGTGTGCGCTATCCGGATTCTTTAAGTGGGAAAAAGAGGAGGAAAAGAGATGAAATTATCTTGGAAAACGATGTCTTTGAAAGACAAAATAATGGCAGGTATAGCGTGTGCCATATGTCTTGTAATAATTGCTTTTATAATTTACAGTGCTGTCGGTGTAGGACTGGCTTTTGCGCCGACAAATAATTCCGTACCCGAAGACAATACCGTATACGATTTTATCTTTGACGGCAATATAACGCTTAACAACGAAACCTATGACGTTCGATTAAAAGCAAAGGACGGAAAATTTAAGGTTGATGCAGGTAAACTCAATGAAGTGACAAAAGGAACATATACGGCAACACAGGGACAGGGTTGGACTTTTCAATTTGACGACAATAACAGCACGGCGGTGCGCTCGCAATACGATAAGACCAGCAAGACACATTCGTTTGTTTACACAATAGACATAGGCGTCCGCGGCAGCGGCAATATAAAGCTCGAATATAAGGACGATGCATTTGACGCGGCGGAGCAGCCTTGGGGAGATATTCCTTCTTTTGGAGGCAGCGGCAGTATATATAATATGACAATACCCCTTGTTCTTGGATGTGATGCCGACGGTGGCTTCCGTCTGTGGTGTACCGATGGCATATTTGCAGTTCCCGAAACAATCGGAACATATAAGTATGAAAACGGTGTGTATACGTTTACTTGCGAAGACAATACGGTATATACGACCGAAATCGATTCTTCAACGGGACTGCATACATTTACGGTCAACTTTATCATCGGGGCATTGGGAGTGCCGTCTACAGCCGTGATGACACAAATTGTGCTTTCCGTAAATTAGCGAAGCGTAATATATTAAATCATCTAAAAGACCTTGCTTAGGCAAGGTCTTTTTTAATGCTATACGACTGATGGTAAAACTTATACGGACAGGACAAAATAAAAGTGGATAAAGAAATAAAATAATTTCGGACGAATATGCAAATAAAAAGGCAGACTGCGTAAAATGCAATGAATAATGCAAAAATTGCAATTGACACCGGGGGGGGTGATATACTTATACGGTAAAATATTCTGTTATAAACATTTTTTTGTAATGGGATAAATTCAAGTTTTAGGAGGAAAAGGTAGTGTTGGAAAAAAGTTTAGACGCAATCAAAAACTTTTTTAAGACGAGAAGTCTCGGCTTCTATTTCACGGCGTCTGCCGTCGTACTGTCTTTGATACAGCTCATCATTTATGCCGTCGCATTCAACGACATAATGTATGTTCAGTATTTCAGTACAGCTGCAGTCGTGTGTTCGGTTCTTGCCGTTGTGCTGGGAATCGGACTTTCCTGTACGAAATGGACCGAGCAATGGGCGCCCGCCGCGGTGGCGGCATTGGAGCTGCTTGCCTGTCTGTTCTTCATCAAGGACGGATATTGGTATTTCACGACGCAGTTCTTTGCCGGCGTAACCTGGAAGGCAATTACCACTACATATTACGGCTATTTGGTAAGCATAGTTATGTTTGTGGTTATATTGGGGATTAGCACCGCTTCGATATATTTGAAGCAGAGCAAGGTCCGCAAGGAAGATGCGCCCGATACAAAAGCGGAGGTGGCTGTATGAATTTTGAAAGCTTAAAAAAGATATTGCACCTGACGTCGAAGATTTGTCTTACGGTGTTTACGTTCCTGTTCGCCCTTCTTATGGTGGCAGGCGCGATTTTAATGGAGAACAAAGACACGATAAGTCAGGCGTTGGGACAGGCGACGACGGTGACGGTCAAGGACCCCGACGCGCAGTCCAAAGACTTGGAGTATTATAAATCGGCGTTCGACAACTTAAAGGACGTCAAAAACAACGGCAGAGTGTATGCCGAGTCCGTTGTCGACGAAGGCGCGACCCTGCTTAAAAACAGCGATAAGGACGGCAAGCCCGTTTTACCGCTGAAAAGCGAAGGCGCGACGGTCAGCCTGTTCTCGACTTCTTCCGTATCGCCGATATTGAGCGGCACGGGTTCGGGCGGCGGCGGAACGGAAAACGTCTCGCTTTTGGAAGGGCTGGAAGACGCAGGCATTGCAGTCAACAAAGAACTTTACGAATGGTACGACGGCAATCAGGGCAAGTACGGCAGAAAGTGGCCGGCAGGCTCGGGCGGCGTCGGCAAGTTCGCAACGGTCGGCGACGCGACGTGGGACCAGCTTCCCGACGCAAAGAATAAGAAAGCCGACGCGGCGATATTCGTTCTTTCCCGTTCGGGCGGCGAAGGTATGGACCTTACGTCTTATAACAAGGACAACAAAATGAACGTCTTCGGTTCCAATTACGAAGTGGACTATAAAGACGGCAACTATCTCAAAATAAGCGACACCGAGCGCGACGTGCTGACGAATATGTGCCGTCTGCGCAACGAAGGCGTTTTCGGAAGCGTCATTGTCCTTATGAACTCCGCCAACCCCGTGGAATTGGAATTTATCGACGCGCTCGGAATAGACGCGCTTATGTGGGTAGGTTCCTACGGTTCGCAGGGCGCGTATGCCGTCGGAGAATTGCTTAACGGCAATATCAATCCGTCGGGAAAACTGTCCGACACGTTCTGGAAACATCACTATTTGAACCCCGTCCTTGCCAACTTCGGCAGCTTGACGAACGGCGCGGAAGACCCGCTTGTCAACCAGTGGCGTCAGGCAAGACCGGCAGCTATTCAAAATGCGATAAACGCAGGCGGTAACGGCGATATACACAACGACTCCGTGGAAAATATTGTCTATCAGGAAGGTATCTATATGGGATACCGCTATACGGAAACCCGTTATGAAGACGTAGTGCTGAACAGAGGCAACGCAGGCGACTTTAAATATTACGACGCGGTTTCCTATCCGTTCGGATACGGTCTGTCGTATACGAAGTTTGCGTATTCCGACTTAAAAGTGCAGTACGTCCCTAAAGAGAGCGACAGAAATCTCAAAGACAGCAAATACGTCGTGCAAGTGACCGTGAAGAACACGGGCGGCGCGGCAGGCAAAGAAGCAGTGCAGCTGTACTTGCAGAAGCCGTACATCGCAGGCGGCATAGAAAAATCGGCGGTTGACCTTGTGGACTTCGGCAAGACGCCCTTACTCGAACCGGGCGCAAGCGCAACGCTGACAATGGAAGTGGACGGCAGAGATTTGGCTTCCTATGACGCTTACGGCGCAAAAGGCTACGTCGTGGACGAAGGCACTTACTATTTGACGGTTGCGACCGACGCGCACAATGCCGTAAACAATATTCTTGCGGCAAAGGAAAAGACGACTGCCGACGGAATGACGGAAAACGGCAATAAAGCAATGGTATACAGCTTTGCCAAAACGAAAGACGTCGACACCTATAAGGTTTCCACGGCAACGGGCAAAACCGTAACGAATCAATTCGACAACGCCGACCTCAAACTTTATGACGGAGCAGGCGACAACGAAATCGAGTATATAAGCCGTAACGATTGGGAGAAAACGGTGAAATACGGTCTGAACGAAGACAATACGCGCACATACGACCGCGTTATCGTGAAGCCCACGGAAAAGATGAAAGAAGATTTGGACAAGAGCTGGGGCGGCGTCGGTTCCTGCGGCGGACAGCCCACACTGCTTCCCGAAGAAGCAAAGGGCGGCGAATATCCGACGTTCGGTTCCACCAAAACGGCGTACTCGCTGGTAATGCTCCGCGCCAAAACGGAAGAAGTGGACGACGGCGACCCGACGAACGACGAATGGATAGCTTATGACGACCCTCTTTGGGACGACCTGCTGGACCAGATGACCTGGAAAGAATTGGTCGATTTACTGTCTTACGGACAGAGAACGAGCAGAGCGGTGGCAAGCATAGGCAAGCCCGACGTCATCGACCACAACGGCGGCAACGGACCCAACCAGTCCTACACCGTTATGTCGGGTATAAATAACGGTCTTGCAAAGAGAAAGGACGACCCGATGAAAGGCGAAAGCCCCGTCGTATACCCCTGCAACGGAATTGTGGCGTCCACGTTCAATAAAGAACTGTGCTACTATTACGGCTGCCAGTGGGGCGAAGATATGCTCTGGGCAGGTATGGCGGGACTGTACGGAATGGGCTTGAACACGCACCGTTCGGCATACGGCGGACGCAACTTCGAATACTACTCCGAAGACCCAGTTTTGATGGGCGTAATCGCAGGCGAAACCACGAAAGGTATGGCGACGCGCGGCGCGTATGTATATCTCAAACACTGCGTGCTGAACGAGCAGGAAACCTACCGCTGCGGCGGCTTCACTTGGGCAAACGAGCAGAGCATACGCGAAATATATCTGCGTTCTTATGAAATAGCGATTGCCGATTACGGCGCGCAGTGCGTTATGGGCGGACTCAATTCCATAGGTATGATGGGTACGGGCGTGCAGGGCTTCTTCAACACCGTTCTGCGTGACGAGTACGGAATGACGGGACTTGCGGTCACCGACACCACTTCCGCAATGGGCGCGAATTTCGCCGTTGCGGTATTCTACGGAAACGACTTGCCCGACGGCGGCGTGAACGACGACGCTTTCGACTTTGCAAAGCCCGTATCGGAAGGCGGCAAGGGAGAATACGGAAACTTCGCTTGGGCAATGCGTGAGAGCGCGCACAGAATTTTGTATACGGTTGTGCACAGCAATGCTATGAACGGCTTTGCGGCAGGCGATAAGATTTACACCGTAACGCCGCCTTGGGTGACTATGGTCACGGCGCTGCAGATTGTCACGGGCATACTGTTCGGACTTTCCGTCGTTGCGCTCGGCGTATCGGTGTTCCTCAATAGAAAAGAATTCTTTTGCGGAGGAAAACAAGAATGAAAAAACTGTTTAAAACTTTGATTATATCGGTATTGGCGGTTTGTATGGTTTTGACGTTTGCGGCTTGCGGAACCACTCCGCCCGTCACAGGCGGCGGAAACGGCGAGGAGTTCGGCATAACCACCCGTCCCGATAACGATTTTGAAAAAGACCCCAACCGCCACGACAGAAAGCCCGTCCCCAAGACGCTGAAACTCAAGGGCGGCGCGACTTTTGCCGACGGTTCCACGGAAAAGATTTGGGACAGCGGCAGTGTGCTCGAATTCGGTACCGACATAAAAGTCACCGTTCCCGAAGGCAAACAGCTCGGCGGCTGGCTGGCGGACGACAGCAACGACCCCACGCTTTACGGCAGTTTTTATGCAGGTGAAGATTTCGTGACTCTCCGCAAGGACGCGGCGATTCAACCTGTGTTCGACGTGCCGAGCGAAAGTTATGCCCCCGAAACGGTGGCAGACCCCGAAAAACTCGCTTTCGGCAAGGTGTCGGGCTTTGCTTGGGAACAGCGCCTTGCGCAGACCTCTTTAAACGGCTATGTCTGCAAAGACACGTTGACCTATCTATCCGTCAACGGCGAAAAGGGCGCGTACTTCCACGTCAGGGGCGGCACGCAGGAACAGCAGGACAGCAGTTTGGCTGTGCCTGCAGGCTGGCACACGCTCTTTTTGAGCAAGTATCAGGTCGTGGATACGCAGGCTTACGGCGTGACCTACACGGTGCAGAACTTCGGCGACGAAGCCGTCGACGTCAGAATGTATCAGACGAACTCGTCGGGTTCGCCTATGCCGTCAAACACCGCGTCCGCGCCCGTTCATATCGAGTCGGGCAAAACGGGTGAAGTGTTCGTAAGCTTCTCGGGCTGGAAAAACGGCAATTTGCTTGCGTCATTGGAGCTTATGAATTCGGTCAAAGAACTCAAAGTCGGTATATACGGATATGTTTCGGACCACTCCGAACCGCAATCGCATAAGCTGACTCTGACAGACGGCGCGATAAAGACAGAAGAAGATAAGACCATCGCAGACGTGCCTGCGGGCAAACTCGTAGAGATTAGTTATACGGGCACAGTGCCTTCCGACAAGCTGCTTATGGGCTGGCAGGACAAAGCAAATAAGAGTTTGAAATATCCCGTAAAATTCTTAATGCCCGACAAACCCGTCGAAATCGAGCCGTGGTTGGAAGCAAAAGCAGACCATATGCACACAGTGACGCTTACGGGCGACAATATTTCGTTTGCAGGCGGCGCAAAGACAAAAGAGCTGTGCTGGACGGACACGCTGAATTTGGCGGATATAATTTACGGCGGCGAAATTCCGCGCGGACATAAAGTCATTTATAAAGTGTCCGACGGCTTGACCGAACGCGAAATGATAAGCAACGAAAAGTACACAATGCCCGATTCGGATATAACAATAAGTTTTGCGGAAACGCGTTTGGTTTGGTCGCCGATAAACGGCAAAGTCGCATTGGCTCCGTTTACGGAAGACATCGACCCGAGTATGCCCGACAATACGCACGGCATCAGACGCGACAGGAGTCAAATGGCGCCCACGGGCGGCGACTTGACGGCACTGCGCACGAAGTACGATAAAAGCACGCTTGACATAAGCGCGTCAATCGGGGATATAGACGGCGAAGACGGCGCGATTTATGATTTGCGCGGCTTTAAAGATACCGCGCCGAACGGCGAATTTATTGCCAACATTGCGCCCGACGCAGTATTTATGCAGCAGATAAACCACAGCGTCGTAAAGGGACAATATACCGATACGGTTACGCTTAAAAACTTCGGAACGGAAGCCATTACCGTACAAATTCACGTCAGTCTTTCCAGCGGCAACTATAAACAGGACGGTTCTTCCGAAGTAGTCACGCTGGCTCCCGGTGAAATAAAGAAAGTTTCGTATAACGTCAACTTCACAAAAAACAATTCTTCCGAAATGATTTCCATTCAGTATAAGGGCGCGGCGCCGATTGCGGGTATGAAGCTCGGTATGTATATCTACCGTCAGCCGAAAGCGGCATAATCGAAACAAATCGATACTTAACCCAAAACAAAAAGACCTTGATTTTTTCAAGGTCTTTTTTATGTGCTTTAAAATGCGCTTTGAATTAAGCGATTTCCCATTCGCAGGTCACGGTTTCTTCGGCGGTTATCTGCTCGGGCTCGACGGAGTCGGAAAAAGCCGCCGCTTTAAACATTCTCGGTCCGCCGTACTGCGCGCCGTACTCCACGCCCGAAAGCGCGCCGAGCTTGACGTTTGCGGCGGAAGCGATTGTGACGGCGACTTCGTGCGCGGCTTTGACGGCTTTCTCTATAAGCGACATTTTGTGCGACTTGTCGGCAAGCATATAGCTCTGGCTCCACTGTGCGCCGCTTTCTTCCAGTGCGGCGGCAACGTCGCCCAAACGGCAGTCGCCGACCGAAAGACTTATTTTCATAGACTCGTGCGCGTGAAACACTATTTTGCCGTCGCGGTGTACGGAAGATATTGCCGAGCCCGAAGAAGTGAGCTCGTTTTTTGCAAGCTTGGCGGCTTTAAGCGCCTGCGTGACGGCGGTTGTCATAGCGCGCAGTTTGTCCGCCGCGTCGGCGTATTTCTTGCTTTCTACGGCAAGCGTCAGCTCGAACACGACGGTATCGGGTGCGAATTTTTCCGAAGCGGTTTGCGTTACTTTGATTGTTTTCATTTTCATATACCTCTGTGATTATTTTACGATATCATTATAGCATAAAAGACCGAAACAGGCAACTCAAAATAAACAAAGAAGCCGCGCCGAGCAGGGAGTTGCAAAACGGGGAGCGAAACGCTTGACAGAGCGGGGGGGGGACGTATAATAGAAGGGC
>CAOJOK010000003.1 GCA_948440265.1 uncultured Clostridia bacterium
TGACGTACTCGCCCCGAGCAAATGCGATGTTTAACGATGTATTTTGCGATGAATGCGCCGTCAGAGGAGAGGGATTTCGGCAAGAAAGACTATATCCCCCCTCCTCGCCGCCTCGCCTTCCGCAAGTACGGTCGCTTTTACGGCGACTTCTCCGCCTGCCTGTTCCACAAGGTTTTCCAGCGCGCTTAAAGAGCCGCCCGTGGAAACGACGTCGTCCACGATTGCCACGCGCTTGTTTTTCAAAAGTGCGACGTCGAAAGCCGACAGATACATCGTCTGGACTTCCTTGGTCGTTATGGACTGCGCCTTGGACTGTATTCCGTCGCGCATATAGAGTTTTTTCGACTTTCTCGCAACGGCATAATAGTCGTGACCGAGATTGCGCGCCAGGCAATGCGTGAGCTGCAAGCCCTTGCTTTCGGCGGTCAGTATGACGTCGAACGGACAGTCTTTCAGTCTTTCGGCAAGTTTGCCCGCGCAAAACTCCGTCAAGCCGACGTTGCCGTGCAGATTGAAAAACGCTATTTTGACGCTGTCATTTATGGCTATTATCGGCAGAAGTTCTTCCCTGCCGCAGATATTCACGGCGTACTTTTCTTCCATTTTTATCCCTTTACCGTCTTTTGTCCGATTACACGGTCGGCGTTTCGGCCTTTACGACTTCCGCATTTACCGTCAGCGTGAAGCTCACGTCCGCAAAGTCCAGCGTCAGTTCTATCTCTTTATTTCCGACAAGGTCGTCCTGCTCCGTTTCCGCAACCAGCGTTCCGTCGCTTTCTATGCTCACCGTTATATCGGCTTGAGAGCACGTCACGGACTGAATTTCGCCCATATATTCGGGCGTCGTTATCTTGCCGTTTTCAAAAGCTATACCCTGCAAAGTCACGGTGTAAGTAAACGTCTTATCGCCGTAATGCTCTGTAGGCACCTTGACGGTGACGGTAAATTCCGTATCTTTGCCGCCGAGCCGTTTCCAATCTATCGTCGCGCTGCGCTTATCTTCGGCAATCGTCACGACCTCGCCTGCCGCTCTCGTTTTAAGCGTGACCGACACGATTTGCGCGTTTGTCGCCGCGCCCGTGAAGGCTATCGTCGCATCCGCACTGCTTGCGCTCAACTCGAAGTCGCTCTCCTGCGGCAGAAGCTCCGTGTTCGTCACGGTTACTGTATCGGTATATTTTCTGCCTGCATACGGGGACTGCGCGTCCTTGACTTCGGCGATTACAACTATCGTTACGTCGCCTTCCGAGATGTGGTTGACGGTCGCGCCGTTGCCGCTTACCGTGACGGTAGCGTTGCCGCTTGTCACATAGACCTGCGCGTCGAACTCGTCGCTCCATTCGAGCGCGGAACCGGTTACGGTTACGTCAAACACGGGTTCGCTTTCTTTTTCGACGATATGCGTTACCGTCTTTGTTATCTCTGCGCCCTTATATGCGCCGCTCTTGACGGTTGCGCGCACTTCTATTACGACTGTGCCGTTTGCCGCCAGACGGTTTTCGGTGAACGAGCCGTCGAACGTATCGTCCGTCTTGATATTTCCGAACGAGGCGTATTCCTTGCCCTGCACGACTTTATAGGTCACGTCGAAGTCTGCGGCGTTTGTTATGCTTACGCTCTTGTTCTTGCCGCTTCCCGTCACGCTTGCTTCATAGGTCGGCTTTTCGGCAACCTTGACCGTAACCGAACCCGTAAGCGTCTTTCTCGCCGCGCTTGCCGTCACGTTCACGGTGTATTCGCCTGCCGCGCTTGCCGACAGTATTCCGTTTTTGAGCTGTGCCGCTCCCGTCGTTTCGGAAAGCTCGAACTTGATATCCGCGCCTGCCGCGCCGCTTAAAGCCGCCTTGATTTCCACAACGTCGCCTATTGCGTACTCGCTTTGATTGACGCCGTTTTTAAGCGTTTCGATTTCCAGCGTGCCCACGTCGATTGCCGTGAACGACACCGCTTCGAATATGCGTTCCGCCGACAGCGACGAGCCGTCTTTTATTACGTTGACTTTGGGCGTGAAAGTCTTGACTCCGACCGATGTTGCATACACCTTGACTGTCAAGCTGCTTACGCCGCGGCTGACGGTTATCGTATTGCCGACCACGTTATCCGCGCCGTCCGCCGTCACTATCGCGCCGCTCAAACCGTCCAGCACTATCTTATCGAACTTGCCGTCGGGCGACGTGAACGTATATTCGTTGTACGTTTCGTCGTTTGCCGCCGTAACGGTTGCCAGCGTCTGCACGGCATTCGCCGACATTTCCGCGTTCGGCAGACTGACCGTTTGAAGTTCTTTTTCGAACACGGTCAGCACCGTCTTATCGGCAAGCGCATAGCTCACCGTTATCTTCGTGCCGCTCTCTCTTGCGGTGTATTCGCAAATCAGTCTTACGCCGCCCGATATAGCTTCCTGTCTGACCGTGCAGTTCGCGCCGCCGTCGCCCGACACGCTTGCGCTTGCCGTGCCGACTATGCTGTAATCAGCCGCTGTCATATCCACGGTTACGGTGAGTTTATCGCCGCTTATCAGCGACAGCATTTCGCCGCTTACCGCCGAGCCGTTGACGCTTGTCGACGCGCTGACGTCTATGACCGCGGGAAGTATCTCTATTTCGAACTCTCCGACATACGCGCCGAACGTGCTGTCGTTTGCCGTTATTCTTACCTTGGCGAACTTGGACAGTCTGTCGGCTTCCGCGGTCGCGCTTGTATACACGTTGGCATAGGACACGACCTGCACTCTCGCGCCTTCCACTATTATAAGGTCGGAATCGGTTTCGATACGGGTCACGTTTGCCGCGCTTGCCGAGCCGAGACCGCCGAAGTCGAAGTCGTTTACCGAGAGCGTTTTGTTCTCGCCGTTTTTAAGCTGTAAATCTACGCCCGTTTTGAGCGACAGTCCGCGCACTCTCACGGAGAAGGTCACGGGCTTCAATTCTTTGCCCGAGCCGAATATTCCGCCGCTGACGGTGGGGGTTGCGGTCACGGTTACCGTTCCGCCGCCGCTCACTTTCGCGGTGAGCGTGTTTCCGCTCAACGTCGCAATATCTTCGTTTGCAAGCGCATATACGGCGTTGACCTTTGCCGCGCCTGCGTCAGCCATAGAAAGCGTTATGCTCTCGCCTGCCGTCACCACATAGTCTGCGCTTCCCGCCTGTGCCGTCGGGAGCACGAACAGCGTGTAATCGAACGTATCGGAGTATGCGCCGTGGCTGCCGCCGTCGAACGTGACCGTAATCTCGATTTTGACTTCGCCGCCGCTTGCCGTGGATTTGGCGGTTACGCGGTAGAACTTCTCCGCGCCTGCCGTTTCGCCCGTGAGTTTCGTCATATCGGCAAAGTTGCCGCCCGACGTAATTCGAGCCGACACTGTGTATGCGTCGCTTTCGTCGCCGTCCGTCACCGTGAACGCGTCGGAAAGGTCGAACGTCTGACGGTCGTCAGAGCCGTTCAAGTACACTTCGCCCGTCGTCTTTTCCGCCTTGGACTTTGCTATGCCGTTGACTGTGATATCGACGTCGCAGGTGAGCTCTTTGCCGACGTAATGTCCGCTTGTGACTTTAAGCGTGGCGCGCACGGTCGCCGTGCCGCCGTTTTCCACTGTTTTGACGACGTATCCGTCCTTGCCCGTCAGCGCTATGAGATTGCCGCCCGATATGATTTCGTATGTGATTTCATAGTCGCCTTTGAAGTCGGCGTCCTTGTTAAACTGCGGCGTGAACTTTCCGCCCGACGCCGTGACGGTTATCGAACGGGGCATTCCGTCCATTGTGAACTTCGCCTTGGTTTCGCCCGTCGTATAGTATCTGCCGTTCTTTTCCAGCGACAGCCACAGGCTGACGTCGCCGGGGTTATCCACCTTAAATCTCCACTGCGCCGTCGTGCCGTTCAGCTTCGGATAGCCGACGACTTCGCTCAACGCATTGCCGCTGACTTTGAGCAGTCCTGCGGAAAGCTCCGCAAGCGTGAAGGTTTCGCCCGTTGCCGCAAAATCTACGGTATAGCTTATTATCTTCTTGTCTGCGTCGGACGCATAGTCGGCTTTTACCGTACCCGAAATTGCCGTTTCGGTCTCGTCCGTGCCGCTTATATCCACTATCGACAGAGAGGAGGTTATGCTGTTTACGTTGCCCTTGACTCCGAACGTATACGAGCCTGCGTCGAAGGTCTTGCCGTACTTATTCAGTACCGCCGACACCGTGAAGTTTCCGACCTTGTCGAAGGTTATCGCTCCGCCTGCGCTCGGCACGCTCTGACCTGCGCTTCCGCTTGCCGTGAACGAAAGCGTATAGCCGCTTTCCGTCACCGTCTTATACGAGCCGCTTTTGAGCGTGAGTATTCTGCCGCTTTCCACGGTCGCATTGTTCTCGTCCGTGACTTTGAACAGCGGCGCGGTGAAAGTTCTTTCCGCGGTGAGCGTTATTATAATCTTCGTTTCTGCCGACTGCGCGACCTTCGTTCCGCCGACCTTTGCCGTTACCGTGAAGGTATATGTCCTTAAGTCTTTGCTTGTCGTCGTATCAATTTTGCTCAAATCGATTGTAAGTTTTCCGTCTGCGAAGCCGAATATCTTGCCTGCGCCGATATCGTCGCCGACAAGCGCGACGTCCGTCAGCTCATACTGCGCGTCCGCGCCGCTGTTTACCGCGACTTCAAGGCTTGTCGGAACAGAGTCGCTCATCAGATTTACCGTCTTGGCGTTCGTGTTCGAGCCGCCCACCGTAGCCGAAAGCTTGGGTACGACTGCCGTCACATATACGGTTTTTATTATATCGTAATCGGCGACATACGGCGTGGACTTGGCTCTTATCGTAAAGCTCTGTCTGCCTGCCGTTCCCGTCAAATGCAGGACGTTGCCCGTTATCGTAAACACGCTTCCGCTTCCGGGCACCGCGACCCAAGTTGCGCCGTTATACGGGTTCATTCCGTTCGCGCCGACAAGCGTTATGTAGTCGGCAAGGTTGATGTCGGTTGCCGTCGTGCCGTCGTATATGCGCGTGATTTCCACGCTGCCTGCCGACGAGCCTGCCGTCTGACCGACGAAGTTCGTGCTTATTTCGATGACTTTGTTGTTGACATTTACCGTCACATACGCGCTCTCGCCGCCGCCCGTCGCCTTTATTCTGAACGAGCCGCTGTTTATCTTGACGGTCACTTTGCCGTCCGCGCTCACTTCTGCCGCCGCCGCATACGCGTTGTCGTTATCCTTATGTACGACCGTATACGTTACCGCACCCGAAGCTTCCTGACTCGGGTCGCCAGCATTGTACAGTCTTGCCTTGACGTCCAGAGTCTGCGCCGTATCGAACACTTCTCTTACGTTCCCGTCGTCGAAGCGGAGCACTGTTTTGGAAGTCGACAGCGTCAGCGTGACTGCCGCCGTTTCCTTGCCGTCGCAAACGGCTTTGATTTCGTACAAATCGTTTCCTATGCTTGTTTTGGAATTGTCGTAAACGAGCTCGTATCCGCCGCCCGACTTTTCTCTGACGTTGAAAACCGACGTCGTATCGCTTACCGCGACAGGCGTTCTGTTTCTCGTTATTATATAGGTTATATTACCGTGCTCGGGTTTATCCACACCGCTTTCGCCGCCGTTGAACACGACGTCGAGCGGAAGCGACTGCTTTCCTGCCGCGCCCGTCGTCACCACGTTATGCGCGGTCGGTGCGGTATACTTCGTGCCGTCTATCTTCAAATCGAGAGCGTACACGGCGACCTTGACTTCCACGGATATTTTACCCGACCAGTCGTTTATGACGGTGTTCGCCGAATCTCCCGGCTCGCCCTTATCTGCGATATATTCTCTGACTCTTACGGGCACATCCGTCTTTTTAACCGCCTTGCCGTTTGAGCGCACTTCGAAACTGTTCGTATTTCTCTCGTAATAGAAAGACACCTCTCCGCCGCTTTGAGAATCGGTCACGTCGCTCGCGTCGAATACATAGTAAGTGTTTCCGAGCGCGGACACATAATATTCCGCAGGGTCGAAATGCTGTTTTACTTCCAGCGACGCCGTCGGCGTTTCGCCCTCCTGCGTTATGTTCAGAGTAAGCTCGTTGTTCGGAGACAGTCCCGTAAAGCCGCCGATAGTGACGTCCTGCGACTGTGCATAGACGTTGAGTTTCAGGTTCTGCGAACCCTGACTGCCGCCCGTCGTTATGGACGGAATGAGCTGTAAGCCGACTTCGCCTATTTCACCGCCGTCGGCGCGTATGATAAAGCTGCCCTTGTAGACCATATCGGCAGGGTCGGACACGTCGCTCGGTTTGCCGGGCTTGGAAATGACCTGAAGGGTCTCGCCCGTTACGGGGGTATAAAGACCGACTACCTTGGAATCGTTCATAGCCAAACGCACGTCGTCGAACTTTATATAGTCCTTGCCGTCGGATACGGTCGGATACTCGATTTTGTAGAATACTTCTATCTCGCTTTTATTCGCAGGAGCTTTGAGCGCCGACAGCCAAATGCTCTCATTGTCCGCATACTCCGTCGTATACGTCGAATCCTTATACAGCTTCACGGACGAAGTTGCCAGCGTTCTGTTTTCCACGGAGTAGGTCAACCGCATACTGCCGAAGCTTGCCCTGAACTCTATGACGGCGTTTGTACTGCTTCCGTCCGTCACCTGCGGCATATTGAATTCCGTCGTATCGGTATAGCTCTGTCCGTTGTATATCGCGTTTACTCTTTCGAGGTTGCCGTAAGTCGACGTTTTATAAGGCACGCCTGCACTGAAAGTCGGGGTTGCGTTATCGCCGCCCGTTCTTATATGCGCCAAAAGCTCTACGGTGACCATACTGCCGCCGCTTGCGTAATCCTTATAGTTGCCGCTTGTATCCGGCGTGAGACCCTTGACGGAAAGCTTATCTATCTTTCTCGTGAGCGTCACGTTGTAGGACGACGCCACGCTGTCGTCGTTGTAATCGCCGCCTGCGGGATAGAACACTATGCCCAATCTGTCCACGCCGCTCATTTTGCCTTCCAGCGCGAGCGCGTACAGGTCTTTCATAATGTGGACGTATTTGTCGCTGCTTGTGCCGTTGTTATCGACTGCGATTAAGGCTCTTGCGCGCATTGTTTCCAGACTTGCGGAATTGCCGCCTATCTCGTCAAACACGTCCTTTGTAAAGAAGTATACATAGCCGTTGCCCTGCTTGTCGCTTGCTGACAGCATTTTCGTGCGGTTTTCGAAGTATATCGCCGCGGAGTAATTCTGCGGTGCGCGCTCTTTGCCCGACGCATATTTCTGGCTGACGGACGGAAGCGGCACGTTTACCGTATCCTCGTCTTCTATATAGCCGTAAGTCAATCCGTCGGCGTATTTTTCCAGCACCAATTTAAGCGGCGTATCTATGAGTTTCACCGACAGGACAAGTTTATTGTGTCCGTCGTCGCCGCCCGAGAGCGTGAACGTTATCGTCGCCCTTGCCGACGTGGCGTCGAGAATTTTGGGGGTAATCCAGGAATTCAGGCTTGCCGTCGTCAGTCCCAGAATTTCGCCGTTATCCACGGTGACGGTCGTCTTTTCCCTGCCTGCATTCTGAGCGTCGTTTCCTGCGTTGTCCGCAAACTTGAGCAAGTCGCCGAGCGTGAACGGAGTGGGCTGACCGCTCATATTAAGCGTCAGAGTGGCGTTCATTTTATGCGTGTTCTCGGAAACGGACTGTATTTCGAACTTCGCGTAATCGCGGATAAAGCCGTTGTCGGTATCCTTGAACTTTGCGTCGAAGTCTTCTATAAATTCTATTCTGCGCGCTTCCGCAACGGGGGTCAGCGTCACTTTCAGTTTGGCGTTTGCCGATTCGGACACGAGCGGCGTTATCAATATGTTCAACGCTCCGTCGGGTATGTCCGAACGCACCGTATAGTTGAGCGTGGTCTGCATAACGACCGAGCCGCCCTGACTTTTATATACCTGTACAGCCGTATTTACGGGTATGACGCCGTTTTCGTCTATGCCCTGGAACTCTATCGCGTTGCCGTGACCTTCCACCTTGACGTCGCCGAGGAACTGTTTGCCTTCTATTTTATCCGCCGTCACGTTGGATATGACATAGCTTAACGTTATGCTTCCGTTGCTGCCCTTGACAGCCGCCGCGCTGTATGTATTGGACGGCGCGGAGTTGAAGTTGTTTCCGTCGTAATAGCCGAAGTTTGCCGCACGGTATTTGACGTCCACAATGAACTCTATCTCCGTGGAAAGTCCGCTCGGCGTTCTGTCCGTCATCTTGACTTTGACGCTTCCTGCGGAGTCGGCGCGCAATGCCAGATTGCCGTTTTGCAGTTTGGTCTGCACCACCGCGCGCGACGCCGCCGTGGACTTTTCTTCGGTTATCGTCAACGGCGCGATATTGCCTGCCCAGCTGTTTTGTCTGGACCACGGCGAAACGGCTATGTGCGATTGCAGGTCGAAGGTCTGACCTACGTACATAGAAATTCTTTTCACGCCCTGCTGGCTTGCGGGAGGTTCCACTTCGCCGACGGGCTGTTCGAACAGGCGGTATTTGGTTATTATGCCCATTTGCTCGGGCGTCTTGACATTGACCTTTATCTTTATATCGAACTTTTCGTCGTCGTTATACTCGTTGAAAGAAACGGTTATCGTCGCGCTTCCCACCTTTTTGACGTCGAAAGAGAATCTGTCCGTATTCTCGGGCAGATACATACCCATAGTCACTATGTCTTCGTTGTCGCTGGAAAACTTTATCGAGTCGGAGTATATCGTGTCGCCGCTCTGCGTTTTGTTTTCCGTGGCTATATGCGACACCACAGCCGCATTGCCGAATTTGTCCGTGAACGGCAACTGTTTGATTCTCGTTCCGAAACGCGTTCTGCTTTCGACGAGCGGTATATCCACCGTATATTCGCGGTTTGCCGTCCTTTCCATTGCCGCGGGGTTGCTTGTGTCCGAGCCGGGGAAAACCGAAGTCAATTCGGCGTCCGACGCGCCCTTGTCGCGCACGACTACTTCTATCGGCACGCGCACGACGCTTACGCCGTCTTTGTCGGTCTGACCCGAGCTTACCATTATCGTCACTTTGGAGTTGTTGGGCGTTTTTGCCGACGGCGTGAACTTACAGTATATATATGTGACGTCGCCGTCGGTCACTGCCGTTCCGCCCGATTCGGCGTTGTGCAGTTTCTTGACGCTGTTCTTTTCCTCTTCGGTTATCGTATCGGGAGTCTTATTGTCGAAGCCCTGCAAATCCCAGATTACGGACGTATCCACTTCGCCGCTGTAACCCACCATTGCGCAAGCCACGTACTGCTGACCCTTGACCGCAACGAGAGTGCCGTCGTCTTCCACATACAGATTGTGAGTCACCTGTATGCCGCTGACTTCGCCCGTCGACGCGTTCGGCTTTATCAGATACAAAACCAAAAACAGCACCGTCGTGGCGAGCAGTACTCCCATTATTATGTAGAAAATCAGATTTTTCTTTTTGTTTACCGGCGTTAATTCTATGACCTTATCCGTTATTGCCATATGATAAAACACTCCACAGTAATTTTTAGTTATCTATATGATAGCACGTTTCAAAGCAAAAGTCAATAACTTTTTAGCACTCTCGGCATTAAAGTGCTAACACTCCGATTATGAGAGTAACAACTTTTCCCCTGCTCTTTGCTCTCGCGTCAAAAGCGTTGACAAGCGCGGCGGCAATGTGTTACAATAAGTTATATATTCATAAATTCGGAAGGTGTATGACAAATGGAACGAATAGCGGACGCCGCCGTGGCACTGCGCATAGCAACGCGCAAGGCGTGTATGGGAAACGAGCAGGGCAAAAAGAAAAACACTCTGTCTTTGGAAACCAAAATTCTCTTTCTCATCAAGGACAAGCCGCTTACGCCGAATAATCTCATAGACGCGCTTGCCCTGCAAAAGAGCAATCTCGCGTCGCTTGCACGGCAGATGGAGGAGAGCGGGCTTATCGTCCGCAAAAAGCTCCCCGGCAGGCGCGAAACAGCCTATCACATCACAGAGAGCGGCGCCGCCTATCTCGACGGCAAGCTCAACGTCATTGACGAGAGTTTCAAAAAGTTTCTCTCTGACGAAAAAGATTACGAGAGCGCAATCGAAACGCTGAATGCGGCGGTGAGGCTGCTGTCGTTTATCGAATAGCATATTCTATGCGGCTATGGCACTTTATGCGACTGCCGCATATAGAAATATAAGTTTATAAAAGGAGCCACCTTTTTGTCGAAGATTGAAAAAGACCTGCAATCGGTGCTGAAGCACGACCCTGCGGCGCGCAGCAGGCTGGAAGTCATATTGACGTACGGCGGTTTTCACGCGCTTGTTATGTACCGCTTTGCGCACTTTTTATATCGGCACCGCTATAAGCTGCTGGCGCGGATAATAAGTCAAATCGCAAAGTTCTTTACGGGTATCGAAATTCACCCTGCCGCCGTCATCGGCAGCGGAGTCTTTATCGACCACGGCGCAGGCGTGGTTATCGGCGAAACAGCCGTCGTCGGCGACAACGTGCTCATCTATCAGGGCGTCACTTTGGGCGGCACGGGCAAGGACAAGGGCAAGCGCCACCCCACCGTCGAGGACAACGTTATGATTAGCGCGGGCGCAAAAGTGCTGGGTCCGTTCACGGTCGGGCGCGGCGCGAAAATCGGCGCAGGCTCCATTGTGCTGAAGGAGGTGCCGCCCAACGCCACCGTCGTGGGCGTTCCGGGGAGAGTGGTGCGCATAGACGGCGAGCGCGTGGACGACTGCTGTCAGTCCCTTCCCGACCCTATGGGCGACGAAATCTGCAAGCTGACCAGACGCGTGGAAGAACTGGAAAGGCTCTTGAACGTCAAAAACGAAGATACGGACAAATAACGAGGTTTATTATATGTTAAGACTTTACAACACGCTGACGCGCAAAAAAGAAAACTTTATACCCATAGACGAAAAGCGGGTCACTATGTATTCCTGCGGTCCGACGGTGTATAACTTTGCGCACATAGGCAATCTGCGCACATACGTCTTTACCGACCTTTTGCGGCGCGTACTCAAGTATGACGGGTTCAAGCTGAAAGGGGTTATGAACATAACCGACGTCGGGCATTTGCTCTCCGACGGCGACGAGGGCGAGGACAAGATGGAGACTGCCAGCCGCAAGCAAGGCAAGTCGCCGAAGGAAATCGCCGACTTTTACACGGCGGCGTTTATGACCGATTTGAAGCGGTTGAACATTTCCCTTCCCGAAATCGTCGCCAAAGCCACCGAGCATATCCCCGATATGCTGGAATACGTCGGCGTGCTTATGGACAAGGGTTTTGCCTACAAAACGGCGGACGCGGTTTATTTCGACATATCGAAGTTTCCCGAATACGGCAAGCTGTCGCGGCTTAAACTGGACGACCAGATTGCGGGGGCGCGCGTCAAGGTCAACGAGAGCAAGCGCAACCCCGCCGATTTCGCGCTGTGGAAGATTGCCGAGCCCAACCACATTATGAAGTGGGATTCGCCGTTCGGCGTGGGCTATCCCGGCTGGCACATAGAGTGTTCGGCAATGAGCCGCAAGTATCTCGGAGAAGTGTTCGACATACACACGGGCGGCGTGGACCACATACCCGTTCACCACGAAAACGAGATTGCGCAGAACGAGGCGCGCGCAGGTAAAAAGACGGTCAATTATTGGCTGCACGGCGAGTTTATGTGCGTGGACGGCGGCAAGATGAGCAAGTCGCTGGGAAACACCTACACTATCGACAATCTTATAGAGCGCGGATACCGTCCGCTTGCTTTCAGATATTTCTGCCTGAACGCGCACTACCGCAAGAAGCTGAATTTTACGTTCGAGTCTATGGACGCGGCGCAAGTCGCCTATCTGCGTCTGCTCGACCTGCTTTACAGGCACAAGAATTCCGACGCGCCCGTATCCCCCGACGTCGTAAACGGCTATATCGAAAAGTTCAATGCCGCGATTAACGACGACTTGAATGCGCCGCTTGCGCTCGGCATTTTGTGGACGATGCTCAAAGAGCCGTTCAGCCGCGGCATATACGAAGCCGCGCTTGTTTTCGACCGCGTTTTGGGGCTGTCGCTCGACAAGCCCGAGCCGCTGAAAGAGGAGCAGACCGAGGCGGCGGACATTCCGCAGGAGGTTGCCGCTCTCGTCGAAGAAAGGAGTATTGCGCGCAAGAACAGGGACTTTGCCAAGTCCGACGAGCTGCGTGCGAAAATAGACGCTCTCGGCTTTAAGGTCATAGACTCGAAAGACGGCTGCAGAGTGGAAAAGAAATAGTCGGTTTGGGACAATGAAACGCTATAAACGTGACAATGAATATTCTTACGCGCTGGGAATGACGGTGTGTTTCGAGCTTTTGGCGCGGCGCAGAGAGCGCGTGCGGACCGTTTACGTTCACCCGAACATCAACGAGAGCGAAAGTTATTTCAAACTTTTGAACCTATGCGGCAGTGCGAAAATCGACGTCGTGAAAGACGGCAAGGTTTTCAATATTCTTTCCCCGAAGGAAAACTGTTTTGTCATAGGCGAGTTTGAAAAGTACCCTTCCGAGCTTTCCCCCGACGCGCCGCACATTCTGCTCGTATCGCCGAGCGGCTGCGGAAACGTCGGCACCGTTATGCGCACGATGCTGGGGCTGGGCTTTAAGGACCTTGCGCTTATACCGCCGTGCGCCGACCCGTTCTCCCCGGAGACGGTGCGCGCGTCTATGGGTGCGGCGTTCGCTTTGAATATCGCGGAGTTTTCTTCCATAGACGAATATACCGACCGTTTCCCCGACCGCTTCCTTTACCCTTTTATGCTGACGGCGAGCAAGTCCATAGAGGAAGTCGAGTTCAAGAAGCCGTGCACGCTTATATTCGGCAACGAGGCGCACGGACTTAACGAGAGTTTTGCCGAGCTCGGGCAGAGCGTCATTATCCCCTGCACGCGCGACGTGGACAGTTTAAATCTATCCGTCGCGGCGGCAATCGCTATGTACGAGGTCGGAAAGCGGCTTTGAAATATCCTTAAAACATACAAAAGAGCGGAGCGCCTTTTTCAAGCGTTCCGCTTCTTTTTTATTTGCTTTTTATCTGTTTTATCCGCGCGTTATTTCTGGACCTTATCGTTATATATCAGTCCGCTTGCGACGCTCATTTTGCCCTTTAAGAGCGCTCTGCCTGCGTGGGTGCGGTTTTCAATCGGGAAGTTCTCCGTCGAGAATGCCGTCATATAGCCGTCTTCCATTACGAACACCACCTTATACGGCAGTGTGACATAGGACGCGAACACGAGCGAACCGCCGTTCTTGCCGAAGTCGATTATCTTCACGCCCTTTCTGTATCTGCTCATAACGTCGAGCTGGGATACGAGTACGCGTTTGCAGAAGCTTCTGTCCGTCACGAGCGCCATTTCGCCGTCGCCGTTGACCTGACCCACGAACAGACAGCTGTCACCGTCGGAGAGCTGTATGCCCTTTACGCCGCCTGCCACTCTGCCTTGAAGCGGAATGTCGCTCATATCCGCATTCAGGCACATACCGCCTTTCGTGACGAACATCAGAGTGCAGTCGCGCTGTTCCTTTTCTATGGCTATGACTTCGTCGCCGTCCTTTATCTTGACCGCCTGGAAGGACGATTTGACGACGTTGTATTCCGAGAATGCCGAGCGTTTTACCATTCCGTCGCGCGTATAGAACAGCAGGTTGCCTTTCGGCAGTGCGTCCATAACGGGCAGTGCGTACACTATTTTTTCCGTCTTGCCCATTTCGGTTATGACCTTATGCGCGGGCATACCCTTTTCGCGCCACTTGCCGTCGGGCAGGCTTTCCACGTCCGCCTTATAGCAGTTGCCGAGATTGGTGAAGCAGTACAGCGTTTCGTCGCTTTTGGTCTTGACGATTATCGGGCTTATTTCGCTTGCCGTGGACGTATCGGAGAAGTCCTTTGTCGCCATTGTGAAGTTCTTGACCAGCATACGCTTTATATTGCCGAGGGAGTTGACGCAGACGATATAATCTTCTATCGGCTTTTCGTCGTCGTCGCTGGGCACGTTGTAATCTTCCGCCGACTTCAAAATAGTCGTCTTTCTGTTCTCTCTGTATGCCTTTCTGATTTGCAGAAGCTCGGCTTTGACCAAATCCATTTGCAGTTTTTTGGACGCCACTATCGCCGTCAGACGCTCTATGAGAGCCTTGACGTCGGCAAGCTCCTTTTCCAGCTTATAGACTTCGAGGTGAGTAAGTCTTGCCAGACGCAAGTCGAGTATCGCCTGTGCCTGTCTTTCGGAGAGCTCGAAGCGTTTGCGCAGTCTTTCCTTGGCTTCCGCCGTGGACTGGCTGGTCTTGATTATCTTTATGACTTCGTCTATGTTTCTTACGGCGATGACAAGACCTTCCAAGATATGCTCGCGCTCTTTCGCCGCGTCCAGCTCGTACTTGGTTCTTCTCAATATGACGTCGCGCTGATAGTTGACGTAGTATGCGACTATGTCCAACAGTCCCATAAGCTGGGGCTTGCCGTCGGCGATTGCCACCATATTTATGCCGTACGACACCGACAGATTGGTATACTTGAAAAGCAGGTCGATTATCGGTTTGGGGTCGCAGTCCTTTTTCACCTTTATGACGGCGCGCATACCGTTTCTGTCCGATTCGTCGGTGATTTCGGCTATGCCGGACAGCAGTCCCTTTTTGTCTTCGCGCACTTTCAGTATGCTTTCGAGCAGTGCGGCTTTATTGACGCCGAACGGCAGTTCGTCTATGACTATGAGCTTCTTGTCGTTGTCGCCGTTTTCGATATGCACTTTGGCGCGAAGCTGAATTTTGCCCTTGCCCGTTTCGTATGCCTTTTCCAGCTCCGTTGCGATTATGAAGCCGCCGCCCGGAAAATCCGGTCCCTTGATTATGCGCATCATATCGCCGAGCTTTATTCTCGGGTTGTCTATATAAGCGATTACGCCGTCGATACACTCCATAAGGTTATGCGGCGGTATGTTCGTCGCAAGTCCCACAGCTATGCCCGTCGCGCCGTTTACAAGCAGGTTCGGGAATCTGCCGGGGAGGATATCCGGTTCCATTCTCGTATCGTCGAAGTTCGGCGACCAGCGCACGGTGTTCTTATCCAAATCGCGCAGAAGTTCCAGCGCAAGCGGCGTCATTCTGACTTCGGTGTAACGCATTGCCGCCGCGCCGTCGCCGTCTATACTGCCGAAGTTGCCGTGTCCGTCCACAAGACAGGCGCCCATAGAAAACGGCTGTGCCATACGCACCATCGCCTGATATATCGACGTATCGCCGTGCGGATGGTATTTGCCCAGACAGTCGCCCACGACGCGCGCCGACTTTCTGTACGGCTTGTCTGGAGAAATGCCGAGCTCGTTCATCGTATACAAAATACGCCTTTGAACCGGTTTCAGTCCGTCTTCCACTCGCGGCAAGGCTCTATCCAATATGACGTGCTCCGAATACGGTATCATCGAATCGTGCATCACGTCTTCCATTGTTTTTTCGAGTATTTTCTGTTTTTCCTTTTCTTCCATAGGTACTCTCCTTCCCGTCCGCTCTTATTCGGCGGCGGGTAAAACTTATGCGCGGCATAAGTCGGGGGTTTTGTCGGGCTTTTGCTCCCGTTGAATATCGCCTATTTGGCTTCCTGTTTGAACCTGTCTTCTCGGTTGAAATTGGCGTGCTCTACGATGTAGGCTTTGCGCAGTTCCACCATATCGCCCATAAGCGTGGAAACGAGCTTTTCCGCTTCCGTCGCGTCTTCTATCGTCACTCTGACGAGCGTGCGCTTTTCGGGGTTCATAGTGGTGTCCCACAGCTGGTCGGCGTTCATTTCGCCGAGACCTTTATAGCGCTGTACTTCCGCGCCCCTGCCGAACTGCGGTTTCAGCGCTTCCAGCTCTTCATCCGAATAGACGTATTCCACCTTGTCTTTTTTGGCTATCTTATACAGCGGCGGCAAGCCGATATAGACGTGCCCTTCGGCTATCAAATCTTTCATATAGCGGAAGAAGAACGTCAGAAGTATCGCCCTTATGTGCGCGCCGTCCTGGTCGGCGTCGGACAGAATTATCACCTTATGATAGTTTAAGTTGTCGACGTTGAAGTCTTCGCCGATACCGCTTCCCAGAGCGGAAATTATCGTGCGGATTTCTTCGTTTGCAAGCACTTGGTCGATACGCTTTTTCTCGGCATTCAGCGGCTTTCCGCGCAGCGGCAGTATCGCCTGAAACTTTCTGTTTCTCGCCTGTTTGCACGTTCCGCCCGCGCTGTCGCCCTCGACGATGAACAGTTCGTTCAGTTCGGGTTTTTTGCCCGTACAGCTGGACAGCTTGCCGACGAGATTGAAGTTTTCTATGCTGTTCTTGGCGCGCGTGATTTCCTTTTCCTTTCTCGCCGCTTCTCTGACCTTTGCCGCCAGCAGAGCCTTTTTGAGTATGGTTTCTATAAGCCCCTTATTCTCGTCCTTGGAAAACAGCGTTTGCAGCTCCTGCGTCGTTATGCTGTCTATGGCTATGCGCGCTTCGGGGTTGCCGAGCTTGGTCTTGGTCTGACCTTCGAACTGTATATTCTGCATTTGCACGCTCATAACCGCCGTAAGACCTTCTCTGAAATCGTCGCCGAGCAGGTTGTCATCCTTGTCCTTTAACATTCCCGTCTTTCTGGCAAAGTCGTTCATAACCTTGGTCAGCGCGGCTTTGAAGCCCGTTTCGTGCGTGCCGCCTTCGGTGGTCGGGATATTGTTTACATAGGAGAAAATGCTGTCGGTATACGCGTCGGTATACTGAAAGGCAAGCTCCATAGAAATATTGTCCTTTTCGCCCGAAATGATTACGGGTTCGGGGAAAAGCGGAGTTTTGGTTTCGTTCAAATATTTGACGAAGTCTATAAGACCGCCTTCGTAGCAGTATTCGCGCGTCAAAAATCCGTTGCCGTGCGGTACGCGCTCGTCGGTCAGCGTTATTTTCGCGCCCTTATTCAAAAAGGCGAGCTCTTTGAGACGTCTTGATATGACGTCTATATTGAAGTTGACGGTTTCGAACACACGCTTGTCGGGTTTGAATCTGACCTTGGAGCCGTGCTTGTCCGTCTTTTCGCCCGTGTCTATCAGGTGATATTTGACAAGTCCGCCCTTGACTTCGCCGCCCTCCTCGAGCGCTTTGGATTCGAACTCCATTTTATACGTCGTGCCGTTTTTATAGACTTCGACGACCGTCCATTCGGAAAGCGCGTTCGTGACCGACGCGCCCACGCCGTGCAGACCGCCGGAATGGGAATAGTTGGAGTTGTCGAATTTGCCGCCTGCGTGAAGCTGGGTGAAAACCACTTCGACGCCGCTCACGCCGAGCTGCGGATGAATGTCTACGGGTATGCCCCTGCCGTCGTCTTCCACCGACGCGGAACCGTCCGCGTGTATCGTGACGTTTATTGTCGTGCCGTAACCGTTGGCGACTTCGTCCATAGAGTTGTCCACGATTTCCCACAGTATGTGGTGCAGTCCTTTGACACCCGTCGTGCCTATATACATACCCGGACGCAATCTGACCGCGTCCAGACCTTCGAGTACTTTTATATTATTTGCGTTGTAATCCTGCATTTTTCCTCCTATGTCGCACTGTAAGCAGTCCGACGGCTTTTAAGGCGCTCTTTCTTTTCGACGCATTATTCTAATTATAGCACAAAATTTGAAAAGATACAATCGTTTTGATATATAATTATGCAAAAAAATTCCCGCAATTTAAAGAGAAATTGCGAGAGCCGTATTTGTTGTGAATAATTATGCAAATATGTGAATATTATTATTCTATATATTGTGGTGGCGACGGGTACAAAGCACAAGATATGCGCGCAGGCAGGTTTAACGATTTTGCATTGACAACGGTTTTCGCACCGCCGGCCGGCATATTTTTCGGCGCGGACAGCTTTTGATAAAGGCGTTATGCGCGCACCGATTTTTTGGCGAAAGAATAGTGTGTGAAAGGCACAAAAGAAAGACAAAGGGGGTTTTTCAAAAGAGTGCGTGAAAGGCGCGGAGTGTCCTGACGGCACAGGAGTGTAAGAGTATTAGAAAAAGTTTGTAATCGTTTTAATGCAGGGGATTTCTCCGCTCGCTGACGCTCGGTCGAAATGACATTGGAAAAAGAAACGGTCAAATGACAAGGAAAGCGCGTGAAAGGAACGAAAGCCCTAACGGCACAGAAGCAAGCAGTTCAAGGAAAGCAAGCATTTTTGAAAGGGCGTGTACTTCGTGTACTCGCCCCGAAAAAATGCGTAGCTTGACACAGAAATGCGCCGCTTATGTGCCGTCAGGCTGACGGCAAAGAAACGAACAGTTCAAGGAAAACGAGTTTCCGCGACGGGGAGTTTACTTCTCGTAAATGACCCGAGCGGAAACGACGTTTGACATAGAAATGCGAAGTTTATATGCCGTCAGGTGGGTTTTTGAGGGATTT
The DNA here is from genome assembly GCA_948440265.1 of uncultured Clostridia bacterium. GTDB lineage: Bacteria > Bacillota > Clostridia > Christensenellales > Pumilibacteraceae > MGBC157735. Next base: position 18,405 of record CAOJOK010000003.1, read on the forward strand.
GATTTCCTGTAACCTCACCTTAAACCGCGCTTCCAGCCCCTCTTCGGTCGGGCGGTAATACTCTCTGCCGACAAGCTTATCGGGCAGGCACTGCATATCGGTTATCTTATTTTTAAAGTCGTGCGCGTACTTATAGCCCTTGCCGTAACCGAGTTCTTTCATAAGGCGCGTGGGCGCGTTTCTTATATTGAGCGGCACGGGGTCGGCGATACTTTCCAGAGCGTCCTTTTTCGCCGCTTCGTACGCCGTATACAGCGCGTTGGACTTGGGCGCGACGGACATATAAACAACTGCCTGCGTCAGATGTACGCTACACTCCGGCATACCTATGAAATGGCACGCCTGATATGCCGCGACGGCAATCTCCATTGCTCTCGGGTCGGCAAGCCCTATGTCTTCGGCGGCGAACCGCGTCACTCTGCGCGCGACGTACAGCGGGTCTTCCCCCGCTTCGAGCATACGCGCCAGCCAATACACCGCCGCATCGGGGTCGGAGTTGCGCATAGACTTATGCAGGGCGGAAATTATATTATAATGTTCTTCGCCGTTTTTATCGTACAGCAGTGATTTTTTCTGCGTGCACTGCTCCACCGTCTTTTCGGTGACGGTTATCTTTTCGCCGTCGTTATCGCCGTTTAGCACCGCCATTTCCAGCGTGGACAGCGCGTTTCTCGCGTCGCCGTTTGCAAACTCCGCTATCGCGTTTATCTCGCTGTCGGCAATCTCGACGTTCAGCGTTCCGAAGCCGCGCTCGTCCTTTACGGTGCGCTTTAACAGCTCTGCAATCTCGTCGGCTTTGAGCGCCTGCAATACGAATACTTTACAGCGCGACAAAAGCGCGCCGTTGACTTCGAACGACGGGTTTTCCGTTGTCGCGCCTATGAGCACTATACTGCCCTTTTCCACGAACGGCAAAAAGGCGTCCTGCTGCGCCTTATTGAAGCGGTGAATCTCGTCCACGAAAACAATGGTTCTGTCTCCGAAACGACGGTTCTTTTCCGCCTGCCCCATTACTTCCTTTATTTCCTTTATTCCGCTTGTGACGGCGGAAAAGTCTATAAACGTCGCCTTTGTCTTATGCGCGATTATTCTCGCCAGCGTGGTCTTGCCCACTCCCGGCGGTCCCCAGAAAATCATCGAACCGACGTTGTCGCTTTCGATAATCTTGCGCAGGACCTTGCCTTCGCCTATCAAATGTTTCTGCCCGACAAACTCGTTCAAGTCGCGCGGTCTCATCCGCGCCGCCAGCGGCAGTCCTTTATCGTTGTCGAACAGCGTCATTTGCTCCATTTATTTTCCTGCCTGTCTTTTTTAAGATTTTACTTAAAGCGAACCGACGGTGCGCGGGAACAGCAGAGTATCCCTTATATTGCCCACGCCCGTTATATACATCAACATTCTGTCGAAGCCCAAGCCGAAGCCGCTGTGCGGTACGCTTCCGAATTTGCGCGTGTCGAGATATTCCGTATATCCGTCCGTATTCATTCCGCGCTTTTTCATTGCCTTTACGAGTTTTTTCATATCGGCTTCGCGCTCGCTGCAACCGATTATCTCGCCGATACCCGGCACCAAAAGGTCGGTGGCGGCGACGGTTTTGCCGTCCTTGTTCTGTTTCATATAAAACGCCTTTATGTCTGCCGGATAGTCCACGACGAAAAGCGGTTTTTTATAATATTCTTCGGTCAGATATTTCTCGTGCTCGGTCTGCAAATCGCTTCCCCACTCCACGGGATACTTGAATTCTCTGCCCGATTTTTTCAGCACTTCCACGGCTTCGGTGTAGGTTATTCTGCCGAAGTCGCTGTTTACGACGCCGTTCAATTTTTCGATTACGCCCTTATCCACCCACTGATTGAAAAACTCCATTTCGTCGGGGCAGGCTTTCATCGTATCCCTTATTATCGACTTTATGAAGTCTTCGGCAATCTCGATTATGTCGTCTATATCGGCAAAACACACTTCGGGCTCTATCTGCCAGAACTCTGCGGCGTGGCGCGTGGTATTGCTGTGCTCCGCCCGAAAAGTCGGTCCGAACGTATAAATTCTGCCCAGACCCATTGCCGCCATTTCGCCTTCGAGCTGTGCCGAAACGGTAAGCCCTGCTTTTTTTCCGAAAAAGTCTTCGGCGTTGTATTCTTCTTCCGTCTTATACTCGGCGTTCCACGGCTGTGTGGTCACTCTGAAAAGCTCGCCTGCGCCTTCACAGTCGCTTCCCGTGATTATCGGAGCGTGCACATACTTATAGCCGTTCTTTCTGAAATAGTCGTGTATGGCGTGGCTCAACGCGTCGCGCACGGCAAACACGGCTTCGAAATATCTCGTGCGCACGCGCAGATGCGGTATGGAGCGCAGAAATTCCAGCGTATGGCGTTTCTTCTGCAAAGGATAGTCCGCAGGGCACTCGCCGAGCACTTCTATGCTTTTGAGCTGTATCTCGCAGCCGTTCTTGTCGGACTCGACGAACTTGCCGACGGCTTTGACCGCCGTGCCGACGGGCATTGCCTTTTTGAGCAGTTCTTCGCTTATCTTGTCTTTATCGGCAATCAACTGCATATTCTTGAACGACGTGCCGTCGTTTATCTCTATAAAAGCAATCGCCTTGCTGTCGCGCGAGGTGCGCACCCAGCCGCACACGGTGGTTTCCTTGCCGACGTACGTCTTTATATCGGCATACAGCGTCTTGATGTCGGTATGTTTCATTTTTTCTCCTATATAGCTTTAAACCGCATAAAAATAAATTTTTACGGGCGCAGTCTGTCCACTCCGCGGTATATGAACGTGACTTCGCGCACGTTCGTGTATCCGAGCAGGTTCATTAACATTCTCGTAAGACCGAAGCCGTATCCGCCGTGCGGAGGGCAGCCGTAATCGAAGCAGGACAGGTAGTCTTTGAGACCCTGCGGCAGGTTTTCGCGAACCACTTCGCCGTTTTTGTCCAATGCCTTTGCGGGGATAAGTCCCTTTTCTATGCCCTGTTTTACTATCACGGGGAAGCGGTGTTCTCTCTGCGCGCCCGTCGTGACTTCCAGACCGTTCCACAAGAGGTCAAAAGACAGCGTTTTGGTCGGGTCGCCTTCCTTATACATATGATAGAAAGGTCTTATCGACGTCGGGAATTCGGTTACGAACACGAAGTCGCTGTCGTACTTTTCCTTGAAGTATTTGCCGAGCAGTTTTTCCGCGGTCGGGTCCAAGTCGCCCTTGGTTTCGGGCGGCACGACATAGTTGAGCGATTTTATTATCTCTTTGGCTTCGTCCATAGTCACGCGCGGGAAAGGCACTTTGGGCACGGTTATTTCCCTGCCGAGCACTTCCTTTATTTCGTCGCCGTGCTTTTCCTTGACCTTTTTCACAAGGTATTCTATCCAGCGCTCCTCGAACTTCATTACGTCTTCATAGGAGTCTATCCAGGCGATTTCGCAGTCCACGCTTGTGAACTCGGTGTCGTGGCGCGACGTGAAAGATTTATTGGCTCTGAAAACCGGTCCGATTTCGAACACTCTTTCGAAGCCTGCGGCTATTGCCATTTGCTTATAGAACTGCGGCGACTGTGCAAGATACGCCTTGCCGCCGAAGTAGTTGAGTTCGAAAAGCTCGGCGCCCGATTCGCTGGGGTTGCCCATAAGTTTCGGCGAGTGGATTTCCGTGAAGCCGTTTTCTATCCAGAATTCGCGCATTGCCATTTCCGCCGTCGTCTGCACTCTGAATATGAGCTGATGTTCTCTGCTTCTCAAATCCAAAAAGCGCCAGTCCATTCTCAAATCTCTGTTCGACTCGTTGAAGTCGGTCAAATCTATCGGCATATTATTGTTTGCGAGATTGGCGACTATGACTTCTTCCGCGAGCAGTTCCACGCCGTTGAGTTTGACGAAATCGTCGACGTGCACCTTGCCTTTCACCCTTACGGACGATTCCAGCGTGAGCGCGGCAACCGTTTCGTTGAGCTTCTTATTCTCGTCGTTTTTGAATATCGTGACCTGAACCGATTCGGTTATGTCGCGTATCACGAGAAACTGCATTTTTTTCAGGTCTCTTACCTGTTTCACAAAGCCGCGGATTTCCACGGTTTCGCCGTCGTGCGCTTTGATTTCGTTTATCTTTATCACTTTTATTTGCCTCCGAGTTTCGTTGGGATTATACAAAGCTAATTTTACCATTCTTTTATAAAAAAGTCAAGACAATTTCAAATCGCAATCTATTTACTTGACTTATTTTACGATTTACTGTATTATTGTACGAAAGCGTAAAAAGCCGACGCACGGCATAAGGAGTTTATCTATGTGTTCCATCTTCTGCATAACGGACAAGAGTTTGAATAAAGCCGACGTCGAAAAGGCTTTCGACAGGACGGTCAGCCGCGGACCGGATATGTCCGTGTTCGAGGAAACAAGCGGCGGATATATAGGCTTTCACCGACTTGCCATTATGGGTTTGAACGCGAGCGGTATGCAGCCGTTTTACTACAAAAACAACATTTCCGTTTGCAACGGAGAAATATACGGTTTTCGCAAGCAGAAAGCCGAGCTCGAGAGCAAGGGCTACAAATTCAAGTCGGAATCGGACTGTGAAATTCTGCTTGCTATGTACGAGCTTTACGGCACGGATATGTTCCGCCGTCTCGACGCGGAGTTTGCCTGCGTGATTTACGACGGCGAAAAAAACTCTTACATAGCCGCGCGCGACCCGATTGGAATCCGTCCGCTTTACTACGTCTTTCTTGACAGCGGCGCAATCGCGTTTGCCAGCGAGCCTAAAAATCTCGTCGGGTTATCGGGCGGCAAAATTCTGCCCTTTCCCCCGGGTCACTACTACGCGGACGGAAAATTCGTCTGCTACCGCGACGTGACGAACGTCAAGACTGCCGTCTACGATATCGACACTGCCTGCCGCGGCATTAAGGAAAAGCTCGTGAAAGGTATCGAAAAGCGGTTGGACGCCGACGCGCCGCTCGGGTTTCTGCTCTCGGGCGGGCTGGACTCGTCTTTGGTATGCGCGGTCGGACAGAAGCTGTCGAAAAAGAAGATTCGCACGTTTGCCGTCGGTATGGACAAGGACGCAATCGATTTGAAGTACGCGCGGCAAGTCGCAGACTATCTCGGCACCGACCACACGGAAATTTATATGACGCGCGACGAAGTGATTGCTTCTCTCGACGAAGTAATCGCGGCGCTCGGCACGTTCGACATTACGACCGTGCGCGCGAGTATGGGTATGTATTTAATCTGCAAGAAGATACGCGAGACGACGGACGTCAAAGTGCTTATGACGGGCGAGATTTCCGACGAGCTGTTCGGGTACAAATACACGGACTTTGCGCCGTCTGCCGAGGCGTTTCAGGCGGAGTCGGTCAAGCGCGTCAAGGAGCTGAACTGCTATGACGTTCTGCGTGCCGACCGCTGTATTTCGGTCAACTCTATGGAAGCGCGGGTGCCGTTCGGCGACCTCGATTTTGCGGAGTTTGTTATGAGCATAGACCCCGAAATCAAGATGAACAAATACAATACGGGCAAGTATCTTCTGCGGCGCGCTTTCGAGGGCGATTATCTGCCCCGTGAGATTTTATACCGCGAGAAGGCGGCTTTCTCGGACGCCGTGGGACATTCTATGGTGGACGACATCAAAGAGTACGCCGAAACGCTCTATAAAGGCGACTTTTCCGCACTGTGCGACAAGTACGCCTATCACGCAAGACCGTTTACCAAAGAGTCGCTTTTATACCGAGAGATTTTCGAAAAATACTATCCTATGCAGGCGGAAATGATTCCCGATTTTTGGATGCCGAACAAGTCCTGGAAGGGCTGTGACGTCGACGACCCGTCGGCGCGCGTGCTGTCCAACTACGGCAACAGCGGAAAGTGAGAAAACAAAACAGTTGACTTTTGCCGCACGTTCGGCTAAAATATATACGTTTGATTTACTGTCGCTTTTTTCTCTGCGGCGTTTTCACACCCTATCGCTGCCGTTTGTGCCCGTGGTGGAATTGGATACCATAAAGGCCTCCGACGCCTTCGGTCCGGGTTCGAGCCCCGGCGGACACACCAGAAATTCCGCAAGATTTTTGCGGAATTTTTATTTTGCGGTCTTATTCGGATTTGGAAGTAAAAGCAAGTCTGAATTAACTTGCGGGTTTTATTATAGACAATATCGGGTAAATGTGGTATTATAATATCAGCAATAACTACCAAGGAGGAAAATAATGCTTAAACAAGACTTAAACAGTTTATTTACAAATCCTCAAAAGAAAAATGAAGTTAGTTTATTCAGAGGATTGATTCGAACTATGAATCAAAGCGATTTTGCCTGCGCAAAAGAATATCACGGCAACAAAGGATATGTTAAACATTTTATGCAATATAGACATACAGCACCTAAAGAAAGATGTTGTGAAATTGCAGACGTTTTAATGCTGTTTATCGATGAAATCGGTAATCTGCGGTTTACCTTTCTACAGAATAAGCGTGATAAAAAAATACAGTACGACCCGAAATTACCGTTAAGGAAAATAACGGCAGACCCTGTTCAATGGGATTTACTGCATTACCGCTGTCCGTTGTCCGATTCGATGAATACGAACTTACCGACAGATTGCCTCAGTTCGGCAATCTTAAACAGTGCGGCGACTTACGGAATATTTTTAAATGAGCGGTCTTCGAAAGAGGTAGAAATGTCGTACAACATTGCAAGAGATATGACATTGGCTACAACGAGAGCTATTTCCGCAAAAAAATATAAGCGCACGTATGACATCTCCACTGTCTATAATCGCGTGAATTTTTTAAACGGATATTGGGAAATCGAAGGAACTACCACTTTAAACGATTTTGAAGCGGCAGCACAGTCTATGCTTATCGGCACCCCCGTAGAATACGATAATTTTCACCACAGAAATATTGCGGAAAAGTTTTTATCGTTTGCACTCACCTGTCTGCGTGACGAGCACCTAAATAACGAAATTGACAACTTCAATCCAAACTACGAAAGATATTATGCCACGCTTCGCCGTTGCGCCCAAAGATATGAAGTGAATATCGAAGAAAAAATCGAATTACCTTACAGTCTTGCGGTGGTCGAGGCAAAGAGCGTATATTTTGCGACAAAAGCAAAAACTGCAGACTGCCGTTGGCACGTCGGCGGCAAACTGCTTTTTGAAAACGAAGAAATTTATAATAAGCTCCAAGACGAAAATGCAATCGTTTATATCGATTCACATAGAATAGACAATGATTTGCAACGGTTTTTAACTTTGGAAAACATAAAGAGTAAAACCTATATTGTAAATTACGACGAGGACGGCGTAAAATTGATTCGTGCCGATTGGTATAAGTCAATATTGTGACGGCGTAACGTACCCTCAATAAAGACTCACATAAATACCACCGTTCAAGCGGCGTTACGGTGCGGTGGAGTGTTTGGGAATGAAGTACTTTTCCTTATAGCCGCCTTCGAGTTTTAGAAAGCGAATCTTTTTGTCTATGCCGCCGGCGTAACCTGCAAGGCTGTTATTTGTGCCGACTACTCTATGGCAGGGCACGATAAGATTTATATTGTTTTTGCCGACCGCCGTTCCCACCGCCTGCGCCGACATTCGTTCAAGTCCGCGGTTTTCGGCTATCTTTTTTGCAATCTCGTTATATGTAGTAGTTGTGCCGTACGGAATTTCGTGCAGTATGTTCCACACCTCGATTTGAAACGGCGTGCCTATCATATGTATAGGCGGTTCGAAATCGGGCTTTTCGTCTTGAAAATAAACGTCTTCAAAGCTTTCGTCGGTCAGAGAGTATTCAACAGCGGTATAACTTCCGACAGGCTGTTGACGACAAGGACATCGCTTTTTACCGCTTTGTTTTTTCGGTTGAGCAGAATCGGCGTTATTCCGACAGACAATGCTCCGCGGACATCTGTTTTTTCGGAGTCCCCTATATGTACCGTTTCGCTCGGACTGCATCCTGCAATTTCCAGCGCTTTCAAAAATAATTCTTTATGCGGCTTATACGCACGTACCATATCTCCGCACACAATACCCGCAGGCTTCAAACCGTTATCTTTCATTGCTATATCGACATACTGCACGCCGTTGTTCGTAATAATATATATCGGGTAAGGGCATTTTTCAAAGAACGGTTTTACGTCGTCGAACAGCGGTGCTTTCGACCAATACTCTATGCAAAGCTCGTGCAGTTTGTTTAAATCGGCTTTCAGTTCCATTTCCCGAGTCATTCTTTCAAGCGCAATGTCGGTTATTTCGTCTTGCGTAAGATATTCCCCGTAATTGCTTTTATTTTCCAGCTCCGTTATCGCCGTCCACCAATACTTTATTGCGTCGTTCGGGTCGGTAAGTTTACTGTGCGTACAGACTATTTCGGTAAATTTCATCGTCGCTTTGCACATTTCCTGCGTGAGCGTACCCGAATAGTCCACAAACACAGTCTTTATTTTTTTTCATAACAAATCCTCCGATTTTTAATATCAAGTGTCGAACGTTAACGTCATATAAACAACCGATTGTCTTTTCTGTCTTTGCAAGAATTTTTGAGAGCAACGCTTACGAGTTTCACCATTACTCCGCTGACCTTGCGTGCGTTCTGCGGACAAACGGCTACACAGCGCATACAGTTTATACACAGCTTTCCGTCTGTCTTTTTTGGGTTGCTCTTATCGATTGCGCCGACAGGACATTTATCCGCGCATATTCCGCAATTCGTGCAAGCCGAAGCGGTTTTCGGGACAAGCCCCGAACCGGACTTCTTATACGGGCGGTTTCCCGGGATTTTCGGCATATCGCTTACGGAAGCCTTTATCTTTTCTTTAATCTTTTCGGCAAACCCTGCAAGCTGTTTTGCGTCCGTATCATCGGGTCTGCCGGCGGCGTATATGTGCGCTATCGAATGTTCCGCAACGGCAGTTATTCCCGCAATAACTTCGAACCCGCATTCTTCCGCCGCGTCCGAAATTTCAATCAAGGTGTCTTCCTGTTCGCGGTTTCCGTAAACGGCAATAACGACTGCCTTTGCGCCGTTTGCCTTTATCTTTTTCAAACGGTCGATTGCGGTTTTGGGCGCTCTGCCGCCGAAAGACGGCATAGCTATGACGGCTATTCCGTCGTCCGTCAGATTGCAGCCCGTAAAGTTTTGAACGGACAGGTCCACCGTTTCCGCTTCCGCCCCGAGTGCATAGGCAACGGCGCTTGCCGCTTTGTCCGTTCCGCCCGTCGGACTGAACACTATCTTATAAATCTTCATAACTACTCCTTGCGACTTACTGAACGCGGTAGCCGAGTTTTTCTATGGTCTTTACTAATACTTTGTCTTTGATTTCTTTGTCCGATATTACGGTTGCCTGCTTGGTTTCCAAATCGACGGAAACGGACGTTACGCCTTTGATTTCCTTCAAGGCGTTCTCCACCTTCATTCTGCAATGATTGCAGCTCATACCTTCGATTGTAATTACTTTTTCCATAACTGCCTCCTTGTTTTTTACTTTATTTTTTATTTTCCTGTTCGGATTAAACAGTCTTAACGTAAGCGCGTTGATTACAACGCAGACGGAGCTCAAACTCATTGCCAGCGACGCGAACATCGGGCTTAAACCCATATGCAGAAGCGGATAGAACACGCCCGCCGCCAGCGGTATGCCGAGCGCGTTGTAGAAGAACGCCCAGAACAGGCTCAACTTGATATTGCCTATCGTCCGCTTGCTCAAACGAATTGCCGTGACCAAGTCCTTCAGCGAATTTTTGATGAGCACGATACCCGCGCTTTCCATTGCTATGTCCGTGCCGCTTCCTATCGCTATGCCGACGTTTGCCGCTTTAAGCGCAGGAGAGTCGTTTATTCCGTCGCCGACCATTGCGACGTTGCCGCCCTGCCTTTTTATTTGCTCCACATAGTCGTATTTCTGGTCGGGCAGTACGTTGGCTATCACGTTTTCTATGCCTGCTTTCGCGCCGAACGCCTTTGCCGTCGTTTCGTTGTCGCCCGTCAGCATAATCACCTTCAAGCCCGTTTCTTTGAGTTCTTTTATCGCCGCGACGCTGTCTTGCCTTATCGTGTCGGCGAGCGCAAGCATTCCCAAAAGCTCGCCGCCCTGCGCGCATATTATCGGCGTTTTGCCCTGCGACGCAAACTGCTCCGTCATATCCTTTATCTTTTCGACGTCGGCTTTGCCCAAAGCTTGGCTTACGAGTTTTATGTTTCCGAGCAGTACCGTTTTTCCGTCTATGACCGCCTTTGTGCCTTTACCTGCTATTTCTTCGTAATTTTCCGCGGCGAGATATTCGACCTTATCTAAAGCATATTCCACGACGGCTTTTGCCAGCGGATGATTGCTGTGTCTTTCCATACTCGCGCAAATGCGTATAAAATCTTCTTCTTTCAGGTCTTCTTTTATTACGGCTATATCCGTGACCGTCGGCGTTCCCGTCGTGATAGTTCCCGTCTTATCCAAAACGACGGTATCTACCTTGCACAGGTTTTCCAGATTTTCGGCGTCCTTGACCAAAATGCCGTATTGCGCGGCTTTTCCCGTTCCCACCATTATGGCGAGCGGCGTTGCCAAGCCCAAAGCGCACGGGCAGGATATGACCAGCACGCTTATGGCAAAGTTGAGCGAGAACGCAAAATCTCTGCTCACGCACAGCCACACGATTAAGCTTACTATCGATATGCCTATGACGACAGGCACAAACACGGCGCTCACTTTATCCGCTATTTTGGCAATGGGCGCTTTCGAGCTCGACGCCTTTTCCACAAGAGCGATAATCTTCGAGATTGTCGTATCCTTGCCGACCTTGCCTGCCCTGAACGTGAACGTACCGTTTTTGTTTATGCTTGCCGATATCACTTCGTCGCCCGACTTTCTGTCTACGGGCAAGCTCTCTCCCGTAATCGCCGACTGGTCCAGCAGTCCGTTTCCGCCTACAATGACTCCGTCCACGGGCACCACGTCGCCCGGTCTGATTACGATTTCGTCGCCGACCGCTAGATTTGCGACTTCGACTTCCCGTTCCTGTCCGTCTATGATTACCGTGCAGGTTTTCGGGGCAAGCTTCATCAGCTTGTTTATTTCGTTAGAAGTTTTGACCTTGGCGCGGTTTTCGAAATACTTGCCGAGCGAAACGAGCGTCACGATTGTCGCCGCCCCTTCGAAATACAGCGAGTGCATATATTCGTGAACAAGGTTTATATTGCCGTGACCGAGACCGTAAGCCATAATGAAAATCACCGCGATTCCGTACGCATAAGCCGAGCCTGCGCCTATGGCAATCAGCGAATCCATATTCGGCACGCGCTTAAACAGCGCTTTGAAGCCGCGGACAAAGAAGTGCTTGTTTATCAGTAAAATCGCGCTTGTGAACACAGCCTGCGTGAGCGCGAACGGCAGAGCGTTTTCTATGCCGTCCAAAAAAGGCAGGTTGGGCAGTCCTATCATCGTACCCATTGCTATATAAAACAGGGGCAGCAGCAGAATTACCGAGACAATCAGATTTATTCTCTGCTTTTTCAATTCCGCCCTTGCCTTGACGCTTTTGTCGTCGGCGGCGGTCTGCTGTTCGGACGCGCCCTTTTCCGTCGCGCCGTAGCCGATGCTTTCCACCTTTTGAATTATCGTGCTTGCCGAAAGCTTGTCGTCGCACTCGACCTGCATAGAGTTGGACACGAGATTTACGTCGGCTTTTTTTACGCCCTTAATCTTGCAGACCGTTTTTTCGATATTGCTTTGACAGCTTGCGCACGTCATACCCGTTATGTCGAATTCTTTTATCATAGACTAATTTATTTTCCTTATTATATCTATCGTTTCGCTAATAATGCTTTCGTCGTTCGCTTTTATTTTTTCGCTTACGCACCCTTTCATATGCGCTTCCAGAATAATATAGCCGAAAGATTGCAGTGCTTTTTCCGCCGCCGCAACCTGTTGCAGAACGTCTCTGCAATATTTATTTTCTTCAATCATCTTCTTTATGCCGTTGATTTGCCCTATTATTCTGTTGAGCCGCGCCGTCAGCGGCGCTATCTCCTCTTGGCTTCTCGGGGTCATTTTTTTACCGTCGTTGTTCATATACTCTATACTCCTATACAGTATATTATACGCAAACGAAAGCACTCTGTCAACCGATTTCGAACAGATAAATAAAAAAAACGGCAGAGCTTTTTATCTGCCGTCGATATTTTCCGCGGTGGGTTGTTTTTCGTTATCGGGTTTGGCAGTGACTTTGAAGGTCAGCCGCACCATAACTATCATAAGAACGGCGAACGCGGCGAGAAAGGCAGGCATTATCCAAAAGCCAATCAAATTGCCCAAAAGACCGAACAGCGGCGGCAGAAACGTGGCGCCGACGTACGCGCTTGCCATTTGTATTCCTATTATCGCGCCCGAGTTTTCCGCGCCGAAGTTGTACGGCGTGGAGTGAATTATGCTTGGATATATCGGTCCGCATCCGAAGCCTATCGTCAAAAATGCGGCAATCGCAAGTGCATAGCTTTTCACGGGTACGGCAAGCAGGACAATGCCGCAAAACAGTATGCACGTCCCTATCGTTATCATTTTTTTATCGCCCAGCTTCTCCGTTACGAAGCCGCTTACGAATCTGCTTGCGGTTATGCCGATATAGAACAGCGACGCGAACTGCGCCGCCCTTTCGGCGGTCAGTCCTTTTACTTCGGAAAAGTATGTACTCGCCCACCCCATTGCCGTAGCTTCCGCCGCGCAATAGGCGAAAAAGCCGATTAGCAGAAATACGACGCCCTTTATTTTCAGCGCGTCTTTCAGTCCCGTATGTTTATTCGGCGTTTCTTCTTCCGTCTTGACTGCGGCTTTCTTCCACACGGGCAACGTCACGAGCAGTATCAGTGCAATCGCAAGCTGTATGAACCCGACTATGCGGTAGCCGCCCTGCCAGCCCGAAGTCGTCAGGGCATATCCCATAACGAACGGGCTTACAATCGTACCCACGCCCCAAAAGCAGTGCAACCAGCTCATATGCCGCGACGTATAGTGAAGCGCGACATAGTTATTGAGTGCGGCGTCTATCGCGCCTGCGCCGAGACCGTAAGGCACGGCAAATACAATCAGCATCCAGAACTTACCCGAAAAGGAAAACCCGAGCAGTGCGGCGGCGGTGAGAAACACGCTTACGACGGTGACGGCGCGCGTTCCGAGTTTTTTTGTCAGTCGGTCCGACAAAAGCCCCGACACTATCGTTCCGCCCGATATCACCATAGACACGACGCCCATAAGCGATATTGACACATTCATATCGACGTGCATAGCAGGCCAGCCCGACCCCAAAAGAGAATCGGGCAAGCCCAAACTTATGAACGCAAGATAGATGAGCACCAAAAGAAGCGTATACATACTTTTCCCAAAGAGCGGAATTTTGCGGCGCTGTTTTTCGCCGCCCTTTTCTATATTATATTTTATATTCCGCCTGCTGTCAAACGCTTCGGGCAGGGCTTTATGTCAGACGTATGATATTATTATCGGGGGCTGTCGGGGTTTATGAGCGGGAGTTTGGTTTTATAAAATCGATTGGTTTTACGTCGGTTTTGCGGCGCTGTCGTCTGTGCGCTGTTTTTTCGACATACGCGACCAATTGACGAAGCCGTAAAAGTCGAGCACGAAAAACGCGGCAAAGCATACTGCCATAGGAATATACGTCAGGTCGGTTATGCTTGCCATTATCCACATCGCCGTCAGCACGACGTCGTTCAGCGCATAGCACACGGCATAGAACCGACTGCGGCGCGCGGTAAGGTATGACGCCGTGAAAGAGGTCAGCACGCTCAACGTGCTTACGAGCAGATTGTTCGTATTCAGCGCTTTCAGTATGAAGTAAAAAGCCGCGGTGACTGCCGCCGACAACAGTACGAAAAGCACGCGCTCCGACGTCTTTAATCTGTTCACTCTGACTTCGCCGCCGCGCTCTTTATACGGGTTTTTCAGCCAGCTTACGAGCGCGACCACAGCCATAGGCGCGGTCATTCCCAGATAGGTTATCATCTCGCCGTAATAGCGGAACGAATACGATATGACGCCGTAGAATACGCCGAAAACGACCGTCAGCACCTGCCCTATCGGTTTACCCTTGGACACAAACACGAGCGCGGCGACGCCTATCAATGCGCCTATGAGATAGTGATAGTTCCTGTTTTCGAACAGGAAAAAGGACACGGTTACAGCCGCCGTGCTTGTCGCCCAGATTATCCATTCCGCCACGTTCAGGCTCTTAAAAAACTTCATAGTACCGCCTTTAAAAAACGCGCCTGTCCGAATCTTCGACGACCTGACGATTACGGACAAAGCGCGTTTTCATTTTGCACTTGCACGCGGCACTCGGCAGCGCCGCGCGGCTTATATTAAACTTTACTATATTATATCACACATTTAAGCCTTTGTCAAGGTCTTTTTTTTCACGGGGCAATCATCACTATTCCGCGCACCGCCTTATAGGTATCCGAGCGGATTTTTATGCGGCGCACCAGAATATCGTCCTTATAATATTCCAGATAGGCTTCGCTTTTTACGCCTTCTTTGGCGTTGCGTATTCTCATAGTATCGCCGCTTACCGCTTCCGACGGCAGGTATTTATGCTCGCTGTCCACGATTTCTTCGTCTTTCTGCGGTTCTATGACAGACAAAATTCTGCTTTTGGGGACGATGCGGTATTCGTTTTTTATGCCGTAAATTCTGACGTACGCCGCGCCGCCGCTCACTCTCGCCGCGATATACACGGGGGTGTCCAGCGGATTTTTGAACCGAAGGTCGGAGCTGGACGAGTTGACCATTGCGTCCAATGACGGCTCCACATAGGACGACGTGAGCGAATGATTTCTTACCATCGTTATCTCCATTCCGGCGCGCAGAGCGGCGTTGTATATTGTGGTGGACGCCTGACAGACGCCGCCGCCGTAACCCAGCACATACTCTCCGTCCATTATGATTTTCGCCTGTTTGAAGCCGTTTTTTTCGCTTCTCGCACCGACGGCGCCGTTGAACGAAAACTCCTCGTCGGGGTTTAAAATCGTGCCGTTCACCTTTTGCAGAGCCAGCACGATATTGTGCGTGCGCTCCGAATTGCTCTCGTCGAAGCTTGTGGAAAACTCCGCCCTTGTGTACGTTCTCTGTGCAAGCATATCGGCGGTTATGAATGCTTCCACCGTTTCTACGGGCAGTTTCAATCTGTCCTTGCCGCCGTGCATTACCGCGGCATATATGAGTTCGAACGTCTTTTCCCTATTCACGCGTCTGCCGCTTTTGTCGCGCTTTATCGTGAACGCAGGCTTGCGGTCGGGGTTGAACAGTATCTGCGCGTCGACAGGTTCGACGTTTATCTTGGCTTCCGCCTCGTCCACCGTCTTTGCCGCAAGCGGCATACACATAGTTACGGCGCGCTCGAAGCTTGCGCCCGCTCTCACCGCCTTGGTCATCATTGCGCGTTTCTCCACTATCGGCGCGTTTATCTTACGGTTGTAAATTTCGTCGGCGACAAGGTAGTCTGTGGGTTCTATCTTGCTGTCCACATACTCGAAGCTGCCGACTTCGCTGTCGAAGCGCACGGAAAACGGCGTTTGTGTTTCCGCCGTTTTTACAGTATTTTCTTTTACGTTTTCCGAATTCATCTGCGGCGCGGCGCTTTCGAAAAAGCAGGAAACTGCCGCCCCTTTTTGCCCGAGCCCCGAGCAGAAAACGGATAAAGCTATTATCAAAGTCAAATACAGCGTATGTATAACGGTTTTCACTTTTACACTCTCCCGCTGTTTAATATGCGCATACAGCCGAAAAAAATACGCGTAAAACCGTACAAACAAAGACCGAACTTGACAATTGAATAAAAAAAATGTTAAAATATGATTTGGAAAAGAGAGGACGAAAATATGTTAAAAAGCAAAAAAAGAGTACGCGGTGAAAGCAAGAAAATTCGCGTGGCGGACAGCACGGTGAAGCTTATCGACAAAGAGCTGCAAAGCAAGTTGAAGATAAAACTTCCGCTCGACGAAAATGCGGTCGATATTCTCGCCGAATATTTCGAAGCCGAAGAAACGCGGCTTGCGCAGGACAGAGCGGAAAATATCGCATACGACAGGCAGTATCTGACGGATATTTGCCGTGCCTCGGACGATTTTTCTCCGAGCGGAGACGGAGAAACAACCGATATTGACGACTTGAATAACAGGCTGGCGGAGCAAGCAAGGTGACCCGAGAAAATGTGCCGCTTGACGATGAAATGCGAAGTTTATATGCCGTCAAGATTTGAATATCAGGCTGGCGGAGCAAGCAAGTAAGCAGTAATATTAAAAAACGACACGCAAAAAGAGCGGAACGGGGTTCTGCTCTTTTTTGCTTGTTTCGGTTTATATTATTTATAAATTCCGCTCTCCTGCCTTTGAATTTCAGGTTTCTTCGACGTAGACATACGGCGGAGCGGCTTTTGCCTGCTCTTTTATATACTCGGTCAGCGACTGCACTGCGGCGGTTTGCGCCTTGGAAAAGTCGATTGCTATTTTGACTTTCTCGCCGATTTCGTACTTCACCGCGCCGTCTATCGCCGCGGTGAAGTACGGTTCGAAGCCGTCGAGCGCCAGATAGAGCAGTGTTCTTCTGCCCGTGAAATCGCAGTCGAGCACGGTTGCCTTGACCGTGTTTTTATCGCCGCCGACCGCTATGCGCACGGCATTTGGCGGAATTCGAAGCGCGGTAGAGCCGCTCTTTATATCCGTGCCGCCGCCCAGCGTGAATTTGTTTTTGCCCACCGTCGCCTTGACAGTGCCGTTCTTGTCTTCGACCAGCGCGGTTGCCGTATTGTTCGTCACGGGGCGGACGGCGGTCACGCGCTCGAAGTCCTTATTCAGCACGTCAATCTTTTCGGGGTTATACCACAGCGTGATTTTTTCGCCTGCCGCCGTCGTGCAGTTTTTATCGGCGCGGACGGCTTTGGGTTCGCTTATGCCGCTCAAACGCACATACAGCGCGGTAAAGTCGGCGTGGCGGACTTCGAAGTCGGCTTCGCCTTCCAGCGTTTCGCAGTCTTCCCTATACTCGGTGTACAGCATTTCGGGGGCTATGGAAAGATACGCGTCGGAATTTATCACCGCCCTATCCGTCAGTCTCGACACCGTTTTTTCGGGCAGGCGGACGGCACTGCTGCCGAACCTGGCGGTTAAGTTCCCGTCTGCGTCCGCAAGCAGTTTGCACTCTATCAGATTTCTGCGCGGCATTGCCGACAGCGATATGCCCGACGTCTTATCGAAAAGCAGTATCTTGTTCGCGTCCACGGCAAGTCTTACTCTATCCCCTGCTTCGAGCGCGATTCTCGCGTCCACTTTTGCCGTGGCGAAATCGCTTTTGCCGTCTATATCGAGATAAAGCAGGTTTTCGCCGCCCGTTCTCTCCGCCAGACGGACGCGCGCTTCTATCACCGTGTCGGGCGACGCTTCCAAAAAGAACTGTTCGCCGTGGAAGTCTTCGGCGCGCACTCCGACATAGACGTCGCGCGGCGTTTCGTCAAGTCCGAATATGCGCTTGGCTCTCGACGCGGGCAGAGTCAAGTCCACTTCGCCGAGTCCCAGCCGCACTATGACGGTATCGCCCTTTCTGTGCGCGCTTGCTTCGAACAGGTTTATCTGCGGCGTACCGACAAACGCCGCCGTGAACGTATCCGACGGATTTTCGTACACGTCGCGCGGCGAACCGCACTGCTTCATTCTGCCGTCCTTCATAACGGCTATTTTATCGCCGAGCGTCATTGCCGCCGCGCAGTCCGAAGCGGCTATTACCATTGCCGAACCGAGCCTGTTTTTCAGGCTTATTATTTCCGTCATCATTTGCGCGCGCTGTGTGCCGTCCAGACCCTTCAAGGGCTCGTCCAGCAGTATAATCGCAGGGCGGCGCACGGCGCACCTGCAAAGGGCGGCGCGCATAAGCTCGCCTGCCGTCAGCGACGACGCTTTTTTTTGCAGAAGCTCGGTTATGCCGAGCATACCTGCCGCCGCTTTCACTCTCTTTTCAATCTCTTTCGTATCGATTTTACGCAGTTTCAAGCCGTATGCCAGATTGTCGTATACGGTCATACTCATCTTATACACGGGGTTTTTTGACGACACCATAACGGCGTCGCGGCTTTTGACGTCCAAATCGAGTGCAGGCTTGCCGTCTATATACAGCTCGCCCGAGTCTATTTCTTCCAGACCTGCGATTACGCGCAGCACTGTCGATTTGCCGCAGCCGGACGGTCCCGTCAGGCACACCGTTTCGCCGTCGTTGACGTTCAGCGAGAAATTTTCCAATGCCGCGCGGCTTTGGTATTTTTTGGTGACGTTTATAAGTGATATGCTTGACATCGGTTCTCCTTTTTCGACCGAGGTACGGTCAAAACGATTATGTCCTTTTTTGCAGATTTTCTTTCCGCTTTTAAAGAAAATTTTGTTTATCGGGTTTATCGGGGGGGGATTTGATAAATGGGGTTATGCGAGTTTATATAACGGCAGATTGGTAAGAGTTTGTAATCGCTCTGATGCAGGGGATTTCTCCGCTTCGCGCGCTTAAAAGAGCGCGCTTCGGTCGAAATGACATTGGGAAGCAGGGGATTTCTCCGCTCGCTTCGCTCGGTCGAAATGACATTAAAAGAATGGGTCGAAATGACATTTAAGAAAGTGAGTGAAAATTGCAAGAGATTAGTTGTGCAAAGCGCGGAGTGTCCTGACGGCGTAGACGCGAGAAAGACAAGGAAAACAAGGTTTTTCGACGGGAGCGTACTTCGCGTACGTGACCCGAGAAAAACCGCAGTTTGACACAGTATTTCGACGCGGATATGCTGTCAGGCTGACGGCAGAGAAACGAGCAGTTCAAGGAAGTCCGAGCGGCTTTCGACGGGAGCGTACTTCGCGTACGTAACCCGAGAAAATGTGCAGCTTGACGATGAAATGCGATGTTTATATGCCGTCAAAAACGGGCTTCTCCTTTACATAAAGAGAAGCCCGTCCTACGTCATTATCGTCTTCCCTATTTGCCTATTTCCGCCTTTAAGAGAAGTTATTTCTTTTTCAGCGTTTTGAGTATGTCGAGCAGGGTCTGCTGCTGCAGCTGCTGATTGCGCTCTGCGTCCAGCTTGTATGCAATCATATCCGCAAAGAACTTGACCACCCAATACACGACTATGCCGCCCACTATGCTTCCGAAGAAGATTATCGGCATAAGCCAGACCTCATACACAAAGCAGATTATCACCGACGCGACCACTCCGCCTAGCACGGTGACGAGCGGCAGCAGGACGCTCAACTTCGACAGCAGCCAGCCCAGCGATTTGAGCACCGTGAATTTCGTTTTCAACTCGCGGTAGCAGTCGGAGTTCATACTTTCGAACAGTATTTCCTGCTGGCGTATGCGGAGAAGGTATGCACGTTTATCCTTGTCGTAACGCGTTGCAAGATACCACATCAGAAAGTAGCTCAATCCGATTGCGACTATTCCGCAACCCAAAACATACACCGCGCTCTGCCACGACTTGACTATGAACAGCACCGTGGCGACGGTGGCGATTACCACGCCCAAGAATATCGCGTACACTATCGGATGAAAAACGTACTTGAACGCGTCTATGAAGCGCACGGCGTTTTTGTATTCCGACACTTCGACGTCGAGATTGGTTTTCGGCCTTGCGTCGCGCTCCAACGGCACTTCCGGACTGGTCACCTTTATGCGCTCGTCGTCGATTTTGGGATTGACTTCGTCCATTATATCCTTTTTTTGTTTCTTGGGCGGCTCTTTCTTTTCCGTTTCGGGTTCCGCCGCCGCAACGCTTTCGCTCTCCTTTTCGGGGGCTTCGGGCGCTTTTGCTTCTTCTACGGGCTTTTCTTCGTCCGCGCTCTTTTCCGCCTTCGTCTCCGAATAAGACTTTCTGCGGCGCGTATGTCCGCCCGTCAGCACTTTATTCAATTCTTCTTCGGTTAAGGGTTCGACTTTCATATGCTGTTCCTCCTCGCCGTTTTTATTCATTATCTCGCCTACCGCTTCGCTTATTTCGGCGGCAGACTCTAAATCCAAAAGCGTGACGGGGTCTTGCACGGGCTCGTCGGCGTCGGGAGAAAGTCCCATTCTCTCCAAATACCCGTCGTGGCAGAATTTGCACACTTTCATTACCGTACCGCTTTCTTCTATCGTATAGCTGTCGTCGGCGTATCCGCACAGCTCGCATACTTTTTTCGACATATTTCGACCTTCCTTGCTTACTTTCTCGCCTTATTGTCCGACGGTTTTCCTAAATTCGCTTTCATTATATCACACGCCGTCTGTTTTTTCAACTATATTTATGCCGTTATACGCACTTTTTAGAATTATTTTTGCATATTTTCATATTACCGCCCCGAATTACTTGCATAATTATTCAATATATCGTATAATAATCGTGTATTTTTTTGTTTGAGGAGAGGCTATGAAAAGAATCAAAGCGGCAATAGTCGGCGCGAGCGGTTATACGGGTTTCGAGCTTTTGAGAATACTCGCCGCGCACCCGAACGTCGAGGTCGTATGCGCGACGTCGCGCAAGGAAGCGGGCGAAAAATTGAGCGATATGTATCCCGCGCTTAAAGCGGCTTACGGCGATATGACTTTCTGCGAACCGAAGTTCGAGCTTTTGAAAAAAGCCGACGTCGCGTTCACCGCCCTGCCGCACACGGCAGGCGCGCAAATAGGCGGAGAGCTTATAGACGCAGGCGTCAAGCTTATCGATTTATCGGCGGACTTTCGCTATGACTCGCTTGCGCTTTACGAAAAGACATACGGCGTAAAGCACCCCCGTCCCGACCTTTTGAGCGAAGCCGTTTACGGGCTGTGCGAACTGAACCGAAAGCAGATTGCGGCGGCGCGGCTGGTGGGCAATCCCGGCTGTTATACTACGGCGGCGATACTTGCGCTTTATCCCCTTGTCAAGGAAAATCTCATAGACCGCGGCTGCGTCATTATCGACGGCAAGAGCGGCGTCACGGGCGCGGGCAGAAAGAGCGACGTCGACTATTCTTTCTGTGAGACGGACGACAACTTCCGCGCATACTCCGCCGTCGGGCACAGGCACACTACGGAAATGGAGGAAAAGCTCGGCATAAGTCTTTCGTTCACTCCGCACCTGCTCCCCGTCAGGCGCGGCATACTGGAAACAATCTATGCGCGCGCGGCGACCGAAGATTTTTCGGCTATCGAAAAGGCGTACGAAAAGTATTACGGCGGCGAACAGTTCGTGTCGTTCTCGTCCCGTCTGCCCGACATCAAGCTCGTGCGCGGCAGTAACTGCTGTCGTATCGGCGCGGCAATCGACAATAAGTACGGGCTTGTCAAGGTCGTATCGGTCATAGACAATCTAATCAAGGGCGCAAGCGGTCAGGCGGTGCAGAATATGAACATTATGTTCGGGTTCGACGAAGGCACGGCTTTGACGGCGCTCGGCGAGCATTTATAATTCAAAGGCGGCACATAATATATGAAATTCGATATGAATGAAATCATAGAGCGCGCGAATATACTTGTAGAGGCCCTGCCCTACATCAGCGCGTTCACGGGAAAGACCATTGTCATCAAGTACGGCGGAAACGCTATGAACGACCCCGAAACGGTTAAAACGATTATGCAGGACGTCGCCGCGCTTAAAATCGTCGGCGTGAAGCCCATACTAGTCCACGGCGGCGGTCCGGAAATCAACGGTATGTTAAACCGAGTGCATATAGAGCCGAAGTTTGCTTCCGGTCTGCGCGTGACCGACGAAAAGACTATGGAAATAGTGCAGATGGTGCTTGCCGGAAAAATCAACAAGAACGTCGTATCGCTTTTGAACACGCTCGGCGTGCGCGCGGTGGGACTTTGCGGCAAGGACGCCAATCTCATAGAAGTCAAAAAGTACGTCCCCGAAAACGGCGCGGACATAGGCTTTGTCGGCGAAATCACCGCCGTCAACGACGCGCTTTTGACGGCTTTATGCGACGACTACATTCCCGTCATATCCTCTATCGGCACGGACAAAGACGGCAACTCCTACAACGTCAACGCCGACACAGCGGCAGGCGCAATCGGCGGCGCGGTCAAAGCCGAGAAGCTCATATTCTTGACCGACATCGACGGCATACGCAAAAAGGAAAGCGACCCGTCTTCTTTGATTTCGCGCATTAAGGTGAAGGAAATCGAGAAGATGATTGCAAGCGGCGCAATCAGCGGCGGTATGATACCCAAAGTGAAAAGCTGTATAAGCGCCATAAAAAAGGGCATAAAGTCCGTACAGATTGTCAACGGCACCATTCCCCACTCCATTCTTTTGGAGCTGTTTACGGACAGCGGCGTCGGCACGATGGTTACGGCATAACACAAAAAAACAAGGGCGATAAAAATGGATTTCGAAAAAATCAAACAGCAGGAAAACAAATATTATATGCCGACGTTCAACCGTGCGAACATCTGTTTCACGCACGGCGAAGGCAACAAGCTTTACGACACTTTGGGCAAAGAGTACACCGATTTCACGGCGGGCATTGCCGTGAACTGCCTGGGATACAACTATCCGCCGCTTGTGGAAGCCATTGCAAGTCAGGCGAAAAAGCTCATACACATATCCAATCTTTACTATAACGAGCCGCAGTCGGAGCTTGCCGAAACGCTTATAGAAAACTCCATATTCTCGCGCGTATTCTTCTCCAACAGCGGTGCGGAAGCCAACGAATGCGCCATAAAGCTTGCAAGAAAGTATTACGTCAAAAAGGGCGTTACGGGCAAGCACAAGATTGTTTGCGCCGTCGATTCCTTTCACGGCAGGACGCTTGCGACCTGCACGGCGACCGGTCAGGACAAGTACTCCGCCCCGTTTGCGCCGCTCCCCGAAGGGTTCGTACACGTTCCGTACAACGATTTTGCGGCGCTTAAAGCCGCCCTTACCGACGACGTGGGCGCGGTTATGCTGGAACCCATACAGGGCGAAAGCGGCGTCGTGCCTGCAAGCTATGACTATCTCGTGAACGCCTATGCGCTGTGCAAGCAAAAGGGCATACTGCTCATTTTAGACGAAGTGCAGACGGGAGTCGGCAGGACGGGAAAGCGGTATTGCTTCGAGCATTACGGTATTCAGCCCGACATAGTGACTTTGGCGAAGGGGCTTGCCGGCGGCGTACCCATAGGGGCTACGCTGGCGCGCGGAGAAGTCGCCGAAAGCTTTTCCGCAGGCGACCACGGCTCCACGTTCGGCGGCAATCCTCTTGCCTGCGCCGCCGCTCTCGTCGTGCAGAAAAAGCTGTCCGAGCCCGAGTTTGCCGCGCACATAGAGAGCGCGTCCAAGCGGCTTCAGGACAGGCTTATGCAGCTGCGCAAATACAAGTTTGTGGCGGACGTGCGAGGCAAGGGGCTGTTATTCGGGTTGCAGCTTTCGCCGAAGGTGATGAACGTCGAGGTCATCGGGCGTGCGCGCGATAAGGGCTTTTTGATTGCTTCGGCAGGCAGAAACACTTTAAGGTTTGCGCCGCCGCTGACGATTACCGAAGAAGAAATCGACGCTATGGCGAAAATGCTGGACGAAATATTTGCCAACACGAACATTTAATGGTATACTGTTTTATAGAGGGTTACTCCCGAAAAAAATACGACAAGGAATCTTAAAACAATGGACATAATGCAATACAAGCCGAAGGGCAAGCTGAACAACAAGCACCTTTTGACCCTTAAGGACTATACGGCAAACGAAATATACGAAATTCTTTTAAAGGCGGCGGAGCTTAAAAATATGAACCGACGCGGCAAAAAGCAGCACAATCTCGACGGCAAGACCGTCGCGCTCATTTTCGCCAAGTCCAGCACGCGCACGAGAGTATCTTTCGAGCAGGGCGTGCGACAGCTCGGCGGCGTGCCGCTGTTTCTCTCGTCAAACGACATTCAGCTCGGGCGCGGCGAAACCATTCACGACACCGTTAAGGTATTGGAGCGGTACGGAATCGACGCGATTATGATTCGCACGTTCAAGCAGTCGGACCTCGAGGATTTGGCTAAATACGGCACTATTCCCATTATCAACGGACTGACCGACGACTTCCACCCCTGCCAGGTGCTTGCCGACCTTTTGACGATTTACGAAGTGTTCAAGCGTTTGAAGGACGTCAAGTTTGCGTACTTCGGCGACGGAAACAATATGGCCAACTCGCTTATGCTCGGCTGTGCGAAAGTGGGTATGAAGGTCTATATCTGTTCCCCGAAGGGGTTCGAGCCGAACGAGGAAATTGTTAAAGAAGCGCAGAAGTTCGGCGAAGTGGTCGTGACCGACAGCGTGGAAGAAGCCGCAAAAGACGCCGACGTATTATACACCGACGTATTCTTCTCTATGGGACAAGCCGCGGACAAGAAAAAGACCGCCGCGCTTATGCCCTATCAGGTCAACGAGGACGTTATGGCTTTGGCAAGCAAGGACGCCGTGTTTATGCACTGTCTGCCCGCGCACCGCGGCGAGGAGGTCACGGAAGGCGTTATCGATTCGCCGCGCTCGATTATTTTCGAGCAGGCGGAAAACAGGCTGCACGCGCAAAAAGCGGTTATGGCGCTTTTGATTAAGTAGGTATTTATGACGAACATACGACGGGCGGTCGCCGCCGACGCGGACGCGATTGCCGAAATAACCAAAGAGGCTTTCAGGCTTTATAAGGACGATTTACACTCGTCCTACCCCATTGCCGCGCTTAACGAGACGGTCGGCGACGTGCTTTGCGACATAGAGCGGCACGCGGTTTACGTCGCGCAGAGCGACGGCAAAATAGTCGGCTCTATACGCGTCAAGACGCTTAACCCGTCGCTTGCGTACATCTACCGTTTCGGCGTGAGTCCGCACATAAACAATACGGGCATAGGCTCCGACCTTTTGAATGCGGTCATTGCCGACTGCAGGAGCGCGAACGTCAAAGCCATTGCTCTGCACACGAACGCGCGGTATTACAAGCTGGCGCGGTATTACTACGGCAAGCGGTTTTTCGTGCACTCCACTTCCACGGACAAGGGCTATATCCGCGCGCTGTTCGTCAAGGAATTGACGGACGAGGAGTGCGACGTTTCGCCTGCGTTCGATTTATAGACGTTTTTAAAAAAACAAATCCGAATTTAAAATCCGCCCCGAAGCACTGCTTTCGGAGCGGATTGTTTTATTGCAATTTAATTTTGTTCTATCATTCGCCTTTCGGCTCTTTTACTTTTTTCTTGCGCAATATCAGGAATATCCACAGTCCCATTACCGCCGCAATGGTTATATCCACGACGATGAGCACGGGTACCCACCAGGCGAACACGGTGACGCTTTCGCCGATTAGCGAGCCTTTATCCAAGCCCTGCGCCGTTTCTGCGAAGTTTATCGTATCCGCATACGCGAACAGGATATCTTTTGCCGACTTGAATATCGCCTGCTGTGCCGTCGCCGAGGTCGTGTCGTTGAAGTTGCCCTTGCCGCCGTCGCTGTACAGAATCTGGCTGTTGCCTGCCCTGACACATTCGTCCACGTCGTGCACCTTATCGTCTCTGCCGCTCGGTCTGCCGTCGTTGAAGTTCTGGTAGAAGTCGGTTATGACGGTGCCACGGAAGCCCCATTCGTCGCGGAGTACGGCGGTGAGCATTGCATACGAACCCGAAGCGCGCGTGCTGCCTATGCGGTCCACGCTGCTCATCATACCGTTGCCCTTGCCCACTTTGACTATGAGTTCGAAAGGTCTCAAATAGTTTTCGCGCAGGTTCTGTTCGGTAAGCCACTTGTACGCGCCGTTTCTGCCCGACTCGTTGTCGTTTACCGCGATATGCTTGACATACGCCGTGACGCCCTTTTCTTTGGCTCCGTAAACGTGGTATGCGCCTATTATGCCCGAAAGGTATGCGTCTTCGCTGTAATACTCGAAGTTTCTGCCGCCCGTCGGACTTCTGTGCAGGTTGGCGCCCGGTCCGTACCAGCCCGAAAGTCCGAGAGCCTTACCTTCCATACCTATCGCCGCGCCTACCTGATACGCCATATACCAGTCCCAGGTGGACGCAAGTATGGTCGGCGACGGATAGTTGACGGCTTTGAGTCCGCCGTCGCCCGTGACCGAGTTGTTGAATCCCGCAGGTCCGTCGGCGTCGCGCGTCGCTTTTTTGCCTATCGAATCGATTTCGATGGTTCCGAATCCGCCGCGGAACACGAGCTCGCACATCTTGTCTATCGACAGTTTGCTCACGAGTTCGTCCCACTTTTCGTCTTCGTATTTAAGTCCCATAACGTCGGTTATCGTCAAGTCGGAAGCCACGTTGGTTTTGGGAGCGACGTCGCCGTCGTTCTTTTTGGGAGTTTGAAGTACGTTCCAGGTATCGTTTTTGAGCGTTTCGCCCGCATTTCTGGAAAGCTTCTGTTTCGGGAAAGTTCCCTTGAAATCGGCTCTCGTCATATAGGTGATTTTTACGGGTTCTTCGCCGCCGTCTATCGAGTGCGCCTTGTTCGCGGCAGGCTCGTTTATGACGCTGCTTGCGCCGCTTACGGGGTTGGTGTAGGTCGTGAATTGGTTTTCCACTTTGACCTTATTGCCCGTTGCGGAGTCGGTTTCGTACTTATATCCGGGGTCGGGTACTTTGAACGTATAGCCGTTGCGCTTATCGGCGTTTTTCGTGTCGGCTTTTGTGTGGGCGTCGGTGCGCAGAGTTATCTCATAGTTTCCGCCTTCCAGCTCGTAACCCATAAAGCCGTTGTTGTTTTTGTCATAGCAGTCGTAGCTTTTCATATCTTCCACGGCAAATTCGATTTTCAGCTGTTCGACTTTACCCGGTTCCAAAAGCCCCGTCTTGGCAAATGCAAGCAGATTGACGGCGCTCTTTTCTATTCCGCCTTTCGTGTACGGCGGCGTGTAATAAAGCTCCACAACGTCCTTGCCTGCCTTTCTGCCCGTATTTTCCACGAGCACGTTGAAGGTTATCTTGTCGTCCTTTTTCAGTTCCGAACCGTCGGTGAGTTCTTTGCCGTCGCCGTCGGTTACGCTTGTGAGCGTCCACTTGAAGTCGGTGTAGGACTTTCCGTACCCGAACGGATACTGCACAATGGCGTTGTAACCCGTGCCGTAAGAGTTGCTTTCGTCCTTCCAATAGCCTTCGGCGTCCGCCGTTTCGTACCACTTATAGCCGATGTATATGTCTTCGGCATAGTCGGAATATTTGTTTATTCTCGTGCCGAGCGTGGCGTCGTTGACCATATCGAGGTATGAGCCTACGCCCTCGCGGCCTGCGTTCACATAGGACGGCGCAGTTGCCAAATCGTATGCCCAGGTATCGGTCGTTCTGCCCGACGGATTGACTTCGCCCGTCAGTATCTTGCCGACGCCGATTGTGCCGCGCGTTCCCGGCAGACCCATATAGAGTACGGCGTCTATCTTGTCGTTGTTCTGCACATAGCCGAGTTCCATAGGGTTGGACGTATTCAGCACCACGATGACTTCGTCGAAATTATCGCAGACGAGATTGAGCATATCTTCTTCTTCCGTCGAAAGAGACTGCAATTTTCTCGTTTCGTCGTTTTCCGTCTTTGCCTTATACTGCTTATGAGAGTAGTCGTTGCCTTCGCCGAGTATTCTGCCGAGCACGACGATTGCCGTGTCGGAGAACGCCTTTGCTTCGTTCATCAGCGCGTCGGTATAGAAGCTCTTGGGGGCTTCGTACACGCCGTAATACTCTTTATACAACTCGTCGCTTGTCGCTTCGATAACGTAATTGCCGTTCGTCCTTGCGAATCTGCGCCATTTGAGATTCTCGTATGCGGCGGCAAGATTTTCGTTATACGTTATGCCTGCTTCTTTGAGTCCGCCGAGGAAAGTCACAAGGTCGTTTCTCGAACCCGTACCGCTGCCCGTGCCCTGCGGAATAAATCCCGAGTCGCTGCTCGACCAGCCGAATACGTTTACCTGATAATTCTTCAAAGGCAGACCGCCGTTGTTCTTCAACAGCACCGCGCCTTCCGCTTCTACGTTGGCGGCAAGGGCGTTGCCCGATTCGCGCGCGGCAATCGATTCCTTGCTGTCTTCGTCCAAGCCGAAACCGCAAAGGTACTGCGTTATGATATTGCTGTAGCGCGCGCAGTATACGTTTCCTATGATAAGCGCGACGGCTATTATGCCTATCAGCACGAAGCTGACTATCATAACTATTCTTTTCTTTAAAACTTCGCTCATTTATAATCTCCTTGAATTAAGCCTGCTGTTTGACGTCTGCCGTTTCGTGTCCCGTGCATTTGTCGGCACAGGCAGGGTCGGTACATTCTGTGTTCGTGCATTTTCCGCAGTCGGGCTGCTCGCACACGCTTTCGCAAACGTGCATTGCCGTGCCGTCGTATTCGGTTGCCGTCACGGTGAAGCAGTCGAGGTCGGGGACCTGCTCGCTCCCTGCGGGGAATTCTATCGTCAGCGTGTGCAGTCCCGCTTCGAGAGCAAGGTATTCCACGAAGTTGACGGTCTTCCAATTGCCGTTTGTGCTTCCCGTCAAAGAGCCTTCTATCGTATTTTCGATTGGCGTTCCGTCCATTGCGAACTTCATATTGTCTTTCACGACGTAATTCTTATCGGACGCGCCCGTGACGGAAACAGTGATTTTCGCCGCCTTGACCACATAAATCTTTATCGTAAACACGGTGCCCTGTCCGAGAGCGTAAATGCTCTTGCCGCCGCTTGCCGTTCCGTTGCCTGCAACGGCATAATTGCCCTGTCCGACAGACGGTACGAAGTCGCTTCTCGTGACTACGCCGGCGTTGTCGAGATTTTCGGCTTCCATTACGAAGCTGCCGAGCTTATTGACAGCCAAATCGTACTCTCCGTGACCTTCGCATTTTTCCGTGCACTCGCTGCCGTTGGGGTTGCTGTCAGAGCAGTCGGTCGTACACTTTTCACAAATAGGGCATTTATCTTCGCAAAGGTGCGGGCAAGCGCATTTTTCTGTACATTCTTCGCCCTTGTCGCATTCCGTCGTGCATTTGCCGCAACGAACGCACTTGTCTTCGCAGTGATGCGTCGTGCACTTATCCGCGCAAAGAGTGTAGTCGCAGGTTTCGTCCAGGCACTTTCCGCAGTGCGGGCAGACGTGCAGGCACTTATGCGCGCCTTCTGTAAGTTCGGTTTCGCCGACGACGGTGAATCTTACGCAGTCCACGTTGCAGTCCTTGCCCGTGACTTTCACGACGAACATATGGTCGCCTGCGTCGAGCTCCACTCTGCCGAGCTCGGTGTAGTACCACATCCAATACTGACCTTTAACGGGGTCGCCTGCCTTGATGTCGTAGTCTTCGACGTCGGTCAAGACTTCTCCGTCCATTTCAAACGCCCAGTTGTCTTTTACCTTATAGGAATCGACGGACGCGCAGGCGATTTCGATTTTCACCGTGGCTTTTTTAGCCATACGGATTATCGTGCTGACTTCGCTGCCCTTCATAGTGGCGCCGACGGATTTGCCGCCGCTCGTTCCCTCTCTGTTGGAGTAAGCGTCCTCCACAAACGCCTGACCGTCTTTGAGTCCGTGGTGGTTCTTGATGTCTTCGCGGACGATTATCTTTTCAAGGTCGAAATCTTCGAACTCTTTGATATAGGTCGTCTTTTCGGTTATTTCCAGCAGGCTGTTTGCGCCGTAGGGTTTGCCGACATAGAATTCCACATAGTCTATGTTGGGAACTTCTTCGCCTTTGACGTTGAACGAAAGCGTGTTTGTTCCCTTGGGAAGTGTGAGATTTCTTATAACCTTGCTCTGCCATACGAGCTTTGTTTCCGGCTCCGCAGGCTCGGCAGGGGTTTCCCCTTCGCCGGGTTCGGCAGGGGTTTCGCTCGGCTCGGTTTCTATGACTTCGGGCACGGGCAGTGTGGGCATTGCGGAAATATCGATTGCGCCGGTATCCGCCACACCTTTATAGTTGAGATACATATCGAAGCTTCCGCCTATGGAAAGCACTTCGCTGTAAGGGTTGGACATATGCATTACGAGCGTGACGTTTTTATACTCCTGCTCGGTCGTGAACGTAAAGCCGATATAGTTATCTTTCACGCCGTAGTTTGCAAGATATTTTCCGCCGCTGACGCTTTCGTCTTCCGTGACAAGCGTTTTACCGCTTTGCGCCTTGACGTTCGTCGCTTCGAGATTTATGCTCTCCATTTCCACCTTATACGACGTGTTCGGGTTTTCGCCCTTGACTTCGAACACGGCGGTCGGGTCTATCTTGGGCATTACTCTCTCTTTGAGCGTAACCTTGTAAGAAGCGCGGTTGCCCTGATACATAACGCGCACTTCTTTTTCGCCCGGAGTGCCGAAATCGGGTTTCGTCAGCGCGCAACGCGACAACGCGATTTCTTCCGTGGTCTTGTCGCTCTTATGCGCTATGACTTTGAGCCCGTCCGCATTGAACGCTTCTCCCCACTCGAAAGTCGTCTTTACCGCGCTTGTGTCGAGCGTTATCGATTCGACAACGGCATCGGGCTGGGGCTTGGGGTCTCCGCAGCCGACCAGCGTTGCACTTACCAATGTAGTCAGCATACACAGTGTGAGCATAGCTACAATCAGACGTGAAACTGTTTTCTTCTTCATCTTTTTTTCTCCTTTTATAGAAGTTTTTTATTTTGAGCGCGCCCTATGAAAACACGCAGAAAATACGATATTTCGGCTTTTCCTATATTGTAACACCGTATTTATTTTTTTCAAGAGCTTTATGCGTAACCTTACATTCTTTATGCGTAACCTTATTTCCGCCCCTTTTACGGCAAAAAACAAAAAAGCCCCGTCCGCAAAGCGGCATAAAAACGGGGTCCGATTGGTTTTATGGGGGGGGGATTTAAAAAGTGCGCTTTAAAGGGGTTGCGCCGATTGGGCAGATTAAAGGGCAAGCGACGGCAAGCGTGTAATTGCAATGAGAGCAAGAGTTTGTAATCGCTTTGATGCAGGGGATTTCTCCGCTTCGCATACTTCGTATGCTTCGGTCGAAATGACAGGAAATAGCTGACGGCACAGTCGCGCAAAAGACAAGGCAAACGAGCATTTGCGAAAGGGCGTGTACTTCGCGTACTCGCCCCGAGAAAATGCGATGTTTAACGCAGTATTTTGCGATGAATGTGACGTCAGGAAGGGTTAAGGGAGAATAGTATGTTAATATTAAATATATTATTCTCGGCGGTTATGGACAGGTCGGCGCCGTATTTTGCGCAGATGTACTGAACGCTTTTCATACCGTAACCGTGATAGTTCTTATCTTCCTTTGTCGTCTGCGGTATGCCGCCGACGAACTCGGGGCGCTTATCGTAATAGTTATGCACGTTGACGGAAAGCAGGTTCTGCACCGCGCGCACCTTAAACCCTATTACCCTTTTGCCCTCGTCCAGCTTCTGCACCGCTTCGATTGCGTTGTCTATTATATTTCCGAACAGAGAGTATATGTCGTCTTCGCTCATAAAATTCAGGCTTGCGCCGTCGGCGATACAGCTCAACTTTATGCCGTTCTTATTGCAGAGTAGCATTTTTTCGGTCAGTATGACGTCCAGCGCGTCGTTGCCCGTGCGCAGGACGCTGTCGTAAATCTTTATCGCGTCTTCTATTTCCTTTACCGAGTCTTCGCTTAACGTCTGCACGCCGCTTATATTTCGGATACGGTGTTTCAAGTCGTGGCACTTCATATTTATGAGCGCGATATTTTCCTTGGAAAGCTCGTACTGCTCTTTCTCTCTCATTCGCAGAAGGTTCACCGAATGAAGCGTGTCCTGCAATTTATGCCGCATAGCCACTTCGAACATCAACAGCAGGACTATTATACAGCAGACTATGTTATATACTCCGACTATCGTCAAGTACAGCTTATTGCCGTTTGCCGCAATATTATAGACTATGACCGCATTAAGCACTATGTCCACGACAAGCAGCAGTGCGGCGAATATGAATATGTAGCTTATCGCGCGCAGGCTTTCGCCGCGTTTGATTTTATTGCCGAACAGCAGGAATGTGAAAAAGTACGTCATAAAGTACACCCATACATACATTATGAATATGAACGGGTCGTGAAACGGCATTACCGAGCCGTCGCCGTAAAAGCCCATAGGCGAGCCTTTATTGGCGCCCATTATTATGATTATGAGATTGTACAGCTCGTATGCGAGATGCTGAACCGTGTAGCCTGCAAGCAGGCAGAACACGAGTTTCAAGATATTTTCCTTGAACATTATCGCGCCCATTGCGACGGTGAATGCGAATATTGCGAAAAACACGAACGACGCGTAAAAGGCGTTATTTACGGGGACGGGAAACAGGAAGGAAAATAAAAACACCGCGGCGATACACAGCGGCGCACGCAGATAGAATTTAGACCGCGGCGTGAGCCGCAGGGAAAACAATGTCTCGGCTATCAACAATTCCGCGACAAACTGGAAGGATTTGTAGAACTCGAATTGAGTCATTTATTAAGTACCCCCCCCCGCGAGGTAGTCGTTCAGCGCACGAATGAAGTCCTTGCGTTTGGGAAAACTCATTTGCAGTTCTTCCTTGCCGACGGTCACGGTCTGACCCGACACGCCGCTGACATAGCGCAGGTTGACGAGATAACAGTTATTGCACTTGGCGAACCCTGCGCCTTTGAGTTTTTCTTCCGTTTCTTTGAGCGTGCCCGAAGTGGGATATACGCCGCCGTCGTCCATATGATACACGAGTTTATGCCCCGTGACTTCGACATACAGTATCTTATTGGGGTCGAGCAGTCTGACGGCATAGTCCACGGTTATCTTGATTTTCGCGCAACTTCTGCTCTTTATCCTTTCGACGGCGCGGTCGAGCTTGAGTGCGAAGTCTTCCGCCGACACGGGCTTCACTATATAGTCGAACGCGTCCACCGAATATCCTTCGACGGCGTACTGCGCCATATTGGTCACGAATATGAGCATTACGGTATTGTCCAGCTGTCTCAAACGCCTTGCCGCTTCCATACCGTTCATTGACGGCATTTCTATGTCCATAAGCACCAAATCGTAATTTGTTTTATAGCCTGTCAGAAACAAAACGGGGTTGGAAAAGCAGACGATTCTAAACTGCTCGCCCGTCTTTAAGGAGTATGCGTCGAAATATGATTTCAACTGCTCCTGCGTCTTTGTTTCGTCTTCCACTATGGCTATATTTATCATTTACCCCTCGCAAATACAATTCTCGCATTTTTTATTATACCACATATGAGCCGTTTGTCAATGGGTTTATGCATAAGGTTTCGATTTTTACTCTTAACCTTTAACAAAGAAGCGAAAAGTTCAAGCGGAACAACGAACATTATTCAAATCGAAGTACGGCAATCAGGACAGCGAAAGGAGTTTTTCGGCGGTTTCTTCCGCCGTCAGTCCGTCCGTGGCAAGGGCGGCATCCGCATATTTGGCATACAGTGCCTTGCGCTCCTGCCAGAGCCGTTCGATATTCTTTTTCGCGTCGCCTTTCAGCAGCGGACGGGAGGCGTCGCCTTTCAGTCTTTGCACTATCGTTTCGGTCTCTGCCGTCAGGACTATGACTTTTGCGCGCTCTTTGAGCTTGCTCATACAGGCAGGGTTCAGCACCGCG
Source organism: uncultured Clostridia bacterium (assembly GCA_948440265.1). Classification (GTDB taxonomy): domain Bacteria; phylum Bacillota; class Clostridia; order Christensenellales; family Pumilibacteraceae; genus MGBC157735. The sequence continues at coordinate 51,957 of CAOJOK010000003.1, forward strand.
CCGCCGCCGCAACTTATCACGCTGTCGTTTTTTGTCGAAAGCAGGTACAGAATTTTGCCTTCTTCCACTCTGAAAAGGTCTTCGCCGTATCTGTCGAAAAACGTCGAAATATCTCCGAACTGCTCTCTGAACATTTCGTCGCTGTCGTAAAACAGCATATTCTTTTTCTTGGCGAGTATTCTGCCGCTTGCGGTCTTTCCCGTCCCCGCCATACCGATGAGCACGATATTGTTCTTTTCCACGGTCATTCTCCTTTAACGGCGGACAGAGCCAAAAGGTAGCTGTTCGCGCCGAAGCCTGCAATCGTGCCGTCCACATACGGGCTTATGACCGAAGTGCGGCGGAATTCTTCCCTTGCCTGCACGTTCGTCATATGCACTTCTACCTTTTTACAGGTCTTGTCTTTGAGCGCGTCGGCAATCGCATAGCTGTAATGCGTATGCGCGCCTGCGTTTATTATTATCGCGTCTGCGGCGCACTCCTGTATGGCTTCGACTATCGCGCCCTCGAAGTTGGACGTGAAAAACTCTATTTCCATACCGAGTTTTTTCGCCCTTTCTTTCATCGTCTTTTCGATTTCGGCAAGCGTCAGCGTGCCGTACTCTTTGGAGCGCGAGCCGAGTTTATTCAGATTTACTCCGTTTATCACAAGTACTTTCATTGCTTTCTCCTTTCACATTACGCCGTGTTTTTGCAGTCTTTTTCTGATTTTGTCTTTCAGCTTTGCATAGTCGTCCTTTGTCAGGCGCACGTCAGGCAGAATTATCTCGTCCGTCTTTATCGCCTGATATATCAGCATATCCATTCCGTTTTTTATAATCGCGCCGTGCTTCGATTTGGCGTCGCTTAAAAAATCGGTTTCTTCGGGGTTGTAAATCAAGTCGAACGCGTACTTGATTTTTCCGACGTCTATGCCTTTAAGCGCGTCTTCGCCGCGGTTCAAGCCGTACGTCGTGCAGTTGATAACGGCTTCCGCGCCGCCGCCGTCGTACAGTTTTGCGTTGAAGCTTTCGGCAAGCTCCTCGGCTTTGGACTGCGTTCTGTTATGAACGAGAGCGTCGAACTCGCAACATTCCAGCATTTTGACGACCACTCTCGCCGCGCCGCCTGCGCCGAGCACCAGCACTCTTGCGCCCTTTTCTATCGGGCAGTCTTCCAAAAAGCTTTTCATAAAGCCCCAGCCGTCCGTATTGTAGCCGACGGTTTTTTCGGCGACGCTGACCGTATTGACTGCTCCGCAACCGCTTTCGTCTTCATCGAGCAACGGTATTATTGCGGTCTTGAACGGCTTTGTCACGTTGAAGCCGACAAGGTGTTTTTTCATTTCTTTCACGCTTTCGGCGAGTTTGTCCTTCGGCGTGTCGTACACCTTATACTCCGCGTCCACGCCGATATAGCGGAAAATTTCGTCGTGCACAATCGGCGAAAACGTGTAGCCGATATGTTCTCCCAAAAGTCCGAGTTGATATTTCATAGCCCTTCTCCCATACCCTATAAATCCAATACTTTTCCGAAAAAGTCGGGGTAGCTCACGGCGCACGCTTCCGCGCCCGTCAGCGTTCCGCCCTTTAAAGACAGTGACATTGCGACTGCCGCCGCCATTGCTATTCTATGGTCGCCGCAGCTGTCCACCGCGCCGCCGCCCTCGATTTTTCCGCGCCCGAATATTCTCATTCCGTCGTCCTTTTCTTCGGCTTCGACGCCGAGCGCGCGCAGCATTTTTACCGTTGTTTTTATGCGGTCGGTTTCCTTGACTTTGAGTTCCGCCGCGTCCGATATGACGCTCTCGCCGTCGCAAAGGGCGCATAAAACGGCGATAACGGGCAGTTCGTCTATGAGCCGCGGTATCAAGTCGCCGCCCACGGTTATCGGTTTGAGCGCGTTTGCCTGCACGGTTATATCGGCAACGGGCTCGAAACCGCCGCGCAGATTCTGCTCTTTGACGTCCGCGCCCATAGCTTTCAGTACGTCGATTATGCCCGTGCGCGTGGGGTTTATTCCGACGTTTTCCACCGTCGCCCTGCCGCCGATTATACCTGCCGCCAGCGCAAGCGGATATGCCGCCGACGATATGTCGCCGCACACGGTCACGTCGATATTTTTCAGTTTTGCGCCGCCGACGACTTCGGTCTTTTCTTCGTCCGTCGCAATTTTTGCGCCCATAGCTTTCAGCATACGCTCCGTATGGTCGCGCGATTTTGTCTGTTCGCGCACAACGGTTTTGCCGTCGGCGTTCAGTCCTGCAAGCAGTATGGCGCTTTTAACCTGTGCGCTTTTGACGGGCATAGTATAGTCTATGCCGTGAAGCTTATTTCCGAAAACGGTAAGCGGCGGAGTGCCGTCGCAGTCTATCCTTGCGCCCATACGGCAGAGCGGTTCCGACACGCGTTTCATAGGGCGCGCCGACAGAGAGTCGTCTCCCGTCAGTCTGAACGTCTTGCCCGATTTGCCCGAAAGCAGTCCCGTAAGCAGGCGCATAGTGGTGCCGGAGTTGCCGCAGTCGAGCTCGGCGCTTTTTGTTATGCCGCCGCGTAAAATCTCTATTTTACTGTCTTTTACTTCTATTTGCGCCCCGACTCTGCGCATACACTCGACGGTGGAAAGCACGTCCGCGCTTATCAGCGGATTTACTATTTCGGCTCTGCCGCCGTCTATCATAGCGTTGAACATTACCGCCCTGTGCGTCACGCTTTTATCGGGCTTGCACGGCAACGTCTTATCGAATTTTTTTAAAGGCTTGATTTCCATTTTTCCGTCTCCGCCGCAAGCTCCTCTTCGGACAGGAAATATTCGGTCTGTCTGAAACGTTCGCTCACCACTATGGATATTTTGCCGTCGCTGTTCTTCTTGTCCGCCATTGCCGCGCGCGCAATCTCGGCGCCCGAAAACTTTGTCCACAGGCTCTTTTTACCGTCGCCAATCAGCGGCGAAACCTTTTCTTCTATATACTTTCTGCTGTCTTCGGACAGCATACCGCGCCCTGCCGACACGCCTGCTTCGGCGAGTATGCCGAGCGCGACGTATTCGCCGTGGCTTCTCTTATGTCCGTCCGCATATTCGAGCGCGTGTCCCAGCGTGTGCCCGAGGTTGAGTATTTTGCGCCTGCCGCTCTCTTTGAAGTCGGCGTTTGTCACGCTCTCTTTAAACCTTGCGCAGCTTTCGACGAGAGCGAAAAAATCTTTCCTGCCGCCGTCGATATATCTCGTCCAGACATTCATACAGTTTTCGTCGAGCAGAGCCGTCTTGACCGCTTCGCCGAGTCCGCAGGCAATCTCCCTTTCGGGCAGAGTGTTTAAAAAGTCGGTGCAGATGTGCACGCTTTCGGGCAGGTGGAAGGCTCCGACCATATTCTTATAGCCCGTAAGGTCTACGCCCGTTTTGCCGCCTATCGAAGAATCGAGCTGGGCAAGCAGAGTGGTCGGCACGTTTATCCAATTTATGCCGCGCATATAGACCGCCGCGCAGAAGCCGCCGAGGTCGCCCACCACGCCGCCGCCGAACGCTATCAGTCTGCTCTTTCTGTCCAGCCTTGCCGCCGCCATTTCGCGCAGGACGGTTTCCGCCGTCTGCAACGTCTTGGAGTCTTCGCCGTGCGGCACGACGCACACCTTTGCCGCCGTTTTCAGCAAGTCGCCGTACAGCCGCGCGACGTTGTCGTCGGTCAGCACGAAGCCGCCGTCAAAGGCTTTTGCCGCGTTTATAGGCGCGCGCTCTATAGTCACTGTGCTCTTTTCCACGCTCAAAAAAATCAAACTCCTCTCACAGTCGAAGCGGCTTTATCTCGCAGTCTTTCCACCGCCTGCCGCACTTCTTCCGCGGTATCGCCGCCCGTCGTCTTTAATATCTCGTCGGCGACGGTAAACGCCGCGACGTTTTCCAGCACTACCGCCGCCGCAGGCACGGCGCAGACGTCGCTACGCTCGTTTTCCGAACGCGCCGCCTTGCCCGTCTTTATATCCACGGTGTCCACGCCGCGCGCCGTCGTCGGTATCGGTTTCATAACGGCGCGGATACGGATATCTTCGCCGTTGGACATACCGCCCTCTATGCCGCACGCGTCGTTTTTTGTTCTCTTATAGCTTTTGCCGTCGGGATATATGGGGTCTGCGGCGTTTATGCCCGTCGTTCTGCCGCCGTTGTATCTGCCTATCTCGACCGCCTTTATCGCCTGCACGGACATACACGCGCCCGACAGTATGCCGTCCAATCTTCTGTCGCCCTGAACGTAACTGCCTATACCTGCCGGCACGCCGCTTATGACTATTTCCGCCCTGCCGCCCAAGCTGTCGCCGCCGCTCTTTGCCGCGTCTATGCGCTTTTCCATTTTCCGCGCCGCGTCCGCGTCCATACAGCGCGTACTGCTTTTATCGGCGCGTTCTATGATTTCTTTTACCGAATAGTCTTTTTCTTCGCACTCCACGTCGCCTATTGCCAGAACGTGAGAGCCGATTTGTATGCCGAGGCTTTCCAGCAGCTGTTTGCAAATTGCGCCGATGACCGTTCTTGCCGCCGTTTCCCTTGCCGAGGCGCGTTCCAGCACGTTTCTCGCGTCGTCGAAGCCGTATTTGATACAGCCGACGAAATCGGCGTGACCCGGTCTTACGCACGACACGGCTTTGCGCCCCGACACTTCTTGAAACGGAGACATCACGTCCGTCCAATTTTCCCAGTCGCGGTTTTTTATCAAAAACGCAATCGGCGCGCCCGTCGTTTTACCGCCGCGCACGCCCGCGAAAAAGTGCGCCGTATCCGTTTCTATCTTCATACGCGCGCCCCTGCCGTAACCGCTCTGTCTGCGGTTCAGTTCGGCGTTTATTTTATTTTCGTCGAGGACAAGCCCTGCGGGGACCCCTTCCAATATGCCGCAAAGAGCTTCCCCGTGCGATTCGCCTGCCGTCAGGTATCTCATAGATAGCCGTTCTCCTTCAACGCTTTCTGCGCCTTGTCATAGTCGCCCAGACGCTTGAAGCCGAGGCGAAGCGCGCCGCCCGTGCCTTCGCGCGAGTTGTCTATTCTTATGCTCTTTAAGTCTGCGCCGACGTCGCCGAGCAGTGTGGCTATTCTGCCAATCGCGCCCACTTCGTCGCGCACGGGAACGTAAAGTTCGTATTCCGCCCTGAACCTGCGCGCGCTCATAAGCTTGTCCCGTCTTCTCTTGCCGTCCGAGAAAAAGCCGCGTGCACGCACGCCGTTGTCGTCGGCAATGTATTCCCGAAGCTTGGCGAACTCCTCCACGAAGCCGTCCATAGCTTTCAGCACGTTGTCCTTATTCGAGCGGACGACGCCGAGCCAGAAATCGGGCGAGGACGAGGCTATTCTCGTCGTATCCAGAAATCCGCCGCTGGCAAGCTCTCCGCAGTTGTCTTTCTTTTTCAGCGCGGTATTGACGAGCGTGTACGCCACCATATGCGGCAAGTGGCTTATGGACGCGATTATCTCGTCGTGTTCTTCGCTTGACATATACACGGGCATTGCGCCCATCTGCTCCGCGATTTGCGCGACCTTTTGCGTATCTTCCGAGTCCTTATCGCCCGTCAGTATATAGAACGCGTTTTCGAACAGCGTATCCATAGACGCCCTGCAACCGCTCTGTTCCGTGCCTGCCATAGGGTGTCCGCCGACAAAGCGCGGAGGCATTCCCGAAAAGCAGTTTTTGACGGACGCGGTGTCGGTTATGACCGTATCGTCGCCGACGACAATGTGGACCTGACGCGCCGTGCGCTCCACGGCTGACACGGGAACGGCAAGAAACACCACGCTGCTTCCGCGCAGAGAGCCGAGTCCGCAGTCGGAGATTATGCCGTTTTCCAGACAGTACCCGACGGCGTCTTTATCGTTGTCCACGCCGACGACGTCGTATTTGCCCTTCAAGGCTTTGGCTATCGACGTGCCAATAAGTCCCAAACCGACTATACCTATTTTTTCCATTTGAAGTATACCTCTTTTTTACACCTTGACTTTTGATTATTACCAGCGTCTGCTTCCGCCGCCGCCGAAGCCGCCGCCCGAGAAGCCTCCGCCGCCGCTGCTCCATCCGCCGCCGCTGCTTCCGTGCGAGGACGCCTGCGGACGCGACGTCATTGTGGTTCTGCACTGCGTATGAGTCCTGCGGTACATACTGTTGAACATCATTATCGTGAACACGTCGCCTGCGTTCATACGGTAATACCGAGGCGGTTCTATCGTCAGATTTTCGAATTTGTCCTGCCAAATCTTGGACACGCCGAGCGTGTTCGCATACGGCAGTACGTCGTAATAATACTGCGGATTTTCGGTAAGCAGCATTTCCAGCTTATCCTTTTCCGCGTATTTGAGAAAGTCGCGGAAGCCGATTAGCTCGCCGAGTTTTTCGTCGTAGAACTTCGTGCGCTTTAACACGGACGAAGATATGAGCGCGGTCAAGCCGAAGCAGATACCGACCGTTATCTTTGTCGCCAAGTTCATTGCGTTTGCCGGTATGAACACCACGACGAGCGCGGACGCCGCCGCCGCAAAAAGGGTCAGCAGTATTTTAAACGCTATCGTTTTCGCCTTGCCGTTTTTAAACTCGTTCATTCCCAGAGCCGTGCCGAACAGGCGTATCATCACCGCCGGCAATGCCGCCACGAGCGTGAACAGGTTGAACCAGAAGGGCTTTATGGAAAAGTACGCGACTTCGGTCACGACGAACACAAAGACTGCGGCGAGTATCGCCAGCACGAATGCGGCGACGGAATGTTTATTGGAGTACAGCTTATTGTTATACTCCTTTGTCACCGAATTTTGCACGCTCGACACGGTGTTATAGAACCTATTTGTGAGCGATTTTAACATAACGCTTTTTTCGCCGCTTTCTTCGTCGGTCTCGGCGTTTTTGAACAGTCTGTCGAACATCGTCTTTTCATAGCTCGGCGCGCCTTCGTCCAGCTCGCTCTTATATATGAGCTTGGTGTCGCCGTCCGTTTCTTCTATCTCGATACAGCCCTTGGACGCCCAGAAAAACAGCAGCGACGTCACGTCTTCGGCAGAGCAGGTTCCGTCAATCAAAAGTCCTGCCTGCGCCGGAGAAAGCTGTCTGTTCCCTTCGCCTTTCGGCGGATAGAAGTTGACGACGGCTACGGGTTTTTCCTGACGGGAAAACACGAACCGAACCACTGCCGCCGCAATGACGAGCAACGCTCCCGCAATCGCGGTCACGACGGGGAACCAATCGAACGGCTTATTGAAAGTGCCGCTCGGCAGTACGGCTTTGACGGTTACGCCCTCGAAGGGTTCGAGCGCGACGTCTCCGTCCACCGTTTGTATAACCAGCTGTTTTCTGTCTTCGGACAGCGTTTTTTCGAATCTTTCGTCGTTTTCCGCCGTCGAGCCTTTGCTTCCGAAATACACGTTTTCGCTGTCTATCGGCTCGGGGAAGTTGATAGTCAGACACACGTTCCAGCGCATCATATCGAAGTCGTTGCCGATTATGTTATACATAAACACGTCGTCCTTGACTTCGGGAAGCACCATAGTGTACACTATCAGGTAGTCCGCTTCGGCGCCTGCCTGAAACCACATATCTTCTTCGCCGAACTTGATTACGAAAAAGCCGTTGTCGTGCGAAAGCTCGTACACGTCTCCGTCTGCGCCGACTTTTCTGTACTGCTCGCCCGAGTTGGTGGGCAGATAGCGCAGCCAGCCGCGCGACGGCACGGCATACAGCATTGTGATTTCTTCCACGACATCTACGGTGCAATCCGGATTGACCGTTGCTGTTATGTTCATTCTCGTCGCGCCGTAGTTATAATCGGGCTCCGGTTCCGGCTCGTCGCAGGCGACGAAGCACAGCGAAAACAGTGCGACAATCAACGCGCATACGATTATCTTGGATATTCGTCTCACTTTGTCCGTCATAGTCCTATCCTATTTTCCTTTTTTTAGAACTCTACCTTGGGCGCCTTGCGCTCTTCCGCGCCGTCCAGCTCGAAGTACGGTTTCTTTTCCAAACGCATTTTGCGAGCCACTATGCTCGTCGGGAATACGTATATGGAATCGTTATAGCGGCGGACGTTGCCGTTATAGTATTTGCGCGCCTGCACAAGGTCGGTTTCTATGCTTTTGAGTTGTGCGGACAAGTCCAAAAAGTTCTGATTGGCTTTAAGCTCCGGATAGCGTTCCACGGTCACGTTCATAAGCGTGGTGAGCGCGCTTGTCAACTGTTTCTCCGCCTCTATTCTCTGCTCGGGAGTGGCGGCGTCCGAAACCTTGCTTCTCAAGCTCGTCACTTTGACGAAGGTTTCTTCTTCGTGCTTGGCATAGCCTTTGACCGTCGACACGAGGTTGGGTATCAAATCGAAACGCTTTTTCAGATAGACGTCTATCGTAGACCAGCTCTCCTCCGTCGCGTTCACTATGCGTACAAGTTTGTTTTTCAGACTGATATAGACGGCGAAAATTATTATAGCAATCACGACTACTGCCGCGACGGCTATTACCACCCATATCACGGGGCTTATTGCGGAAAGCAAACTTTTCATTGTTTTTGTCCTCCTATATTTTTCGACTTTATATAAGTATACTATATTATGCGGAATAAATCAACTAAATACGCTCCGCACGCCGCGAAAACCGCCTTTCGCAGACAACAAAAAAGCGTCTTTTTTTCGGACGCTTTTATTGGGGTCGGTGTCGGATAAAGAAAAATACGGGTTTTCGGGCGAGAGTTTGAAAAAGGAAATGGAAAGAACGTGTGCTCGTTCTGATGCAGGGGATTTCTCCGCTTCGCGCGCTTTAAAGCGCGCTTCGGTCGAAATGACATTGGAAAAAGAAAGGCGCACTCGGTCAAAAGAACATTGACAGAAGTGCGCGGTAAAAATGGTGCAAAAGCATAGTGCGTGAAAGGCGCGAAAGTTCTGACGGCATAGACGCGAGAAAGACAAGGAAAACAAGGTTTTTCGACGGGAGCGTACTTTGCGTACGTGACCGAGAAAAACCGCAGTTTGACACCGTATTTCGACGCGGATATGCCGTCAGAGAGTTTTGAGGTGGTTTTTGAGAATGTCAAATAGCCCAGGCGAAATCACGTGTTCTATGCGGCAGGCGTTTTCTTCCGCCAAAGAAAGGTCGGCGCCCATTTTCACGAGCAGTTCGGTTATTACGCCGTGGCGTTCCCATATATCCGCCGCCTTTTGCTCGCCTGCGGCGGTGAGCGATATTTCGCCGCTCTCGCCCACTTCTATATAGCCCTTGCTCTTTAACAGGTTGACTCCGCGCGACACGCTGGGGCGCGAATAATTCAGAGCCGCCGCCACGTCTACGGCGTGCACGCAAGGATTATTCTTTTTCAGCACGAGTATCGTTTCCAGATACATTTCTTCCGATTCGCCTGTCTTCATTGCCCTATTCCTCCGAGTTTCTGCCCTTTCATTATACAGCATTTTCGGAGCAAAAGCAAGCGTTATTTCTCATTACACCTTGTCGGAAAGTATCGTGTTTATGCCCGTATAGATTGTGTATGCTATCTTTTTCTGATAAGCCGCGTCGAGCAGAAGTTTTTCGTCTTCGGGGTTGGACAGAAAGCCGCACTCCACGAGCAGGCTGGGCACTTCCGAGCATTGCAGTACATAGTAATCGCCCTGCATTGCCGTGCGGCTGCACGCTTCGAGATTCAGATTGATTATCGACTGCATAGAGTCCGCCATAGTCTTGCCCGTTTCGCTGTTCGGCGCGTAAAACACCTGCGCGCCGCGCACGCCGCGTCGAGGATAGAAATTCTGGTGAATACTTATCACCAAATCGGCGTTTGCGCCGCGGATTATGTCACGCCTGGTCGCCATATCTTTCTGCTTCTTGTTTTTCGACGAAAGCCCGTACAGTCCGTCGGAGTTGCTACGCGTCATAACCACGTTATATCCGCCGCTTTCCAGCTCGGCTTTGAGAGCGCGCGCAATCGTCAGATTTATGTCGCTCTCTTTCGTCTTGGTATTCACGCCAACCACGCCGCCGTCCACTCCGCCGTGACCTGCGTCTATGACCACGGTCTTGCCGTTTTTCGGCGCGGACGCCGCGGCGGCTATCGGATAGGCAATCAGACAGATGCTGACTGCCGTTATTATCGCAAGCGCGATTAGCAATACCGTTTTCTTTTTTATCGATACAAACATTACTTCCCTTCCTTTGCCGCCGCGTTTCGGCGCGCAACGATTTTTGCGATATGCTTACTCAAAACAGTTTTACGTTGCCCTGCGTCCAGGAATCGAAGTACGGTTTGAGTTCACGACCCGACGACTTTTCGAAACAGGCTATCAGCGAATCGGGCTGTGCCGTTTTGAGATAGTTGGACGTATAGTAGTCTTTGAGCGCGGCATAGAAGCTGTCGTCGCCGATTATCCTGCGCAGGTTGTCGAACATAAGCTGTCCTTTGACGTACGTCATATAGGTATATTCCATATTGTCCGCGTACTCGGCCAGCGACCTATCCATCGAAGTGTCGGCGTTGTAGCCCGGCTTATACAGCTCCGTATACAGCATAAGCGAGGACAGAGCGTCGCTTATGCGCTTGTCGAACTCCACGCCGTAATCGGGATTGAGCGCGTAGAAAAGCGACGTGCTGTATTCCGTCAGTCCCTCGTCCAGCCACGCGTTTTTCGTTTCGTCGTTGCCGACGACGCCGTACCACCACTGGTGTGCCGTTTCGTGTATTATCGCGTCGATATACGTCGAATTGTTCATTGCGTCCGAGATTAAGGACAGGTTCGGATATTCCATTCCGCCCTGCAGGAACGCCGTCTGCACCACGGTGTACGTCGAGTAGGGGTATTTGCCGAACTTGTCGTTAAAGGTCGTCAGAGCGTCTGCGGCGGCTTTCAGCGACGCGTCGGGCTGAGAGTCGGCATAATAGTAATACTTCACGGCAGTGCCGCCTACCGTCGTTTCCCTGCTCTCGAACTCGCCGAGCACGGCGGCGAAATCGCGCACGGCAAGCGCGGTCACGGTCGCCGTCGCAACGTCTCCGTCCGCGGCGAAGGTGCCGCTTCCCGTATGCGCCATTTTATACTTTGACGGGTATTTGAAAGTCACGTTGTAGTTTGCCGTTTCGCTGTAAAAGGGGTCGCCCGTCGAGTAGTACGGGTCGTTTCTGAACGCGCCGTTTTCGTACACGCAGGCTATCGGATAGAAGTTGCCGAGGTTGACGCTTTTGCCGTTATAGCCGAGTCTGTGGCGGACGCCTGCGAGCTTGACTTCGAAGTCCACGCCTATCTTGACCCTGCCGCCCGGCAGCAGTTTATCGTCTAACGTAACGCATAATATATCTTCGTCGCTGCCCGACACGGTGACTTCGCGTTCATTGCCGCCGACGGTCACTTTCGACACGGTTATGCCGCCGTAGTTCTTTCCCGACGGATAGGCTTTGGCTTCGTCCGATTTTTCTATCGGGGCAAAGCGCGCGCCTTCGCGGTATGCGGCGGGATACAGGTGGAACTCCACTCTGTCGAGTTCTATATCGTAACCGTTTATATAGTCCACGGTCATACTCGCCGTGAGCTTATGCTCGGTATCGTCGTAGCTTGCTTCTATATTATAGTTTGTCAGTTCCTTGGATATTTCGTCCAGTCCGCCGCCGCCGCAGGCGACGAGCGCGCTCACGCAGATAATGAGTGCGCAGACAATGGCAATCCGTTTCAGTCGTTTCATATAAGTCTCCTTATGTTTTTTCCGTTTGTATATGTCTATGCGCCGCCGCCTTTCTTTATACGCAAAAAAAGCAACGCTTTTTACACGCTGCTTTTGACAAATATTCGTTTTAAAACCGCACTACGCTTTCAGGCAGGAGTCTGTGAACGACAGCACGTCGTTATACACTTCTTCGCGGTTGGTTTCGTTTAGCACTTCGTGGCGCGCGCCTGCGTACAGTTTCATTTCGGGGTTAAGCCCGAGGCCCTTAAACTTTTCGTACAGCTTTTTGACGAGTTTGCCGTTTGACCCCACGCCGTCCCTGTCGCCTGCAATCAGAAGCAGCGGCAGGTCCTTTCTTATATTCTTATTGTCGTCTTCGGCAATGGCGCACAGACCGTTGAACATATAGTAATAGAAGCCGTTGGAGCAGACGAAATCGCAGAGCTCGTCCACGTTGTACTGTCCGACTATCTTTTTGTCTCTCGTCATCCAGGCGTTTATGCCCTCGTCTTTAAACTTTTTGTCATAGCTTTCGAAAGTGAGTTTGGCGAACAGTTTGCCCGGCTCGTCCTTATGTTTTTTCAGTTTGCCCTTTGCCACCGACCTGCCGAATTTTGCCGTACCCTTGGGCATAAGCGCGCTTCCGCTGAGTATACAGCCTGCGATTTTATCGGTGTTTTTTGTCAGATAGCGCTGGGTCAGAAAGGAACCGTAGCTGTGTCCGAGCACTATGACGGGCAGGCTGTACGTTTCTTTCAAGATGTCGGTCAGCATCAAAAGGTCGGACACGGTATTTTCGAACAGGTCGCCCTCGCCTGCCAGACCGTGCGCGTCCTTATCCGTGAGTCCGTGAGCGCGGTGGTCGTCGCCTGCGACGATATAGCCGTGAGCGTTCATAAAGGCGGCGAAGTCGGCATATCTGCCGATATGCTCCACCATACCGTGCACTATCTGCAGCACGGCTTTCGGCTGTTCTACATCATCGAATACCGCGTATGAAATCTGTTTTCCGTCCGCCGCGGCGAATGTTTTTCTTTCCATAATTCTCTCCTGTTTACGTTTTCGATTAAATTCGACGAAATGACGTCATATATTGTATTTTGCGCCGCCGACCGCGTTTTATAATGTGGTTTGTATATATTCGCGGCAAACGGGCTTATTTATGCCTTTAAATCATTATAGCCGACTTTGCGGCGAAAGTCAACACCGCGGCGCGATTTTTTCGCAAACGCGCGGCGGCTACACAAAATACGCTGTTAAAGGAGCGGAAGTTGGAAAAGAAAGTTCTTGTTATGACGGGCGGCGGCACTGCCGGACACGTCCTGCCCTGTCTGGCATTATTGCCGTTTTTGCGGCCGTACTTTACCGAGATACATTTTATCGGAAGCAACAGCGGCTATGAGCGCAGGCTGGTGGGCGACAGCGCGATATACCACGGCATAGACGCGGTGAAGTTAAATAGAGGCGGCAGAAATATTTTCAAGGCGTTCAAAGTGCCGTTCAAGCTCTTGAAAGCCAAAAAGCAAGCCGCGCAGATTCTGAACGAAATAAAGCCCGACGCCATATTCTCCAAGGGCGGATATGTGGCTCTGCCCGTCGTGCTTGCCGCCAAAAAGCACCCCAGAGTTTTTATGCACGAAAGCGATATGACGCTTGGTCTGGCAAACAGGCTGTCGAGAAGGCGGTGCAAATATCTTTTCACGTCGTTTGACACCATAGAGGGCGACGACGCCATTTGCACGGGTTCTCCCATACGTCAATCGGTCTATTACGGTTCGAGAGAGGACGCGGTGAAAAAGTACGGTCTGGGCGCGCGCAAGCCCTGTCTTGTCATTGTAGGCGGTTCGAGCGGCGCGAAGGCAATCAACGACTGCGTTTTCGGCTGTCTGGATAAGCTGTGCGAAAAGTTCGACGTTCTGCACATCACGGGCGAAAAACTTTTGACACCGATTGAGCGCGACGGGTATAAGGCAATCGGCTATACAGACAAGATAGAGGACTGTTTCGCGCTGGCGGACTTTGTGGTTTCGCGCGGAGGAAGCGGCGCGCTGTTCGAGCTTATGGCTTTGAAAAAGCCGACGCTTATCATTCCCCTGCCGAAAGGGGCGTCGCGCGGCGACCAAATCGACAATGCCGAGTATTTCGCAAAGCGCAAGGCGGCGCTCGTGCTGAAACAGGAGCAGTTGACTTCGCAGACCCTTTTAGCCTCTCTCGACAAGCTCGCCGCCTGCAAAGCGGCGCTTAAAGACGGTATGAGTTCGCTTTCGCGCATAGACGGAACGCGGAAAATCGCACAGATAATAATAGACGACTGCAAAAGCATATAAGGAGCGCAACGTGAAATTTTTTAAGAGTTTTACCAGACTTCAAATCAACGTCATAATACTGCTCGGCTCGTTTGCCGTGATTTTACTCTGCTCGACGCTGTTTATGCGGCTGTCGAGCGCCGCGCCTGCGGACGGTCCGCCGCCCGAGCAGCACGCCAAACTGCGGAGCGCACGGCCGTCTTTGAGTCCGACGTTCAATCGGGAAATCAATATCGGCGGAAGCGGCGACGAGAGCGTCTGCGACGTATTTACTTTCAACGACTGTCTGTACATATTCGGTTCCACGACGTCGAACGACTGCGACCTTGACGGCGGCGGCGGAGCATATCTTGCCAAGGTCGGTGCGGACGGGTCCACTCTCGGATTTATTCAGTACGGCGAAAGCGGCGACAGGCTTGTGCGCGCCGTGCCGTGCGAAAGCGGTTTTATTCTCGGAATAGACAAGGCAGGCGGCGGCTCTCTTATTTTATCAATCGATACGGACGGGGCGCAGAAATCGAGCGTCGACACTTCGGGCGCGGCGAACGAAAAAATCGAGGACGTCAAGCTGAATAGCGGACGGCTTATAGTTGTCACGCGCATTTCGGACGGTGTGGGCGTTGTCAATCTCAAAGCGCGCATATTCGATTCTGAATTGCAGTCGGTTGCCGAAAGGGCTTTTTCGCACGCCTGCTCTTTGGACTATATCGACCTGTTCGAAGTAAGCGACGGCAATTACGTCATAGCCGTCAATCTCGTTTCCGAGCTTGTCAACCGTATGGCGTTTATAAGTTTCGGACTGCGGCAGAGTCCGCTGTTTTACGACATCGACCTCGGCGCGGAGAACGGATACCGCTGCGACGCGGTCATTCCCTATCCGCACGGCTATCTTGCCGTCGTCATCGACGACAAGAAGATTTGCGACATAATCACCGTTTCGGCGGCGTTTGCGCTTCACTCGCGCATATATCTGAAACAGTCGTCGGTCGGCGGCGCGCGCCTGTTCTACACTCCCGACGGATATTTCTGCCTGATGAAGCGCGGCATAGACGTATCCACTATGATTATGCTCGACTTCGATTTGCAGTATAAGGGCGTGGCGGCGCAATTCTCGTCCGCCGCCGACGTTTACAGTCATTCGGTTTACGGAGACAGTGCGGTGTTTGCTCTCTCGGGCAAGCGCGGCGCGCAGGTCGTGACAAGCTCGGGCGGAAAGATTGAGAGCAGCGCCGACTTCGGCTGTCCGTATATGGAAAATATTTTCGTGCGTAAAATCGGCGGCAGGCTTGCCGTCATCGCCGAATTCGACAAGACGACGAGCGACTGTCCGATAAACTTCGGCAAAAAGGACGTCTGGATTGCAATGCTGAATTGAGCGGCGCTTTCGGATAAATAATTTCGAGCGCAAAAAACCGCTTCGTAATCGAGGCGGTTTTTGGGTTGGTTCGTTTTTTTTGGTTAGTCGGGTTTTGGCTCGGGGTTTATTTTTAAGCGGTCATTGGGACAGACCGACTACGTTGGTGACGGGCATAGAAAAGGCTATGCCCTGTCCTTCGCTTTTGAGCCCCGCTTCCCTATACAGCGCGTGAAGTACGTCGTCGCGTATCTGTTCGGGGACGAGTATCATAACTATTTCCTTATCGGGCTGAACCGTTATGTGGAAAAATTCTTCGGCGTCCTTATTTGCCGTGCCGCGTGCGTGAATGACCGTGCCGCCGCGCGCGCCGACTTCCTTTGCCGCGTTCATTACCGTTTCGGAAAAGCCCGTATTCACAATGCAAAGCACAAGTTCGTATCCGCTCTTACTCATTTTTCCTGCTCTCCTTTTACCATTCTGTTATTGCTCAAAAAGCCGAATATAAGCGTCCCTATCACGCCCGTAAGCGGCACGGTGTAGGCTATGCCCTTGCCGTTTTTTATCGTCTTGAATTTGTCGTCCAACGCCGCGAACGCTTCGGGGATTTTATCTTCCTGTATCACGCCGAATATGACCGATTTATCGGAATTGTTCAGTCCGAACAGTTCCAGCATTTTTGCGTCCGCCGTGCCGTGCGCGAGTACGACCGACTGCATATTGACGTCGAACGACTGTATCAAGTCGAGAAAAAACTCGGTCTTGCTCCTGTTCACAATCGCAACAAGCAGTTCCAGCCTATTCTGCGACACGGTGTTTTTGTCGGGCTGTTTTTCCCTTTTATTTGCTATCCGCTCCTTTACGGCGGCGATTTTCTTCTTTGCCTTTTCCATACTATTCGCCCCTGTCGAAGTAAATAATCTGCTCGTCGTCGGCGGCGAGTATGCGCTTCATAGTTATCTTCGCGCGCACCTTTGCCGACATTACCGCCTTGAAGCCGAGCACCTGTATCGTTATCAGCGGCGTCATTGCCACCATTGCCACTATGCCGAACGCAAATTCCAATATCGCGCTTTCTCCCCACAGTGCCGAGCAGGCTCCGAGAGCGAGCGGCAGGATAAATCCCGAGGTCAGCGGTCCGGACGCCACGCCGCCCGAGTCGAACGCTATCGCCGTGTACATTTTTGGTACGAAAAACGACAGTCCGAGCGACAGCGCGTACCCCGGAATTATGTAATACAGCAGGGAGAATTTGAATATTATCCGTATCATCGACAGCGCGATAGACAGCCCTACGCCGACGGAAAGCGCAATCATCATTTCGATTTTCTTCACGCCGCCGTCCGTAACTTCTTCGACCTGTTTATTCAAAACGTGCACGGCAGGCTCGGCAAGCACGACGACCGCGCCGAGCACCAGTCCCACAATCACGAGCAGGACTTTGCCGCCCGAGGCTATTTCCTGCCCCATTTTGAAGCCTATCGGCATAAACCCGACGGTGACGGAAGTCAGGAATATGACAAGCCCTATGAACGTATAGACTATGCCTATGACTATCTGAATGATTTTGGCTTTCGGGAGTTTGAGCACGGCAAGCTGTAAAATCACGAAAAACAGCGCAATCAGTCCGAGCGCCTTCGTTACGTCGAACACCGTTTCCAGCACCGTTTTCCACATTCCGATACCCAAATTGGCTTCTATGGAAAAATCGGGCAGAGTGTAGCTCATACTGCCCTTGGAGAAAAGCGCGAGTATCACCACCGCAAGCATAGGTCCTATCGAGCAGAGCGCGACGAGACCGAAGCTGTTTTCCCGAGCGTTTCTGCCGCCTATCGTCGTCGATATTCCCACGCCGAGCGACATTATGAACGGCACCGTTATCGGACCCGTGGTCACGCCGCCGCTGTCGAACGAGAGCGGCAGAAACTCCGCCTTGCCGTCCATAAGCAGCGCGCAGAGCGCAAACAGCACCATATAGAAAAACATCAGCATTTGCGAAAGGTTTTTCCGAAACACTATTTTGAGTACTGCAAGCAGCAGAAAAAGTCCGACGCCCGCGCCGACCGTGAATATGAGCAGTGTGCCGTTCATAACCGCCGACACCTGCCCCGCAAGCACGGAAAGGTCGGGTTCGGCTATCGTTATCAGCACGCCCATTATGAAGCACACAAACAGCAGTATGAACATCTTTTTGGACTTTGTAAGTCCTGCGCCCGTATGCTCGCCCATAGGCGTCATCGCAAGGTCGGCGCCGAGATTGAACAGCGCGATACCTATTATCAAAAGCACCGCCGAAACCGAAAACACAATCAGTTCTTTTGCCGTAAAATCGAGCAGCGGCGTGAACGAAAGCACTATCACAATCAGCGCGACGGGCGCGACGGATATCAGAGCGTCTTTCAGTTTGAGCAGCAGTGATTTAATCAATTATGTACTCCGTTTTTACTTATCGCGGAAAGTGAGAGCCTTTTCCAGCTCCACTGCTTCGCGGTATACCTTCGTCATTTTATGTTTGCCGTCGAGCGGCGTCAGCGGATAGCGCCAGGAAAACGGTATGAGTTCTTCTTCGCCGCCGACATACTTCGGCGCATCCAAAGACGCTTTCATACTTCGCACGCGCTCTTTCAGCGCGGCTTTTTCCGGTTCGCTTTTTGCACGTCGTCTGACTTGCGCTTTGGGTATTGCCATTGCCGTCTCCTTTTTTATTCTCTTTCTTTCGGTTTATGCGTTTTATATATTATTTATGCGTTTATCGGCTTTTTTACCAACGGTTTGCAGAGCCGAGCATATCGTCGTCCAAGCCCGAAAACTTGTTCTTGTTCTTATTCAATATGAACTTCAATTTCGGTATGTCGTTTGCCGCAACTTTCATAGGCGGCGTCGTTCCCTTTAAGGTCTGGAACGTATCCTTATTGGACGAAAGTATGACTATGCCCCTGTCTTCGTCTATGATATAGTCGTGGACGTGGTACCAATCGATATAGGAAAACTCCGTATATATCCCCTTGTCTACGACCGCGCTTTTACTCAATGCCAGCGTCAAAAACAGCAGTGCCGCGCTTAAACACATAAGCACCGCAAAGGTCAGCGTCAGATTGTACTCCCAATTCTTCATTCCGAACACGGCGTTCATAATCTCTCTTTCGGGCGCTTCGGGGTCGAATATCTGGCTTGTCAGATAGAATATGAAAAAGCCTATTAAAAGCAGGAACGCCCAATAGCGCAGTTTGCTGCTTTTCAGCTCCACCAGCCTTATGGAATTGTAGATTTTGAACTGCCGCTTTATCAGCTTTACCGAAAAATATATCAACACGGCGGATACGCCCACGGACACGAGCGACGTGAGCAGAGGCGGCAGTAAGCCGAGTACCGTTTTGGAAACACTTATCAGCATAGCGTCATTATAACACAGTGCGAAAAAAATTTCAAGTCATTTTTTGCTTTTTCCGAAAAGACGGCGAAAATTTCGGGGTTTTCTGGTGCGGCGCGTGGGCAGAAAAAAAACGGGGCGCGGTTTTGCGTCCCGTTTTTAAGTGCGTGCATTTAAATATGTTCGGGGGTTTTGAAAGAAGTGATTATGCCGTGCTCTCCCATTACTTGAAGTAGGAAATGCCTGCTTCGAAAATCTTCATATCGCTTTCGCCCGACACGTTTTTCATAAGGTTGGTGCCGATACGCTCGCTGTGACCCATTTTGCCGTATACCCTGCCATCCGGTCCCGTTATGCCCTCTATCGCATAAACCGAGCCGTTGGGGTTGTGCGGCGACGTCATTGTCGCGTTGCCGTCGAAGTCGCAGTACTGCGTGGCAATCTGTCCGTTTTCGATTAGTTTTTTCACGACGGCGTCGTTTGCCGAGAAGCGTCCTTCGCCGTGGGATACCGCCACGTTATAGACTTCGCCGACCTTGACGTTGTTCAGCCACGGGCTTAAGTTGGACGCCACGCGTATTCTCGATACGGTGGAGACGTGTCTGCCTATATTATTGAAGGTCAGCGTCGCGCTCTCGTCGGTGAGCTCGCCTATCTCGCCGAACGGCAGCAGACCCATTTTGACGAGCGCCTGAAAACCGTTGCAGATTCCGAGCGCAAGACCGTCGCGGTTTTTCAACAGGTCGTTGACGGCGTCGGACAGGCGTTTGTTCCGGAAAGTCGTGGCGATGAATTTGCCGCTTCCGTCCGGTTCGTCGCCGCCCGTGAAGCCGCCGGGGAACGCGATTATCTTACATTCCTTTATGAGCTTCGCCATTTCCTTGACGGACTCGTCAATCTCCTGCGGCGTGCGGTTTCTGACGACGTACACTATGGGCTGACCGCCTGCGACGGCAAATCTCTTGGCGACGTCGTATTCGCAGTTGTTGCCCGGGAACACGGGGATAAACACTTTCGGCACTGCCTTTCCGCTTATCTTCGCCGCGCATTTTATGCTCTGTCCCCTGTCGTAATTTGCGTTTGCTACGGCGCCTTTTGCAGGGGCGGTTGTCGGATATATATTCTCGAACGTGCCCGTAAACGCCTTCTGTGCGTCTTCCAGCGGCAAATCCTTTCCGCCCGAGTAAATATACTCGTCGCAGCTCATAGGCTTGAACTTGCACCCTATTTTGATTGTAGGCTCGTTTGTCGTGAAGCCGATAAGCTCCAAATCGTAGCCGACGAAGTCTTCGGGGTCGGCGCAGGAAAGCAGGACATCTCCGAGCTCGGGCGTGAAGAAATCCTTTTTCACGCCGTTTACGGCAAAGCCGAGACCTTCGCCCAGACAGCTTTTCACGACTTCGCCGAGTGCGCCGCCGTCTTCCACGACGGACACATAGTCCACGCGTTTTCTCGCTATTTCGCCGTGCAGAAGTTTCAAGAAGCGTATGAGTTCTTCATAGTCTATTATGCCGTTTTCCTTTCTCGCAAGGCGGTATCTATACACTTTCTGCCCCGCTCTTTTGAGCACGTTGTCGATTATCTCGTCGGCTCTGCCCACGCCGAGCGCGAACGATATGAGTGTGGGCGGTACGTCGGTTTTTTCGAATGTGCCGCTCATAGAGTCCTTTCCGCCTATCGCGGCAAGACCGAAGCGGAGTTGTGCGTCGAGCGCGCCGAGCAGTGCGCTCATAGGTTTGCCCCAGCGTTCGGGCTCGTCGTACAGTCTTTCGAAAAACTCCTGGAAAGTCAGGCGTATGCTCTCGAACGGCGCGCCTGCCGCTACTGCCTTTATTACGGAGAGTATGACCGAATACTGTGCGCCGACGAACGGGCTTAACGACATAAGCGCGGGATTGCAGCCGTATGCCGAAACGGTGACGGTGTTTGTGTCGCCGTTTTCGACGGGGAGTTTTGCCGCCATAGCAAGAGCTGGAGTGAGCTGGGTTTTGCCGCCGAACGGCATAAGCACCGAGCCTGCGCCGATACTGCCGTCGAACGTTTCGCCCAGACCTTTCTGAGAGCAGACGTTTTCGTCCGCCAATATATTTTTCAACAGCGCGGCATAGTCGCCCTTATTGAACAGGCTCTGTCTTTCCTTATTCAGACTGCCCATAAACTCGGGCGCGTTTTCCTTTATCGTGACCTTTGCCGTCTGTCTGGCTCCGTTGGAGTCCAAAAACTTTCTCGGCAAATCCACGACCACTCTGCCGCCGCAGTACATTCTCATTCTTGCGGTGTCGGTGACTTTTGCGACTACGGTTGCCGAAAGGTTTTCCTTTGCGCATTTTTCGGTCGCCTTATCCACGTCCTTTGCCGCGACGACGACCGCCATTCTCTCCTGCGATTCCGATATGGCAAGCTCGGTCGCCGACAGTCCTGCGTACTTTTTGGGTACGGCGTCCAAATCTATGTCAAGTCCGGGAGAAAGCTCTCCGATTGCGACGGACACGCCGCCCGCGCCGAAGTCGTTGCAGCGCTTGACGAGCGTCGTGAACGACTTGTCGCGCATAAGTCTTTGTATCTTTCTTTCGGTCAGCGGATTGCCCTTCTGCACTTCCGCGCCGCAGCTGTCCAAAGAGTGGACGGTGTGAATCTTACTCGAACCCGTGGCTCCGCCGCAGCCGTCTCTGCCCGTTTCGCCGCCGATTAATAGCACGACGTCGCCCGCTTCGGGGACTTCTCTTATGACGTTCTCCTTGGGTGCGGCACCGACTACGTAGCCCGTTTCCAGACGTTTGGCGACATAGCCCGAATGGTACATTTCCCTTACGAGCCCGGTGGAAAGTCCTATCTGGTTGCCGTAAGACGAGAAGCCTGCCGCCGCCGTTTTGCTTATCACTCTCTGCGGCAGTTTGCCTTTCATCGTCTTTTCTATCGGCGCGTTGATGTCCGCCGCGCCCGTTATTCTCATTGCCTGATAGACGTACGAGCGCCCCGACAGCGGGTCTCTTATCGCGCCGCCCAAGCAGGTCGCCGCGCCGCCGTACGGTTCTATCTCCGTCGGGTGGTTATGCGTTTCGTTTTTGAACATAACCAGCCAGTCTTCGCTTTTGCCGTTTACGTCCGCCGTCACGTTTATCGAGCAGGCGTTTATTTCTTCGGACGCGTCCAAATTGTCCAGACCGCCCCTTGCCTTTATCTCTCTCGCGCCCATAGTGGCTATGTCCATAAGGCAGGGATATTTATCCGCTCTGCCCTTATAGTGAGAGTTGAACAGTCTCAAATAGGTTTCGTATGCCTGCGTTATTTCCGGCATATCCGACTTTATCTTGACGTTTTCCAACGTCGTCAAAAAGGTCGTGTGGCGGCAGTGGTCCGACCAATAGGTGTCTATGACTTTGAGTTCGGTTTCGGTGGGCTGACGGTTTTCGCTTTTATAGTGCGCCTGCACGAACAGCAGGTCCGCCGTGCTCATAGCAAAGCCCATACTTTTGCGGTATTGCTCTATTTCCGACTTGTCCATTTCGTTGAAGCCGTCCACCAGCCGCACCGCGTCGGGCGACGCCACCTTGGCTTTTAAGCTGTCCGGCATTTCGAACGAACAGAGTCTTGCTTCCACGGGGTTGACGAGATACTTCTCTATTCTCTGCATATCGTCCGCGTCCACGCCTGCAATCGCATACACGGTCGCCGTGCGGATTTCGGGGCGCGCGCCCATTGTCAGAAGCTGTACGCACTGCGCCGCGCTGTCCGCCCTTTGGTCGTACTGTCCCGGCAGATATTCCGTGCCGAACACTTTATAGCCGTCCAGCTTCGGCAGTTCGCCGAGGTATACCGTATCGACGGGAGGCTCGGAAAACACGTTTTTGACCGCCGCGTCGAAGTCGGCGTCGCTTAACCCTTCGACGTCATAGCGCAAAAACAAGCGCACGTCCTTGGTTTCTATTCCGAGTACGGTTTCGACGTCGCCGCGCACCTTTTGCGCCGCCACTCTCTCGCCGTGTTTCTTCTCTACGTAAATTCTTTTAATAGACAAAATATTCTCCTTCGGCTTTTAGCCTTTGAAAATGTTTTTACTGTTTATAAGGGGGACTTATTGGAGAACGCCTGTGCTCGCTCTGATGCAGGGGATTTCTCCGCTCGCTAACGCTCGGTCGAAATGACATTGGGAAAAAAGAATGGTGAAATGACAGTGTAATGGCACGAGAATAGTGTGTGCCGAGTACACAGTATTCTGGCGGCAGAGAAACGAGCAGTTCAAGGAAAGCAAGCATTTTCGAGCGGGAGCGTACTTCTTGTACGTGACCCGAGAAAATGCGCCGCTTGACGCAGAAATGCGAAGTTTATATGCCGACAGAACAGATGTCGGAGCGGTAATACATCCCTTCAAACCCAACCTCTTTCACCGCGGCATAGGCTTTCGCCCGTGCTTCTTTGAGGTCTTTGCCGAGAGCGGTTATGCCGAGCACTCTGCCGCCGCTGGTCACGATTTTGCCGCACTCCTTGCAGACTGCCGTGCCTGCGTGGAACACCGTGGCAAGTTTTTCGCTGTTTCCGAAGTCGATGACCTTGCCCTTTTCGTACTTTTCGGGATAGCCGCCGCTTGCCGCGACGACGCAGACGCAGGCGTCAGCCGAATACTCTATATTCAGTTTATCGAGCGTGCCGTCTATCGTGGCGTCGAACACGTCCAAAAGGTCGGTTTTCAATCTCGGCAGTACCGCCTGCGTTTCGGGGTCGCCGAAGCGCGCGTTGTATTCCAGCACTTTTATATTCTCGCCGCACACCATAAGCCCGAAATACAGCACGCCTTTAAACGGTCTGCCCTCTTTCTTCATTGCCTTGACGGTGGGGACGAAAATCTCTTTTTCGGCTTTCTCTTTGAGCTTCTGCGTGTACATCGGCACGGGGCTGAACGCGCCCATACCGCCCGTATTGAGCCCCTTATCGCCGTCGAGAGCGCGCTTATGGTCGCGGCTTGCCGGCATAGGCTTTACCGTTTCGCCGTCGCAGTACGCCAGCACGGAGACTTCTTCGCCGTTTAAGAATTCTTCGACGACCATTTTGCCGCCTGCCGCGCCGAAAGCCTTGTCTTCCATTATCTCCTTCACGCCGCTTAACGCCTGCTCTCTCGTCGTGCAGATAAGCACGCCCTTGCCGAGCGCAAGTCCGTCGGCTTTCAAAACCACGGGTATATCACAGGTCTTTACATACTCTCTGGCTTTTTCCGCGCTGTCGAACACTTCGTATTTCGCAGTCGGTATGCCGTACTTTTTCATAAGGTCCTTGGAAAAAGCCTTGCTCGCTTCGATAATCGCCGCTTCTTTCGTCGGTCCGAACGCCCTGTGACCCCTTTCGTTGAGTCTGTTTACAAGCCCCATTGCAAGAGGGTCGTCGGGTGCGACCACCGTCATATATATGTCGGGGCGGCTGTCCACGAACTCGACTATCTTATCTATATCGGTCGCCTTTACGTCCGAAACGCACTCGGCGATTGACGCTATGCCGGCATTGCCGGGAATGGCGTACAGCTTGCCGACGCGCTTCGACTGTTTGAGCTTCCAGGCTATGGCGTGCTCTCTGCCGCCGCCGCCGACTATCAGTATGTTCTTCTTTTCCATTGGCTTCTCCTTATATCCGAAGTCTGCGGTTTTTTATCAGTGCTTGAAGTGGCGCGAACCCACGAATATCATAGCTATGCCGTGCTTGTCGCACTCGTCTATGCTGTCCTTATCGCGTATCGAGCCGCCCGGCTGGATTATCGCCGAGATACCTGCCTTGGCGCACAGCTCCACGCAGTCGGAGAACGGGAAGAATGCGTCGGACGCGAGCACCGCGCCTTTGACCTTTTCGCCTGCGCGCTCTATCGCCTGTCCTGCCGCCCATATGCGGTTGGTCTGTCCGCCGCCCACGCCTATCGCCGCAAAGTCGTTTGCCACGACTATGGCGTTGGACTTCGTGTGCTTGACCACTTTATACGCGAACTTCATCTGTTCGATTTGCGCCTTGGTCGGTTTTTTCTTCGTGACAATTTTGACGTCGTTTTCGTCGTACAGCGTGTTGTCCTTATCCTGCACGAGCAGTCCGCCTGCCACTTTCTTCATATCGTAAATCTTTTTCTTCGGCTGTTTGGTGACGTCGAGTTGCAATATTCTCACGTTGGGTTTGACCGTGAGTATCTTCATTGCTTCTTCGGTGAACGACGGCGCGATTATTATTTCCAGAAATATCTTGCTCATTTCCGCGGCGGTCTTGGCGTCCACTTCTCTGTTGCAAGCCACTATGCCGCCGAAAATGCTGACGGGGTCGCACTCGTATGCGCGCATATAGGCGGTGTATATGTCCTTTGCCGTCGCCACGCCGCAGGGGTTGGTGTGCTTGCTTGCCACCACGCAGGGCTCGTCGAACTCTTTAACAAGCTCGATTGCGCCTGCCGCGTCGTTTATGTTATTGAAGGAAAGCTCTTTGCCGTGGAGCTGTTTCGCCATAGGCAGACTGCCTTCCACGGGCAGGGCTTCGCGGTAAAACGCCGCGCGCTGATGAGGGTTCTCGCCGTAACGCAGTTCCTGCGCCTTTTCGTATGCGTACGTCACCGTTTCGGGGAACTCTATGCCGAGCTGTTCGGCAAGGTAGCCCGATATAAGGCTGTCGTACTCGGCGGTATGGCGGAACACCTTATACATAAGCGTCATTCTGTACGTCAAATCCATCGTATTGTTTTTGAGTCTTTCTATGACTTCATTGTAATCTCTCGGGTCTACGACGACAGCCACGTCCTGATAGTTTTTTGCCGCCGCCCTTATCATAGTCGGTCCGCCGATGTCGATGTTTTCCACGGCGTCTTCCTTGCTCACGCCCTCTTTCATTATCGTGGCTTTGAACGGATAGAGATTGACGCACACGATATCTATGGGGTCGATGCCGAGCTTTTGAAGCTGCTTCATATGCTCTTTGTCGCCGCGGCGCGCCAAAAGTCCCGCGTGCACTGCCGGATGCAGGGTCTTTACTCTGCCGTCCAGACATTCGGGAAAGCCCGTTATATCGCTTATGCCTATCGTCTTTATGCCTGCGTCGTTAAGCGCCTTTGCCGTGCCGCCCGTCGAAATTATCTCGTAGCCGAGCTTTTGAAGGTTCTCGGCAAACTCCACGACGCCCGTCTTGTCGCTTACGCTTATAAGAGCTCTTTTCTTCATTATGTACTCCTTTTCCGCTTTTGCGGCGATATCTTTTTTTACTTGTTGCACAAATCTTTTACGACGCTGACCAAAAGCGGATGCTCGCACTCGTCCAGCACGCGCTTTGCCAAGCTTTCGGGCGTGTCGTCCTTTTTCACGGGGATACTCTTTTGGCGGATTATCTCGCCCGTGTCTATATCGTTTGCCACATAGTGCACGGTGGCGCCGCTCTCCTTTTCGCCTGCGGCTATTACCGCCCTATGCACGTTGAGACCGTGAAAGCCCTTGCCGCCGAACTTCGGCAGCAGTGCAGGATGTATGTTTATTAGTCTGCCTTTGAACCCGTCCACAATCTCTTTGGAAAGTATGCCGAGATAGCCGACCAGCAGAATGTAGTCGGGGTTTAGTCTTTTCAGCTCTTTCAGCATTGCTTCGTCGCGCTTTGCCCCGTCGCCGCCGAAGTCGGCTTTGGCGAAAACCTTGGTCGGTATGCCTTTTTTTCTGCCGCGCTCCAGCGCGTACGCTTCGTGGTTGGACGAAATTATTTCCAAGCTCTCGGCGTTTATTTCGCCGCCGTCGATGGCGTCCAGCACCGCCTGCATATTGGTGCCGCCGCCGCTGACGAGATAGACGAGTTTTTTCATTTTCGTTTGCTCTTTCGTCAAAGCAGGGTTACTCCTTCGCCCTGCGTCGTCTTTCCTATTATATACGCGCTTTCGCCGAGTTCGTTAAGGCGTTTTACGACGTCTTTTGCGATATCCTGCGCCACGCAGAACACCATTCCGATACCCATATTGAACGTATTGTACATCTGTTCTTTTTTGAGACCGCTGCGCTCCTGCAGCATATCGAACAGCGGCGAACGGGAATAGGACGCCGTGTCGATTTCGCACCCGATACCTTTCGGGAATATGCGCGGTATGTTTTCGATAAAGCCGCCGCCCGTGATGTGCGCTATGCCCTTTATCTCGAACTCTTTAGATACGGTAAGCGCGGTCTTGACATAGATTTTGGTCGGCGTCAACAGCGCGTCGAGATAGGTCTTTTTAAGTCTGTCGTCGTATTTTTCCAACTGCTTGGCGTTCTCGCCGAACAGCTTTCTCACCAGACTGTAACCGTTGGAGTGCACGCCGCTCGACGCTATACCGACAAGCGCGTCTCCTGCCTTTATGTTCTTGCCGTTTATTATCTTCTCCCTGTCCACTATGCCGACGCAGAAGCCTGCAAGGTCGTATTCGCCGTCGGGATAAAAGCCCGGCATTTCCGCAGTCTCGCCGCCTATGAGCGCGCAGCCTGCCTGACGGCAACCTTCGCACACGCCCGACACTATCTTTTCCGCAGTCTCCGGATAGAGCCGTCCGACTGCCAGATAGTCCAGAAAGAACAGCGGTTTTGCGCCCTGACACACGACGTCGTTGGCGCACATCGCCACGCAGTCTATGCCGACGGTGTCGTGCTTGTCTGCAATGAATGCGTATTTGAGCTTGGTTCCCACGCCGTCCGTTCCCGACACGAGCACGGGATTTTTCAAGCCGCTGTTTTCTATGGAGTAAAAGCCGCCGAACGAACCCAAGTCGCCGAGCACATTCTCGTCGAACGTCGATTTCGTGTGCTTCTTCATAAGCTCCACAGCCTTATATCCGCGCGTAACGTCTACGCCTGCCTGTTTGTAATCGATTGACATTTGTTTTTCTCCTTTCGGTTTTGAGAGTGGTTGTTTTTTTAGGGGTGACACAGAAATGCGCCGCTTATAAGCCGACGACAGATTGCGAAACAGATTGTGTTCGTTCTGATGCAGGGGATTTCTCCGCTTCGCACACTAACGTGTGCTTCGGTCGAAATGACAGTGGGAAACTGACGGCAGAGAAACGAGCAGTTCAAGGAATGACATTATGTGAACAGTCGGATTAGAAGCGAGCAGTTCAAGGAAAGCAAGCATTTGCGAGCGGGAGCGTACTTCTTGTACGTGACCCGAGAAAATGCGCCGCTTGACACAGAAATGCGACGCTTATAAGCCGACGTCAGGACAAACCTAATCGGCGCATCATTTCAGCATACGCCTCCTCCACCCCGCCCATATCGCGGCGGAAGCGGTCTTTGTCCAGCTTTTCCTTGGTCGTGCTGTCCCAGAAACGGCAGGTGTCGGGGCTGATTTCGTCGGCAAGAATCACCGTGCCGTCTTTGAGTCTGCCGAACTCGATTTTGAAGTCCACCAAGTCGATATTGAGTTTCTTGAAATAATCGACCATAAACGCGTTGACCTTGAACGCCATTTCGGTTATCGTCTTTAATTCTTCCTTCGTGCAAAGCCCCATTGCAAGCGCGTGATAGTCGTTTATCATAGGGTCGCCCAAGTCGTCGTTCTTATAGGAAAACTCCAAAACGGGCGTCAAAAGCGCCTTGCCTTCGGGTATGCCGAGGCGTTTGGACATAGAGCCTGCCGCTATGTTTCTTATTATCACTTCGAGCGGCACAATCTGCACCTTCTTCACGAGCGTTTCCCTGTCGGAAATCTGCTCCACATAGTGCGTGGGCACGCCCTGCTTTTCCAGCAGTTTGAACATATGATTGCTCATTCTGTTATTCACGACGCCCTTGCCCGTTATCGTGCCTTTTTTCAGACCGTTGAAAGCGGTCGCGTCGTCCTTGTAGTCCACGAGCACGACTTCGTCGATATCGGTTGCCCAGACTTTTTTCGCTTTTCCTTCGTAAAGCTGCTGTTTCTTGGTAAACTTCATTATGTATTCTCCTTTTCCCGATTTTATTTCGGGTAAAAACTTTATTTCGTGATTTTATCGTAACAAGACAAATAAAGAGGGTGCGCCTCTTTATTTCAGTTCCGCCGCAAGGGCTTTATCGTTTTCCAGCGTTTTCTCGTGCATAGCCTTTCTATGCCTGTCCAGCTTGGTTTTGAGGTCGGGATATTTTACCGACAGTATGCGGACCGCCAAAAGTCCTGCGTTTTCTCCGCCGTTTACCGCCACGGTTGCCACGGGCACGCCCGACGGCATCTGCACGGTGGAAAGCAGGCTGTCCAGACCGCCCATCATCGAAGTCGCAACGGGCAGACCTATTACGGGCAGAGAGGTATGCGCGGCAAGCACGCCTGCAAGCGCCGCCGCTTTTCCCGCAACGCCGATTATGACTTCTATTCCGTTTTTTGCCGCATTCGCCGCCGCACTGCACGCTTCTTCCGGCGTTCTGTGCGCCGAATATACGTGAATTTCGTATTCCACGTTGAATTCCGACAATACTTTAAGGCAGGGTTTGACGACTTCCAAGTCGCTTTTGGAACCCATTATGACCGATACTTTACCGCTCAAAAGACTATACCTCCGATTTTCATACGATTGCGATATAATTATAGCATTTATTCTTACACAAGTCAATGATTTGGAATGATTTGCACATTCAAAACCGAAGCGGTTATGCCTTTAACGCGTCTTTCCCCGTAAACGCTTGATTTTTTGTCGCGCATATGTTATAATCGTCATATACCTATACGGAGAAAGCTATGAAGATTCTTGTAAACAGCCTTTGCAAGCAAGGCGGCAGAGATTATAATCAAGATTACGTCGCTTACGACGCAACCGAAAACGACGCCTGTCTTGTCGTTTGCGACGGATTGGGCTCCTACGTCGGCAGCGAAGTCGCCAGCCGCTTATGCGCCACTAAAATCGTGGAGACATACAAGCTCGTCAAGGAAAGTACGGACGGTCACGTCCGCGCCTTTCTCCCCGACGTCGTAAAAGCCTATGTTCAGACAGCGCACAATTACGTCGTCGGTTTCAAAGAACAGAACCCGACCATTCGTTCCAGCTGTACCACCGTCGCCGCCGTCGTCACCAATCTTCAAGGCACGGTCATAGCTCATATAGGCGATACGCGCGCGTACATCATAAGAGACGGCAAGATTTTGTTCCAGACGCGCGACCACTCCCTTGCGCGCGCCGCAGTGGATATGGGTCAGATTCCGCTGGCGCAAATCAGAAATCACAAGGACCAGAACAAGCTCACGCGCGTTTTGGGTTCCGACTATTACATAGCTCCCGACTGCGAGATTATCCCCGAGTCTCTGCGCCCCGGCGACGCAATCGTCATCTGTTCCGACGGGTTCTGGGAGTACGTCTACGACGAGGAAATGGAAGTCGACTTCTTGACGTCCAGCACTCCGTCGGAGTATATCGCGCGTATGGAAGCGCGGCTTTTACAGCGGGTAAACAAGCATAACGACAACTATTCCGTTATTGCGGCTATGGTTGTGGAATAATTCTTTTCAAACGTTACTTCGAGTATGGTCAAAATGCGAACCAACAAAAACGTATGCCTTTACTGTTTCGGCGACCTCGACGCGTCGCGGGTATGCGTCAGATGCAAAAAACACGCCGACGATACGCCCTCTCCTTTGCACCACCTGCCGCAAAGGAATGTTTTGAACGGCAAATATTTAATCGGCAAAGCTCTCGGCGAGGGCGGTTTCGGCATAACCTATCTTGCCTGGGATATGACCTGCGGCATTAAGGTCGCCATTAAGGAGTATTTCCCCAGCGGTTACGTCAGCAGAGTGCCCAAGTCGAACAGCGTCATTATCAATGCGAAAAATCTTCAGGCGGCGTCCAACCGCGGTTTGAAGCGTTTTATAGAAGAAGCCAAAAATCTTGCCAAAATCAAGAATCTGTCCGGTATCGTCAACGTGCGCGATTTCTTTTCCGCGAACGGCACGGCGTATATCGTTATGGAATATCTCGACGGCATATCTTTGAAAAAGTATATGCAGCGCAAGGGCGGCAAGGTGTCTATGGACGAGATTCTCAACATTATGCGTCCCGTTATGGACTCTCTCGTCGAGGTCCACAAGACGGGGCTTATTCACCGAGACATCTCCCCCGACAACATTATCATAACGAAATACAATCAAGTCAAGCTTATAGACTTCGGCGCGGCGAAGCAGTCCAATCTCGACGGCAAGTCGCTGTCCATTGTCTTGAAGCAGGGGTTTGCCCCCGAAGAACAGTACCGCACGCACGGCGAGCAAGGTCCCTGGACGGACGTTTACGCCTTGGGCGTGACGCTGTATTTCTGCATTACTGGACAGCTTCCGCCCGAGAGCATACAGCGTATGTACAAGGACACCATAGTGCGCCCGTCGGATTTGGGCGCGGACATAAACCCCGGTCAGGAAGCCGCGCTTATGAAGGCTCTGGCGGTGCTTGCAAAGAACCGTTACCGCGACGTTTCGCAGATGATTGCCGGACTTTACAATCCGAGAAACGCGCTTATGCGCCGCACCGTGCAGTCCCCCGTCGAAGAAAAGCCGCCCCTTCCCAAAGCGGTTGTCGCGCAAAAGCCGGTCCCGTCCGCCGATATGAGCGAAAAGCCTGCTGTAAGGCAGACAAGCAGGGATACCCGTTACGCAGTCAAGGAGAATACGGCGGCGGTTAAGCCGACCGAGGAAAAGCCCGAAGATACGGCAAAAGCGCCCGTCGCAACAAAAGCAAAAGCTTCGGTCAGAAGCCCGAAGCGCAATATTTTGAGCCGACTGTTCGGAAAGAAATAAACTCTTTTATTTCAAATATTTTTCCGCCTGCTCTTTCGTCGGGCTTGCCTCGCAGGTTCCCTTTTTGAGAGTGGTCAAAGCTCCGCAGATATTTCCGTATCTTGCGGCGCGGTCTATATCGGATTCGGACAGGTCGCGTTTGCCGTCCAACTGCGACAGCACGCCTGCAAAGAACGCATCGCCCGCACCCGTCGGGTCTATACTGTCGACGCTTATCGCGTCGATTTTTTTCACGGTATTGTTTCTGCACCAAAGACTGCCGTTTCTGCCCAGCGTTACGAAAAAGGTCTTTTTATACCTGCTCATTTCGCGCACGGCGGTATCCATATCGTCCGTATCGAACAGCGTCAGAATTTCCGCCTGCGAAAACTTCACGAAGTCGACGCGCGAAAACAAATCGCGGTATATCTTCTTTGCTTCTTTTACCGACGAAAACACGCCGTCGCGCAGGTTGGCGTCGAAAGACATTTTGCAGCCGTGCTTTTCGGCCTCCTCCATTGTTTCGTAAGCGAACTTTCTGCCCCTGCTTTCGGCAAACATCAGCGAGCCGAAGTGGATTATATCGCACATTTTTGCGACTTCTTTTATGCTTTCGTACTTCAAATATTTATCGCTCGTCATTTTGCAAAACGGCGTGAACTCCACTTCGTCGCCGCGATTGCGGATGAATACGGTCGGGGTGTTTGCGTCCTTTCTGCAATCGAGTTTGAGAAAGTCGAGTTTATAGTCGCTTATTTTTTCCGAAACCTTACGTCCGAAGCCGTCGCCGCCGACACAGCCGTAAAACCCGACCTTTGCGCCGAGTTTTTTGAGCGCGACCGCCAGATTGAACGGCGCGCCGCCCACCTTTATTTCGAAGGTGCCGTTTTCGTCGTTTAAGTATATATCCTGCGTGATTTCTCCGACAGACAGTATCATAATGCGTTCTCCTTTGAAGCTTATGTTTTTATATTAGCAGACGACGGCGTAAAAGTCAATAATCCGCGCCGATTGTTTTTTATAAAACGACAAGGACCGCAAGCGATTATGCTCACGGTCCGAGTCTGCTCTATTGCAAGTTTTTTGAGGGCTGTTTTATTTTGCCGATTACTTCGCCGCGGCGGTGCGCTTACGGAAGAAGCACATCCACGTCGTCAGTCCCGCGCCTGCAAGAAGCATAAGTCCTACGACCACGTCGAGTATTATCAGCCATACCATCCAAAGCGGCATTATCTTCACCACGCGCGTGTTTTGGTCCACGCCGTTCATAGCCGCCGAGTTGACGCCGCTGTACAGTATGTCGTGGCATATATCGCGCACCTGCGACATTATGTACGGGTCGTCCTTATACGGTTCGAGATTGCTCTTTGCCTTTGCCGCCGACGCGAGCATAAAGTTTCTGCCCATTACCGCGTGCGCCGTGTACTGATAGTTCAGCGTTCCGGCATAGTCGGTGACTACGTGTCCGACAAAGCCCCATTCGTCGCGCAATACTTTGATATTGAGTCCTTCGTCTGCCGCCGCCCATTCCGTTCCGATACGGTTATGCGACGTCATTATCGCGTTGGATTTGCCTTCTCTTACGGCAAACTCGAACGGGGTCAGATATATCTCTCTTATGCTCTGCTCGTTTGCAAACGTGGCAAGCCCCTTTCTGTTCGTATCCTGGTCGTTCAGCGCGAAGTGCTTGCAATAGGTATACATACCCATAGAGCGCGCTCCGCGGACTTCCGCCGCCGCTATCTTGCCGCCGACGAAGCCGTCTTCCGAGAAATACTCGAACGAGCGTCCGACAAACGGCGTGCGGTGCGTGTTCATTGCCGGTCCGTACCAGCCGACTATGCCTGCCATAAGTCCGTCTTCGCCTATCATCTGTCCCACTCTTTCCACGAGTTCTTCGTTGTAGGTGGAAGCAAGCACGACTTCGGACGTATACGCCATACACTTATACTCGCCTGCGCTGGACACCAGCGTGCCGCTTATGCCCTGCGGTCCGTCTTTATCGGTCGTTCCCTTATAGGTCACGCTTTCCACGGGCTGAGTCTTCCAGCCGCCCAAGGCAACCAGCGACAGCATTTCGTCCACGGTCATCTGGTCGAGCAGTTTATCCCAGAACTCGTCGTCGTAATCGGCTCCGCGCAGAGTGATGAGCTGCAAGCCGTTTTCGGCGCCCGTCGTCGGCATAGTATACTTTGCTCTGTCGGGCTCTTTCACATAGTCCGCGCCGCTCTTTTTCAGCGCCGCCGCAAGCTTATCGGTAGCCGCAAGCACCGCCGTGGTCGGATAGGTTCCCTGCCAATCGCTTCTCGACAGGTATTTGAGCTCGGGATAATAAGTATGTACGTCCGCCTCGTCGAACTGATTTTCTATCTTTACCTTTTTGCCGTCGTTTTCCGCAGTCGAGAATCTGTTCAGGTCCTGTTTCAAATCGAAGCTCTTTACGAGTGCGGCATTGCCGTTTGCGTCCATACCGTCGGCAGTGGTCTTGCCCTTGGCGGCAAGCACGTTGTTTATAGCGTCGTGCGCGTCTTTGCCGACCGTGAAGTAATATCTGCCGCCGTCGCGGATATACGTCTTGGCGTTGTTTGCGTCATAGGTGCGGAGTTCTTCCTCGTCCACGGTTATCTTGACCGTTTCCGTTTTGCCTGCTTCTATGACGTCGGTCTTGGCAAAGCCGACAAGCTCTATCGCCGCTTTTTCTATCTTATTCTGTTTATCGTAATCGGTATACGGCGACTGCATATAAATCTGCACGACGTGTTTGCCGCTTACGCTTCCCGTGTTTTTGACGGTGACGCTGACTTCGTAATCGCCGCCGTGCGCCGTTACGTTATAATCCGTATACTCGAAGGTCGTGTACGACAAGCCGTATCCGAACGGATAGGTCACTTCCTGCGCATAGTTCCAGCCCGAAGCCGAACCGAATACGCCTGCGCTTCCGTTTGCGTTGCCCGTTTTGAGCACGGTATCTTCGTATCTCGTTTCATAGTAACGATACCCGACGTATATGCCTTCCAGATATGTGACATAGTTCATTGCCGTCCACTGACGAGCCGAACCCATATACGCTTCGTTGATGTCTTCCAGACCTGTTTCCTTGGCGTTGGTGAACTGCAGATAGCCGAAGTTTGCCGACGCGGGCGCGCTGTGCGAATCCGCCGCATAAGTATCCACAAGTCTGCCGGAGGGGTTATATTTGCCCGTGAACGCGCCTGCGACTGCATCCAATCCCGTCGTGCCCACGCTGCCTGCCCAAAGGCAAGCCTTTATCTTCGAATAGTCGTTAAGCCATTCCAGCTCCATAGCGTTGGACGAGTTTATCACGACGAAAATCTTTTCGAAGTCCGCGCTGTCCTGAATAGCTTGCAGCATATCGGCTTCGTTCTTGCTCAAAGCCAGATAGCCCTTTGCTCCGCTTTCGCTGTTCGTCATCGAAAGGTCGCTGCCTTCGCCGCCGCTTCTGCCGATGAACACTATCGCCGCATCGCCGTATTGCTTATAGGACTCTTTGACCGAAGGGGTATATTCGCTCTGCGGACACTCGTTCACGCAGTAGTCTACGGTGGCGTTTCCTTCTATGGACGCCGAAGTGCGGATATACTTCGAGTTCTTCGTGTCGAGTTTGCCTTTTGCGTCATACTTCAAAAAGCTGTTATAGAAGTCGTTTAAAGTCTTATTGACTTCGAAGCCTGCGTTTTTAAACGCGTCTATCGGCTTTGTCGCAAGCGTGGTGTCGATGGAGCCGCTTCCCGTTCCGCCGTATACGGGGTTTACCGAAGTCATACCGAACAGGCTGACTTTTTTGCCCGTGCCGAGCGGCAGTCCGCCGTCCTTGTTCATCAAAAGCACCATACCTTCGCTTTCGATTTCTTCGCAGAGAGCGCGTCCGTCGCTGCGGAGTTTCTCTTTGCCCGCGTCGTCGTTCGTGTATCCGTGTTTGCTCTTGAAATACTGCGAATCCACTTTTTCGTCGCTTTCCAGCTGAACGAGTTTCGACTCCGGATGATTCAGCGTCGTCGAAATTATCGAGCGGAAATCCATTGCGATGCAGTTGCCGACAATCAGCGCGACGGCGATTACCACAATCAGCGCGTACCACAGCACCGCAAATACGATGTTCTTCTTGTTTACCATATAAACCTCCTTATTGTTTTCGGTTTGCCCGAAACAAGGACAGTTTACAGCAAAAGCGCGCGCTTTCGGCGGTTTTGGCGAGTTCGGTTTTTATATGGCGCACTCTGCATTTTTTCAGGCACAAACGGCGGCGTTTCGGGCATAAACGGAAAAGGCTTCCCTTTCAGGAAGCCTTTTTCACCGCTTCGGTAAACAGTACGTCGAGATTGAAATATTTGTCTTCATACCACATTTTCAGCGTGCCGCCGTACTTTTCCGCGATATAGCGCATACTCTGCACGCCGTAACCGTGGTTTGCCCTGTCGCCTTTCGTCGTCAGCGGCAAGCCGTTTTCGAACCGCGGTTTCACGCTGCTGTAATTTTCCAAATGTATTATCAGAGATTCTCCGCAACGCCGCGTTTTCAGCGTTATCGTCCTGTTTTCTTCGCTTTCGCGCTCCGCGCACTCTATGGCGTTGTCTATCGCGTTGCCCAAAAGCGAATATAAGTCCGACGGCGAAAAGAAGTCGAGCGCGGCTCCGTCCGCCATACAGGTGAATTTTATTCCGTTTTTGCGGCAGCGCAGGTTTTTGTCCATAAGCAGTATGTCCAAAGGCTCGCTGCCCGTCCTTATCGCGCTGTCGTATATCTCCACGCTCGTTTCCAGCTCTTTACGCAGTTTTTCGCGCTGTTTGCCGTCCTTTATCGCAAGCAGCATATCTATGTTCTTCTTTATGTCGTGGCACTTCATATTTATCAAATCGATATTTTCTTTGCTTATGTCGTACTGCTCCCTGCTTCGTTTCAAAAGCTCTTCCAGCACTTCGTTTCTGTGTTTCAAGTCGTCTTCGCGGAAGAAGTTGAACTGCAGAAGGAGTGCGAGCGCGCCCGAAAATATCGCGTAAATCCGACAAATCACCACGCCCGGATAGGCATAGTTGAGCCACATAGACAGCACCTGCGTGACGACCACGACGACCGCCGTCATCGCCAGCAGTTTGACGCTGTTCGTATTTACGAGATTGCTCTTTTTGACGCGCCTGCCGAAAAACGCCCAGCAGACGGCGTATATCGCCGCGAACGACAGAAAATACAGCAGCAGCGCAATCCACTGCGACGACTGCCACGCGGGCAGAAACGCCGTGCGCACGATGAGCATTGTCGAAAAGGCAATATGCTCCACGGCATAGCCTGCCATTCCGCAGAACAGCGCGTCTTTCCAGGAGCAGTCGAACATAGCGTATATAAGCCCTATCGACATAACGAGCAGGATTATATATTTAAACGACACCCATTTTAAAATCACCGTATACTCGTACGGGATAAAATAGTTTACGACCAAAAAGGCGGCGACGAGCACTGCAAAGCGCAACCAAAAGTACCGTCTTTTTTTCAGATAGAATGCAAACAGCAATTCGGCGACCAGAAGCTGTAACGGAAAAAACTTGACAATCGTATTTAAGATTTCGTACAGCATATCAGGACTTCCTCGAAAGTATGTTCATATACTCGTCCACGAATTCCTTTCTTCTGCGGCGGGACAGCGGAAGCTCTATGTCCGACAGGAAAACGGAGTTCTGCGTTATCTTCGTTATGTGTTCGGCGTTGACCAAAATTCCGCTGACGCAACGCAGAAAGCCGTACGGTTTCAGTTTTTCTTCCAGCGTACTCATAACGCCGCGCTCGCCGTACTTCTGCGCCGCGGTGTGATAAGTAAGGTAATGCCCCGAGCACTCCACATAATAAATATCCGACGTATTCAGTTTGGCTATGCCGTCCGACGTCTTTATTATAAGCGTCTGCGTCGTTCTGGCTTCCGCCTTTTTTACGGCGCGTTCGAACTTCAATTTGAACGTCGAATAGTCTATCGGCTTGACGATGAAATCGAGCGCGGACACTTCATAGCCCTTTATCGCGTACTGCGACAGATTGGTGCAGAAAATTATGCAGGCGTTTTTGTCGCTTTCGTACAGCGCTTTCGCCGTGTCCATTCCCGAAAGCACGGGCATATCTATGTCCATAAACACAATGTCCCAGCCTGCTTTGAGCTCCGACAGAAATTTCAGTCCCGTTTCGAACACGCTGACGCGGCACTTCAAAAGACCGCCTTCCTGCGAATTTTCATAGCGCGACACATACTCCTTCAATTTGTCGGAATATTCCCTATCGTCCTCCACTATCGCTATTTTCAATTCTCTCATAATCTCTCCCTGCGAAAGTTTTTTCCCTCAAAAAACCTTTATAACTATATCACATATTTTTCGTCTTGTCAAGAGCGGACAAAAAATCGGGAGTAAAAACAGGAAAAGGATAAACGACTGCGTGCAGAAAGAGAGCGCGTGAAAGGCGCGAAAGTTCTGAAACGAGAAAGAAAAGGGAAATGAGAATTTAGAAAGAGTTTGTAATCGTTCTGATGCAGGGGATTTCTCCGCTTCGCGCGCTTTAAGGCGCGCTTCGGTCGAAATGACATTGGAGAGAATGGGTCGAAATGGGAATTAAGAAAGTGCGCGCTTGATTGAAAAGGATAAACGACTGCGTGCAGAAAAAGAGCGCGTGAAAGGCACGAAAGCCCTGACGGCACAGAAGCAAGCAGTTCAAGGAAAACGAGTTTCCGCGACGGGGAGTTTACTTTGCGTAAATGACCCGAGCGGAAACGACGTTTGACGCCGAAATGCGCCGCTTATGTGCCGTCAGAGTTGAGCTTTGCGGTCTGGTCGGCAATACGCAAAGCCTCGGTCATATCGCCGATATCGCCGTTTAAGAAGGCGTCGAGAGAGTGCAGGGTCAAGCCTATTCTGTGGTCGGTCACTCTGCCCTGCGGAAAGTTGTAGGTGCGGATACGCTCGCTTCTGTCGCCCGTGCCGACCTGACTTCTTCTGCCCGACGCGTACTTTTCTTCCGCTTCGCGCTTCATCAAGTCGTACAGCTTGCTTTTGAGCACGCGCATTGCCTTTTCCCTGTTCTTTATCTGGCTTCTTTCGTCCTGACACTGCACGACTATGCCCGTCGGCAGGTGGGTCATTCTCACCGCGCTGTCCGTCTTATTGACGTGCTGTCCGCCCGCGCCGCCGCTTCTGTAAGTGTCTATCTTCAAGTCCTTTTCGTTTATCTGAACGTTCACGTCTTCCACCTGCGGCAGTACGGCGACGGTCACGGTGGACGTATGGATTCTGCCCTGCGTTTCCGTTTCGGGCACGCGCTGTACGCGGTGAACTCCGCTTTCGAATTTGAGCTTGCTGTACACGTTTTCGCCGCTTATGGAAAACACCGCTTCTTTCACGCCGCCGAGTTCGGTTTCGTTTACGTCGATATCTTCCACCTTCCAGCGGTTGGACTGTGCGAACATCTTATACATACGCATAAGCTCGGCGGCAAAAAGCGCCGCTTCGTCGCCGCCCGCGCCGCCGCGGATTTCCATTATTATATCCTTATTGTCGTCGGGGTCGGCAGGCAGAAGCAGTATTTTCAGTTCGTTTTCCTTTCTTGCGACCTCGTCTTTTTTCTCGGCTTCTTCTTCTTCCGCGAGCATTCTCATTTCGGGGTCGGTTTCGCTTGCCATTATTTCGCGCGCCTGCTTTAAGTCGTCTTCCGCCTTTTTCAGGCTTTCGTAAGTCTGCACTATCTGTTCCAGCGACTTCTGCTCTTTGACTATTTTCGTCCACGCCGAGACGTCCGCGATTACTTTGGGGTCCACCGCCTGCGCCGACAGTTCTTCATAGCGTTTGACTACGCTTTCCAATTTCTGTGTGTTCACTCTTGTTTCTCTCCGATTTGATTGTTTTCGCCGCCCTTATAGCCCGTGCATATCAAAAAGCGGTCCAGACCCGAATAGTCCTTTTCCACAGCCGCGCTTTCGAACATATCCTTAAATATTTCGTATACGCCGCCGCCTATATCATAGCCGATTTCGGCGAACAGCGCGCCGCCGTCTTTCAGCGATTTATTCAAGCCGTCCGCTATCCTGCGATAGAATTTCAAGCCGTCTTCTCCGCCGTCGAGCGCAATCTTCGGTTCGCATTTCACTTCTTTCGGCAGCGACAGCATATCGCCCGACTTTATATACGGCGGATTGGTCACGATTACGTCGAACTTACCTTCTATATTTTCCAGCATATCGCTCTTTACGACTTTGACGCCGAGTTTATCCAGATTCTCTCTCGCGATTTTGATTGCCGTATCGTCCGCGTCGGAAGCGATAACGTCTGCGCCGCTATTTTTC
This sequence comes from uncultured Clostridia bacterium, assembly GCA_948440265.1. Classification (GTDB taxonomy): domain Bacteria; phylum Bacillota; class Clostridia; order Christensenellales; family Pumilibacteraceae; genus MGBC157735. The sequence goes on from CAOJOK010000003.1 coordinate 91,649, forward strand.
AGTGCGGCGGCGATACAGCCGCTTCCCGTGCACAAATCCAGCATTTTAAGCGGTCTGCCGTCTGCGTACTTTACAGCGCGCTCTACGAGCAGTTCGGTTTCCGGTCTCGGGCAGAGCACGCCCCTTTTCACTATTATATCCACGCCGTAAAACTCCGTATGCCCGAGCACATAGTCGAGCGGCTCTCCGTCGCACCTGCGCGCGACCATTGTTTTGAGTTTTCGGCAATCGTCCGCGGAAAGTTTGGTTACCTTAAAGAGCTGTTCCCTTTTGAGTCCGAGGATATCCGCAAGAATATAGTCGAACTCTTTTGAGTCGATATTTGCCGCCGACAGTTTTTCCGTCAGCTCCGCCTTGACTTCTTCGAACGGCTGTTCGAAAAATTTGACTTCCCGTATCTCGGGGTTTTCGTCCATTTCCAGCACGGCGAGAAAGCTCTTTAACGCCACTTCCGCCATACCGTCGTCGGGCGGATAGGTCGTCAGTCTTTGCAGAGCCAGCCCCGGCGCGCGCAGGATATTGACGAACGCGTTGTCGGGCAGCCACGCCAAAAAGCGAAGCACTTCGTACGACACGCCTGCGACTATCGGCAAGAGTGCCAGCCGCACGCCCATTCTGATAAACGCGTTGCTCATAATTTCCAGACCCGTGAGCGACAGCAGCCAATTGGTCAGCGCAAAAGTCAATATGCTTATTATCACCACCAAAAACAGAAAGGTCGTTCCGCAGCGGTTGTGGCGCGTCGAGCATTTCTGCACGTTCTCCACCGTCATCTCCATTCCCTTTTCATAGCAGTTGATTGTTCTGTGCTCGGCGCCGTGGTACATAAACGTGCGGCGGATGTCCTTCATACGCGACACGAGCAGAAGATAGCCTATAAACAGCAATATTCTTATTCCGCCCTCTATGAGTCCCGAAACGAGCGGCGTAAGTTTGACCGCCCTTTCTATGAGCGACGTCAAAAATGACGGCAGGAGTATGAACAGTCCGACGGCAAGGACCACGCCGAGAAACGCGGCGAAAAACATTGCTCCGCCGCCGGGGGTTTCGTCTTCTTCGCCGCTGACCTTTGCCGACGCAAACAGCGCTTTCATTCCGCCGACCAGGCTTATGACAAAGGACACCACGCCGCGCAGAATCGGAACGCGTCTATACCAGCCGCCCTTCGAGGGCAGTCTGCGCGTCTGCAGAGCCACGCCGCCGTCGGGCGTTCTGACCGCCATTGCTTCCGCCGTCCTTCCGCGCATAAGCACGCCTTCCATAAGCGCCTGTCCGCCTATCAGCGTCTTTTTTACGCGCTTTTCCTTTTTGCCGTTTTTCTTTTTTTCTTTACGCTCTTTCAATCGCCGTTTTTACTCCGTTTTTTATTTCGGATAAAAAAAGAACCGCCCTTTCAATAGTCAAAAGACTGCCGAGAAAAAACGGTTCCTTATTTTCGAATAACCTACTTCTGTTTATTGCCGTAACGCTTGTTGAACTTATCGATTCTTCCGCCGCTGTCGACGTGTTTCTGTTTGCCCGTATAGAACGGATGGCATTTGCTGCAAACGTCTACTTTCAATACGTCGCCTTTCTTCGTCGTGCCTGTTACAAACTCGGCTCCGCACGCGCAGACGGCTTTTACTTCGTGATAATCGGGATGTATATCTTGTTTCACGGTTTTCAACCTCCTAACTCAATCTTCGCTATTATATCAGTCTTTTTATATGTTTGTCAAGCGAATGTGCCATATTCCGCCGTAAATTTTACTTTGCGGCTTACTGTCTTTTCACCAGATTACGTATGTCCTGCGCCGCCGTTTTCAGGCGCTGGACGCTGGACACCTTTTCGCCCATTTTGTCGCGCGCGTGCATTACCGTGGTGTGGTCCCTGCCGCCGAACATATTGCCTATCGTCGCAAGCGGCAAATCCAGCATATCGGTTATCAGGTATATGCACAGCTGTCTGGGCTCTACGATTTCCTTATTCTTTTTCTTGCCCGTCAAATCTTCTTTCGATACCTTGAAATATTTGCAGGTCGCGTCCACGATGTCGTCCGCCGTTATGCTCTCGCTCTCGTCCTTGCCGCCGTAATCTTTAAGCGCTTCCTTGACGAGCTCCACCGTCGGCGGCTTTTCCGACAGCATAGAAAGGAATATGACCTTGTTCAGCAGGCTTTCCATTTCGCGGATGTTTTTGTCCGATTTTTCCGCCATATACGTCAAAACGTCCATAGGCAGTATGTGCTTGTCGAGCTGTGCCTTTTTCTGCAATATGGCTATTCTGGTTTCCAGGTCGGGCGGCTGAATATCCGCAATCATACCCCACTCGAAACGAGAGCGCAGGCGCTCTTCCAAATCGGGTATCTCTTTCGGCGGTCTGTCCGACGTCATAATCAGCTGTTTGTTCGACTGGTACAGGTCGTTGAACGTGTGGAACATTTCTTCCTGCGTGGCTTCCTTGCCCGCAATGAACTGTATGTCGTCTATCATAAGCACGTCCGCGCTTCTGTATTTGTCGCGGAAGAAATTGCTTGTGCCCTTCGTCGCGCGAATGGACGCGATGAACTCGTTTACGAACTTCTCGCTGGAAACGTACAGCACTTTAAGGTCCGGTCTTGTGGCGCGCAGATAGTTGCCTATCGCGTGCATTATATGCGTCTTGCCAAGACCCACGCCGCCGTATACGAACAGCGGATTGTATCTCTGACCCGGCTCTTCCGACACCGCTCTCGCCGCCGCGTACACAAACTGGTTGGACTTGCCGACGACGAAATTTTCGAAGTTGTACTTCGGGTTTATGACCATTGCGTCCATACGGTGCTGCGGCTCTTTTTCGTCCACGACCTCGGTTTCCGTCTGGTTTTCGTACTTCTCTTTTTCGCTCGGTTCTATTATTTCGAACTCCGTCAAAAGCGGGTTTATGCCGCTCATAATGCTCATTATCAGCGGACGGTAATGCGAGTCGATAAAATCCTTGTTCGGCTTGCTCGGGGCGAGCAGAATGAGTTTGGAGCCGTTTATCGTGACGGGTTCCAAACGCGTTATCCAAACGTCGAAGTCCACGATGCTCAAAACCGTCTCCAATTTGCCGAGCATCTGCTCCCATATCTCTGCGGCGTTACTGCTCATTCGGTTCTCCTTTTATGCGCTGTTCGATGTCCGCGAAGTAAAACAAAAGCAGTCTTTCCAGCAGGGCTTCCTTTTCTTCTTTCGACATATCCTTACGCAGTACGTCGAACACGGACGTTATGAAAGAACGCACGACGGTGTGGCAGAAAAGCAGGTCGCTCTCGCTCGGGTTTTCGAAAAAGTTTTTGAGCAGCTGTGCGTCGCACTTGTCGATGAGCTTATCGAAAAAGTCTTCGTATCTCGTGGAGGCGCACTTGTCGACGAGTATCAAAATGTCTTCGCCGTACTTTTCGAACAGCTCCGAAAGCTTGCCCGTCAAAAGGCGCGCGCTGTTTTTCGCGTCTCTGTCCGACGTGGAAAAAAGCTCGTCTATAATCTTGGGGACCTGCGTATAAGCCGGTTTGACTATCGCCGTCAAAAGACCCATTTTGCCGTCGTAATAGCGGTACAGGTTGCCGACGGGCACGCCTGCGTTTGCCGCGATTACGCTTATGTTGCCGCCGCGGTAGCCCTTTTCGAAGTATTCCTTTCTGCCTGCCGCAAGTATCTTTTCGTTGATTTCTTTCTTCTTGTACTGCATAGGATTATGTATTCTCCCGTCTGAATTTTTTCTTTGTATTTATTCGCCAAAAGCGAATATAAAAATAAAATCGGGACTTTCAGTATAGCAAATACCGCCTTAAAAGTCAAGCGGCTTTCGGCTATAAACTCAAAGTCTCGGCATAGATTTCGGACTTGGCGACCTTGCGGTCCGCCGCCGTTTTTTTGATTGCTTCCTTCTTGTCGTAGCCGAGGCTCATATAGTGTTTGACGTGCTCCTTCACGCTTAAACCCATAAGCCGGTCCGCCTTGCTTTTCGCCTTTTCCACGACGATGACCATTTCGCCCTTCACCGTGAACGGCGGCAGGCTGCCCAATCTTCCCCGTATGACCTGTTCGTGGATTTTGCTTATTTCGCGCACGACGCTGACCTTTCTGTCGCCGAGACGTTCGAAAAGAAATTCGAGGTTTGCCTCGACGTCGTGCGGCGGACAGTAGAACACAAGCGTGCTTTCCACATCCGCCACTTTATCCATAAACTTATTTCTCTCGCCTGCCTTATCGGGCAGAAAGCCGCACATCAAGAAGGACGAGCAGTCCAGTCCGCTCAACACGAGCGCGTTTATGCAGGCGCACGCCCCCGACACGACGGTGTATTCCAGACCCTTTTCCACGAGCGCGTCCACGAGCGCGCTTCCCGGGTCGGAAATCAGCGGCATACCCGCGTCCGACACGAGCGCGCCGTTTTGACCCTTTTCCAGTCTTTCCAAAATGGCGCCCGTCGACGCCTTTTCGGAAAACTTATGATAGGATATGAGCGGCTTTTTTATTCCGTATTTATTCAGCAGTTCGCCCGTATGGCGCGTATCTTCGGCGGCAATGAAGTCGACGCTTTTGAGCGTTTCCACCGCGCGGTAGGTTATTTCGCCGAGGTTGCCTATGGGCGTGGCGACGATATACAGCATTTTGTTTTCTCCTTTTACTCCATTCCGTATGCTTTGACGGCGCGCTCTTTCAAAACGGTTATGCCGTCTGCTCCGTCCTTTACGCATTTGAGCAGAAACAGGTGCGGCGGTTTATCCGAAGTCGGACACAGTATTTGCAATATTTTGGGTTTGAGTTTTTTCGAGTCGCACACGGCGAGCGTTTCGGCAAGGCGCTGGCTTTGACCCACGGTATAGAAGCTGCCGCCGCTTTTGAGCAGGCGTTTTGCGCACTCCGCCGCTTCTTCCAGCGTGACGGCAATCTCGTGGCGCGCAATCGCAACGGCGGCGTTGCCCTGCACAGAGCCGCTTCCTTGTTTGCGGTACGGCGGATTGCAGGTCACGACGTCGAACGCGCCGACGTTTTTCCTGTCCTGCGCATAGTCCTGCATACGCATATTCACGATTTGTATATGCTCCGTCAAGCCGTTGAGCTCGGCATTGCGCTCGGCAAGCTCCGCCGCCTGTTTTTGAATCTCCACGCCGACGACGTTCATACCCCTTTTGGCGTGCAGCAGCACCGCTATTATGCCGTTGCCGCAGCCGAGGTCGCAGGCGCGGTTTCTGCCGTTTTCGCTCACGAAGTTCGCCAGTTCCACGGCGTCGCACCCGAAGCAGAACTGCGCGTCGTCCTGAATGAGTTTGAGACCCTTATACTGCAAGTCGTCTATTCTTTCCACAGCGAACCGCCTTTTTCGAGAGTGAGCTTTATTATGCGTTTCGTGTTTTCGTCCACGGCGATTTCGGGAGATATTTCCGCGCCGAACACGGCGAGCGTTTTTTTGCCGTCGCACAGAAGGGGCAGAAAGTCGCGCAGTCTCTGCGGAATTTTGGAGTTTATCAGAAAGTATTTCAGCTTCTTTTCTCCGCCGCCGAACGGCTTGAACGTATCGGCGACCGCTCTGTTTCTTATCCTTGCGCCGAGCGGTATTTTATCCGCGTCCGCATACAGCGTGCGGCTTAATCCGTCCTTTTCCCCGACAGCCGCGGCTTTGACGCTTTTTAAGTCTATATCCGCCGTTTCTATCTTTGCCGTGAAGCAGCCGAAGTCGAAGCTGTCCGAAGAAAGCTCGTAATCGTAATTTATGCTCGGGTAATTTTCGTACAGCGCGACGCTTCCGTATTCGTTCACGGCGGTGAGTCTTGCGCTTATTTCGCGTTTGCCGCCGCTTTGCAGGTGCGCGCAGTCGATTATGGATTTTACGGAGTCCTGCGTATAGTCGTCCGTCATTTTTTTCAGCAGTAAGAGCGCGTACCGCGACGCAATCGGGGTTTCTTCGAAAAACGCGCCGCTGTCGATTTTATAGCCGCCGACTGTGCGCTCTATCCTTTTCTCGTCCACATAGGAATTTATGAACCCGTCGTCTTCCCTTGCCCTTTCCGCCAGCGCGCAGAGAGCCGTTTCGGCGCAGAAGCGTTCGTTTAAGAGCGGCAGGACTTTTTTGCGAATGAAGTTGCGCGAATAGTCGGTGTCTTCGTTGGTTTCGTCTTCGACGTATTCTATGTTATGCGCCGCCGCATACTCGTCTATTTCCGCTCTCGTATGAGAGAGCATAGGGCGCAGAAGCTCGCCCACCGTGTTGCCGTCGTACGTCAAATCGTTGAACGTCTTTATTCCGCATAACCCCGAAATTCCGCTTCCGCGCATTATGTTCATAAGCACGGTTTCGGCGTTGTCGCTTTTGTGGTGTGCGGTCAGCACCGCTTCCACCCGTCTTTTGACGCACACTTCGGCAAACACCTTTCTGCGGTATTCCCTGGCTTCCGCCTCCTCGCTTCTGCCCGATTCCTTACACAGCGCGGGGATATCGGTCTTATAGCACACGCACTCCACGCCGCGGCGGCGGCAGTATTCCGCCACGAACCTGCTGTCTCTTTCCGACGTTTCCTTGCGTATGCCGTGGTCTACGTTTATGACAAGCACGTTCTCTTTCAGCGCATACGGGCGGTTTAAAACCAAGTCCAGCAGGCACATAGAGTCCTTTCCGCCGCTGACCGCCACGGCGATTCTCTTTCCCCGTGTGCAGATTTCGAGTACGGCTTGCGTTTTTTTCAAATCTGTGTCTTTCATACCGTTTCATTGTAACATTTTTTTATCTTTTAGGCAAGTCTTTTGACCGCCGTAGTCCAAAGCTCCGCCGCCTTTGCAAAAGCGCCCGCCTCTGCGGCTTTTGTGACGGCAAAGGGTATAAATCGACAATTTAAGACATATTTATAAACATCAAACTCGTGAGGTTAGCAATATGAAAGAATACATACGGCAACGCGCACTCGACATTGCTCGGCACATAGTCGAGCACCGCTGTACCGTGCGCGACGCGGCAAAGGCATTCGACGTCAGCAAGAGCACCGTGCACAAGGACGTCACGCAGCGGCTTAAAGACATCGACCCTGCCGCCTGTGAGAAGGTCGGCGAGATACTTCGGATAAATCTCAACGAACGGCACTTGCGCGGCGGTATGGCGACAAAAGAAAAGTACAGCCGCAAAGCCGAAAGAGACTGAAAAAATACGGCACAGCCTATCACGCGCTGTGCCGCATTTTGTTTTATATCCTTATGTATTCAATCAGTCGTACAGCTTGCTGACGGGCAGGTCCGCGAATATGCTCTCTATCGCTTCGGCGAATATCGGAGCCACGGTTACTTCCTTTATCTTGGAGCTCTTATGCTCCGCAGGCTGTTCTATCGTGTCGAGCACGAATACTTTTTCTATGACGGAGTTGTTCAGGCGTTCCATAGCGGGTCCCGAAAGCACGGCGTGCGTACAGCAGGCGTATACCTTGGTTGCGCCGCCCACTTCTATGAGAGCCTTTGCGCCCTGCGTTATCGTGCCCGCGGTGTCTATCATATCGTCCACGAGCAGGCAGACCTTGCCTTTGACGTCGCCGACGATGTTCATAACTTCCATTACGTTGGCTTTGGGACGGCGTTTATCGACGATTGCCAGCGTGCTGTTCAGCTTCTGCGCCATCTGACGCGCCCTTGCCACCGAGCCGACGTCGGGCGAAACGACAATCAAGTCGTCCAGATTCTCTTTCATAAATTCCTGTTTCATAAGCGCTTTGCACAGCACGGGGATACCGAGCAAGTGGTCCACGGGGATATCGAAAAAGCCCTGTATCTGCGGTGCGTGCAAGTCCATTGTCAGCACTCTGTCCGCGCCTGCGCCCGTTATCAAATCGGCGACGAGCTTGGCGGTTATGGGGTCTCTCGCGCGCGCCTTTCTGTCCTGGCGCGCATATCCGAAGTACGGAATTACGGCGGTTATTCTGCCTGCGCTTGCACGGCGCAACGCGTCTATCATAACCAGCATTTCCATAAGGTTATCGTTTACGGGATAGGACGTCGACTGAATGACGAACACGTCGCAGCCCCTGACCGTTTCGCCGATATGGACGCTGCACTCGCCGTCGGAAAACCTGCCGACTTCGGCGTCGCCCAGCTCGGTTTTGAGCTTTTCCGCAATCGCCTTTGCCAGCGGTATGTTGCTGTTGCCTGCAAAAATCTTGATTTTGCTACCGTGTACTATCATTCTCGAAAGCCTCCTGAATGTAACTCTTTTAAGTGTTTTGCTTATTTCTTTTCGTCGGGGGAATATTTATTGCCCTGCCAAAACGGCTTTATTACCTGCCGCGCGCGCGCAATCGCCAGCGCCTTTTCGGGTACGGAGTCGGTCAGCGTGGAGCCTGCCGCGATGAACGCGCCGTCTTCTATATCGAGCGGAGCTATTATATTGGAGTTGGAGCCTATGAACACGCCGTTGCCCACTCTCGTCTTGTACTTGTTTTTGCCGTCGTAGTTTACGAACACCACTCCGCAGCCGATATTGCAGTTCTCGCCCATTTCGCAGTCGCCGACATAGGTCAGGTGCGCGACCTTGCTTCCGTTTCCGATTATGCTGTTTTTGAGTTCCACGAAGTCGCCTATGCGGCAGTTCTCGCCTATTACGCAATTGGGTCTTATATACGCGAACGGTCCGACGCTCGTGCCCGTGCCGACATAGCTTCTGTACAGGCGGGAGGAGTCCACCGTCGCATTCTCGTCTATCACGCAGTCTTCTATGACGTTGCCCGTCTTTAACGTGACGCCCTTTTTGATTACGGTCTTGCCGAGCAGGGTGTTATTGCTGCCTATCCTGACGCCGCTGGCGATTACGACGTCGCTTCCTATAAACGCCGTGGACGGGTCGTCGAACTGCACGCCGTTCTCCATATGATACGCCGTTATTCTGTTCTTCAAAATATCGGTTATCATACTCACCTGGCGGTAATCGAAAGCTGTCACGAAATCTTCTTCGTCGAAGTATCTCGTGTCTTCGGAATATATATTGTCCACGCGCAATAAAAACGAAGTGCGCACGACATAACCGCGCGTCATTTTAATCACGTTGCGGTTGGAATCTTTGAGCTGGCACACGGCGTCCATAACCGTCTTTTTGGATATGAGCGGCGTGTCGCAATACAAAATCACCGTATACGGTTTTTCCGCGTCGAGATAGCGGCGCACTGCCTGCGGCAGCGGCGTGAAACCGTCGTACGGTACGGTGGCGGCGTATGCTCCGCCGAGCGACATTTTGACCCACTCGTGGCAGGTCTTGCCGAGAATTTGCGTTTCCGCCACGTTGCCTATCTTCGGGCAGGATACATTTAAAATGATTCCGCATATTTCTTCCATACGGGAAAAATTATACCATACACAAAAAATTAAGTCAAAGCAAAACGGACACAAAACCCGAACTTTTTAAAAAAATTTATGCGGCGAAAGTCCGCGCCTTCAAAGTCCGCCGTCGTCGGAAATTTTAAATGCGGATATGCCTTTACCGCCGCCGCGCCGCAAAAAAATATTACGGGAAGGCAGTTCAAGCCGCGGTATAAAAAAAGGACGCGGGAAACGCCGCACAGCGTGCTTTGTCTTCCGCGCCTTTTTTAAAGAGTTACTCGGGCTTTTCGCCGTCGTTCTCTTTCAAGGACGCACTTTCTTCTTCGTCCTGCGGCGGCGCGTCCGCACCGTCTCCGCCCTTGTTCCCGTCGTCGCCGGACGGACCGTTGACTGCCGTCTGCTTTTTGGGTTTAAAGAGCATAAATACTCCGAAAGCTATCGCCGCAACGCACAGCACATCCAAAATGATTATTACGAGCGTTATCCAATTGAACGGGTCTTCCATTTCCGCCAGACCTTTGTCCGCTTCCGGATTGTAGGTCTTTGCCGCATAATATGTGTTGCAGTAAGTGTAGACCGTATTTTTTACAGCCTGTATACCAACCGTCACATCTGCGCTGCTGAACTTGTCGAGCCAGCTCTGTTTTGCATTGTTCGGCGGCAAAAGGTGAAGGTCGTTGCCGCTCCGAACGTGGCTGTTGACGTCGCCAGAATTGTAGTCGGTTACTACCGAACCGCGGAACTTCCATTCGTTTCGGAGTACCTGCGTCAAAAGAGCGTAACTGTTGGTTGCGCTTACGGCGCCCACTCTGTTAAACGCGCTCATTACCGCATTTGCTCCGCCGTCCTTGACGCATATTTCGAATGCCTTCAAATAGTTTTCGCGCAGATTCTGTTCCGTAAGCCAAGTATTGAGGTCATTGGGATTGTAGCCCGGCTCGGACAATGCGAAGTGTTTGAGATAACAGGTAAGACCGTTATCGCTCGCACCCTTTATGAGCCACGCGCCCATATATCCGCTGAGAACCCCGTCTTCGCTGTAAGCTTCGTAGTTGCGCGTGTTGTACGGCGTGCGTTGAAGGTTGACGGTAGGCGCATACCAGCCGTTTATGCCGCCCATAACGGGCGCTTCGTCTCCCTCGTTAAAACCCATTTCATACGCCAGACGTTTATTCCAGGTACAGGCGAGCACGCTGTTGGAGGGAAATCCCGTGAAAGCCAGCGACGACGCATCAAGAAGGGACGCCATTTTCAGGTTGAATCCGCTCGGTCCGTCAAGGTCGTTGAACTTGGGCTTGCCTATGCTCGACATAGCCATAGTGCCGAAGCCTGCCGCCGCCACCAAATCTTCTATTTCCGACGTATCGAGCTGCGAAAGGAGCATATCCCATTTTTCGCTGTTGTAATCGCTTCCGAGCTCCATTATTAGTCCCTCATTAGGCACAATGCCGCTGCGCCGTTTCAGTTCGTCGGCAGACGCTTTGCTTCCGTCGGGGCGTGTGTACAAGTACAGCATTTCGCCGTCTGTCCTTCCCGTTTTGGGCATAGCAAGCGAATTCTGTTTCTCGGCTTCGTCGTAACCTTTATAGTAATACGAATTTGCCGCGGCAAGCACGTTCTTGTCTATATTCGCCGGCTTAATCTTCGGAAACGTGCCTGCAAAGTCTGCGCGCGAAAGATAAGTAACGCGCCGCTTATCGGGATTGCTCTCGTTTTGATTGGCGTCAATAGGCATACCTGCTTCCGCGTCATCACCCGTAAAGCGATTCTTTACATAACCGTTGGTGTCGGGGTCGAAATAATACACATAGCCGCGACGCTTGCCGTCCGTTCCGAACTCCGGCACTTCAAAGCGCACGTCTTCTACTTCCGACGGATGGTGCGCGGTGCGCATAATTTTTATGTTATACACGCCCGGGTCAAGCTCCCATCCCTTTTTGCCGTTACCGTTTTTATCGTAGCAATCGTAGCTTGCCATATCGTAAACGTCGAAAGTTATTTCCACTTCATCGGTTTCTTTGGGCTGTATGAGATTGGTCTTTTCGAAGCCCACCAAATTGACGTACGACTTTTCTATCTCGCCGCGATAGTAAGGAGCTTCGTAATATACCTGCACGACGTCTTTTCCCGCCGTGTCGCCGTTGTTTTTGACTTCAACGGTAACCGTTATACCGGTTTTTCTGTGAGGAATGACGGTCGGCGCGTCGGGAAGCTTGCCGTCTGCGTCGGTGAGAGTAATCTCGTCCGTTCCGCCCGACTGCATTTTTACGCTTTTAAGTTTCCAGGAAAATGCCGTGTAAGAGAGTCCGTAACCGAACGGATACTGAACCACGCCGTCATAGCCCTTTCCGTATTCGTTGTCCACACCGTCGAAATATCCTTCGCGGTCGGCGGTTTCGTACCATTTATAACCGATATAAATATCCTCTGCGTAAAATATTTGATTGTTACCGCCCTGCGTGCGCACCGCGTTGACAAACGTAGGGTCGGCGGTTGTATCGTAAGGGGCGGTTTCGGTAGTCTTGCCGCTCGGGTTCACTTCGCCGCGCAGTACCTTGCCTATCGCCTTGGTTCCGGACTGACCGGTAGCTCCCACGGAGAGCGCCGCATCTATCCGGTCATCATTCAAAAAGCCCGTTTCGAGCGTGTTCGTGGAATTGATAAGCACTATCGTCTTGTCGAAATTTTCTTTTACATAATCGACCATAGCGACTTCGGCGGCGGTAAGCTGCAAACTGTCATACTTCGGGTCGAGAAGCTCGCTCGGGGACTTGTTTTCGCCCGTTCTGCGCGAGATAGTCACTATAGCCGTCGACGAAAACTTTTTTGCCGCGGCAAGCACACCGTCATTATCGTTATAGAACGAAGGCGCGGGATTGCCGTCGTTGTACTTTTTGAGCAGGTCTGCATTGATAACGAAACCGCTCGATTCCAGCCCCTCTCGCAGTGTGACGCGGTTTTTGGCAAACTTAACGACTCCGTTTTCCGTTATGTCCTCCGCGACAACGCACGATTCTCCGCTGCCCTCTCCCGAATAGGTAAACCCGTTGTCCGTCGAGCCGACGCCGAAAAGGTTTACGTTGTATTTATCGTCGAACTTTATGGGTAAAGCTTGGTTGTCGTTTTTCAAAAGCACTATGCCCTCGGACTCTATCTTTTGTACGAGCTCGTCGCCCTTCGCAAGCGTTTCCTGCGCTTTTTCCGAATCGACTTTCATTCCCGTACCCAGCAAGTGGAGCGCAACAGCGCCTTGGAAAATAAAATACACTATGTTTCCCGCTATGAGTACCGCCGCTATAAAGGCGTACATAGCAAGCAGAAGTATGTTTTTTACGGTAAGTTTTTTCATATTATTCTCCTTATGCAAGCCTTGTGTATTCACATTCGAAAGTAAACTCTACGTCGCCCGTCAAGTCGCACGTCGGATTGAATGCAAAGTGATTGTCCGAACTCAACTTGAATCCGCGCGGCACTATGAAATAAAATACCGCCGTTTGGTTATCCTCTCCTATGTGGCTTTCCCACATAGTATTGTTTTTGACGAGATATTTTTCGTAGTTGAAGTCTATGAAATACTTGAAGTGCAGTTCGCCCGACAGGCGCGAAACCGTAACCTTGAACAGCCTGTCGTACTCGTTGTCGTCCGAGATGTGCGTTGCGCATCCTGCCGTTACGACAGTACCCGCCGTAAGGTCATAAACGTTGCCGTCGCCGTCTTTATACTGTTTAAGCATAGTCACTTTCATCTTGGAATCCGAATATCCTTCGGACGTCGTGTCCGTTTCGGCAACGTGCACTCTTTTGCCGTTGACGACGGTAAAGAACTGCATATCGTCTCTCGGTTTTACGGACGTCGCCTGAAACCCTTCCGTTACCGTCGATATCGGTCGAAGCACCACGTCGTGAGCCGGCATAGTAAAAGTATCGCCCATCCATTTTTCGGAGAGGTCCAGCTCGTTATACCAGCCGACGATTTTGCCCTGCAAGCCGCTTACCGTTTCCGGAAGTTTATCGCCGGCTTCGAGCGTCTTCGACGTACCGCCGTCTGCGAACGCCGCGCCGGACAGCGTGAGGTCGTACACTCCGCTTTGTATCTCGCCTAAAATATACCCTGCCATTGCTATGGTCGTTTCGCTTGTATTTTTAAGAAGCTCCACTCTGAACCACGGTTCGCTGCCGTCGTTTGCTTTATCCGTTCTCACCACAAAGTCGGATATATCCGTTTCCCCTGCTTCGAGATACATTATTTTGCTCGCGCCTATATTTCCGCTGTCATCGTAATACAAGCGGAAGCTCAACGGATTTTTGCCTGTGTTTTTGAAAACGTAGCGTACTTTGGTTCGCGTGCCTGCGGTTTTGGTTCCTTTAAGTCCGCCGCCCTTGACAACGAGCTCGCGATATTTACTGTTGTTTTCAAGATTGCCCGCCACTTTAAACTGGGTAAAACCCGAATATACGGTATGGTCGATTATTACGTCGTTTTCCTCTCCCGTCAACAGAATTCCGTTTTCCTTGACTGTGGTGCTTGTGGCACTTCCGAGGTCTGTGTGAAGCGACAGCTGCGTGTATGTTACGGGCAAATCGGCTTCACCCTCTTTCACCGTGACAGGCACCGAGAACTTGAAACCTTCGAGCGTAAACTCAATCTTATCTACACCCAAAACAAGCGGCTCTCCGTAATAGGTATAACCGTCGCAGTCGGCATAGTTCATATCTATAATTACCTCCTCGCCGTCCACGTCCCAGTGCGCGTCGAAAGTAAGACCTTCCGGCTGAAATATTTCGCCTACGATATAATCGGTCTTGTACGGTTGACGCGTAACTACGACGCTCGTAACAAAGGGTTCTTTGCCCTCGGGCACCATTGTTCCGCCGCCTTCGCCGCCCGTGCCTCCGCCGTTCTGCGGCTTGCCGCAAGCTGCGAAAAAAGACGCCGCGCATATAAAGAGCGCAAGCAGCATCACTATCGCCGTTGTTTTTCCGAATTTTTTCATCCTATTCCTCCGAAAATAGTATTGTTTGCAACTCAAATATATATTAAGGAAAGGATTTTTGCAATATTTTTTCCGTGAACTGTATTATTTTGTGCGTGAACGGTTATTTCGCGTCGCTTGTCGGCGGCACGGAAAACAGTATCTTAACATTGAATATACCGTCAAAAGCGCTGACCTGCAAGGTGCCGTTATATTTCTCCGCCGTATGCCTGACGCTTTTGAGCCCGAAACCGTGATACGCTTTGGACGCTTTGCGCGTGACGGGCAATCCGTTTTCAAACCTTATCTCTCCCTCAAAACCGTTATAAACGTGCACTGCCACAAAGTCGTTTATGCGTTTGACCGACAGTCCTATCGAGCGCTCGGTCTTGGGCAAAGCCCGCACCGCTTCTATGGCGTTATCGAGAAGATTGCCGAAAAGAGTATAGATATCGGAGTCCGAAATGAAACTCAACTGCTCGGCGTCTGCAATGCACGAGAGATTGATATTCTCGCTTTTGCATATCAGGCTTTTCTCCATAAGAATGATATTGAACGCCTCGTTGCCCGTTTGATAAATGGAATCATAAATATCGACGACTTTTTCCAGCTCGTCTATCTCATCCGCGGAAATGTTTTCCCTGCATTTGAATGTGCGTATGTGGTGTTTCAAGTCGTGACATTTGAGACTGATAATCTCGATATTCTCTTTGCTCATCCGATATTGTTCTTTCTTTATGTGGTCGAGCTGTCTGACTGCGGCAAGTTCCGTTTCGGCGCGTTTTCGGCGCGGAAGCTCGAACAGCATTACGAGCGCGAGGAGGCAGCATATGATATTGTAAATATGCAGCATTATCAGTCCCACGCTGTCTATGTTCTCGGGCAAAGACCAAATAATCACCGCGCCCGATACAACGTTTATGAACACGAACAGGACGGCAATTATCGTCACCGTCAGGTTGTTCATTTCGTATGTCTGAATTTCGGTCTTTTTTCCCAGCACCCAATACGACAGCGTGTATACAAGGAAGAATATCTGAAAATATATGAGCAAAAACACGAAGGTTTCCGCCGATATGCCTATGATTTCGCTGCCGTAAAAATCGACGGGAGTCGAGCCGTATGAACGCAGTACCGACCCGAACACTTCGTACATTTCCTGCGCAACGTGCTGAACGGTAAATCCCGCTATCGCACAGCACACGATACTCTTGAACGGCGCGTCATACACTATTGCCATTGCGCCCGTCGTAACGGCAAACATTATCACAAACAGCAGCGAACCGTAAAATGTGTCGAACGCCACTATGGGAATGGCAAAAGCGGTGCCGAAACACAGTACGAGGGCGCATATTATTCTCAACACCGATTTTTCACGCAACTTAAACTTGCGCGCAAACATAAGCTCGGCGATAATAATTTCCGCCATAAACAGCGGACGATAGAAAAAAAGACCCGAAAGCTCGTACATATCGGCAACGTCACACCCCACCGCAAAGAAAATCGGCAAGCGCTTCCGAAAACTCTTTTTTACGGTTGCGGCTGATAAGCAGTTTGTCGCCGTTCACCATTTCGCAAACTCCGTCGTTTATCGACTTGACATATCTCATATTTACGAGATAACAGCGATTGCACTTGAAAAATCCCGAAGCACATAATATATTCTCCACTTCATAAAGCTTGCCTGACGATACGACCGTATCATCGGCAGTATGATACGTGAGCGCGTGGTCGACAACTTCCACGTATCTTATGTCAGACGCAGGAATATAAAATACTCCGTTTTTTGTTTTAGCCTCTACTTTTACACCGCCGTCGCGCTCTATTAGCCCTGCGGCGCGTTTCATTTTAATGGCAAAATCATAGTACGATATGGGCTTAACGACAAAGTCGAACGCGTTTACCGCATACCCTTCCAGCGCATACTGGGCAAGATTAGTCACGAAAATAATGAGTACGTTTTTGTCGTATTCGCGTATCCTGTGCGACGCTTCCATACCCGTCATCAAAGGCAGTTCTATGTCCATAAAAATAATATCGACCGCGATTTTCTTTTCGAGAAAATCCACGACGTTATTATAGACCGTAAGAGTGTAGGTCTTGCCTTCATCGGAAAAATACTTCTCGATATACTCCGACAGCCGTCCTGCGTCATACTTATTATCTTCGACGATAACAATTCTGTAATTATGCATCTTATGCCGCCCCGTTTATTGTGTCCGTTATTAAGCCCCTGCGCCGAAAAACTTACGGCGAAAAGCAATCTCTTTCATACGTCCGAAAACCCATATTTCTTCAGGTTATTAGGAACATTATATAATATCTCCCCCGTCTGCGTCAAGAGAATCGACGCCTTTTTCGAACATCACGCATATCGTATTGTTCCCGAGACGTCAAGTCTTTTATCCACATTTTACGCACGGATTTGGTTTGCGGATTGGCATTTTCGCAATCGGGGTATAAAAAAAGACGCGGAAAACGCCGCACAAAGTGCTTTGTCTTCCGCGCCTTTTTTAAAGAGTTACTCGGGCTTTTCGCCGTCGTTCTCTTTCAAGGACGCACTTTCTTCTTCGTCCTGCGGCGGCGCGTCCGCACCGTCTCCGCCCTTGTTCCCGTCGTCGCCGGAGATTATCCCCATTACGACGAGTACCGCAAGTCCCGCGCTTACGATTTCGTTGACCGCCGGTATATCGAACGTGAAACCCATCGTCTGCAAAAATACGAGCACCGCCCCTATCAGGCTCATCCAAAAACTCTTGTTACGCAGTTTGTCTTTCATTGCCGTCCTCCTTTCCCGCCCGCCCTTTTCCCGACAGAAGGCGCGTTTTTAAAATCAGCCTGCGTATTTCGTATACAGTTTATAGTACAGATAGTCGGTCAAATTCGCCCTGAAAAAAGGGTCGTCCTTTATCAGTCTTGCCGCGTCCGAGCGGTTCATCTGACCCAAAAGCCCGTCCATTTTATTATAGTTGGACGCGTACAGATTTGCCGTCGCCGTGCCGTTTTGCGACAGCTTATTCTCCTTTTCGGCGTTGTCGAGTGCCTGACCGTACAGCTGCTGTTCCAGCTTCAGTCTGTCCGCCTTGTCCTTTGCCGCCTTTTCTTCTATCGTATTATTGTATTTGAGCGCCGCCTGCGCCTGCTCTTTGTCCTTTTCTTTGAGTTCTTCAATCTTTGCCGCGACTTTTTCCGCAAGCTCTTTATCGAGCTTTGCCGTGTCGTTGAGCTTTTTTTCGTCCAGACCGATTATCCGTCTTGCGATTTCTTCCGCGGCGCGCTCGTACTCCGTCTGCACTCCGCTTTTGCCGTCCGCCCTGCTCTTTTCCAAATCCGCGCTTTGGGCGACGGCGATGCTCGAACGGGCAAGACCGCGCTTTAACACGTCGGCGTTCAGGCTTTTGACCGCCGTTTCGTACAGCTCGTCAATCTCTTTCAGACGCTCGTCCTTTGCCTGTGCGGCGTTTTTACCGCTCTCGTTCAATTTTTCGCGTTCGGCTTCTATGCTCTCGGCGATGTTTTCCAGCGCCTTGTTTTCGTATTCCTTATACGCCTGTTTTGCGGCGTTTTCTATCTGCTCGTCCGTCTTTGCCGTATACTCGATTTTTTCGTACGTCGGCGCGTCGGGCAGTTTCGGTTTTTCCACGACGGCTTTGGACGCGCTTTCAATCTCCTGTTTCAGTTTGTCGAGAGACTCTTTCGACGCCGCTTCCTTTTCCGATTTTGTCAGCACGGCGTTGTCCCACGCCTTTTGCAGTTCTTTCAATATATTCATTTTCCGCTCCTTTTTTTCAGCAAATATTTTCTGCGGCGCGCCGCCGACAGCCGCAGCAGTCTTTCGTCCGCGCCGTTAATCGTAAACCGCATATCTTCTTTCCCCCATAGTTTCTATTCTGCCGCCGTTTGTCGGCAGGCACTCGTCGGCATAACTGAATACGCCGCAATCCTTTACCGCCTTGGTTTTCAGATTCACGCTCGTCCTTTTTATCGCGCCGTCTTCTTTAAGCAGTATTTCGGCGACGTCGCCGTCCGCCGACGCATACGCCGCATAGCCGCCGCCGAGCGCGGTCGACGCACTTTTGAAATTCATTTTATCCCCCCCCCGTTCAACCGTAATTCAATCCGACCGTGACCAGCGTTTCTCCCGTCTGCGCCTGCGGCGCAAGATATTCCACGACCACGCTGCTTCTGTAAGAAAAGGAATCCGAAGTCAGCACCGCCGAGCCGCCGTAAAACGGCATAAAGTCCAGAGTGCCGTCGTACTTTAACCGCAGTATGCCTTCGTCCAGCCTGCACACGCCCGAAAGCTCGTCGGCGTCGTCCATTACCATACTGAAAAGGCTGCCCGAGCGGTTTATCGAAAACAGTGTATTTTCCGACACAAACGCCTGCTCGCCTTCCAGCCAGCCGCCGCTGCCGACGTCGTAGCCCGTCTGCGTATAGGCGTCCACGACGCGCGTATTGAGATTGGTCGAAACCTTGCACATCGTTCTGCCCGAAGCATACATCTTTTTCGGCGATGCCGTGAGCAGGGTTTTCGCCGCTTCCTTTGCGGACATAGCGGTTGCCGAGTTGCCGTCGCCGAACACTTCCGCTCCGCAGCCTTTGCCGCCGAGAATCAGCCGCCGTGCGTCCAATCTTCCCACGAATGCCGCCGTGCCGCCCGTAAACTCCGCCGCAAGACCGTATTTTCCCTTGCCGTCCGTTTCCAGCACATATATCCTGTTAAGGTATATCGCCGCCGCCATATAGTCGCCCGACTGACGGCATATTATCTCATAGTCGGACGGCGCGAACGGCAGGAGAGTCATCGTTATATTGCCGTCGGTATCTATCCTAATCAGCTTATTGTTTTCCACGCAGAACAGGCACCCGTCGCAGGTGATTCTCGTCATAGAGTCTGCGCCGTATATGCGCCGCCGGGCAATGAGCCGCGGTTTGCCGTCTTTCATTTTCAGCACCGACGCTTCGCCGCCGCCAGCCGCCGCAACATATTTCGTCAGGTCCGATTTGAGGTACGAGCCTTCCGCAACGCGCAGTCCCGTGTCCGCGGGCGGTTTGCAGTCGGTCGGGACATAGGACAGCTCGTAAGACATCAAAGGGCTGCCGCCGAGCGTCACGCCCGTGACGGCAATCACGTCGCTTCCGAGTTTCAGCGCGCCGTCTATCGGCACGGTCAGCGACTTTGTGAGCACTCTCGGCGCATACGCGGACGGCAATGCGCGCAATGCCGCTGTGCCGCCTATGAGCAGTACGGCGTCGCCGACCTTTTCGCCTGTCGCCGCGCGGAACATAACTCCGTTTTCGGTTATCTCGACGTCGGCTTCCGTCGCGTCAGAGTACGAAGCGGACACGGACGGCGCGGTGTAAAGCGGCGAGATATTCTGTCCGAACGCTATTCGCGGCTTATACAGTTTGCTTTCGCCGAGCAGCCACATCACGAGCGGATTTTCTCCGCCCGTCAGCACGGCGCAGTCGCCGTCCGTTTTCAGCGACACGGTTATCGACACGACGAGCGGTATGCCTGCCTGTTTTTCGAAGCCGTTTTCGAACTCCGCTCTGACGTCTTCGGTCTCTCCGTCCGCCGACAGCGCGGCGGCATACACCGTGAAAGAGCCGCTGTCCACCGTCGCCGTTCTTTCGGCGAACGTCTCGGCGTTCGGGTCGAAGTTGCAGTCGGTCATCTGCGCTTTTACGGTGCGGCGACCGTCAGAGCAGTCGAGTATCATATATTTTCCGTACAGTCTGCCTGCCTTCAATGCGGCGGCAATTCCCGACGCGCCCGAGACTGCCGATATTTTCGCCGCGTTATTTATCTTTACGCTTGTATCAAACACTTTCCATTCTCCCTATTGCGGTGACTTTCAGCGTAACGGTTTTCGCCGCTTCCGCTTCTTCTTTGAACAGACGGTTGCCGCCGCCCGTGCTCACTATGACGGCGAGCGGGTCGGCGTTTTTCACCGCCGTCGCTCTTTTTGCCGTTATGCCCGAAAGCGGCTTGAACTCCCGTCCGCGCGAACCGTTTCTTGCCGCAATCGAAAAATACGCCGTTTCGCCGCCGCTTATATAAAACGCATAGAGTCTGCCGTTTCGGCAGGTCACGGACGCTTCGCCGACGCTGTCGCCGAGCGCATTGAACGCAATAACATTCAAGTCGCCGTCCAAATCCGCGCAAAACAGGCGGTAAAACATATCGGTATATATAAGACAATAGCCGTCGTCCGCCCTGCACACGTCGGCATATATGCCCCTGCCGACCTTGGCGGTTTTGAGTATGTTATACCTTGCGTCGCACTTTGTCAGCGTTATATCGCCGTCTTTTATCTCGCATATCACATACCCGTCTTTTCCGACCGCATAGCGCAGTTTGGTTTCGCTCTGCGCGGTTTGTTTCTGCGGTTTGCGCGGCAGGAGTATTTCACACTCCGCCGTTATGTTTTCGCCGACTACGCCGCGCATATCGAGAGCTATATCTCCGCCGCCTGCGCCGAGCAGTACGCACTCCGTTTTGTCCGAAGCGATTGAGGCGCAGTCCGTGCGCAAGCCGCCGAGCGTCAGCCACACGACGCCCGTGCCGCCCTTTATGCGCGCCTTGACGGTCACGGCGCAATCGCCGCCGTCCCCTTTCAGCAGTGTGACGACTCTGTTTCCGACGGCGCGGACGCGAAGCAGGCAGGGCTTATCCGCTTCCCTTTCGCCGCTTTTCATCAGTTTGGCTTCCAGCTCCTCGGCTTTTAAATACGCCATTTTTCCGTAATCCATTCTCTCTCCTTTACATCGACACGAGCGCGGTTATTTCGGCGACGCGCGCGCCGACGCAGTCCGTCCATAGCAGCAGTCCGATTTTTCTGCCGCTTATGCCGACCTTGATTTTCTGCACTCCGCTTTTGCCTTTGAGCGCGTACGTCCGCTTTCTGCCGTCGAACAGCACGGCGACTTTCAGGTCGGTAGCCGTTTCCAGACAGATTTCGTTCAGCTTTTTTATCTTATCCGAGCGTGACAGCGCATTGTACGGCACCTTCCATTTTTTGTCCGTCGGCGTGCCGAAAACGGCTCCGCACGGCGTTATGCTTGCCGCCCTGTTTTTACAGACGGCTTTCAGCGTTTCGGCGCCGAAAAACGACGATATGCTGCATCCGCCCGAAAGCTCCGCCGTCTTTTGCGATATGTCGTACACGAGCAGGCTGTCGTTTTCTCCGCCCTTTTTTGAGTATGCAAGGTAGTATTTTCCGTCGAAGTACGCGCCCGTCGCCGTTTCCTTATACTCGGTCAAGCCGCCGAGGCGGCGCAGGATTTTCGTTGTGGACAGTCCGTCGAAAACGTAAAGTCCGTCGGAGGCGAGAAAGATTATTCTGTCTCCGCAAACCGTGACCGACCCCGAATATATTCTGCCTGACGAAACATACAGGTTGGACACCGAAAACTCGGTCTGGTCGGCGTAAGCTATCATACGCGAAATGCCGAAGTCGCGGAACACATAGACGTAGTTCAAAAACGCGACGACCTTATTGCATTTTCCGTATCCGTCCGAGAGCGTCACGAAGCCGCCGCTGTCCAATCCTTCCGCCCAATTCGTGGGGTCCAAATCGTCGGAAAAGCGCACACAGTCGGGCTCGTTTGCCGTCGTTACGAACAGCCGCTCGTAGTGCAGAGCCATTGAAGTTATTTTCGGCGAAGGGTCGATACTGCGTATTCCGTCGCCGTCGTACACCGCCATTTTATCCTTGCCGCTGCAAATCAGAACGACGTCGCCGCCGTACAGGCGGTAGTTCACGGCAATGGGCGGAGCCGAGAAGCGAACCGCCGTCAGCTTTTTATCCGTGCCGTCTTTCACCGCGTGGACATAGCCGTCCGCGTCGCAGTACATAGGCGTCGTCTTTTTCTCGCCGCCGACTTCGGCGACGTATTCCCACGCCGAAACCGCGTTGTCCGCGCCGCCTAAACAGTCGCTTTCTTCCACTCCCCAGCCGTCCGTCAAAGCGCCGCTTTCCACGCGGAAATTCTCGTATTCCGACGCCGCCTTATACGACAGCGCGGACTCGTCTTTCGTCGCGTCGAAGCCGTTTTCGAACCCGTCCAGACACAGTCTGACGGCGGCTTTTGCGCGCGGCTTTATGTACGGATTTTTCACTTGAACCATCTCCTTTTCGGCGTGCTTTTTCCCGACAGATACTTGATTACGGCGCGTTGCAGAGCGTCCCTGTAACGCTTGTCCCACATCTCGGCGTCGGCGTCCAAACCTGCGGCTATGCAGTACTCCGCGGCAACGCCGTAGACGAGTATTCTTTCGGATACGCAACCGTCCGTCCATTCCGTTTCGCCGTCCACAGCCGCCGCGGCGGGCTTAAACGCGTATTGCACGGTTACGTTTCCGTCTTCGCCGAGCTGCAAGCCGTCGAATCGGCGGCTGAAATTCAGCGCTTTGCCGTCCTTTTTCACGCTTGCGACAGCCGTCGGCGTGCGCGGAAAATCCTTGAAAAACAGTCTGCCGTTTCGCACGAAAAGTTCGTCTTCTCTTATCAGCGGAAAGTAGTCCGACGCTATGTCGTCAATCACGAAATCGACGCATTTGAGCATCAGTTTTTCTTCGCTTTCCGACAGCTTCGGCGGCTCATTATCCTGCGGCGCACATTCACTGTTTTCCGCTTCCGCCGCGCTTAAATTCAAAAGTTTTACCGCGCTTTCGATTATGTTCTTTATCTTCAATTTATCCCCCTTTTCGCCGCCTGCAAAGCGCGGCTCATTTCCCTTTTCATCAGTCTTTCGTTGTCCTGTTCCAGCTCTTTCAAAAGCTGTTCGGCGCGCTCCTTTCTCGTCTTGCGCGCGTACTCCAAAGTGCGGCAGTCCAGCCTTTCATACGGCAGTACGGCGCACAGCGTTCTGCCGTTTTCGTTCGCGCCGTGCAGTTCCAGCCGTCCGCTTTTCCGATTCCGCAGTACGAAATAGGTCGGGTCGATTTCTTTCAGCCGACCCGTTATATCGCACATATCGCCCGTCACTTCTTCGTACTTTATTATGTCTGTCATATTGCCCGCCCTCGCTTACCCGTATTGCCTGTTTTTTAATTGCCGACACTGCGGCAATGCTTTGGTGCATTGTTTCCTTTAAATCCTGCGCGAAAGACAAGGCAAAGCCTGTAATCGCCTTGATGCAGGGGATTTCTCCACTCGCTCCGCTCGGTCGAAATGACATTGGAAAAAGAAAAAGGCGAAATGCCAAGGAAAGAGCGCGTGCCGAGTACAAAGTGCCCTGACGGCGACTTTGGAAAAATCTGACGGCAGAGACGCGAGAAAGACAAGGAAAACGAGTTTCCGCGACGGGGAGTTTACTTCCCGTAAATGACCCGAGCGGAAACGATGTTTGACGCCGAAATGCGACGTTTATATGCCGTCAGACTCGTGCTATACCGGAGAGTTTCGCCTGCCCGTTAGGCTTATCGCAAATCAAGTCGCAGTATTTGACAAGCGTGGCGGTGTAAGTGGGTTTGCCGAGCGTCTGGCGGAGTATTCTTCCGTTTTCCGTTTCGAGGTATCTCCAATCGCAGAGGCGGTGGAGTTTGAACGATTCCGTATTCAAAAGATACATTGCGCCGTCTTCGACGAATCTGTCGTACACGAGCGGTATGCCGTTATACGACAGCGTTTTGAAGCCGCCGTCCAACTGCATTATGTCGATATTGCGCTTGTACTGCGCCATATACTCCTGAAAAGCGTATTTGGCGGTCGCCGAGCAGGCGATGAAGTCCACCTTGCTGCCTGCCGTCATTTCCAGACGGTCTATGGCTTCCTGCAAGACGATTTCGTCAATCGGTCCGCCGACGTCTTTCGAATACGGTTTCAAAAACGGATAGTCGGCGCGTTTGAGTCCGTATATGTCCTTATCCGAGAATATCGCGCCCAAGCCCGTTATCTCCTTGTCCTTGCTTCCCTGCACATACAGCGCGCTTTTATCGGCAACGGTAGCCGTCGGCGCGGTTGCGAACACGATTTTCTTATTATCCCTGTCCACGCTTGCGATACGCAAGCCGCCCTGCACGAGCGTGCCGGACGGAGAATATATATCCACAACCAGACCTTCTATCAAATTGTTCGTATTGTCCACGGGGTATGCGCCGCTTTCCGCCGCGCCGATATTCGCGAGCTTGCCGCTTCCGTCGCCGTACAGCATTCTGCCCATATTGAACTTGGACGCGGTGAGCAGTCCTTCGAGTTCGGCGTTCAAAAGGTCGGTGAACGCGCCCCTGCCGTCTTCCGACGCGCGTATAGCCTTGTCGGATATTTCAATCTGACCGTACAGGTTTTTGAGCGTGGTCACGAACTGAACGTAATTGTTCGAGTGCGCGGCGGGAAGCTGTCCGTCTTCGTCGCCTGCGCCGACGCCGCCGTTTATGCCCCAGCTTGCCGCCTTTCTTATTTCCTTGCCCCACACGTCGGAGCTTGTCTGTTCTATCTTCGTAAGCAAAGGATTTACCTTTGTGTTCAAAAGCTCGGTTACCGTACCGAGATATACCGATTTCAGCGCGTTTTCCGCATTTTGAAGTGTTACCATTTATTTTCTCCTTTTTTGTCCTTGTGCGTTTAAAGTCTGCTTAAATACAGCTCGCACAGTTGCTTTGCTTCCTGTAATGTTTTAGGCTTCTTTCGGGGAGAGAGCGGCGCGCCGCCCTGCGGCACCGAGGGTGTGCCCTTTTGTATTCCGCGCAGGTACGCGTCTATTATCACTCTCTCCACGGTGGGATTGTTTACGGCGTACTTTCTCACGAACTCCTCGTCGTCGAGCAGTTTTGCCGCCAGCTCCACCGCCGCCCCTATTTCGTTCACGTCGATGTCGGGCGCCGTTTCATTGTCGTTCCGTTCCACTTTCCGTCTCCTTGTACTGTTTATGCTCACGTATGTGCGCCAGCAGTTTTTCTCTCGCCGCGCCGCCCCGTCTGCCGCCGAAGTTGGAGTCGGTCAGCGCGAATCTCGTGTGACGCGCGATATGCAGTTCGTGCTCGTCCAGTTCGCACACTTCTATTTTTCCGCCCGAGCAGACCGACAGGTTCTCTTTGTCGGCGCGCTTTATGTGCACCGCTCTCTCGTCCGTCTTGGACTCCCAGCCGCCGTATCCGAGCGTGTCGAGTATGCGGTAGCGCGTTTCTTCGTTCAGTCTGCCGTCGCCGTCGTACAACAGTCCGCTTTTCAGCAGTTCGAACACGGTGTTCTGCCGCATAGCCAGCGTCGAGCTCAATTCGTTTTCGGTGTCGAACACGACGTCGTCGCAACCTATGTCGGACGCGGTGAAGCTCATAAGCTCCACTTCGCCGTTTTCGCCGACGAACTTCGTGAGCCGCGGCCGTGACGCGAACTGCTTATACAGGCGCAATATGTGCCGCCCTATCTCTCTTGCCGCCTGCCGCACGATTTCGGCGGTGACGGACAGTCTTGTGTCGTCCTGCTCTATGAGCAGTTGAAGCGCCACGCCGCTGGTCGCCGAGGACGGCACGGAGGACGAGCGCATTATTTCCGACACGCCCGACACCGCGATAAACTCGTTTAACAGTCGGTCTTCTTCGGCGGCGAAGTCGCTCGGCACGTCGCCCGGGTTCATCAGTCTCGGCGGCGTTCCGCCCTGACGGTACACGATTATCTTGCCGGGGCTTAACCCTTCCGCCGCCAGATTGTCCAAGTCCACCGACCCGTCTTCCACGGTCAGCACGCCCATTGCTATGCGGTTCAAGAACTCGTGCTTGCGGTTTTTGACGGCGTTGTATGCGCGCTGTATGGGTATGGCTCTTTCCACCATACTCTGACCGAAAAAGCACCCCGCTCTTTTAATGGCGTCCTGCTTTACGAACGGGAACGTCCGAGTTTGGTTTTCGCCGTTTATGTACGGCAAGCCGCCGTAATACAGCAGTCTGCCGCCTGCGACGACCGCAAGTTCGCCCTGCGGTTTTGCCTTGCTCGGCAGAGTGTAGCGTTCTATGACGAGCGCGCCGCTTGACGTGCCCTGCGCCGCCACGCCCTGCGCCGCGCCCGAAAGCGACAGTCCGCCGCCGTCCGAAAACATTGCCGGCGCGACAACGCGCACTTCTCCGTCGGGCGGCACTCTTACCGAGTACGCGCTCTCTATGTCGTCCACGTCAACCACGCGGGCGTGAATCAGCGAACGGCAGTCCGAAACGGAGGAGCGCGTCAGCTCGTCGGGATACAGTTCGTAAGGCGGACACACTTCTATTTTCACGTCGCCCTCGAACACGGGTTCGCCGTCTATACTGCCCACTTTGGCGCCGCCGTTTTCGTTCCAGCCTATCTTATAAAACACGCTTCCCGTAAGCTCCGACCACACGGCGCCGTCCGAGAGTACGGAGTCCAAGTTCAGAGCCGCCGACGCGGAGGCGAGTATTTTGCTTGCCGCTTTCGCCGTCTTTATATCGCCGTCGTCGCCGCTTGCCGGACGCACGCTCATCACGGGGCGCACCCTGTTGAGTTTGGCAAGGCGCGTTTCCACTATGGACGCGATATGGTTGAACGATTCTCTCTCCTGCCAGAAATAGTCGCGCCCGTCGTCCGTCACTTCCCCGAGCGCGTCTATCGAGCAGTGCTGATTGCCGAGCGCGAAGTTCGTGTTCAACTGCCACTGCGCTTCGAACGCGCGGCGCGCCGCTCTGCGGCGGCTGAAATCGTTTTGCACGTCGGAAACTATTTCTTCTTCCGTAAGCAGTTTATTTTCGGTTGTTTTACGGTCGGTCACTGCTTCTTCTCCTTTTTCTTTGCCGTTTCTATGCTTTTCGGCACGAGCGACGCGCCTATCAGATTATAGAGCTGTATCAGGCATTTATCGCAGACGTGCAGGCGGCTGCCTATGCCGACGCGGTTGAATTTTATCGTCTTGGACGCGCGGTTGTTGCACGCGCCCATTTCGCACTTTATCTTATACTTCGTATCAATCAGTTCCATTTTTTCTCCCCGTTATTGTTTTAGTTCCGTTTCCAATTTAGAGCACAGCTCTATAAGTTCTTCGTCCGAAAGCGCGGTTATATCCGTTTCGCCATTCAGCGCAAGCAGCAGTTTTGCCGCCGTCACGTCGGCAGGCGTTTCCTTTTCCACCACTCTGCGCTTTATGAGTTTGAGTTCGCCGTCCGCGTCCGCGCCGTATTCCTCGCTGGTTTCTTCGCTCTTATACCCGACCGCTCTTTTTACGAGAGCTTTTATTACGCTGTCTTTTTCCCTTTCGTTCACAATCTCCCCCTGTTTGACGTGCGTATCAGTCTGTCCTTGAACGCCGCCTGTTCGCTTTTGGTGCGCACGATTTCGGCGTGCGGTTTAGGTCGGCTCATCAGATAGTACCGCAATTCGTCCAGGGCGTGGTCGTCGCGCTTTATCGGTGCGTCGCCCTGCGACCAGCGATACGTCTTTAACTCCCGTATCAGGTTCGTGCAGTTTTCGAATATGAACAGTTTTGGTCTGCCGTTTTCGCCCTTTAAGTATCTCTTGACCTGCGCTATGCCCGAGTACAGGTTTTTGTCCACGTCGGGATTTACGCACACGCCGAGCTCGAAAAACAGCGCCGACACGCTGGCGACGGACGACAGCGTCTGCTGGTTTGCCGCGCTGTCTATGAGCGCGCTCACCCTGCCGAAGCTGTCCCGTTTCCAATTCAGGCTGTCGGAGACGCTCTTGATTTTTTCGGCGTGGTAGCCTATATCCCTGCCTGCTTCGTAATGCTCGGCGACCACGAACACCGTTCCGTCGCCGTCCACGGCATACCAATGGCAGGACGTGGGGTTGTTCAGTCCCGGGTCTATCGACAGCTTGTCCTGCCACTCTCTCGGGACGTCGAACGGCTTTATTACGTGAAGCTCGGGCGCGAATTCGGGGTATACGAGTCCGCTCTTATCTGCGAACTTTCCGTATCTGCGCGTCTGCAAAGCCGTTTCGTCCAGCGACGCGGCGACGCGCTCTATCTCGCTTTCGTCGAGATAGGGATTGTCCGCCCACTCCATTGTTTCGCTCCACACCTCTGGGTCGTCATAGCAGTTCATATATATCCGCTCGTAAATGAACGTCATACCTTTGAGCGGCGTCATTGTTCCGAACACGTCGCCCTTTCTGTCTATTACGCGCATACAGCACTCGTCGTATACGTCTTCGGGCGGTTCTTCGTCGAACCACACGAAATCCAGCGACGCGCCCTGAAACTTTTCCCGACCCATTTCGCAGCTTTTGAAGCACAGCGTGCTTATTCCGCCGAACACGTTTTTCACCGATATGGTGTCTATGATTCCGCTCTGCGGCGACGAGCTTTTTCCGCTTTCCATAACTATTTCGGCAATCCAATCCTTTCGCAGATAGGACAGTATTTTTGCCTGCGCCACGTCGCGCTGAACCTGTCTTGTAAGCGATACCGCCCAGCCGCGCACGTCCTTGCGGTTCTTTCTGTACGGGTGGTTGCCGCGCAGCATCCACACAGTTTCCGCCGCGCCGCATTCCGTCTTGCCGCTTCGGTTGCCGCCGAACACCCAGCGGTTGCGCTTTTCGCACTTATGAAACGCCAGCTGTTTTTTATGAACCTTATCGCCCGTATTGTATTTTGCCAGCCTGTCCGACTTTCGGCGCAGAAGAAGCTCCTGCCGAGCCGCTATCAAAAGGCGCGATTTCGCCCTGTAAATATCGTCCACACTCTCACCCCGCTTTCCCCGTTATTTCGACTTTATTCGACGCAATTCGCACTTTGCCGATGGGTATAATTCAATATGATGAACACTCTTATATCGTTTTTAATATCGTTGAGTCTTTTTCTGCCCACCGACCTTACCTATGCGCGCATTAAAAGCGGCGCGGCGCTTTGCGATTTTATAGGCGGAGAGTACGTCGAAACAGCCGTTCTGCCGCCGACGTTTTACGTCGCCGTGCTCAAAGAAAACGACGACGGCTACTGTCTTGTCAGCTATATGGACGTGACGGGTTTCGTCAAGGCGGAGGCACTCGAAAAAGTGGACTTCACGCCCAAAACCAAATATGCCGACTGCGGTTTTACCGTCAGTAACGACAGTCAGCCCGCCAACCTGCGCTCCGCCCCGACGCGCGGCGACAACGTGATTGCCGTTATGCCGAACGGCGCTGTCGGCAAAGTCATAGGCACAGCCGTCGGCGACGAGCTTATAAACGGCGCGGGCGGAATATGGTATTACGTGCGGTATGAAAACGGCGGCACTTTGACATACGGTTACGTCTACAACGCGCACATAACCGCCGAGCCGTTCGGCGTGGGCAGCGACGAGCGCGAACCGCAAAAGGACGGCGGCATACAAGGCGAGCGGGAACAGTCCGCTTTCGAGCTGTCCCCGCCCCTGCAAATAGTCTTGATAGTCGCCCTGTGTCTGCCCGTCGTCTTCTGCGCGTTTATGCTCCGCAAAAAGAAGTCCCCGAAAAAGGACAGCCCAAAGACGGACAGCTAGGCTTAAACGCTTGCCGCCGCCAACGCCGCCGACGCCGCTTCGCAGACGGGCAGGCTCTTTGTTTCACGCTCTCTCGTCTTGGCGCGTTTCAGTCTTGCGTAGGTTCTGGCAAACAGCGGTATGTCCGCATATTCGCGGCGCATTTTTTCTCCGTCGTAACCCAAGCCCGACAGCGTTTTCGCCGCCGAGCGCAACAGGCGTTTGAGTATGCGGTGGACTTTGACGCGCGAGCAGCCTTCGCTCTCGGCTATTTCCGCCGCGGAACGGGTTAGATAGGACGTCAGATACCTTTCGTCTTCGCCCATCTTACAGCTTATTCTGTCGCACAGCACTTTGGCGTTGACCGCTCTGCGCTTCAAGTCGTTTATCTCGTTCATTCTCTGCACCACGGCATAGACGTCGTCCGTCATATTCAGCGATTCGGTTTCCGCGCGCTTTTCGTACATTCTTGCCATACTGCCGAACTTGGGGCGCAGTGCAAGCAACGTGAGTATCCATATTTCCATTTTTTTAAAGCCTCCTTGTCCCTACTCTCTCCCCAAAAGATTTCGGGCGTTTAAATTGATATGATATGAAAGGGCGTAAAACTTCAAGTTCCCATAACTTTGTCTTACGCACATATAATAACACAAAAAGAGTGACAATGCCTGTCACTCTCTTTTTTTTGTTTCAAATTTTTTTTCGATTTTTTTCAGTCTTTCATATAGCTTGCGATTTTTTCCAGAAACGCGAACGAGTCCAGCTTCACGGGTTTATTCTTTCCCTTATATATTCCCGTCAAATCGCCCGTCATAAAGCCGTCCGCAATGCAGTCGGTCGTTGCCTTTTCCAGACGCTCGGCAAAGTCAAAAAGCGGCTTATTGTTTTCCGTCTGCGCTCTCTTTTTCAGCGCGCCGCTCCAGGCGAATATCGTGGCTACGGAGTTGGTGGAAGTGGTTTCGCCGTTTAGATATTTATAATAATGTCTTGTGACGGTGCCGTGCGCCGCTTCGTATTCGAAACAGCCGTCGGGCGAAACCAGCACCGACGTCATCATTGCCAGCGAGCCGAAAGCCGTCGCCACCATATCGCTCATAACGTCGCCGTCGTAATTTTTCAGCGCCCAGATAAAGCCGCCTTCGCTTCTAATCACTCTTGCCACGGAGTCGTCTATCAAGGAGTATTCGTATTTTAGTCCCTGTTTTTCGAACCTGTCCTTATATTCTTCGAACACTTCGGCAAACAGCGCCTTGAATCTGCCGTCGTAAAGTTTGGATATGGTATCCTTGGTTGCAAACCACACGTCCTGTTTCGTGTCCAGAGCATAGTTGAAGCAGGAGCGCGCAAACGCTTTTATGGACTTGTCCGTGTTGTAAAGTCCCTGCACGACGCCGCCGCCGTCGAACTCGAATATTGTCTTATTGACCTTATTTCCGTCCTTATCCGTCACGACGAGTTCCGCCTTGGCTCCGCCGTCCACGACGAGTTCCTTATTCTTGTACACGTCGCCGTATGCGTGGCGCGCGACGGTTATGGGCTTTTTCCAGCCGCCCACATACGGCGTTATGCCCTTGACTATTATCGGAGAGCGGAACACGGTGCCGTCCAAAGCCGCCCTTATCGTGCCGTTGGGCGACGCCCACATCTCGGACAGGTTATACTCCTGCACTCTCTGCGCGTTCGGCGTTATCGTGGCGCACTTGACACCGACTCCGTGTTTTTTTACGGCGGCGGCGGCACGGTGCGTGACTTCGTCTTTCGTCCTTTCGCGCTCTTTCAGTCCCAAATCGTAGAACTCCGTGTTCAAATCGAGATAGGGTTCGAGCAGTATTTCCTTTATTTTGTCCCACAGCACGCGCGTCATTTCGTCGCCCTGCATTTCCACTATCGGCTCGCGCCAGCTTATTTTCGACATTGTTGCCTCCGACTGTTTTTGAAAGTATTATATCGTTTATTATAGCACAGTTTATTCGGAAAAGCAATCGTATCGGGGTGCGCGTTTTAATGGGGCGCAGAGGGCTGACGGGAAATGAGAGAAAGACAAGGAAAACGGGGGTTTTGTGGTAGGAGTTTGTAATCGCTTTGATGCAGGGGATTTCTCCGCTTCGCATACTTCGTATGCTTCGGTCGAAATGACATTAAATAAATAGAGAAATGACAAGGAAATTGCGTGCAGAAAGAGAGTGCGTGAAAAGTACAGAGTGTCCTGACGGCGCAGTCGCGCAAAAGACAAGGCAAACGAGCATTTGCGAAAGGGCGTGTACTTTGATGTACTCGCCCCGAGCAAATGTGAAGTTTAACGCAGTGTTTTGCGATGAATGTGACGTCAGGCTGACGGCATAGAAACGAGCAGTTCAAGGAAGTCCGAGCGGCTTTCGACGGGAGCGTACTTTGCGTACGTGACCGAGAAAGCGCGAAGGCTGACGCAGAAATACGAAGTTTATATGCTCGTCAGCAGGGGATTTCTCCGCTTCGCGCGCTTAAAAGCGCGCTTCGGTCGAAATGACATTGGAAAAAGGTGCAAAGTTTATATGCCGTCAGGAATTAGGATTTTATGCCGTTCGACTTAACTCTCTTCCCGAAAGTATGCGTCAGGGCGTTTTTGTTTGCCGTGCGGTTTTTTGCTATTTCGACAAGGCGTTCGGTGAGTGTTTTCAAATCGTATATACCTGCGAAAAGGTAGTACGCGAGCGAACCCGGGACGGTGTTTATTTCGTTGACGTAAATTTCGCCGTCCTTTATGAGAAAGTCCACTCTCGCCACGCCGTCGCACCGCACGGCTTTGAACGCCGCCGCGGTCAGCTCCTTTATCCGCTCCGTTAGTTTTTCGTCTATGTCCGCAGGCATCCTGCGCTTTGTTTCTTCCTTGCCCTTACCGCCGCCGAGATATTTGTCTTCATAGCTTAAAAACTCCGTCCAGCCTATCGGCTGTTCGGTCTGCGACACTTCCACGCCCTTATCGCACTCGCCTATCGCGGCGCAGTTGACTTCTATAAAGTCTTCCAGAGCCTGCTCCACTATTACCCTGTTATCGAAAGCGAACGCCGCTCTCATACCGCCAAAGAGTTCTTCAAAGCTATGCGCCACCTTTATGCCTATACTGCTTCCGAGATTTACGGGTTTTACAATCAGCGGAAAGGCAAAGTCCTTTTTCAGCGTTTCGGCAAACGCGTACGTTTCGTCGAAAAACTCGTCCGCTTTCACTTCTATATACTTGACGCAGGGCAAGCCCGACGCCTGAAAAAGGCGTTTCATAATCACCTTATCCATTCCGACCGCGCTTGCCAGCACGCCGCCGCCCGTATACGGTATGCCGCTCATTTCCAGCAGTCCCTGCAGACAGCCGTCTTCGCCGTATGCGCCGTGACAGCAGTTGACTACGGCTTCCGCCGTCTTTATCCGCCTGCCCCTGTCGTCGTAAAGTCCACTGTCGTTCGGCATAAAGTGCACTCTCTTGCAGCCCTTTGCCGAAAACTTTTCAAAGGTCTTTATCTCGTCGAACCTGTCGCCGATATAGAAATCGCCCTTGCCGTCTATGTATATGCCCGTCGCCTTTTTGCCGAGCGCGTTTAAAGTCATTACGCCCGTGACTATGCTGACGTCGTGTTCGCACGAGCGTCCGCCGAAAATTACCGCTATCATAATACCGTCCTCCGTATCTACATTATATTACGGCGGCTTTTCAAACGTGCGGAAAAAAAGCGGCTTATTGTTTGCCGCTTTTCTTCGTTATTTTTCCCGTATCAAATTTCCGTTTTCGTCTGCCTGAAACTTTTCGCACAGCAGAGCGTACAGATAGTCGGCTATTCTCTCCGCGCCGTTGGACTCGCTCTCTTTAAGCGCGGCGCTGCGCATTTTCTCGTATTGCTCTTTGTCGTCCAAAAGCTCGAACGCCTTTGCCACGGCTTTTTTGACGTTGAACTCCTTGACGGCGCAACCCACTTCTTCTATATAGTATCTTGCGTTGTCGCGCTCTATCGGCGTGGCGAACATAGTCACTATTATGGGCACGCCGAAATATCTCGGCTCCGCCATACTGCTCGCGCCGCTCTTGCCGATGAACACGTCGGCGACGGCGATATATTTCAGCATATCGTTTGTGAATGCCAGATTGACGAAGTTTATATTTTCGGGAACGGTCAGGGTCTTGAACTGCTCGTGCAGTTTTATGTTTTTGCCGCAGATTGCCACGACGTTGAGTTCTCTGTCCGTCTTCATAAGGCGGCGCACCGTCTTGCCCAGCCTGCCTGCGCCGTATCCGCCGTCCGCAAGCGTTATCGTCGGGCAGTCCTTTAAGCCGAGCGTCTTTCTCAATACGGCTTTGTCGCGCTCTATGCCGAACGCTTCGTTTCTGACTATGAACTGCGACTTGACGAGCTTCATATTCTCGAAACGCTTTTTCCTGCTTGCCTTGTCTATCGCCACCTGCGCCGGAATGAGCGTATAGTCGGCGCCCGTATCCCACAGCACGTCCATTCTCGCGTCGGGACAGTACTGCACGTTTATCGGTTTTTTCTCGATACGCGCGGCATAGTACGACGTCGCCCAATGCGTGGAGAATACGAGGTCGGCGTCCAGCGCCGTCATCTTCTGCAAGCCGTCCGCATAGGAGTCCTTTACGAACCACTGCATTATGGCTT
Organism: uncultured Clostridia bacterium; assembly: GCA_948440265.1. GTDB lineage: Bacteria > Bacillota > Clostridia > Christensenellales > Pumilibacteraceae > MGBC157735. The sequence continues at coordinate 125,970 of CAOJOK010000003.1, forward strand.
TGAGAGAGTCGCGGCTGAACATATCCATAAGCACGAAAGACAGGCTTCCGTAGCCGCGTATTTTATTCTGTTTGCCGACCGTTTTGACGAACAGTCTTTCCAGCTTATGCATAGGTTCGGTTGCGTCTTCGCGGAAAAAGTCCTGTCTTATGACTTCGGTCGCGTTGCCGTATTTTTTTTCGAAAATCTCCGCGACGCTGTTCATCGGCACCATATGTCCGAGACCTGCTTCCACGGCAGGAAACAGCACGCGCACCTTTTTCCTTTCGCCGCCAAAGGGCGCTGTTTCGCCTGCAGGGCGAGCGGCGACGGGCATAGCGGAAATGTCCGCAATCACATTGCTCTGTCCTTCCGCTTGCCTTTCTTCCGTTTGTGCGGGCTTTTCGGCAGGCTTTGTCTGCGTTTGCGCGGCGTTTGCCGTCGGTTTATTTTCCGCGGCGACTGCATTCGGCTCGGCGGCTTTTTCGACGGCATTCCCGTCGGCGTCTATCTTGCCCGTTTTAAACAGCAGGTCCTTTTCCGAGAATGCGAGTATGACCGCATAGAAGATTACCATATGCTGACAGCTCATAGCTATGTCGAGCAGGCTGTTTACGAGAAGGCACAGCACGGCGATACCTGCGAAGAAGCGGTCCGTTGTCGGCTTTTTGAAGAACAGTATGCCCGTCTGCACTCTGTGGAAAATGTATGTGCCCAGCCCCACTATGCCGCCCGTCGTAAGGAATTGCAGCGGCGTGTTATGCGCCCAGAAGAAGGTCTTGAAGTACGCGGCGAACTCGAACATAAGTCCCTGTCCGAATATAGGGGCTTTCAAAAAGCTTTCTAAACAGTGTTCCCAAAGTCTGAATCTGCCCCTGTCGTTGAAGCCGTTTTCTATATAGAAATTGAGTTTTTCCAGCAGCCATTCTCTGAACAGCACGACGACGATTATCGCCGCGACGAGCAGTATGCCTGCCATTATCCACAGCTGTTTTTTGGAGCGCGCGAACAGGCAGACGAATATGCTGCCTGCGACGAACAGCGGCAGAGCTATAATAAGCGAGCCGCGCGAAAAAGTGGCGACGACGCCGATGAGCATTGCGCTTGTGCCGAGATAGTACGGCAGGGATATTTTTTCGGTATGCGTCAGGTAGAACCCGAACGGCATTGTGAGCATAAACAGGAAGGCTATCGAATTGGACAGTCCCCACCCCAGCCAGACGAGGTCTTTATTGCCCGTCGCGCGAAGCTCGGGCAGGCGCAGATACAGCACGCCTATTTCGGCGGTTATGAGCAGTCCCATTGCGAAAAATATGAACGCAAGGTAGCGCATAGAAAAGCCTTTCTTCCACTTGATTGTGTGGAATATGAACAGATACACCCCGAAGTACAGCGCGCCGAACAAAAGTCCGAGCGGCAGATTAAGCCAATTGTAATTCCCCGAAAAGAAACCGTTGGTGACAAAGCCGAGCGCCAATGCCGCAAGTCCCGACATCAGAAAGGTGCGCTTTTTGAAGCTTATATACTGCTTATACCATACAAGATGAAACACGAGTGCGGCGACCACCAGGACGACGATTACCGCGCAGTTGATTAAGAAATAGGGCTGCAGTAACATTCCCGTCTGTGCGGAGCTCGTCGCGCCGTTTTGGCGGGATACGGCAAACAGCAGTAAAAATGCGCAGGGCAGAAACGGGGTCGTGTCTTCGTGAAACACGAGCGTGAAAATGCTTATTGCGCCGATTGTCCAGAACGCGAACAGTTCCAGCCCGAAAGTATGCGACAGAAAGGAGATTGCGGCGATGAGCGCGATGAAATACGGCGTGCGCTGAAAGGCGCAAACCTTTTGCATTATCGCATTCCGACTTATCTTTTCCGACAACTCCCGCACCATCTATAACCTATACTCCGAGAAAAAAGAACACGAACGACAGCACGCTGACGACGAGCAGATACAGCGAAAACCACTTATAGTCGGCTTTCTTTATCAAGTGCATCATCAGCTTTATCGCAAAAAATCCGCTTAAAAACGACGCGACCATTCCGCCTGCTATGCAGTACCAGGGCACTGCCGCGCCCGACGCGGGGTCTCTTATCAAATCTATTACCTGCAAGAGCGCGCCGCCAAGAATTACGGGTATGCTCATAAAGAACGAGAACTTTGCCACTTCTTCCCTGTTCGTGCCTGCGACCGTTCCGCCGAATATCGTCGAGCCGCTTCTCGATATGCCCGGGAAAACGGCTATGCCCTGCATTACGCCCATAAACAGCGCGGTCTTTATCGTGAAAGGCTTTGGCTCCTTCGTCCTTTTTCCTATGATTTCCGTCACGAACATAAGCACCGCCGTGAACAGGAAAAAGAAACAGATATATTTCGCGCCCGCAAAAAACGATTCTATCTGCGAGTTGAACAGCAGTCCCACGATTATCGCAGGTATGGACGCAAGCAGAATGTAGCCTATCGTCTTGAACGGCGGCTTGAACATCGCGATTATATCCTTGAAAAATACGATTATGACCGCCATTACCGTGCCGACGTGAAGCAGCATATCGAAAAGCAGATAGTCGCCCGATATGCCCATTATTTCGCGTGCAAGCACGAGATGTCCGCTGCTGGACACGGGGAGAAATTCCGCCAGGCCCTGAATAAGCCCTAAAATCAAAGATTGCCAAAACCTCATTGCGCGCTCTCTCCCGCTACCGCTTCCGAGGCGTTTTGTATCTGCGGCTGTTCGCTTTGCGGCAACGGCGCTTGCTCCGTTTCGCTTAAATCTTTTTCTTCCGCCTTTTTGAGTTCTTCGAGCTGTTTTATTCTGTCGGCTTTCGCCTTTTCGCGCGTCTTGTCGGGGACTATTTCGAACATAAGCTTTTCCGTCATTTCGGGGTCTTCCGCGACTGCGGCGGCTTTTAATTCTTCCAGCTTTTTGGCGAACTTCTTTTCGTTTACTTCTTCCATACGCGTGACGAATATGCCTTCGTGCGCGGTGCCGTCCACCATTTCTTTATCGTAGCGCAGTTCCTCGAACAGTTTTTCGCCGGGGCGCAGTCCCGTCACTTTTATTTCGATATCGCGTTCCGGCTTCAAGCCGTTTATCCTTATGAGGTCGCAGGCAAGGTCGTAAATGAATACGGGCTCTCCCATATCCAGCACGAAAATCTCGCCGCTGTCGGCGAACGCGCCCGTTTGCAGTACGAGCCGCACCGCTTCGGGTATGGTCATAAAGTAGCGCTTTATGTTTCTGTCCGTCAGCGTTATCGGTCCGCCCTCTTTTATCTGTTTCATAAATATGGGTATGACGCTGCCGTTGGAGCCGAGCACGTTTCCGAAGCGCACCGCCGCCATTTTCATTTTACCCGATTTGCCTTTGGTCTGCACGCACATCTCGGCAATACGCTTGCTTGCGCCCATTATGTTTGCCGGATTGACCGCCTTGTCCGTGGAAATCAGCACGAACTTTTCCACGCCCGATTCCATTGACTGTTCTATTACGTTGAGCGTGCCGAACACGTTGTTTTTGACCGCTTCCGTCGCGCTTATTTCCATCATAGGAACGTGCTTGTATGCGGCGGCGTGGAATACGATTTGCGGCTTATACTTTTCGAAAGTTTCTTTCAGTTTGTCCCTTTCGCGCACCGTACCCATAACGAGCGTATATCTCGACGTGTCGTACGTTTTGGAAAACTCCTGATTGAGTTCGAACATTCCGTTTTCGTGCATATCGAATATGACAAGGTGTTTGCAACCGAAGTTCAGCGCCTGTCTGCAAAGCTCCGAGCCTATCGAGCCTGCGCCGCCCGTCACGCAGACGACCTTGTCTTTGACGGCGACGTCGATAAGTTCCTTTTTCACCTTGAACTCGTCTCTGCCCAAAAGCTCCTCTATCTTTATATCGCGCAACGACAGCGTGGACAGCGGCATATTGCCTGCGTCCGCCATTGCCGGCATTATCTTTATGGGCAGATTGACCGCCTTGCAACGCGTGTATATGTCTTTAAGCTGAACTTTGGATATGTTCTGTATTGCTATTACTATGACTTCGGCTTTGGTGGCTTCGACCACTTTTTCTATGGAGTCGATATTGCCTTCCACCTTTATGCCGTATATCTTCATATTCAGTTTTTCGGGGTCGTCGTCCAAAAGCGCGACGGGAGTGTAGCCCTCGTCGGGGTTATTGATAAAGCGGTTTATGACGAGCGAACCAGTAAAGCCTGCGCCTATGACCACCGCGCGCTTGGCTCCGTCGGGATTCTTTATCGTGATGCGGTTGCGAATGTGGCGCATATAGTGGATTATGCCGTAGAAAAAGCGCATTGCTCCGCTTAATATCGCGCTGAAAAGCAGGTAGTCCAATATAAGCGGCACCCAGACCTGCACGTCGAACGCGAAGTTCATTACGTGCTTGAAAATGAACAGCACGACGAACGCCACGATGTACGCCATTAAAAACTTGAAAAACTCCACCCTGCCCGCGTATTTCCAGACAGTATTGTACGAGTCGAAAAACAGCAGCATTGCAAGCACCACTGCCACCGATACGGCGGCGATTGCTATTTCGTGTTCCAGATAACCCGTGGGCGCGTCCACGGCAAAATACATAATCGTCCTTGCCAGCCAATAGGAAAAGACGGCGAACAGTAGGTCTCCGACAAATATTATTATGAAACTGCGGTATTTGCCGCCGCTCTTTTTAAGTTTTTCGTCCGCGTCGCCGCGCTTCTTTTTGCTCATTCGTGTTTGTCTCCGGTCGGTAAATCGGGCGCTTAAAAGGCATACTGTAAACAATTTCACAGCTATCCTATACTATTATACCCGACAAACCGCCCTATGTCAAGATAAAAGTCGATTATTTCGATTTTTACCCCGTTTTAAGCCTATCGCCGCTCTGCAAAAGGGCGCGTACAAAAGCACACGCCCCGATATTTCAAAGAATGGGTAAGGTTTTTAGAACACTTTAAAAGTTTGTAGTCGTTCTGATGCAGGGGATTTCTCCGCTTCGCGCGCATAAAAAAGCGCGCTTCGGTCGAAATGACAGGAAAAAAAGAAACGGTCGAAAACGATTAGAGAAAAGCGCGCTGAAAAGCACAGAGTGTCCTGACGGCAGAGACGCGAGAAAGACAAGGAAAACAAGGTTTTTCGACGGGGAGTTTACTTCCCGTAAATGACCCGAGAAAAACCGAAGTTTGACACTGTATTTCGACGCGGATATGCCGTCAGGCTGACGGCAGAGAAACGAGCAGTTCAAGGAAAACGAGTTTCCGCGACGGGGAGTTTACTTCCCGTAAATGACCCGAGCGGAAACGATGTTTGACGCCGAAATGCGACGTTTATATGCCGTCAGGACCTAATGTAGGTTTCGAACTCTTTTAAAATAATATCCACCAACTGCGGTTTGGAACACTCGACCATTACGCGGACTTTGGGTTCGGTGCCGGAATATCTTGCGACTATTCTGCCTATGCCGCGCAGGTTTTCGGTGTATTTTTCCACGAGCGCGATAAAGCCCGACTGATATACTATCGTGGGCGGTGCGGGAACGGCTATCGCCTTTTGCGGACACAAATCGAGTTTTACGGGCTCGGAGAGTTTGCCGCCCTTGCACAGCGTTTTCAAAAACGTGAGCGCGCTCAATATTCCGTCGCCCGTCGTCGCCTGCGGATGAATTATATAATGTCCGCTCTGTTCGCCGCCGAGATTGTATTTGTTTTTCGTCATCATTTCGCAGATAAACTTATCGCCTACCGACGTGCGCAATAGGCGCAGACCGTCGGAAGCCAGCTGTTTTTCCAGCGCAAGATTGCTGAGCACCGTGCCGACCACCACGCCGCCTTTGAGCTTCATTCCTTTCGACATATTGTACAGCACGCTGTCGCCGTCGAGAATTTCTCCGTCGAACACGACGGACAGTCTGTCTGCGTCGCCGTCGAACGCAAAGCCGACCCGACAGTCCGTCCCCTTCATACTGTTTCTCACGTATTCGGGATGAAGCGCGCCGCACCCTGCGTTTATCTTCTCGCCGCGCATAGAGCAGTTATCCACTTCGGGCTTTGTGCCGACCTTTTCGAATATCTCTCTTGCCACCGAGCCGGACGCGCCGTAACCGCAGTCCAGCCAGACTTTGAGACCTTTGAAGTCGTAGTCTATGCATTTGACGACATAATCGATATACTCGTTTTTCGCGCCGTCCATATTCGACACTTTGCCTTTGACGTCGCTGACATTCGGCAGGTTATCTATATAATACTCTATGCCGCCTTCCTGCTCCTCGCTCAACTTCACGCCGAAGCCGTCGAAAATCTTTATTCCGTTATACTCGGGCGGATTGTGCGACGCGGAAATCATTATTCCGCAGACCGCTTCGTGCGACACCGTGATATGCGCCACGGCAGGCGTGGGCAGTATGCCGAGCAGTACGGCGTCCGCTCCGCCGTCCGTCAGTCCTTTGACGAGCGCGGCTTCTATGTCCGGTCCCGATACTCTGGTATCCCTGCCGATATAACAGCTTCCGCCGCCGAAAAACGCCGCGACGGCTCTGCCCGTTTTATACGAGAGTTCGACGTCGAGATTGTCGCCGTATTTGCCTCTTATTCCGTCTGTTCCGAAGTATTTGCCCATAGAGAAAAAAACCTCCTGTCTTTACTTATATATTGTATACGTTACGCGCGGCTTATGTCAAGCATTTTATTTATGCCTTGTATGCGCATATAAACACGCCGCCGCTTGACAAAATTGCTTTCATATATTACAATGATACCGTCTATAATAATTACGGACAGTTTATTTTTTTCAGGAGATTGCCGTGGCGGAAATTGCCGACATAATTTTCGACGCTCTGCTCAAAGTATTCAAGTATGAGGAGATTGTCGTCGCACTGATATCCATACTGCCGATTGTGGAGGCGCGGCTGGCGATACCCATTGCTCTGCGATACGGCATACACCCTGCTTTCGGGTGGCTTTTATCGTTTGCAGGCTCGTCGGCAATCGTGCCGCTTCTGCTTCTCGTCTTGATACCTTTTATCAAGTGGCTGTCCAAAACCAAGCTGTTCAAGAAGGTCGGCGAAACTATTTACGAGAAGTTCGAAAAGAAGTCGCAGAGCGTGCAGGGCGGCGCGTCCGACTTCAAAAAGATGCTGGGCGTATTCCTTTTCGTCGCCATACCCCTGCCGCTGACGGGCGTATGGACGGGCAGTGCGGTCGCTTCCATAGTCGGCTTGAAGCTCCCGAAAGCCAGCCTTGCCGTCATTGCCGGCAATCTCGTTGCCAGCGGCATAATCACGCTGTTATGCGTATTTTTGGAAAAGTACATCGACTGGATAATTCTCGCTTTGACTCTCATTGCGGTTGTCGTGGTCATAGTCTTAATTATAAAAATAGCACTGCACAAGCCGAAAGCGGAAAGCGCGGCAAATGAAAGCGGTGACAAGGAGCAGTAAAATATGTGCGGAATAATCGGATATGCAGGCGGCAAGCAAGCCGCCCCCCTACTCTTGGACGGTCTGAAAATGTTGGAGTACCGCGGATATGATTCCAGCGGCATTGCCGTTTTCGACGGTGGAGAAATCAAGATGTCCAAAGCAAAGGGGCGTTTGGAAAATCTCGACGAAATAACGGACGGCGGCAAAAAGCTGCACGGCGTCATAGGCATAGGTCACACGCGGTGGGCGACGCACGGAGAACCCAGCGACATAAACTCCCATCCGCACGTCTCCGAAACGGGGCGGTTTGCCGTCGTACATAACGGCATTATCGAAAACTATATCGAAATACGCGAATTTCTGACGGCGAAGGGGTTTACTTTCAAATCGCAGACCGACACCGAAGTCGTCGTACAGCTTCTGGAATACTATCACAAGGACGATATTTTCGAGACGATACGCAAGACCTTGAACAAGCTGAAGGGCTCTTACGCGCTCGGTATTCTCGCCGCTTTCGAGCCGAACAGGTTTTTCGCCGTGCGCAAGGATTCGCCGCTTGTCATCGGTCTCGGCAAAAACGAAAACTTTATCGCGTCGGACATTCCCGCGGTGCTGAAATACACGCGCACGTTCATTCTGCCCGAGGACAAGGATATTATCGTTGCGGACGGCAAGAGCGTTTGCGTATACAACACCAATCACGAGCTTGTGGAAAGAGAGCGTTTGAACGTCGACTGGGACGTGGAGAGCGCGCAGAAAAACGGCTATCCGCACTTTATGCTGAAAGAGATTCACGAACAGCCCAAAGCCGTCGAGCAGACGGTGGCTTCCTGCGTCAAGGGCGATAAAATCGAATTCGAGAACGTAAAATATTCCGCAGGGTTTGTGAAGAAGCTCAAAAAGCTTTATATAATCGCGTGCGGCTCGTCCTATCACGCAGGTATGATTGGAAAGTATTTCATAGAGCGCAACTGCCGCATACCCGTGGAAATCGACCTTGCCAGCGAGTTCCGCTACCGCCGCCCCATTCTCGACAAGGACACGCTTACCGTCGTCATCAGTCAGAGCGGCGAAACCGCCGATTCCATAGCGGCTATGCGCGAAGCCAAGACGCACGGCTCGCGCGTGCTGGCAATCGTGAACGTCGTGGGAAGCACGATAGCCAGAGAAGCCGACGACGTAATAATCACGCGCGCAGGTCCCGAAATGGCGGTTGCCACGACGAAAGGATATCTGACGCAGGTGCTGACTTTGCAGCTTTTGGGGCTTTATCTTTCCGACAAGCTGGGGCTTAACGGCGAATCTTACCGCACATATCTCGAAGAAATCAAGCGTCTGCCGACCGCCGTGCAGGAAGTCATAGACAACAAAGAACAGTTGCAGATTCTGGCGTCTACTTACTTCGGCAACGATACGGCGTTCTTTATCGGGCGCGGAAACGACTATGCTCTCGCGCTCGAAGGGGCTTTGAAGCTGAAAGAAATTTCCTATATCCACGCCGAAAGCTATGCCGCCGGAGAGTTGAAGCACGGCACCATTTCGCTCATCAAAGAGGGCTCTTTGGTCTTTGCCTGCCTTACGAGCGACGAGCTTTACGACAAGGCGCAGTCCAACGCCGAAGAAGTCAAGACGCGCGGCGCGGACGTCATCGCCCTTGTCAAGAAGGGGCATACGGCGATTGAAAAGCAAGCCAAGCACATAATAGAGCTCCCTGCCCTGTCCGACGAAATTATGCCCTGCGTTGCCGCGGTATGCCTGCAGCTTTTAGCATACTACATTGCCGCCGCACGCGGCTGCGACATCGACAAGCCCAGAAATCTCGCAAAGTCGGTCACGGTGGAATAGCGTCAAACGACGAAAAGGACGTACATTTATGAAAGAAAAAATTGTGGTTATACTCGGCGACGGAATGGCGGACCTGCCCGACGAAAACGGCGATACGCCTATGTCGACGGCGAAAAAGCCGTATGCCGACCATCTTGCGGCAACGGCGGAAATAGGTATGACAAAGACCGTTCCCGACGGTATGAGTCCCGGTTCCGACACCGCCAATCTGTCCGTTTTGGGATATGACCCGACCGAGTGTTACAGCGGACGCTCGCCGCTCGAAGCGGTCAGTATGGGAATCGATTTAAAAGACGACGACGTGACGTTCAGAGCCAATCTCGTGACGCTTTCGGACGGCATTATGAAAGACTATTCCGCCGGCGAAATAGACACCGAAAGCGCGCGCGCGCTCATTGCTTTTTTGGCAAAGGAGCTTAACCGAGACGGCTTCGAATTGTACGGCGGTATAAGTTACCGTCACTGTCTTGTTCGACGCAGAGCGCAAATGAGCGGCGTAAAGCTCACTCCGCCGCACGACATAAGCGGCAAACCGTATGAAAAATACCTGCCCTATGACGAAAAACTCCGCTCGATTATGCTGAAATCGCAGGAGCTTTTAAAGGGTCACCCCATAAACGAAAAGCGCGTGAAAGAGGGGAAAAATCCCGCGACTTCGCTGTGGCTCTGGGGCGAAGGAACCAAGCCGAAGCTCGACGATTTTTACGGCAAGTACGGCTTGAAGGGAGCTATGATTTCGGCGGTGGATTTGCTGAAAGGCATAGCAATCTGCGCCGGTATGAAGTCCGTGGACGTAGACGGCGCGACGGGCAATATCGATACGAATTTCGACGGCAAGGCGCGTGCCGCAATCGACGCGCTCGAGGGCGGCTGTGATTATGTTTACGTTCATCTCGAAGCACCCGACGAATGCGGACATCAAGGCGACAGGCGCACAAAGACGAGAGCAATCGAGCTTATCGACGAGAAAATCATAAAGCCGATTGACGAATATTTACGCTCTCGCGGCGGACGGTACCGTCTGGCGTTTCTGCCCGACCACCCCACCCCGACCGCGACGAGAACGCACTCGTCCGACCCCGTGCCGTATATGATTTACGACAGCGCCGTAAAGAAAAGCGGCTGTGCCTGCTTTGACGAGACCGCCGCGAAAGAGAGCGGCAACTATCTCGAAAGAGCCTGTATGCTGACGCAGAAATTAAAGACATTCTGATTGAAAATGCCGCCGCGAAAGAGAGCGGCATTTTTCACTATTTGCCGAAAATATGGAAACCGAATTTGCGAAAATCAAGGAGATACGATAATGGAATTTTACGAAGCTATCGAAAAAAGAAAGACTACGAGAGAGTTTTCGGACAAAGCGGTGAACGTCGAAACCGTCAAGAGAATTTTGGAAGCCGGAAACAAAGCTCCCACCTGGGACCATAACCGCAATTGGCAGTACATAGTTTTGAGCACCGACGAAGAAAAGGAATACGCTTTCGACGAAGCCAAAAAGACGGCGGATAAATTCGACGCCGACAGGTATTTGAATATTCCCCGACCCTATCCCGTTACGTTGGGGCAGAAAATGTACGGATACGCTATGCCGAAGCAGTTTACGATGTTGAAAGACGCGCCTTACGTCGTCATTCCGCTATTCAAATCAAAAGAGCTTGACGGAGAGTATGTTTCCAAATTAAATCCGTTTGCCACAATCTGGTGCGTTATCGAAAATATATTTTTGGCGGCAACGGCGGAGGGGCTTTCCTGCTCTATGAGAATACCGCTGAACAAGGAACACGATATTGTCAAGAAAAAACTGAAAGTACCGCCCACCTATATGATTCCCGTATTTATCGGCATAGGGTATGCAAATCCAGAAGAACAAATTTTGGAGCAGTATAAGCCCGACGTCGACAAGCAGATACATTGGGGCAAGTGGAAATGACAATTAAAGAGATAAGAGTAAACGACGTTATAACAAAATCGAATTTGCCCGTGTGCGATTATTCCGTAAACCCATATACGGGGTGCGAACACGCCTGCAAATACTGTTACGCTTGCTTTATGAAGCGTTTTACGTGCCACACCGAAGATTGGGGCGCGTTTTTGGACGTTAAAGATTGGGGCGAGATAAAACGTCCCGAAAAGTACGACGGCAAAGAATTGTTTATCGGTCTGTGACGGACCCGTATCAACCCGCCGAAGAAAAGTACGAACGAACAAGAACGCTTTTACGGCAGTTGCAGGGCAGCGGCGCAATTGTTTCCATTGCCACGAAATCCGACCTTATATTGCGCGATTTGGACTTGATTAAAACTTTTCCGAACGCCCGTGTTTCGTGGTCTGTAAACACGCTTGACGAAGATTTCAAAAACGATATGGACTGCGCGGTAAGTATCGAACGGCGCATATCCGCAATGCGCGCATTTCATAACGCAGGCGTAAGAACGACCTGTTTCATTTCGCCGATATTTCCGAAGATTACCGACTGCAAGGCGATTATCGAAAAGTGCAAAGATATTTGCAATCTCGTATGGCTGGAAAACTTGAACTTACGCGGAAACTTTAAACCCGCCGTGCTTTCGTACATCGCCGAAAAATACCCCGAATTTGTGCCGCTCTACGACGAAATCTACCGCAAGGGCGACAGAACGTATTGGGCGGAACTCGACGGCGAGATTCGCGAATACTGCAAGCAAAACAATCTCGAATATTTACGCAACGACGACACAATGAAAAAGCCGTTTAGTGCACCGCCTACCGTCGTCAACTTTTTCTATCACGAAGAAATCAAAAAATCGGCATCACGGAAAAATTAAAGGAAGTACGGATTATGAGTACGGACAATTCCGCCGTTCAATCGGAAAAGAAAAAATTTTATAAAGAACTGCTTGCGCTTGCCGTTCCCATCGGCTTGCAGAATTTACTCGTCGCTTTAATCGGCGCTTCCGACGCTTTAATGCTCGGACGGTTGACGCAGGACGCCGTTTCTGCCGTTTCGCTTGCAAATCAAGTCGTGTTCATTATGAATCTGTTTATTGCCGCCATTACGGGCGGCGGCGGCGCGTTGCTCGCTCAATACCGGGGTAAAAACGATAAAGTAACGGTTAAACGGCTTTTCTGCACAATACTCAAATGGACGTTCGGTATATCGCTCGTGTTCTTTGCTTTGGGTATGGCTATTCCGCAATATTTAATGCGGATTTACACGACGGACACAAACCTTATCGAAATCGGCGCACAGTATATCCGTATCGTCAGCGTTTCCTATCTTTTCGGCGGTATTACGCAATGCTATTATCTTGTTATGAAGCTCGAAGGCAAGGCAAAAATGAGCGTTATCATTTCCGTCGTAACGCTTTTAATCGACGTGCTTGTCGACTTGTTCCTAATCTACGGACTTGCAGGCGTTCCCAAACTCGGCGCGAACGGCTCGGCATATTCGACCATTGCCGTGGAAGCAATCGCTCTTATTTGGTGCATTATCCTGTCCTATCGCAAAGACAATATCCGTCCCGACATAAAAAGCTTTTTATGGTTTTCAAAAGCGCATTTCAAAGACCTATTCAAAATAGCCTTGCCTATGCTGTTTAGCTCGCTTGCTTGGGGCGTGGGATTTTCGCTCCACTCGCTCATTATGGGACATCTCGGCTCGGACGCAACGGCGGCGGCTTCCATTACTTCGGTTGCACAGGAACTTATTACTTGTATCTGCAAGGGCGTTTCCGCCGGCGCGGGCATTATGGTAGGCAGTCTTTTGGGACAGGGTTTATTGGATAAAGCAAAGGAATACGGCAAACGGTTTTGCTTGATTTCTTTTGCCGTCGGCGGAATCAACGTCGCTCTGTTGGCTGTTCTCGGACCGATAGTTACGGTGTTTTTCGTGCTTACGGAAGCAGCAAGAAAATATCTGATTTATATGCTATTGTTCAGCGCGCTTTATGTGTTTGCGTATTCAATCAATACGATTATCGTCGTAGGAATTTTCCCTGCGGGCGGCGACGCCCGATATGACGCAATCAGCGTTTTAATCGCTTCTTGGTGTTTCGCTCTGCCGCTTGCGTTACTCGGTGCTTTCGTATTTAATTTGCCCGTTATCGTTGTGTATATCATAATGTGCTCCGACGAAATCGTAAAATTGCCGTTTCTGTATCCGAGATATAAAAAATATATTTGGCTTAAAAACCTTACGAGAGAAAATCTCGAAGAAACGGCAGAGAAAAATTAAAAATACATATCGAAACACCACATCGCCTGCGCTCGATTGATTGTCGCCTTCGCAAATAAGCAGACAGGTTGCGGGCTTTGCGCGATTATACACAATTCGAAACAAAGTCATAAATACTGCGGAAAGAAAATTCCGCCGTATATTTTTGCGCTTTATTTACAGGAGCGTGCGAGTTTATCGACGTCGCCTGCGCCGAGAAAGACGACTATGTCTTTTTCGGTGACTCGGGCTTTCAAGTATTTCAGTACGTCGCAGAACGTGTCTATATAAGTCGCCTTATTCCTTTCGCGCAGCATTTTCAGCACTATATTGTGCGAAGTGACGCCTGCAATCGGCTTTTCTCTCGCGGGGAAAATCGGCATTATTACGGTGTCGTCCGCTTCTTTGAGCGCCCTTGCAAACTCGTCCTGCAAGCTCTGCGTGCGCGTGTAGGTGTGCGGCTGAAACACGGCGTACACCTTGCCTTTCACGCACTTTCGCGCATTGAGCAGTGTGGCGCGTATCTCTTTGGGATGGTGCGCATAGTCGGACACGACCGCCGCGCCGCACATAAGCCCCACCCTTTCGAAGCGTCTTTTGACGCCGCCGTACATTTTGAGCGACTTTGCCGCAAGCGTCGGTTCCACTCCTGCGACCACAGCCGCGCTCATAGCGCACAGGGCGTTGTATACGTTGTGAAAGCCCGGCTGACAGGTCTGCACTCTCGTCGCGCGCCTGCCGCCTATTTTGAAGTCGAACGAATAGCAATTGCCGCTTTCGCAACGCAGGTTTTCCCCTTTGAAGTATGCGAGCGCGTTTAATCCGAACGTGTACTTTTCGCCGCCGTTGTTCAGGTACATACTCGCCCTGTCGTCGCTGTTGACGAGCAGTATTTTGCACCTTTTTGCGAAAGCGTCGAACGCGGACAGCACGTCGTTTAAATCGCGGTAATAGTCGGTGTGGTCCAAATCGACGTTCAAAACCGCGCCGACAGTCGGTTTCAGTTCCAGAAACGAGCGGCGGTATTCGCAGGCTTCGGTCAGAAAATGCGTGCATTTTTCGGTGCGGCGCGTCTGAAAATCTTTCAGGAGCGGATTCAAGTCTCCGCCTATATGTACCGTGGGCGCAAGCGACTGCATTGCCGCCGCAGTCATTGCCGTCGTCGTGGTCTTGCCGTGCGCGCCTGCGATTGCCGTCACGAACGGATAGGTCGCGGCAAGCTGTCCCAGCAGTCTTGCCCTTTCCACAACGGGTATGCCCAGCCTTTTGGCTTCTTTAAGCTCGACATTGTCTTCGCCGACGGCGCAGGTGTAGACCACAAGGTCGGCGCCGTGCACGTTCTCCTTTTTGTGACCGCAAAGATTGGCGTCGCTTCCCGTCACTTCGTTCAAGCGCGCGCGTTCCAACTCCATAAGGGAGCGCATACTGACCCCCAGACAACCTATGAAATGTATTCTCATAAACATTATATATGCGCCCAAACGCCGCCGTGCCATACGGATTATTTTCCGTAATGCCGTATAACTCCGCCCCGTTACGGCAAAAATACGGGTATGAAATGTTGCAAATGCGGAAAGGAAATATCGCCCGACGACGCTTTTTTGTGCGGCGACTGCGGCAGAGATTATTGCGAAAAATGCGCGGAGTCCTGCGGTATCTGCGAGTGCCACGGGGATTTTCACCGTTACAGCTGAATAAATTTTGCGTTATCGGAAGATTTTTGTCCAATATTATTGCATAATACGGAAAAATATGTTATAATAGACTTACCGATAAACTTATAATGGGCGGTTAGAAAACGATGAACATCACCGACGTTCGCATCAAGCTTGTCAAAAAAGATGAGATGAAGCTGAAAGCCGTTGCATCTGTTACGTTTGACGACTGCTTCGTGGTTCACGACGTTAAGGTTATCGAGGGTACAGACACTTACTTCATATCTATGCCCAGCAAAAAGACCCCCGACGGCGGATACAAGGACATCGTACATCCGCTGAATTCTCTTACAAGAGAGTTAATCAAGACGGCCGTACTCGAAGCATTCCGAAAAGCCGAGCAGGACAGCGAAGCTATGAATAAAACGGAAGAGTAAACCCCTACGGCTTTAACCCTACGTAAAGAGATTTAGGCATAAATCCCCTTATGCCGAGTTTTTGTATTCGATTTTTCCGAAAATTTCACAACCGAGAAACAATCGCCGACCGCTTCGCGGTCGGCTTTTTTATCGACTGATTGGTGTGAGGGTTTAAATGGAATGACAGAAAAAAAGAAAGATTTAGAAAGAGCGTGTAATCGCTTTGATGCAGGGGATTTCTCCGCTCGCTTCGCTCGGTCGAAATGACATTGGGAAAAGGAAAGAGCGCGCTTCGGTCGAAATGACATTAAATAAATAGAGAAATGACAAGGAAAGCGCGGGCAGAGTACGAAAGCCCTGACGGCAGAGAAACGAGCAGTTCAAGGAAGTCCGAGCGGCTTTCGACGGGAGCGTACTTTTTGTACGTGACCGAGAAAACGCGAAGGCTGACGCAGAAATGCGAAGTTTATATGCTCGTCAGGCTGACGGCACAGAAGCAAGCAGTTAAAGAAAAGTAATGGTTTTAAGTAGGAGTTTGTATTCGCTTTGATGCAGGGGATTTCTCCGCTCGCTTCGCTCGGTCGAAATGACATTGGGAAAAGGAAAGAGCGCGCTTCGGTCGAAAGAGCATTGACAGAAGTGCGCGGTAAAAATGGTGCAGAAGTATAGTGCGTGAAAGGCGCAAAAGCCCTGACGGCATAGACGCGAGAAAGACAAGGAAAACAAGGTTTTTCGACGGGAGCGTACTTTGCGTACGTGACCCGAGAAAAACCGAAGTTTGACACAGTATTTCGACGCGGATGTGCCGTCAGGCTGACGGCACAGAAGCAAGCAGTTCAAGAAAAACGAGTTTCCGCGACGGGGAGTTTACTTCCCGTAAATGACCCGAGCGGAAACGATGTTTGACGCCGAAATGCGAAGTTTATATGCTCGTCAGGCTGACGGCACAGTCACGCAAAAGACAAGGCAAACGAGCATTTGCGAAAGGGCGTGTACTTTGACGTACTC
>CAOJOK010000004.1 GCA_948440265.1 uncultured Clostridia bacterium
GCCCTTCTATTATACGTCCCCCCCCCGCTCTGTCAAGCGTTTCGCTCCCCGTTTTCTCGCTTTTCGGGAGCTGCGGCTTTAATGAGTGGCGGAAAGCAGAAAAAAAGCGCGGCGAATTGCGTTTCGTCACGCTCTTTTTATTGCGGTATATTTTATTTATCCGTCCGTTTGGCGCACGCCGTCTATGTGGATAAAGCGGATTTTTTCATACGAATATGTGGAAAGCGGTCTGTCGAGAGCGTCGTATGTGTGCGCGCACACCAATATGGTTCTGCCGCGAAAGCCCGTCACTATCGGCGTGTGATAGAAGTCGCCCGTCGCGCGCCCGAGCTGTATGAAGTCGCCTATCTTTATTTCGCTTTCGTCCGTTTCTCTGCCGAAAGGTCCGCTTCCCGTCGTATTGCCGACCAGAAAATTATAGAAATACTCCACGCCCGTCCAGGACGCCGTGCGCTCGTTTGCGTTTATATAATACCAGCCGATTGTCGGCGTGAAATTCATTATGCCGCTTCCTGCATACAGACACTGCGACGCATAGTTTGTGCAGTCACCGCCTATGTCGTTGAAATCGAAATATACGGGGTTTCTCCGCATTGCCCACTTCTTTGCATACTCGACGGCAGAAGCGCGGTCGTACTCTCTCACTATCATACCGTTATATATGCGGCGGCGTGGATTTAAGGTGCAGAAAAAACGTTTGGGGGCAAAAGTTTTTCTGTTTTTGCAAAAATTCGTGCAAGGTGCTTGCAATCGGCGGAAAAATCGTTTACAATGATTTTCGACAAAGGAGAAAGCTATGGGGTTATTTTCCGTTAACGAAATCGTGGCGCAAAGAGTATTTTCGCCGCTGTACATCATTTTGGACACTATATTTTTGATTGCACTGCTTGCCGCGCTCATTTTGCGCAAGCGTTATGCCTGCGCGATTTTCGCAATAGCGGGCGGCGTGCTCTATATGATTGTGGATTACGGCATTTTTCATCTTGCACTCGGCACGCGCAGTATAGAGGGCGGCAGCCTGTTCTGGGTGCTGCTTTGGATGTCGATGAGCTACGGCATTACCAATTTCGCTCTTATCTGGATATGGCTGTCCAAAGACGAACACTTCGTCGAATACACTGCCGCGATATGGATATGGTGGATATGCTGTCCTATGCTGACGCAGACCTTTTCGGGGTCGGACAATCTCATAAAGATTCAGCGCACGACGGGGTCCTATCACGGATATATGGCGCTTATTATGGTCGTTTGTTATTTTGCGCTTATAGTCTACAATCTCGTGCAGAAAGAGAAAGACAAGCGGTTTAACATAGTGTGGCTGTTTATTCTCGGCATACTCGTACAGCTCGGTTGGGAAGCCGGTCTGTTAATCGGCGGCATACGCAGTGCGGACTTTGACCCGTTCACTAAAATTATGACGCTTATAACCAATTCGCTTGTGGAAACCAATCTCGGTATGCCTGCCATTTACTGCATATACCTTTGGTATTCTTCCCGTTTCACCGAAGATTTGAAGCGGCGCGACAAAGTGTCTTTCACGGAGCGGCTGAAAGAAAGCAATCTGCTTAAATACCGCAGGCAGAAAGCCGTAACTTCAAAAGAGAGCGATTAGAAATTTTGCGGCATACAAAAAAAGCGGCGCACACTTTATGCGCCGCTTTTATCATACTGCGCTATTGATTTTACATCGCGGGACCCGTCGTCGAAGGCGCGTACACTCTGGCGGCAAGCTCGGCGTTCAAAGAATACAGACCCTTTGCGTCGCCGCCGAAAATCTGCATTTTCTTCAAAAGGTCTTCCGCGTTCTTTTCTTCTTCGCCCTGCTCTTTTATGAACCAGTCGAGAAACTGCATTGTCTTGAAGTCCTTTATCGCAAACGCTTCCGAATAGATATTGTTTATGAGCGACGTCACATACTGCTCGTGTTCATAGCCTGCATTCAAGGGAGCGACGTTGTCTGCGAACTTCTTGTCGGGCTTGTCGATTTTGCCGAAAGTCACTCTCACGCCGTTGTCTATCAGATAGCGGCGCATCATCATTGCGTGGTCGCGCTCTTCCTGCGCCTGAATTTCATACCAATGCGCGAACCCGTCCAGCCCGGCGTCCGCATAGTAGTTGGCGAAGTCGAGATACAGATATGCCGAGTAGAACTCTTTGTTCACCTGTTCGTTTACGAGTTTTGCAATTTTTTCGTTTATCATAAAAATCTCCTTGAAAATATTATTTGCTTAAAACTTAATTCGCCGCGTGCTTTTTGGCGTTTTCTTCGGCGAGCTTTGCCATTGCTTCGATTTGAGAACCGGAAGCCGAACGAATGGAAAAGGCTACGTTCGTCAAGTGGTCCGCCACTCTTTCGAGTGCGGTTATAAGCGAATAGAAATGCGTACTGCAATCGACGCTGCACACGCCTGCGTTCAGTCTCGCGACGTGATTGTTGCCGAGCTCACGTTTCATTACGTCGATTTCGGCTTCCATTTGAGATACTTCGGCAAGTTTGCCCGTGTCGCGGTTTTCGAATACGTATATCGCGGCGTCGAACATTTTGCGCACTTTCGTGTACATCTGCGTGAGTTCTTCCACGGCGTCGGGCGTGAACTTTATGTCGCTGTCTATCATATCCGACGCTTCTTCCGTGAAGTTCTCCGCGTGGTCGCCGATACGCTCTATGTCGCTTATGACGTGGTGCAGAGAGCCGACGAGTTTTTCGTCCGACTTGGACAGCGAAAGCGACTGCATTTTAATCAGATATCTTGCGACGCCCTTATTGACGAAGTTGATTTTTTCTTCTTCTTTAAGCACTTTGTCGCGCTCGCTCAAGCTTCTTTCCACGACGCACTTCATTCCCCTGTCGAGATTGTCGCGCGCCATTTCGCTCATATTCACGACTTCTTTGAGCACCTGCGCGACGGCTATCGGCGGCGTATGCAAAATGCGGTCGTCTATGTAATACATCTTTAAAACGTCGTCGTCGTTCTTCTTATCCTTGACAAGCAGAGTGGCAAGTTTGGTCAGCGGCTTTATGAACGGCACGAGCAGTGCGGTGGTCAGCACGTTGAATATGACGTGAAACAAAGCGACCTGCATTTGCGGACTGTTCGGTGCCATAAGGTTAAACAGATAGACGACGGGATTTTTGAATATCCATATGAACGTCGTGAAAATCACGGTGCCTATCGCGTTGAACAGCAGGTGTATCATTGCCGTGCGCTTGGCGTTCGTACTCGCGCCGAATGCCGCTATTATCGCGGTGACGCAGGTGCCGATGTTTGTGCCGAGGATAATAAAAAGCGCGCTCTCCATAGGAATTATCGTTCCGACCATTGTGACGACAAGCGCCGTCATTGCCGTGGACGACTGAAAGAGCGCGGTACAGACGATACCAATTAAAATCAATAACAGCGGAAACTGCACGGCTTCGAGAGTGAACAGGTTTTGCAATGCCCCCGTCAGTATCTCCGAGCCTTTTAAAGAACTGCTCATAAACGACAGACCGACGAACATCAAGCCGAGACCGGTAAGCGCGAAGCCCACCCTTTTCACGGTGTCGTTTTTGGCGAACATATTTATTAGCACGCCGACAAACGCCAGCACCGCCATATACGCGCCTATGTCGAAGCCCGACAGCGCGATTATCACGCCCGTAAGCGTCGTTCCTATATTGGCGCCCATTATTATCGAAGTTGCCTGAAACAGAGTCATAAGCCCCGCATTGACGAAGCCGATGACCATTACCGTCGTGGCGGCGGACGAGTTCACGAGTATGGTGGACACCGCGCCCACGCCGATGCCTGCAAAGCGGTTATTGCTTATCTTGCCGAACAGCTTGCGCATACTGCCGCCGGCACTGCGCTCTAACCCCTCGCTCAACATCTTCATTCCCGTCATAAGCACGCCGAGACCTGCAAGCAGCATCAAAACGCTGGATACGATTTCGGTTGCTCCGCCTGCGGAAAGTAACGATAACGTGAAAGTTGCTGTCATTCAAGCCTCCGTGAACGCATACGGCAAGCGTATGCCCATACCCGTTTATTGTAACGTATTTACCCCGTTCTTGTCAAATATTTCGACAGCGACAATAAAACTTAAAATTCGACACCGCCCGATTGACCTTTGAGCCGCCGCTGTGTATAATAGTCTTATGGAACTTACAAAACAGGCGGCAGAGCATCTGAAGAAAAATCTCGGACGGGATTTCGACGATTTCGCCGCCGTCTTAAATCAAGCGCCCAAGCGCGCAATCAGAATTAACACCTTGAAAGCCGACCCGAAAGAAATAGCGGCGGCGCTTTCGCTAACCGAAAAAACGGCGTACTGCGACAGCGGCTATATCGCAGACGGCATAAGCGGCAACCACCCCTATCACCTGTCGGGGCTGTTCTATATGCAGGAGCCGTCGGCAATGCTGCCCGTCGAGGCGGCGCGTCCGCATTTAAAAGAAATTTTTGCCGAGCAGAGCTATCCTATGGTGCTCGACCTTTGTGCCGCGCCCGGCGGAAAGACCGGGCACATCGCCGCAATTATGAACGGACGGGGCGCAATTATGTCCAATGAAACGGTGTTTAAGCGCGCCGCCCTGCTTGCTTCCAACGTAGAACGGCTGGGCATAAGAAACGCGCTGGTCACAAGCGACACTCCCGACAGAATAAGTCGGCTTTTGGGCGGAGCGTTCGACGTCGTTATCGTGGACGCGCCCTGCTCGGGCGAAGGGATGTTGAGAAAAGAGCCCGAAGCCGTAAACAATATGAACGAAAAAACTATGATTGCCTGCGCAATCCGGCAGAGCGAAATTATGCGCTCCGCCGCAAAGTGCGTCAAGGAAAACGGGCTTTTGATATATTCCACCTGCACGCTGAACGTATGCGAAAACGAAGAAGTCCTGCTTCCGTTTGTCCGAAGCGGAGAGCTTGTGCCGTTGGAATGTCCGCACCTGCCGCTTGTACGAAAGAGCAATTATTTCCCTGCCTACCGCGCCTATCCGCAGGACGGCGGCGGCGAAGGGCATTTTGTCTGCGTTTTGAGAAAGACCGCTTCCGAAAAGCCGCCGAAATTCGCAAGTCCGTTCGACGGCGTTTACAAAAAGACAGCCGAGCTGAAAGCCCTGCTGTCGCCTATGTCGAACAATCCGATTTTTCACACCGCATACCGTTTTAAGGACGCCGTTATTTTGAGTCCGCTCCTGCCGTTTGTCAAGGGCTTGTCCGTCGTCAAAGCCGGCGTAAAGGCGGCGACCGACGGCGGCAGACTTATTCCCGACCACGCTTACGCCGCGGCTCTCACCCGAAAGGACGCCGTCTGCGCCGTCAATGCCTACTTCGAAACAGCAAGCGCGCAGGAGCGTGCCGCAGGCAGGGCGCTTACGGAAAAGTATCTTCGCGGCGAACAGCTCGACGTCAAGCCGCGCTATGACGGATACGGGCTTTTCTGTGTGGACGGTTATCCCTTGGGTTTGGTGAAATCGAGCGCGGACGGCGTCAAGAACCACTATCCGAAGGGTCTTCGCAAACAGTAGTCTGCGAGCGGTTTTTGAGTTTTTTACTCGCGCTTACTATCATTGCGACAGCCATTATTATGATTACGGCGCACGCAAAAAATCCGACCGCCGACTTGATATACAGCATAGAACCTCCCGACGTGCCGTCGTCGAACGTGGAAATCATAAGCACCGTCAGCGACACGACTGCCATA
Organism: uncultured Clostridia bacterium; assembly: GCA_948440265.1. Taxonomy (GTDB): domain Bacteria; phylum Bacillota; class Clostridia; order Christensenellales; family Pumilibacteraceae; genus MGBC157735. The sequence continues at coordinate 5,686 of CAOJOK010000004.1, forward strand.
CAGGCGTCGGCAAGGTTTAAGTTGCGCAGAGCCTGCACTATCGGATTGTCGAATTTGCGGGCTTTGAACAAGTTGTATATCGCCATACCCATTTTGAAAAAAGTATACGCCGCATTGGCGATTGCCATAACCATACCGCTCCGCATAGGCTTGCCCGACAGCATAAGCTGTGTGATTGCCGCCGCCATAGCAAGCTCCAACGGTATCAGACATATTCCGCCCGAAAGGTATATCTTCCACCTGTCCGTTTCGTACTGCCTTTCGTCGCCGCCGCATTTCTTTTTTCGGATTCTGTCGGCAAGCAGTACGCCGCCGCGGAAAACAATGAGTACGGCATAATATGCGGCGATTGCCCAATACCAAACGAGACGATAGCGCACCGCGCTCACAATATTCATCACGGCAAACGCCACCGTTATGCCGAACGACACGAGCGAAAACAGCACGGTTTTGAAACCGTAATTTTCCAAAACGTTTGCAAAGAATTTATTGCGCTTTAACAGTTCGACAACTTTTCGTTTCACCGTTCCCGCGTATATTACGACCGTATAAACCGTGTAGGCAAGCAGTACCGCCGAAAGTCCGTACAAGCAGTATGCGGCGATTTGAAGCGGCGTGTCGGGGCGGACGAATATAACCGAAACGACAGCCCCTGCTATCGCGGCGGCGGTCAAAAGATATATCAGTACCAAAAAGACGCCGTGCGGTCTTTTCAGCCATTGCAGAAATTTATTGTCTTTCTTCACTTGCCCTGTCCTTTCGCGCTTTTTTCAACGCGCACTCTTATTATAGCAGATATGCGCCGTTAAATCAAACACTTACACTGCCGAAACAAAAAGGGTCCGAGTTAATCGGACCCGAGTTTTGATTTAGATATAGTTCAAGACAGACTGTCTGCGTCGATTTTTGTCAAGACAGGCTCTTTTGCGCCGAAGGAAAACAGTTCTTCGCCGCACTTTACGACGGCGGGCAGATGAAAAAGTCTGTGCAGTTCTTCCACGCGCTTTTCCCGTTCTTTATCGAAAGAGCGCGTGACTGCGACAACGGCGTCCGCCTTTTCCGACAGCTTTCTCCACACCGTTTCGCTGTCTATATCGTCGTCCACGGCAATGCCGACGTTCACTCCGTTGACGCCGTACACTTTCAGTTCCGTCGAAAGTTCTTCGCCCGAAAAATGCAAAGTGCAGTCCGCCACGTCGACGAGCATTCCGTCGTGAAAGGTCACGAGCGCGTATCTGTCCAGCTCCCCGAGACGAAAGTGCGCGCCGTATATCGAAGTGGTTTTCAGGCTTTTGAGCGCCGCGTCGACGAGGTACGTCGTGCCGCCCGTCATTTCTTCTCTCAAATCGATTTCGCCCAAAACGTCGAAGCCGTACAGCTTTACGTCGGCGAGTTCTCCGCCGAGTATCAATGATTTCACCGCCGCATATTCCATAGTCCATACTATGAACGCGGCTTTCGGCTTGTTACTTCCTTTTAATCATAAATCTGCCCGTCCCCGACAACATTGCGCCGACGGGAAAGATTTTGGACAGGAAGTACAACATTCGGTATTTCGCGCCGACAATATACATTGCGCCCTTTTTTCTTGCGGCTATTTTATAAATCTTTTTCGACGCGCGTAAGCAGCTCATACGCTTTTCTTCCTTGTCGTCGATATGTTTTGCCGACAGCTTTATGCTGTCGCCGTACCTGTCGTTTGTCGCATAGTTTTTTATCCGCGCCGAAGTGAACCCCGTCTTTATCTCGCCCGGGCAGACGGTCACGACGGTTATGCCGCTGTTTTTAAGTTCCATACGCAGACCGAACGACATCATATTGACCGCCGCCTTTGCCGCGCAGTACAGCGAGCGGTACGGCAGTGCGAACAGCGCGCAGACCGAGCTTATGTTCACAATTCTGCCGCCTGCGGGTATATACTTGACTGCCGCGCGGCAGACATTGAAAACGCCGTCGACGTCGGTGGACATAATCTTTTTATAGTCGTCGTCGGTCGTAAGTTCCAGCGCGCCGCTTATGCCCACGCCTGCATTGTTTATGAGAATATCTATTTTCCCGTACTGCATACCGACGGCGTCTATCGTGCTTTTGACCTGCTCAAAGTCCGTCACGTCGCACTTTCTCCACTCCTTTCCGCAGTCGCCGCGCGACAGACCCACTACGGTATGTCCGTCTCTTTCGAACAGCTGTTTCAGTCCTTTGCCGATACCGCTCGACGCGCCCGTGATTACGACTATCTTACTCTCTTTCTTCTTCATATAACTCCTTTCAAGCCAAAAAGAAACCGCCGTCATAAAGAGCGGCGGTCTTTTGTTTACTCTGTTCTCAAAGCCACTACGGGGTCTTTCTTTGCCGCCATCCGCGACGGAATGGCGCCGGCTATGAGCGTCAGCACGACGCTTACTCCCACCAAAATTATTGCCGCAATCGGACTTAATACCGCCAGATTTGTCGTCACCATACCGTCGGCAAGCGCCTTGATAATAGCGGACACGGGGAACGTGAGAATGAACGATATAACGACGCCGAGTACGCCTGCGACAAAACCTATCAGCATTGTTTCGGCATTGAACACTCTGCTTATATCTTTCTTTCTCGCGCCTATACTGCGCAGTACGCCTATTTCCTTTGTGCGTTCTATGACGGACACCCAAGTGATTATTCCTATCATTATGCTGGACACGACGAGCGACACCGCCGCAAACGCCACGAGCGCGTAAGAGATTATGTCAATCATCGTTCCCATCGTATCGGACAGCAGCGACGCCGCATCCATATACAATATTTTTTTGCTTTCCTCTTTGCCCTCGTTGAACGCGTCGAGATGAGCGTTTATCTTCGCCTTGGTTTCGAAGCTCTTGGGATAGATATAAATATTCTTCGGAATGTCGCTGGCGCCTATCTGCTGCAACACCGCTTCTTTCAGCATTGCTTCCGTTGTTTCCAATCCCTGCGACGCCGCCATTTTGCTCTCGAACGCAAATTCCAAGCCCGTGATGTAATCGTGCGTTTCGCCTTTTACCGAATTCTGTTTTTCGGCAATCTCGCTCTTTTTGCCGCTCTCGCGCAAGAACTCGGAGAGCGCGGGCGTATACACTATGCCCGTATTGTACAGGGAAAGCGGAGTGCCCTGTTTCACACGCATAATGCCGACTATTTTCAGCGACACCTGCGACTCGTTGTAAAGCCTCTCGTACTCGCTGCTTTCGGGGTCGGTGTAATAATCGGAGAGCGGATATCCGTATTCGCTCATTCCCGAATCCTTATGCACATACCAATCGTCGTTTAAAACGACTTTGAATTCGGTGCCCGTAATGTCGGAAAGCGTTTTTCCGTCGACCGACTCCTTATTCATTTGCAGGCTTTCCAGCGTGGTTGTGGAAATACGGTTGTATTTGTCCACGACGAGAGCCAGCTCGTTTTTCTCCGTCGGATATTTTCCGTCTATGATATCGTACTGTTCCTGAACAAACGAACCCGGTGCAAGCTCCTGCCACGAACCTGCCTGCGTACCGATTAAGCTTGCCATCATATCGGTGCTCACCGTTTCCACAAGTCCGTAACCGACTTTTCCGTCCGTCTCCACTTTCGACAGAACGTGCGAAGTTATTCCGTAAGAATAGCTTATGCTGTTCACGAGCGACGAATCGATTGCGTTCAGATGGTCGAGATAGCTCTTATCGATAGCGTTATAATGATACTGCATTCTCTGCGGTTCGTATGCGATGACTTTGCCGTCGGACGGATATTCGGGCAAATCCACCTTGCCCATACCGCCCATTTGCGAGCTCATTGTCTGCACGTCCACGGTGTACTGCGATACGGTTACGGGAAAGCCTGCGAGAGTGTCCGACTGCATCTGGTTTATGTATATTTTAAAGCCGTTGCTTATCGCGAGCACAAGCGCGATGCCTATTATGCCGATTGACCCTGCAAACGCCGTCAGAAACGTCCTGCCCTTTTTGGTGCGCAGGTTGTTGAACGACAGACTGATTGCGGTCAGAAAGCTCATCGACGTGCGTTTTAGCTGCGCCTTCTTGGCTTTGGCAAGCTGCTTTTCCCTTTTCTTCGCCGCCTTTTCGTCAAGCGGCTGTTCGACTTCTTCCTGTGTTTCTTCTGCGGGGGGGGGTTCGGGTTCGTACGGGTTTGTATCCCCGACCACCTTGCCGTCGAGAAGATTGACCGTCCGCGTGGCGTACTCTGCGGCAAGGTCGTTGTTGTGCGTGACCATAATCACAAGACGCTCTTTGGCTATCTCCTGCAAAAGGTCGGCAATCTGCACGCTCGTCTTGCTGTCCAGCGCGCCCGTCGGTTCGTCGGCGAGAATTATCTCGGGGTCGTTGACTATGGCTCTGGCAATAGCCACTCTCTGCATCTGTCCGCCCGAAAGCTGGTTCGGACGTTTGTTCATCTGCTCTTTGAGTCCCACCCTTTCCAGCGCTTTTGCCGCACGCTGTTTGCGCTCGGCTTTGGATATGCCCGACAGCGTGAGCGCAAGCTCCACGTTGCCGATTACGGTCTGGTGCGGAATCAGGTTGTAGTTTTGGAATACAAAGCCCACGCAGCTGTTTCTGTATGCGTCCCAATCCTGCGTTTTGAAGTCCTTGGTCGACTTGCCGTTTATCAGTAAATCGCCGTCGGTGTAACCGTCGAGACCGCCCACTATGTTCAGCATTGTCGTCTTGCCGCAACCGCTCGGTCCGAGTATGGCGACGAATTCCGCTTTGCGAAAGGCGAGCGACACCCCGTCGAGGGCTCGCACCTTGGTGTCGGCTGCGGTATAATCTTTTGTTATACCTTTGAGTTCCAGCATTGTTATAACTCCTGTATTTTATTTCTTACACTCTCATTTTTTCCTACGACGTCTATTATAATTTATTTTCCTTTCGCAGTCAAATAATTAGCATTAAAATCAGATTAAAATACGGTGATAAGCAGATGTAATCTCTTGCGTTTTGTACGCGTTTTATGCTATAATATTCTGTACTGAAAATCTACTACGGGAGCATACTAAAACTATGGCGTTGGATTTCGACACGTTGTACAACGAAGCGTCTTCGGGCGCATTTACGGGCGGAAAGAAAAGATACTACGACAACCGCGTTCGCAATCTGAATCTCTGCTATGACGGCGGCAAAGCAGTCATTTCGGCAATCGTCGGCGGCACGAACACCGACCGCATTACGCGCATTATCTTCGACGAACAGGGCGGTCTGTACGACTATTCCTGCGACTGCGAATTCATATCCCAGACCGACGGACCGTGCAAGCACGTCGTCGCGACGGCGCTGGCTTTCGAAGAAAAGAATCCTTCGGCAAGCGAGACCAAGACCGCCGCAAAGGCGAACGCCACGACGCCTGCCGCGCTCACTCTGATTTCCGACTATGCCAAAAAGAAGAATCTGCGCCGACCTGCCGTAAACGAAAGTCCGGTGCGGCTTTTGCCCACGCTCTGTCTTGAAGACGGCAAAGTCTTTCTTATGCTGCAAATCGGCAGGGACAAGCTCTATCTCGTGCGCGACGTCAGCGATTTCGCGTCCTGTATGCAGTCGGGCGCGCTGCGAAGATACGGCGTCGATTTGACGCTTACGCACTGTTATGAACGGTTCGACGAGCTGTCGGCGAAGTTGGCTCGGTTCGTCGTCGGCTGTTACAACGAAAAAAGCGCGCTGGGACTTTCTTCTCCTGCGAAAAATCTTCTGCCGCTTCCCTGCGGAGACCTTGACGAATTTTTCGACCTTTACCGCGGTCAGACGGCTATGTTCAACGACGGCAACGTCCGAGGCGGTATGCGGCTTCTTTTCCCTGACGTCAATGCGACGGGCGCAAAGCTCATAGCCGCGCAAAAGGACGGCGGTTTCGAATTCTCCTGCGTGCCCGCTTCGTTCAAGACCGTGCTCGGCAAGAACTATACTTATATGATAACGGACACGAGAATATTCCGACTCGACGATGACTTTGCCGGCTCGGTTTTGCCCGCGCTCAAAATTATGAATATGCACCGCAATATGTTTGTGTCGCTGACCGATATGCCGTTATTCTACAACAACGTCATTGCGCAGGTGGCGCGCTTTATTTCGGTGGAGAGCGGCGGCGCCGACCTGACCGTTTTCGAAGCCGCTCCGTTGGTTGCGAAGCTGTTTTTGAACCCCGGCGAAAAATCGGGCGCTATAAGCGCGAAGCTTGTATGCACCTACGACGACAACGAAGTGGACATACTCGACGACAACGCGCCTTACGGCAGTGCGGTGCGCGACTTCGAAGCCGAGCGCATAATCAAGAACCTGCTTTTGAAATATTTTCCGTCCTTCCCCAATCTTACGCTGGACGACGAATATTCCGTATACGTCTTTCTCGCAAACGGCGTGAACGAGCTTGTTTCCTATCTCGACGTATATCTTGCCGACGAGCTTAAACGTATGAAAGTCAAGAAGCCGCCCAGAATAAAGGTGGGCGTGCGGCTGTCGAGCGACCTTTTGGGTCTGGACGTGGAAGCCGAGGACTTCTCCGCAGAACAGCTTATGACCGTGCTTAAAGCCTACCGCGAAAAGCGCAGTTACATTCGCCTGTCGGACGGCTCGTTCGTCGATTTGAACGACGAATCTTTGAGCGCGTTGAGCGAAATTCTCGATGTGGCGACAATCGACGAAGGCAGAATGACCGTTCCGAAATATTATGCGCCGTTTATCAACAACGAGCTGAAAAACGGTTTCTTCAATCTGGAACGCGACAGAGAGTTCAAGGCTATGATACAGGAGCTTTCCGCGCCCGAAACGCTGGACATAGAAGTTCCCGAAAGTCTGCGGAGCGTGCTTCGAAACTATCAAAAGACGGGCTATCGCTGGCTGAAAACTTTATGCAAATACGGCTTCGGCGGCATACTCGCCGACGATATGGGTCTCGGCAAGTCGCTGCAGGTCATTGCTATGCTGCTGTCGCAGGAGCGGAAAAAACCGTCCATTATCGTCTGCCCTACCACGCTCATTTTAAACTGGGTGAGCGAGCTGAACAAGTTTGCGCCGCAGTTGAAGGTTCTGCCCGTTATGGGGACGCTGGACGAGCGCAAGCAGCTTTTGACGGGAGCAAAAGACAGCGACGTGGTTATAACGTCGTACGAGCTCATACGGCGCGACGACGACCTTTACAAAAATATAGATTTTCTGTACGCCATAGTCGACGAAGCGCAGTTCATCAAAAATCCCGAAACCAGAAACGCGCGTTCCGTCAAGACGCTCAATTCCGATTATCGTTTCGCGCTTACGGGAACGCCGATTGAAAATTCGCTTGCCGAGCTGTGGAGTATTTTCGATTTCATAATGCCGCGCTATCTCGGCTCTTATCCGCGTTTCAAAGAGACTTACGAGTCGGAGATACTCCGCGGAAACGACAGCGCGTACACGAAACTGAAAAAGCTGGTTTCGCCGTTTATCCTGCGCCGTTTGAAGTCCGCCGTTTTGAGCGAGCTTCCGCCCAAAGTGGAAAGCAACGTCGTGAGCGGACTGTTCGGAGAACAGAAAGAGCTGTACGACGCCAATCTCGCTCTGGTGAAAAAGAGCGTGACGGGCGAATCGGTAAACAAAGTAGTCGTATTGAGTATGCTGACGAAGCTGCGGCAGCTGTGCTGTCACCCCTCTCTCGTATATCCCGAGTACGCAGGCAATTCCGCCAAGCTCGACACCTGTCTCGAACTTTTGCAGTCGGCGACGCAGAGCGGACACAAGGTTCTGCTGTTCTCGCAGTTCACTTCTATGCTGGACGTATTGCGGCAGAAACTGGTGGAGCTCGACTTATCGCACTACATCTTAAAGGGCGACACGCCGAAAACCGAACGTATGCGCCTTGTCAACCGTTTCAACACCGACGACACGAAAGTGTTTCTCATTTCCCTGAAAGCAGGCGGCACTGGTCTGAATCTTACGGGCGCGGACGTCGTCATTCACTACGACCCGTGGTGGAACGAGTCGGTTATGAATCAAGCCACGGACAGAGCATACCGCATAGGTCAAAACCGTTCCGTGCAGGTCTACAAACTCATACTGAAAAACACGGTCGAAGAAAAAATTGTCAAGCTTCAGGAGAAAAAGAGCGCGCTGTCTTCGCTTATGGTGGGCGGCGAAAACGCCTGGACTATGAAGGACATAATGGAAATACTCGGCTGATAAACAATAATTTAACGGAGAAACTATCTATATGCAAAACACTTCCGAAATCACCGAAGCGCTTGCACTCGGCACTCTTTTGAAGATGAGCGAAACTGCGGCGAAATCTTTCGACCTTCCCGCCCGCGTCAAAAACGGCGTGCTGAATGCCGTCAACCGTTTCGGTTCGGAATTTCTTTCCGAGGACGATTTCAAACCGAAAAGCTACGGCGGCGACACGGTTACGCCGTATGAGATGGCGTACCGCATCGTTTCGATGACGGACAATCTCGACCTGAAAGCTTTATGGTATATCTTCTACCCCTATCTCGTCGTCGCGTCTCCGCACATAGACGAAACGCTTTACGAAAAGACAAAAGCCATACTGTGCGACAGGACGGTGCTACAAGCCGTGCTTGTCTCGCGCTATCGCGAGCTCATCTACGACTGCGAAGAAGATTTGCAGGCGGCGGGGCTTGCAGGCGTTTACGTCGAATGGTACGAGCCGTACGCCGATTTCAAGAAGGAAACGGACGAGACGGGCGACACGCGCGAAATGAGAAACTTCAAGCGGCTTTTGACGGCAGGCGAATTCGACGCCGTGGAAAAGGGCACGGGACGGCTTTTGAACTATGACCCGTACAACGTCGACGTCGCGCTTTTGAACATAGCGGCAAGAGTGGCGCTTCTGCCCGGAAGCGTGGAGAAGAAGGCGGCGGCTTTAAGCGATACGGTGGAATTCATAGACGAATATATCGCCTGCTGCGAAAATCAAAAACAGCTGTCCTTTCTGCACTATTACCGCGGACTTTGTCTTTTGGGACTGGCGGCAAGCGGCGGCGACATAGAGTCGGCTCGGACGGAATTTCAAACCTGTCTGGACATAACGCCCGATTTCGAGCGCGCCGCGCTTATGCTTAAAGCAATAGACGAGAAACTTACCGATAACGGTTAAAACGGTACGCCTTTTGTTCGTTTCGGCATAAAATGATATTATGCCGAAAAACAGAGAGCGTCGTCCGAAAAGAGGATTGGCAATGTTTAAACTCATAAAATATCTGAAAGGCTACGGCGTGCAGACGGTTATCGCACCGATATTCAAATTCGTCGAAGCGTTTTTCGAACTCATAATTCCGATTATAGTTGCGGCAATCGTGGACGTCGGCATAAAAAACGGCGACACTTCTTATGTATTGAAGGCAGGCGCGGTTATGGTGGCGCTCGGCGCGGCGGGACTTATATTCTCGCTTATGTGCCAATATCTTGCCGCGGTGTCGAGCTCCGGCTACGGCACGAACCTGCGCGAGGCTATGTTCAGGCACATAAACTCTCTGTCGTTTGCAGAGCTTGACAAAATAGGCTCCTCGTCGATGCTGACGCGCATAACGTCGGACGTCAATCAGACGCAGCAAGCCGTTGCTATGTTCATCCGTCTGATAACCCGAGTGCCGTTTATCGTCATCGGGTCTGCCGTTATGGCATTTTTGATAAACTGGCAGCTCGCGCTTATTTTCGTGGGCGGCGCGATTGTGATTTCCGTCATTCTGTTTTTCATAATGCGCGCGACCATTCCGTCTTACAAAAAAGTGCAGGCGCGATTGGACGACGTCGGAGAGCTTACCGAAGAAAATCTGACGGGCGCGAGAGTGGTGCGCGCGTTTTCCAAGCAGGACGAAGAAAGAGCGGACTTCGACGCCGCCACCGACAAGCTGACCAAGGTTTCGGAAGCCGTCGGCAGGCTTTCCGCGCTTCTGAACCCGTTGACATACGTCGTCATAAACGCCTGCATTATCGCCGTTATCGCTCTCGGCGGATACAAAGTATACGACGGCGCGCTGACGCAGGGCAATCTCATAGCGCTGGTCAATTATCTGTCGCAGATTCTGCTTGCGCTTATAGTCTTTGCCAATCTCATAGTGACTTTCACGAAGGCTTCGGCGTCGGCAAGCAGAATCAACGAAGTATTCGCCCTGTCCCCTTCCGTGCGCGAAACGGCGGAAAAGAACGTGGAGCGCGACGAGAGCGCGCCCGAAGTGGAATTCGATTCGGTGTGCTTTTCGTACAATGCCGACAGGCTGTCTTTGAAAGATATATCCTTGAAAATTCCGCGCGGTTCCACGCTCGGCATAATCGGAGCGACGGGCAGCGGCAAGACCACTCTCGTCAATCTCATTCCGCGCTTTTACGACGTTATTAGCGGCGGCGTCAGATACCGCGGCACAGACGTCAAAAACTATCCGTTCAAACAGCTCCGCGACGAAATAGGAATCGTGGCGCAAAAGACCGGACTGTTTTCCGGAACGGTCCGAGAAAATATGAAAATGGGCGACGAGAGCATTTCCGACGACGACGTCATAGCCGCGCTGAAAACGGCGCAGGCTTATGACTTTGTGTCCGCCCTGCCCGACTTTTTGGACGCGCCCGTTGCCGCAGGCGGCAAAAACTTTTCGGGCGGACAGCGCCAGCGGCTCACGATTGCTCGAGCGCTTGCGAAAAAGCCGTCCCTTTTGATACTCGACGATTCGTCGTCCGCTTTGGACACTTTGACCGACAAGCGGCTGCGCACCGCGCTCAAACAGATACCCGACCTTACTACGATTATAGTTTCCCAGCGGTGCGGCTCTATCAAGGACGCCGACAACATAATAGTGCTGGACGACGGAGAGGACGTCGGTCAGGGCACGCACGCGCAGTTATACGACGACTGCGAAGTATACCGCGAAATATGCCAATCGCAGGGCGTCGGCAAAGGAGGTGCGAAATGAGCGGAAAGGAAAAAAACAAGCCGCGCACCGTGGCGCGCATATTGAAATACGTCAAGCCGTATATGTTCTGGCTGATTCTCGCACTTATACTTGCCGTCATACAGATTGCCGCCACACTGCTTGCGCCGATAGTCATAGGCAAAGCAATCGACTTTATCATAGCCGAAAAAGAAGTATACTTCGACGAAGTATTCGTGCGGCTTTTACAGCTCGGCGGACTTGTAGCCGCGGCGGCGCTGTTTCAGTGGCTGGTGTCTTTATGCACGAATAAAGTTTCTTACCGAACGATACGCGACATACGCCGCGACGCTTTCGACAAGCTCAACCGCGTGCCGCTTAAAGTCATAGACGGCAGCAGCAGAGGCGACCTTATGACGCGCGTGGGCGCGGATACGGAGCAGATTTCCGACGGGCTCATTCAGGGCTTTACGCAACTGTTCACGGGCATAGTGACAGTGGTGGGCACGCTGTGCTTTATGCTTGCCGTCAACGTCTGGGTGACGCTGGTCGTCGTCGTCGTGACGCCGCTGTCCATTGTCGTCGCCTATTTCATTGCAAAGGGCTGTCACGACAAGTTCAAAAGCCAGTCCGACAAGCGCGGAGAGCTGGGCGGTTTATGCGAAGAAATGCTTCACGATTTCAAAACCGTCAAAGCCTTTTCCTATGAAGCCGCGGCGCAAAAGAGATTCGGCGTCATAAACAAAAAACTGCAAAAAGTCGGCGTCAAGGCGCAGTTCTATTCGGCAATGGTCAATCCCTGCACGCGGTTCGTAAACGGTATCGTCTATGCCGCGGTAGCCATTATGGGCGCATTTTTATGTATCAACGGCAAACTGTCCGTCGGATATCTCTCCACGTTTTTGACGTATGCCAACCAATACACGAAGCCGTTCAACGAGATAACGGGCGTCATAACCGAACTGCAGACTGCCACCGCCGCCGCCGCGCGCGTCTTCAAACTCTTGGACGAAGCCGAAGAAGTCGACGACGCAAACGGCAGAGAGTTTACGGCAAGCGGCGATATTTCCATAAAAGAGGTCGACTTCTCCTACTCCGACAAACCGCTCATTCAAAACTTCAATCTCGAAGTGAAACACGGTCAGCGCGTCGCAATCGTCGGACCGACGGGCTGCGGAAAGACGACGCTGATAAACCTTTTGATGAGGTTCTACGACGTCAAGGGCGGCGAAATACTCGTCGACGGCGTGAACATCAAGGATATGACGAGAAAGAGCCTGCGGCAGAATTTCGGTATGGTATTGCAGGACAGCTGGCTGTTTCACGGCACCATACGCGAAAACATTGCTTACGGCAAAGAGAGCGCGACGGACGAAGAAATAGTCGCCGCCGCCAAAAAAGCGCATATCCACAACTTCATTATGCGCTTAAAAGACGGATACGACACGGTCATTTCCGATAAGGACGACGGCATATCGCAGGGTCAGCGACAGCTTTTGTGTATTGCTCGCATTATGCTTATGGACCCCCCTATGCTCATTCTCGACGAAGCGACGAGCAATATCGATACGCGCACGGAAATACGCATACAGAAAGCGTTTGCCGAAATAATGAAGGGGCGCACGTCGTTTATAGTCGCGCACCGTCTGTCCACCATAAAGGAAGCCGATATCATTCTCGTTATGAAAGACGGCAACGTCATAGAAAAGGGCAATCACGATTCGCTTATGGCACTCGGCGGATTCTACAAGACGCTGTTCGAAGCCGGATACGGCGACGCGCAGTAAACACTGCAAAGCAAAAGCTCTCGGGCGTCCGAGAGCTTTTTTATTTATGTCGTTTGATTTTCAAACGAGAATTTCAAACCGATTTTGCGGCGGATTTCGTCGAGTATTTCCATAACGTCGATGGTCGACTGCGGCGGCACAAAAGAGCTTTCCTTTCTGCCCGAGCGCATTTCTTCCGCCGCTCTGTCGAACTGCGTCAGCATAGCGTTTTTATCCGACTCTATTTCAGTCTTTCCCGATTCGGTCACTGCTTTCGCCCCTGCTCCGCTGTGGTAATTCCCCGACTTTATATATCCGTTGTCGCCTGTTATTTTCAGGCGCTCTCCCACTCCGCGAAGCGAGCGCACCGACGCCTTTATCTCGACGTCGAAACCGTCGTACTTGAATATTATATCGTCGCTTACATCCACGCCGCACTTGAATTTTGCCGAACATTCTATGCTTTCGGGTTTTCCGAAAAGGCGGTAAGCATAGGTCACGGGATAGACGCCGACATCCAAAAGAGCGCCGCCTGCCAGCGAACTTTTCAAAAGGCGGCTGTTTTTCCCGAAGGCTATCGGCAGGCACAGCGTTATGAGCGCGCCGTTTATTTTGCCGAGAGCGCCGTCCGACACCGCTTTTTCGACGTTCGCCGCAGGGTCGGAAAACCACGTCCACATAGCTTCGGCAAGGTATACTCCGTTTTCTTTCGCCGTCGCAAACAGCTCTCTCGCCTGCTCTGCGTCCGTCGTGAACGGCTTTTCCATAAGCACGGGCTTTTTTAAGGCAAGCGCTTTTTTACAGCAATCGAAATGCACGTTGTTCGTCACATTTATATACACGCCGTCCACGCTGTCGTCGGCAACGGCTTCTTCGATTGTCCCGTACGCCCTGCCGCCGTACTTTGCGGCAAACCTTTCCGCTTTGGAAAAGGTGCGGTTATAAACAGCGGCAAGCCTGTGCCTGCCGCTGTCGAATATTCGTTTTGCGACGCTGTGCGCTATTCCGCCTGCGCCTATGAACGCCCAATTAAAAGGTTTCATTTTTCCTCTCTGCGCCTATGCCATTCATTCCAAAAGGCAATATATCCATTACGGTCGAACTCGTCGCCCGACATTTTTTTGGGAGAACAGGACTTATAATAATTCTCTATTTTATCGGCGAACTTATAAACTTCTTTTTTGTATTCTTCCGAAGAAACCGTCACTTTAGTACCGTTTTCCGTAATTAAAACGACATTATTTTCGCTATGCTTTACCGTCCAGTCGATTCCGTTGCCGCAGCCGATTATCGCAACGTTTTCAAGAGCTTCATCCGGAATATAAAAGTGTCCGCAACAGGGCAGCATTGCTATATCCGTATCGATAATATGTTCTTCTGTCAGCGTCTTTAACAAATAGAGCGCGGTTGCGCTGACGGTAGCGTCGAATTCCAACCTCTCGTCTCCGATATGGACAACGGTATGACCGTGCAGACACAAGTCATCGGCATTGTCGGCGCTTTTGTCAATCCAATGTAAATCCGTTGCATCAATCGAAAATTTTCTCATTCCCATTCTATGGTTGCGGGGGGTTTGCTCGTTATGTCGTACACTATGCGGTTGATATGACCGACTTCGTTGACTATGCGGTTGGACACGGTTTCGAGAACGTCATACGGGATACGCGCCCAATCGGCGGTCATACCGTCCACGCTCGTCACGCCGCGCAGAGCAAGCGTATAGTCGTAAGTGCGCTCGTCGCCCATAACGCCGACGCTTCTCGAACCCGTAAGGACGGCGAAATACTGCCATATATCTCTGTCGAGTTTGGCTCTTGCTATCTCCTCTCTGAAAATCGCGTCCGCGCCTTTCAGTATGTCGAGCTTATCCTTGGTGACTTCTCCGATAATGCGGATTGCCAGACCCGGTCCGGGGAAAGGCTGGCGCATAACTATCGATTCGGGCAAGCCGATTTCGAAGCCGCAGGCACGCACTTCGTCTTTGAACAGTTCGCGCAGTGGCTCGACTATTTCCTTGAAATCTATTACGTCGGGCAGTGCGCCGACGTTGTGGTGGCTTTTGATTACCGCCGACTGACCGAGACCGCTCTCTATTACGTCGGGATATATCGTGCCCTGCACGAGATAATCCACCGCGCCGATTTTTTTTGCTTCGCGCTCGAATACGCGTATGAACTCGCTGCCTATTATCTTGCGCTTCTTTTCGGGGTCGGTCACGCCCTTCAATTTTTTAAGGAATATTTCCGACGCGTCCACCGTTATCAGGTTCATTCCCTGTTCGTCCTTGAACACGCGCTTGACTTCTTCCGCTTCGTCTTTGCGCAGCAGACCGTGGTCCACGAACACGCAAATCAGGTTTTTGCACGCCTTATGCACGAGCGTTGCGGCAACGGCGCTGTCCACTCCGCCGGAGAGCGCGCACAGCACTTTCTTGTCGCCTATCTTCTCTTTGAGCGCGGCGATTGTCTTTTCGGCAAAGTTCTTCATCGTCCAGTCGCCGCTTGCGCCGCAAACGCCGAACAGGAAATTTTTAAGCACCTGCGTGCCGAACTCGGTATGCATAACTTCGGGGTGGAACTGCACGGCATAATATTTCTTCTGAACATTCTCGTATGCCGCCGTCGGACAGGTGTCCGTGCCTGCCGTCACGACGCAGTCTTTCGGGACTTTGTCCACAAAGTAGCTGTGGCTCATCCAGCAGGTGGATTCTTTCGGCACGTCCTTAAACAGTGCGCCGCCCTTGCCCACCACAAGTTTGCGCTTGCCGTATTCTCTCGCGCCGCCGATAACGCTGCCGCCGTGCATATATGCAAGGAGCTGACATCCGTAACATATTCCGAGAACGGGAACGCCTATTTGCAACACTTTTTCGTCCAGACGCGGCGCGCCTTCTTCCGTCACGGAATTGGGTCCGCCCGTCAATATTATGCCGATAAGATTCTTTTCTTTCAGTTTTTCGACGGGAGTATTGTACGGCAGAAGTTCGCAATACACTCCGCATTCGCGCACTCTGCGCGCTATGAGCTGATTATACTGTCCTCCGAAATCGAGCACGACTACGGTCTGATTATTCATATGTGTATCTCCTTGCACAAAGTATAGAAACAATATATTAAGTATATCACATTATTGTTTTATACGCAATTAAAATGCGGCGTGTTTATTTTATGAAAAGCTTTTTACTTGACACAAACGGCGGTTAAATGATACAATAGACGAAATACTTTAGGGAGATAGCAAAGTGAAGAATACGGAAAAATACACGACACTGTTTCATATGCCGCCGGAGGACTGTTACGACTGGGTGAAAAAATCGAAAATCGAAAGGGCGCCCGTATGGTGCTCCGTAGATTTGCGCGACGGCAATCAAGCGCTTGTCAATCCGATGACAACGGAAGAAAAGCTGGAATTCTTCGCCTATCTCGTAAAGCTCGGGTTCAAAGAAATCGAAATAGGCTTCCCCGCCGCCAGCGAAACGGAATACGAGTTCACGCGCAGACTGATTGAGGGCAATCTCATTCCCGCCGACGTGACCGTTCAGGTGCTGACGCAGAGCCGCGAACACATAATCAAAAAGACTTTCGACGCAATCAAGGGCGTCAAAAACGCCATTGTACATCTTTACAATTCCACGTCGGTGGCACAGCGCGAGCAGGTGTTCAATAAGTCCAAAGACGATATTTTGAAAATAGCCGTGGACGGCGCCGTTATGCTCGACACGCTGACAAAGGAAAACGGCGGCGATTACCGATTCGAATACTCCCCCGAAAGTTTTACGGGAACGGAACCCGAATATGCGCTTAAAGTGTGCAATGCCGTGCTTGACGTGTGGAAACCGAAAAAGACGCGCAAGGCGATTATCAATCTCCCCGTCACGGTATCGCACAGTATGCCGCACGTCTATGCCTGCCAAATCGAATATATGAACAAACATCTCGCTTACCGCGACGCGGTGGTACTCTCCTCCCACCCCCACAACGACCGAGGCTGCGGCGTCGCCGACGCGGAAGCCGCCTTGCTTGCAGGCGCGGACAGAATCGAGGGTACGCTGTTCGGCAACGGAGAGCGCACGGGCAACGTCGACATAGTTACGCTCGCGCTCAATATGTACAGCCAGGGCGTTGACCCGAAGCTCGATTTTTCGGACATATCGGAGACGATTGCCGTTTACGAAAAGCTTACGGCAATGAGCGTTCCGCCCCGTCAGCCTTACGGCGGCAAGCTGGTGTTTACGGCGTTTTCCGGTTCGCACCAGGACGCAATCGCCAAAGGCTTCAAGCACCGCGAAACAGCCGCTCCGAAATATTGGGACGTACCCTATCTGCCCATAGACCCGAAAGACATCGGCAGAGATTACGAAGGCGACGTCATCAGAATAAACTCGCAATCGGGCAAAGGCGGCGTCGGCTATTTATTGGAACGCAAGTACGGTTTCTGTATTCCGAAAGCTATGCGCGAGGACTGCGGCTATACCGTCAAAAACGCGTCCGACAAGTTGAAGCGCGAACTGCAGCCGCAGGAAGTGCTGGACGTTTTCGTCAAAGCCTACGTCAACATAGATTCGCCGCTTAATATGACGGCTCACACTTTCGACAAGCGCGGCGAAAACACCGTGGTCGGGCTTACGCTGTCAAGCGGCGGAAAGCAGTTCACGATTACAGGCGAAGGCAACGGTCAGCTCAATGCCGCCGCCAATGCCTTAAAGGCTCACTTTAAAACTTCGTTTACGACGGTTCTGTATACCGAACACGCGCTCGACAGCGGCTCCGGCTCGCGTGCGGCGGCGTACATAGGCATTACGGACAGGCTTGGCGGAAAGACGTTCTTTGCCTGCGGCGTGGATACGGACATAATGGTGGCGTCCATAAAAGCCCTACTCGGCGCATACAATAAATTTACGGCAGGCGAAAACAAATAGTTCCTTTTAAATATAAAAGGCGCGCTTTAACCGCCGTTTCCATAAGGTACACAGTAATTTAATTATGAAAAGCACCAAACAAAAAATTTATTTATATGGTTTTGACGGTGTATTTTTTGTACCCAAAACAAAAACCGACAAGGTAATGATAGTAATTACAGGCTCGGACGGCGGTCTTAACTTTGCGTGCCGTTCTGCCAAGCGGTACTCCGAAAACGGAATAGCCGCGCTTGCCGTCGCACTCTTCGGCACAAGTCGCACGAACAAAAATCTTGACAGGGTTCCCGTAGAATACATTGAAAACGCAATAAATTTTTTACGCAAATCGGGTTATAAAAGAATCGGTATCGACGGTATGTCAAAAGGCAGTGAGTTGGCAATTTATTCTGCAATAAATTTTTCTGAAATATCTTGCGCTGTTTTGAGAGTGCCGACGTATTTTATCAGCGAAGGTTTAATAAACAAACAGCCGTCGGGCTATTCGTGTTGGAGTCGACGCGGGAAGGAGCTTGAATTTACACCGTACCCGACAAGAAAATTCAATTTGCTAAAACAAATTTTGAAAGAAAAAGAGTATAATCTTTTATCATACAATACCGACAAAACTTTAAACCCGAACAGTGTTTTGAATTTACGGGAATTAAAAATCCCCGTTCTATTACTTTCATCAAAGCGCGATACGGTGTGGAATTCATTCGAGTATGCCACAAATATATATAATGAATTGAAAAAATCAAATGATTGTTTTCCCGTAAAGCATATTGCATTCGAGAATATCGGACATTTGATGCTTCACAAAATAGGATTTGCAAAAAAACTGTTGTTCAAGTCGGAGAGAAGAAATAAAAAAATATGTAAGCAAGAGAGAAAAACGCTTTCGCACGAAGTGCTGCAATGGATAAACGGCGTGTTATAGCAATGGCAATGCAAATTTCAATATTATCGGGCAATTAAAAGAGCGGAGAATTTTCAAATTCTCCGCTCTTTTAATCACTATGGGAATTGTGCTTATAAAGCGCGCCTTTTTTTCATATCGTTATCCACTTTGCGCTTTCGCCCGTATATGCGGTTTTCAGGGCCGCATACGCTTTTTGCGGCGAAGATACGTCTTGCACCGCTATGTTCATAGGACACATACCCGTCCCCTTTCGGTTGATTATATTTTCCACGAGTTTTTCGCAATCGAGCGCTATGCCGTGCTTTCGGAAAACTGCCGCCGCGCCTTCTTCCGCCACGCGCGCATATACGGCTTTCACTCCGATGAGAGCATACAAAAGAGCGGCGGCTCTGCCCACCACGGTATCGGCGGCGCAGGCGTTTTTCCATTTATCTTTTCCGTTTAAAACCGCAAGCAGCGGCGAAATTCCCCTGCCGCGGCTGACCGCTCTTTTTCCGTCAAGGCACAAAGCGCAGGTATATTCGGGGTCGGAATCCATCAGCTGTTTGGCAGTCGTCAAATCGTTCATAATATTTCTCCGCGAACGCATTTTCTTTCAAGGCAAATATATTGCAGTAATATATTATCATTTTTACGGTGCATACGTCAAATAACAATTGACTTTTTTTTCGCGGAAGTTTATAATTGCAGTCGTATTACATTTTTTTCGGAGGTATTGACAATGAATTATCAGGCTAAACAGGAAGAACTCGACATCAAGAAGTGGTTGGAGTCCGAGCGCAAGGGCGCGGACACCTGCGGCGAATACGAGTATTGCGCTTGCTGTGACAAAAACGCGGAATATCCCTGCGCGGCGGCGGCGGAAAAGAGCGCGAAAGCGGTAAAACCCGCGACGGCAAAGACTGCTCCCAAGACGAGCACGGCAAAGTCCGCAACCAAAACCGCAACCGCGAAACCCGCGGCAAGCAAAACGGCAACGGCAAAGACGACTGCCGCCAAATCCGCAACCGCAAAGACGACTGCAAAGAAGTAATGGATAATATAAAATCATTCGAACTCGACCACGACAGCCTTATGCCCGGCTTTTACTGTCTGGGAGAAAAAAGCGGCGTGTACACCTATGATATGCGGTTCAAAAAACCGAACGGCGGCGATTACATATCTTATGCGGCGCTTCACTCCATAGAACACTTGTTTGCGGTGGTCATACGCAACAGCGAGATAAAGGACAAAGTCGTATATTTCGGACCTATGGGCTGTCGCACGGGCTGTTATCTTCTGCTGTCCGACATCGAAGAAAGTCAAGCGAAACCGATTGTGTGCGGCTGTCTCGAAAAGTGTCTTGAAGCGCAAAGCGTTTACGGCGCAACGAGAAAGGAATGCGGCAACTATCTCGAACACGACCTTGACGGCGCAAAGAAAGAAATTGCGGCATATCTCGAAATATTAAAAAAATAACCCACTATAAAAAGGGCGCTTCGAATAAGGCGCTCTTTTTCAATACTCGTCGGTCAGTCCGAGAAGATAAACGGTCGATACTTCGAATATTTTTGCAATGCTCATCAAAGTATTCAAACTCGGCTCTCCCGTGCCGTACTCATAACGGATATAAGACTGCTGTCTTATGTTTAACAGACTTGCTATTTCCTGCTGCGTCATCGAGTGTTCGAGACGCAGTTCTTTTAAACGCTGTGAAAACCTGCTCATAATTTGTTCTCCGAAATTATTGACATTTTACAGCAAAATGTTGTAAAATGGCTATAATACAGCATTTCGCTGTATTAGGGTCGTTTCAGGGAGAGTGCGCGTTATGGTAAAGATATTTTTCAAAAACTTTTTTCGCAGTCTGTTGACTTCGCTTGTCATAGCCATAGTCGGCGGTATCGTGTCGATTATAATAACATTGCTTGCGGCGTTTATCGGAGAAATTACGGAAGCGTTCGAAGTGACGCCGACCGCCATTCTCGTCATAACAATCATAGTAGCCGCCATTGCAAGCTTTCTTTGGTTTGCCATAGCGTCGGTTTCCGGAGAGTGGTTTTTCAGCGGCGAAGAAGATTACGTCGACAAACCGCCGCACGCCGTCGTCGGTATTCTGCTGTTACTGCTCATAAACGTTTTAATCGGCGGCGCCGCCGTTTATATGATGATATCGGGATATGAAAGACTGATTACGCTTATAGAAGCGGCTTCGCAGAAACAGCAGTTTTTGAATCCGTATCTGCTGCTCTTTGTCCTTTTCCCCACCGTTGCCGTTTCGCAGGTTATGTACTTTTTTGCGATTATGATTCACTACGGTTCGTGGCAGATATGTTTTAAATGCGGTCGTATGTTCTGCATAAGCTATTCTTACACCGGATATCACAGTTCTCAAAAAACCAAGTACAAGACAAAGACGAGAAAGGAAAAAATCGGTTCCGTTTCCGCAGGCGGCGTGAAAATTGCCGACGTTTCCGCTAACGTCACGCGCGGGCACTATGAGACCACAACCGCGGACGTTACGCATTACAACGGAAGATGCGTTCGGTGCGGAAGCGGCAAAAAAAATTCGTCTTTCAACACGAAGGTCGGTTGATATATAAAAATACGTCAATAAAAATGCGTCCGATTTATTTATGCGGACGCTTTTTTCAATCTTCCAATCCCAAAAGATAATCGGCGGAGACGTCGAGATAACGGCAAATCAGAAACAGCGTGTCTATGCTCGGTTCGCTCTTTCCTGCCTTATAATCGGAAATGCACTGCTTGGAAACACTTGCCGCTTTGGCAAGCTCCGTCTGCTTTATATCGGAAAATTTCAGACATTCTTTAAATCTCGATTGAAATTTCGTAACTTCGCGCATATATGTAATTATATATTATTTGTACGCTAACGCTTGACAAGTAAGTTTATAGCGTACTATAATATTGTCGGTACGTTGACAGCGTACAAATATTATATATAAAGGTAGGAAATAAAATGTTAAAGGCAAAGGATTTCAGAATGCAAGCCTGGAACGCCAAAACCGGCAAATGGGGTACGCTTGCGCTTACCGCATTTGTTATGGCAATCATAAGCGGCTTGTGCAGTGGACTTTCGGTTATCGGTATCGGCGCAATCGCTTCGCTGGTTATCACCGGTCCGCTCACTCTCGGTCTTGTTTCGCAGTCGCTTAAGGTTATCAAGGGCGAAAACGTCGCTGTCGGCGATTTGTTCTCCGGCTTCGGCAGATTCCTCGAAGCGTTTCTCGCACATCTTCTCGTGACGATATTCACGGCATTGTGGTCGCTTCTGTTCGTCATCCCCGGAATTATCAAGTCTTACTCTTACAGTATGACTTTCTACATTCTGCACGACAATCCCGGTATGGCCGCAAACGACGCGCGCAAGAAGTCGATGGAAATTATGAAGGGCAACAAGTGGCGTCTGTTCTGTCTCGATTTCAGCTTTATCGGCTGGTATCTGCTCAGCATACTCACGTTCGGCATCCTTATCTTCTGGGTAGGACCCTATCACAGAGCGGCTCAGGCGGCTTTCTATAAGAGCATTACCGAAACGACGGAAGCTCCTGCGGCGAAGTCCGAAAACGAAGTCGGCGAAGTCAGCGAGTCGGCTGCCGAATAATCATTTCATTACAATAAAACAAAGTCGGGTATTCAAAGCCCGACTTTTTCTTTTGCGCTTTCGGTATAAAATTTCCCCGTAAGGCAATAATCGTTTAACGAAATCCCGACGGAGTTTTATTTTATGGACTATTTGGAAATTATACTGCGCACTTTGCTTTCGATTACCGTTCTTCTGCTGCTTGCCCGTCTCGACGGCGCAAAACAGGTGGGACAGCTTTCCTTTTACGATTATATCGTGGGAATAACGGCAGGCTCTATCGCCGCCACGCTGTGCATAGACAGGGAAATAAACATCTGGTTCTGTCTTATCGCCATAGTTATGTTTATGTTAAGCTCGTTTATTCTCTCGCTCGTCACCAGCAAAAGTATGTTCCTGCGGCGCGCGCTGACGGGCTCGCCCATATTTTTGATAGCCAAGGGCGAACTTTTATACGACGGACTTAAAAAGGCGCATTTCGACGTCAACGACCTTTTGCGCGAATTGCGCAGTCAGGGCTATTTCGACGTCAACGAAGTGAATTATGCCGTACTCGAATCCAACGGTTCGCTGTCCGTAATGCCGAAAGCCGCCGAGCGCCCTGCGTCGGCGCAGGAAGCCGGACTTTCCCTGCCCGAGGACGAAATCGCCGTCAACGTCATTATAGACGGCAAGATTATGAAGGGCAATCTCGACGCGTCCGACTTCGACAGCGACTGGCTGATGAACGAATTGAGCAATCAGAATATTTCTTCCGTGAAAGAAGTCGCCCTTGCGACTTTAGATTCCAAAGGCACTTTGAACTGCTTTTTGAAAGAGTCCTCTCCCACTGCTCACACCGTATTCGAATAAAGCGCAACCGATTTTAATTTACGCTTTTAAGGACATTTTAAGACGAAGCATTTTTTGCTTCGCCTTTTTTCGTTTTTCGAGTTTTTTCGGTCAAAAAATTCTTTCGACAATTTTTTTGTTTTTATGCAAAAACAGTTGACAAAGCATAGATAATATCATATACTATTATTGAACATTTGAAAGAGTGTTCAATAATTCGGAGGCATACTTATGGACGAAGCCGCAATCGAAAGTATCAGGGCACAGCTCCCTCAAGACGACAGTCTGCAAGATTTGGCCGAATTATTCAAGATGTTCGGAGACGGCACGAGAGCGAGAATTTTGAGCTGTCTGCAAATCCGCGATTTGTACGTCACCGAGCTTGCCGATATTTTGGATATGAGCGTTTCCGCCGTTTCCCACCAACTGCGGGTCTTGCGCGGAGCAAAGCTCGTCAAGGGCACAAAGGAAGGCAAAGAAGTCAAGTACTCTCTCGACGACGACCACGTCACGAAAATTATGGAATACGGCTTGACGCACGTAAACGAAAAACACTGACTTAAATTACAGGGCGATTCCCTGTTTTTTAAAGGGTAACATTTGAACGGTTGATTAAATATATAAGTATTCAACGATTGTCGAAAAATCTTCGGCAAATGAAAATATAAAAAACAAGGAGACTGTTATTATGAAAAAGGTATACCGACTCGAGGATTTGGACTGCGCGAACTGCGCGGCGAAGATGGAGCGCGCCGTGGCGAAAATCGACGGCGTGGACAGCGTGGCTATAAGTTTTATGGGACAGAGGCTGTCTATCGACGCGGACGAAGCGCGGTTTGACGACATAATAAAGGAAGTCGTCAAAGTTTGCAGAAAAGTCGAACCCGACTGCAAAATCATTTTATAGTACATAACGGCGAGCGGACTGCAATGAAAAAATTTCGATTGAGTAAAAGAGAAAAAAATAATTTAATCCGAATAATCGTCGCGCTTTGCGCTTTCGGCGTCATCTTTATTCTGGATAAAGTCCTTGTACTGGGCGATTTAATCGGCGGCACATTGGGGTGGCTTCTTCCCTTCTTTCTGTATCTTGCCGTATATCTCGTAATCGGGTATGACGTTTTGTGGCGCGCAATACGCAACATAGCGCACGGACAGATTTTCGACGAGAACTTTTTGATGTGCGTCGCAACGCTCGGAGCTTTCGCGCTTGCCATTTACAGGGGCGTTACGGGGCAGGAAATCGAAGGATTCGACGAGGCCTGCGCCGTACTGCTGTTTTACCAAGTCGGAGAGTTTTTCCAAAGATATGCGACGGGCAAATCGAGAAAGTCTATTTCCGCGCTTATGGACATACGCCCCGACTATGCCAACGTAAAGCGCGAAAACACGACCGAGAAAGTCGACCCGTCCGAAGTGGAAATCGGCGACATAATAGTCGTGAATCCCGGCGAAAAGGTGCCGCTTGACGGCATTGTGATAAGCGGCGCAAGCGCGCTCGACACGAAAGCGCTCACGGGCGAATCTCTGCCGCGCGACATTTCGACTGACAGCGAAGTCATAAGCGGCTGCGTCAATCTTTCTTCCCAGATAGAAGTCAGAGTGACGAAAAAGTTTTACGACTCCACCGTTTCCAAAATTCTGGAGCTTGTGGAAAACGCTTCCGAGCAGAAATCGAAAGCCGAAAACTTTATCACGAAATTTGCCAAATATTACACCCCTGCCGTGGTCATAATCGCCGTACTGCTTGCCGTCATACCCGGCATTGTCACGTCGGACTGGTCGACTTGGGTATACCGCGCTTTGAGCTTTTTGGTCGTATCCTGCCCCTGCGCACTAGTTATATCCATACCGCTTTCCTTCTTTGCCGGTATCGGCGCGGCGTCGAAGTACGGCATACTCGTCAAAGGTTCCAACTATCTCGAAAAGTTTAATCGCGCCGATATATTCGTCTTCGACAAAACGGGAACTTTGACAAAGGGCAACTTTGCCGTGACGAAAGTTTTCCCCGAAGATAAGAGAGAAGAAATTCTGTATCTTGCCGCCATTGCCGAAAAGGACTCCAACCACCCTATCGCAAGGTCAATCGTCGAATGTTACGGAAAAGAGACGGAAGGCGGCTTTACGCTTACGAACGTCGCAGGCTCGGGAATTATTGCCGCAAACGCAAACACAGCCATTTACTGCGGAAACGAAAAGCTGATGAAAGGCAACGGCATCGAGTTTATCAAAGCGGACGGTCTCGGCACGGTGGTATATGTCGCCAAAGACAAAGAGTTTATCGGCTGGCTCTTAATCTCTGACGAAATCAAGCCCGAAACCAAAGACGTAATCGGAGAGCTGAACGATATGGGCTGTCAAACCGTTATGCTGACAGGCGACAACGAGCAAATCGCAAGCTCCGTCGCAGGCAGTATCGGTCTTACGGGTTATAAAGCTTCTCTCCTGCCGCAGGACAAAGTGGCGGAAGTGGAGAATATGATGTCGCAGAAAAAGCAGAAAGACGTGCTTTGTTTTGCAGGCGACGGCATTAACGACGCTCCCGTGCTTATGCGCTCCGACATCGGTATCGCTATGGGCGGCGTGGGCAGCGACGCGGCAATCGAAGCCAGCGATATCGTGCTTATGAAAGACGATTTGCGCGGAATACCGCTTGCAAAGCGCATTGCGAAAAAGACGATGGGAATCGTTATGCAGAACATTATATTCTCGCTTGCGGTGAAAGCGGCAATACTGATTCTCTCCGCATTCGGCATTGCCAATATGTGGATTGCGGTGTTCGGCGACGTCGGCGTTGCAGTGCTTGCGATACTCAACGCAATAAGAGTCAACTCAAGCTATGAGAAGAAGAAAAAGCGCAAAACGGATAAGGCATAAAGCCCTGCCGCAAATTCGATAAATAAAAGCAGCGAACAGATATTCGCTGCTTTTATCTTTATTTGCACAATGAATTTTTAATCTTTAAAAAACTTATTTCAACAGCACTTTTGCGCCTACGGAAACACCTGCAAGTATGGAAAGTATTCCGCCGACGATTGCGCCTGCGCCGAGCGTGTAAAGCTCTTTGAACGCGTCGGAAACTTTCTGCGCCGCGTCCCCCGTCAAGTCTCCGACGTGAACAACCATAAACTGTTCCGCACAGAAGAAGAATACGCCGGAAACGATGAACGCCGCGGCAGCCACTATCGGAGCGATTTTGCCGAGCTTACCCATAAGCGCAAGCACCGCAAACACTATTCCGACCAATGCCAAGATGTATGTGAGCAGGTTCATAAACGAAAAATCGAGTTGAGTTACCGTCGCGCCCAAAACTTCCGTGGAATAACCGAACGTTATCTGCATACCGTTTAAGGGGTCGCCCTTTACCAAGCCCGTAGCGCTTTGATAGTTCAGCTGCGGAACGAACATCATAACGATTGCCGCAATGCCGAGCAATATCGCAATGCCTGCGACTATCGTGCCTACACTGATTTTTCCCGTCTTCTTTTTAGCCATTTTCAACACTCCTTATTTATAATATTTTTAGGATATATATAATATATCACACCGAACATTATTTTGTCAACACTTATTTTCTCTACCGACAGTAGAAAAACGATAAAGCCGCTCTACTAATCGAAAGCGGCTTTAAGTCAGAGAGTTTTCAATATTTCGATAAGGTTTTTTTCATTCAGCTTTTCTCCCGAAAAGTCGGCGATTATCTTTCCTTCGTCCAAAATGACGGCTCTGTCCGCCACGGCGCAGGCTTCATACGGGCTGTGCGTCACAAACAGCACGTCGCCGCCCCTGTCCCTTTGCAGTCTCCCGAAAAGGTCTGTCATTCTCGTTTTCAGTCCTATATCCAAGCCGCGGAACGGCTCGTCCATCAAGAGCGTGCCGCCGCCGCGAACGAAAGCTCTCGCCAAAGAAACTCTGTCCGCCATACCGCCCGACAGCTCTTTCGGATAAAGATTCCCGTCCACGCCCACTTCTGCGAGCATACTCTCCGCCTGCTCTTTTCCCGCGCCGACGAGCAGCAGATTTTCCAGCACGGTCAGATTTTTGATAAGTCTCGGCTGCTGAAAAATATAGGAAACTTCGCCCGTAATTTTCACTTCGCCTTCGTAATCGACAAGACCTGCCGCGATGTTCAGCAGTGTGGTCTTACCGCAGCCGCTTCGTCCCAAAACCGCCGTAATGCCCTCGAAACGGGCGGAAAAGCCGTCGTAGACCGTTTTATCGCCGAAGCTTTTCTTCACGTCTTTAAACTCAATCATTGCCACCTCCGTGCAGGCAGAGCCGCCGCCCGAACCGCAACTTCCACGATAAAACAGACGGTCACGGCAAGCAGAGTTACGGCAAACAGCCGCGCCGTATCTATATATATATTGGCAAGATTGAGCGTGCCGCCGAGGCTGTCCGCCGTCTGCGCAAGCGCTTCGCCGGCTATGACGAGCTTGACTCCGAACGAAAGATTGCCTGCCGAAAAGTCGGCTATCTGCGGCAGAGTCTGCGGCAGTACGAACTTTGTCAGCACCTTTTTTTTCGGCACTTTATACACCTTGCACATTTCGAAAATGCCGTCGTCGAGCGAAGACAGCATTGCCGTCGTCTGCGAATATATAATCGGCATAAGCACCGTGAACGCGACTATGACGGGCGCGAAAATCGACCGAAACCACAGCGTCAGCAGAAATATTACCGCCATAGTCGGCACCGAGCGGAGAAAAGTCATCAGCGGCGCGAGCGCCTTTTGCAGCAGTTTTAAGCGGCTTGCGGCAATGCCGAGCGCGCCGCCGACAACAAATGCCGCCGCGAACGCGCCGAGCGAGCGCAGTAAGGTGAACGCCAGCGACTTATAAAAGTCCGCGCTTTTCAGCAGTGCGCCCACGGCAAATACTATCTCGCTTATTTTGGGCATAACCAAGCTTTCGCCCACGACAGCCGCGGCGATTGCGTATACGGCAATCATTACCAAAACCGTAACAAGCGGAAACAGCAAGTTTATAACTGCGCTTTTGACGAGTTTTTTGTCCGATTTATTTTTCACTTTGCTTCTTCGTGTATCTTATCGTAAACCATAGAAGCGGCGGGCTCGGCAAGCAGTCCGAAGTCTATTTGACCGAGTTTCAGCGCCTGTATGATTGCGCCGCCGTCCGCATAATAGCGCAGAGCCACTTTTCCGTCGATTGCGGTATCGCTTCTTTCATAAGAAATTTCCTTGCGCTTCAAAATATATCTGAACACCAAGTCGGGGACCTGCCCTTCCCCTATGACGCCGACCGTCTTTCCGACAAAGGTCTGCGCGCCGTCCATATCGCCGCCGACGATATAGAGATTGCCGTGCGTCAATGTTGCAACGAGTTTATATCTGCCGTTCTTATTATAAAGTTTTGCCGCAAGGTTGGACGGTACGACGGCAATATCCGCTTCGCCCGTGGTGACCTTTTGCGCTATCTGATTGGACGGTACGACGGTGTATTTTACGTCGACGCCGTCAATCTTTTCCGAACTTGCCATAAGCGGCGAGAGCGCGAGAGCAGTCGCTCCGTCCGGCATAAAGACCTTGACGCTTACGGGTATTTCGCCGCCGTCGGCAGGCTGTGCGTAAAAATCTTCGTCCGGCAGCTTTCCGCCTATCAAGTCCTGCGACAGTTCTTTTTCCATATCGATAAACAAATTCAAGTATGCTTCCGCCGCCGCCTTTGCTTCCATAGCCGGCACCGTCTTTATATGACATCTCTGCACGATTTCTTTCGTAACCGAAGTCACGGTGGAAGTCGTGCCCGACTGCATATTGTTCTTTATCGCTTCGACCGCCTGCGCCGTATTATTCTCCGCCCAGCCGTCTGCTTCTTTAAGCGCCGCCGCAAAGCTCTTGACGAATCCGCCCGACGTCTGCAGAAGTTCGCTTTTTGCCACAAGGCACGCCTGCGGATATTCCGCCGTACCCGTAACTTCCCGCCACAGCGTCTGCACGTCCATTCTGTCGGTGACCAACGTGGGCGTGTAACAATCGCACGCGGCAAACGGCAGAATCGCCGTAAGCGCAAGGCACATAACTATCGTCGCTATCTTTCCCGTTCTTTTCATAAAATCAATCTCCTTATTTATCTGTTCTGGCAAACAGCGTTTTTGCGGATACTCCGTCGAGATTTCCGAGTTTGCCCGTCAGTGCATTTATCCTGTCCGCAGGCGCGTCCATTACCACGGAAATCACATTTATTCCGCGCGCGGCAAGCGGCAGTCCCATTCTGCCGATTATGTACTCGCCGAACTCCGACAGCAGAGAGTTGAGCGTTTCCACCGCGGCTTTGTTCTCCACTATTATTCCGACTTGCGCCAATCTGTTTTCCGACATAATTATTAGCTCCTTTTCAAAAATAAAACCCCTTTTCCATACGAAAAGGGGGAATAAAATTAAGCCGCGTCCGACACGGAAGTACAACCGCGCAAAATGCCTTGCGGACGCAATCTGCTTTTTAAATTAACCCGCCTTGACAATCAGGTCACCCTTTTCGTTCAGGACATATACAGTATACACCCCGACGACGGTCTTTGTCAAGAATTATACGGGAGCGAAATCGCAGAGTCTGCCGCGATAAATAATCTCGCCTTTTTTCATATTCAGAAACTCTACGGGACGGACCACTTCGCCGAACTCGTCTTTTTCCAAAATGTCGAACTTGTCCAAGAGTTCTTTGATAAACTCCGAACAATAATAGCAGTTTGCCTTGCGGCGGTGAATACCCAATTTGGCAAGAAACAGTCCGAGATAGTTATAATGATATTTCTTCCTGTCCACATACATATTTTTTATGTACTCGTTTATCTCGGCATATTTATCCTTGCTCACAGTCAGACGGATAACCACGACTTCGCTGTTTTTAAACCGCTTCATAGAACCGAAATGCACGGACTCTTTCACAAATCCGCCGATAAAGGGGTTGCTGGGGAAAATTCTGCCGAAAGAATACATCTCGTTCAAGTCGTCTTCCAGACTTATGGACGAATGGGCATACTTATCTCCCGTAACCTTTCTTATTATCTTGGAAACAATAGAATCGGTTGCGCTGACAACTATGTAAATATGTTTTTTCTTTTCTTTCTTTTCCACTTTCCTATCCTTAACGCCACCGAAATCGGGTCGCGACTCATATAAGAATTTAACCTCGTATTGTTTATTATAAACGGCAAACCGCTCGTTTGTCAAATAACTTATGGGCATATAACGGAAAAACAGACAAAAATTTCGTAAAAACGTATATTTTCCCCTCGTTTTCGCCTAATACCATTTATGCTTCGGCGGTTTGAATTATGCTCTTAAACGCTTGCGCCCATTTCGAAAGCTCTCTGTCCGAAGTCGGTTTTGGCTATATCGTCCCTGTCTTCCAGACCTATACCGCGAATGACGCCTTTCAGCTCTACGCCGTCGAAGCAGTCTATCCAGCCCTGTATGTCGGACACGCTGCCGTTCATTGCCGCTTCGCTGTCGTCCGCCGCGGTTGCCAATAGATAGACTTCTTTGAACTTGTTTTTGCGTGTATACAATGGGTTGAGTCTGTCAAGAAAAGTTTTCAGCTGTCCCGAAACGGCATAATAATACACGGGCGTGGCGAACACGAGCACGTCGGCGTTTTGGAATTTAGAGTACAGCGCGTTCATTCCGTCGTTTAATACGCATTTGTCGTGCGAGTGGCAATACATACAGCCCGTACAGAACTGCAGTTTCACGTCGCGCACCGCAACCTGCTCCACTTCGTGACCCGCGCTCTTTGCGCCTTGCGCGAACATATCGGCAAGCGTTTCGGAATTGCCGCCCTTTCTCGGCGACGACGTTACCACTATTACTTTTTTCATATTTATATCCTCACTTTAAATTCTTTACATAGATATTTCTCGGGTAGATACAAGCTCTCGTTTATATCCGTTTTGTCAGGACGGCAAGAGTTTCGACGGATGTGGTCTGCGGGAACATATCGTACGGTTGGACGGAGGTTATATCGAAACCGCCCGTTTTCAGTATCGCGCAGTCGCGGGCAAGCGTGGACGGATTGCAGCTGACATAAATAATTTTATTTACCTGCTTTGCCGCCGCCAATGTTTCGACGACGGATTTCTGACAGCCGCTTTTCGGCGGGTCGAGTATGACGCACACGTTTTCTTTCAGTGTTTCGATTGCGCTTTCAAGCTGTAGGGCGCAATCGCCGCAAACGAACGAAAGGTTTAATATATTCCTTTCCCTTTTAAGCGTCTGCGCGCTTTTGACCGCCGCCGCGCTTATTTCCAGACCTATGACCTTTGCGGCTTTCTCTGCCGCCATTGCGCTCATAATGCCTGCTCCGCAGTATGCGTCCACGACGTTTGCGCCGCTTTCGATTTCGTCGATAACTGCTTTATACAGCATATCGCGCACGCCGTCGTTGACCTGAAAAAATGCCTGCGGATGATTTTCCGCTTCCATACCGCAGAGCGTCGCGCGCTCCGAGCCGTAAACAAGTCTTGTTTCTTCGCCCAAAATAACATTGTCGCGGCGTCTGTTTATATTTACGAAAATGCCTGCGTTTTCGCTTCCGCTCTTTTGCGCCGCTTCTTTGAGTTTGGTTTCGAAATTCTTTTTCTCTCCGTTCAGCACGAAAGTCAAAGCCGTTTTGCCGCCGAGCGTGCGCACGGTAATATGGCGCAGGTCTCCGCGTCCGCTCGTTTCGTCGTATGCCGTCAAGCCAGACGACAGCGCAAATTCGAGCGCGCGTCTTGCAATCTCGAAAGTGGGCGGCTTTTGCAGCATACAGCTGTCCGTTTCCACCACTCTATGCGAGCGTTTCATAAACAGTCCGCCCACGCTTCCGCGTTTTGCGTCGAACCGCACGGGCATTGACAGCTTATTGCGGTATTCGTACGGCAGGCTCGGCACGGTGTTTTTCACATTCACATTTTCTCCCGCGTACTTTTTCAGAGCATTTGCCACGATATCCCTTTTCAGCCGCAGCTGCTCTCCATACTCCACGTGCTGCAGACTGCATCCGCCGCACTGCTTGAAATACGGACAGGGCGGCGAAACTCTGTGCGGCGACGGCGTAAGAATCTTATTCAGCACCGCGTGGGCAAGGTTGGGTTTTGCCATAACTATTCTTGCACTGACGCGCTCTCCTACTATCGCGCCCGGTATGAATACCGTCTGTCCGCCGACGTGGGTTATGCCTTCCCCGTACACGCCCATATCTTCGATTACGCACTCTATTACGTCGTCCTTTTCGGTTTCCATTATTTCTCCTTTTTTCGTCACGCTTTTAATATAACATTATTTTGCCGATAAGTCAACATCTTTGCTTTTGCACATTTGGAACCGCTTTGAAAAACTGTTGCATAAAAATTAAAAATATGGTATAATAATAGAAATATTCGTTTTTACACACCGTGTTCGACAGAGGAAAACCGTCGAATACAAGACCCGAATTTAAGGAGATTCTATGACCGAATTCGAACAATTGCTCCAAGACGTTATGCCGAAAATAGAAAAGCTGTCGCTACTTGCCGAAGAAAAATCCATTATCGACAGTTCGTTCTATTATCAGTTCGACGTAAAACGCGGTCTGCGCGACATCAACGGAAACGGAGTGCTTGCCGGCTTGACGGAGATAAGCGACATTCAGGCTTTTCAGCGTGACGAAAACGGAAAAGCCGTATTCGACGACGAGGGAAAGCGCATACCGTGCAACGGTATACTTCGTTATCGCGGTATCGACATAAAAGATATTGTCAGAGGGTGCATACAGGACAACAGGTACGGTTATGAAGAAGTTGTCTACCTCCTACTTTTCGGAGAACTGCCCAATCAGAAGAAGCTGAAAAGTTTTAAAAAACTGCTCGGCGGATTCCGCACGCTTCCCGTTTCCTTTGTCCGCGACGTCATTATGAAAGCCCCGTCCACCGATATGATGAACGGTCTGGCGCGCAGTGTGCTTACTATGTATTCCTACGACGACCACCCCGACGATATTTCCATATCCAACGTATTGCGGCAATGTCTGCAGCTCATAAGCCAAATGCCGCTTATGGCGGTATATACCTATCAGGTCTACAAGTATTACCACGAATACAATTCGCTTATAATTCACAAACCGAGAGCCGACCTTTCCACGGCGGAAGCTATGCTGGCGCTTATGCGCGACGACGAGCAGTATACGGAATTGGAAGCGCGCACTCTGGATTTGATGCTCATACTGCACGCAGAGCACGGCGGCGGAAACAACTCCACGTTCACCACGCACGTCGTATCGTCTTCCGGAACCGATACATATTCCGTAATCGCGGCGTCGCTCGGCTCGCTTAAAGGACCGCGGCACGGAGGCGCAAACATAAAAGTGGTCAAGATGTTCGACGATATGAAACAGCATCTCAAAAACCGCAGCGACGGCGCTGTGCGCGACTATCTGAAAAAACTTTTGAACAAAGAAGCTTTCGACAAGAGCGGTCTAATATACGGTATGGGTCACGCCGTATATTCCCTGTCCGACCCGAGAGCGGACATTATGAGAAAGTATGTAGAGCAGTTGGCGGAAGAAAAGAAACTGCACGACGACTATGAGCTTTACGAAAAGATAGAACGGCTGGCGCCCGAAGTCATAGGAGAATACCGAACGGTATATAAAGGCGTTGCCGCGAACGTGGACTTTTACTCCGGATTCGTCAATTCTATGCTCGGCATACCTATGGAGCTGTTCACGCCGATATTCGCCGTGTCCCGTATGGCAGGCTGGGCGGCGCACCGCATAGAGGAGCTTTCCAACAAGGGCAAGATAATCAGACCGTCCTATAAGGGAATATGCCCCGTCCGCGACTATGTGCCGCTGGACAAGAGATAATTTAAAGAGCGAAGAAATAAACTTCTTCGCTCTTTTCAATATACCGTTCGGATTTATACTCTTTACTTATTCTTCCACGAACTGTCCCTGTTTGTCCAGATTCTCTTTTATGCGAAGCAGCAGTCTGTTTGTGTACTCCGTCTTTTGTTTACGCTTTGCTTCATCCTTCCACTTCTTATACTGTGCGGCGATAAACGACATTGACGAGCTGTCGTTTTTGAGAAGGCACTGTTCGCTGAAAGCGATGAGATATTCCTGCTGCAACTTATCCGACATATATACGTTTGTGGGGAACTCCCGTTTGAAATTGTCCCAAAGTATGAAGCGGTTTTCCACCGAATTTTCCAGATTTTTTGCATACTCTTCGTTGTTTCCGATAACGTCTTTATAAAGGTGAGCAAGGTCGTTATAAATATACGACCGCAGAAGATATATCAGACAGTCGTTGCTGTCTTTGAATCTTTCTTCAAGCTTATCTATAAGCTTTATGGTGTCTTTGAAATATTTTAGAGCATTGTTTTTGCAGTCGTCTTTTCTCTGCTCCGTCAAGCCCGCATCTTTTAAATACAGCAGATTTATCAGCCCCAAAATATCATTGCAGAGAATATCGATAATATCGTCCAATACGCTGGGCTGTTTGCCGCCGCCGTTTGAGAAACTGACGGTTTCCTTTCTTCTATTCAAAATACGCTGTATTCTCTGCTCTGCCATAAACTCGTCTGCCAACAGCGCGTTTGCCATATCGCCGCTCTTTAAGAATACGTCGACGTAAGTCTTGGCAAACGACACTATTTCACCCGTTCTGCCGCGACCCGAAATCCTGTCGAGACTGTCGCGGAATCGCTGATTGTCGTTATAATAATATGCGGCAAGACAGCCGATTACTATGTATTCTTCAAACTCCGTACTGTTATAACAGTCCTTGTCGCTTTCCAAATCGCGGCTTATGTACTGCCAATCGTCGATTATTTTAAAGTAGTTGACGGGCAGCTCTTTATTCAGGTTGTTTTCAAAAAGCCTGTATACTTCGTCCGCCAATTCGTCATCGCTCTTTTCTCCGCCGTCATCGCTCTTTTTGCGAGTCAA
The DNA here is from genome assembly GCA_948440265.1 of uncultured Clostridia bacterium. Taxonomy (GTDB): domain Bacteria; phylum Bacillota; class Clostridia; order Christensenellales; family Pumilibacteraceae; genus MGBC157735. The sequence continues at coordinate 40,473 of CAOJOK010000004.1, forward strand.
TTCTTCCGCCCAAACGCCTTCCAAATCGCTCGGCAAGTCGCTTTTATGCTTGTCTATCAAGAATACGTGTATGCGTTTCATTCGCTTATAGCCGACAAGGTATCCCCACTCGTACATAAGGTTGGTGCTGAAACCTATGTTCTTATAGTTTTCGACAAGCAGTATGGCTTTGTCGCAAGACTTCATCTGTTCTATTATCTGATTGCCGACAAACATCTGATTGGGGGCGCCGCCGCCCATAACGATATTGTGGCCGTTTTCTTTGAATTTGCTCTCTAATTTTTGCGCCAATGTCTCGTTGCCGCCCCATCCGATAAAAATATTCGACATTGTATTTTCCTCCTATCTTTACTTTTCGTCAATGCTTTTTTCTGTGTTTGTCGGGGTCTTTCGGACTGCTGTCCAAAAGCCTGACGACTTCTTCCGCGCAGTCGGCAGTAAAGTATAACTCATTCTTATCCACAGTTACAAAATGTTCTTCGCAAGCCTTTAAGATAAACTTTTTCAAATCGTCAAAGTATCCGAAAGCATTATATACGACTACCGTTTTATTGTGCCGACCGAACATCTTTAAAGACAGCACTTCAAAAAATTCTTCCAATGTGCCTATGCCGCCGGGAAGAATTACAAATGCGTCCGACCCCATTATCATTTCTTTTTTTCTTTCGGCGATATCAACCGTCAACGTGATTTTATCGGCATCGAAAAAAGGCGTATCGTAACCTTCGGTTTCGAAAAACTCGGGTACGATGCCGTGAACATAGCCCTTTTGCGATTTTGCTCCGCGTGCGACTGCTCCCATAAGACCCGTTCCGCCCGCGCCGAAAACCAGCATATGTCCCTTTTCGACAAGCGCGGCGCCGAGTTTTTCCGCCGCCTTGATATATTTATCGTCGATATGCGCGCTTGCCGCGCCGAATACGCAAACATTCATCTTTAACAACTCCTACTGTTTACGCTTTTTATTATAGCAGATTTTTTAAGATTTGTCAACGCGGCGGGTTCTTTTTGTCTCAACGCCCACTTTGTCGCCCCACTTGGCGCGGTTTTCGGCGATTGCCGTTTCGAACATTTTCTCCATTTCCAAAACGCAGTTTTCCACGCGAAAGTTCTTCGCATATTCGACATACCTTTCGGAATATTCGCGTTTTTCGTCGGGGTGCTCTATGAAATACTCTATCTTGTTTCTCAAATCTTCGGCGTTGCCTTTTCTGAACAGGTTTTTCTCATCCAAAGCGAACTGTTTGGTCGCCACCATAGGGCTGTCCGAAATTACGGGCACAAGTCCGCAGGAAAACGCTTCCATACAGGAAATGGCTTCTATTTCCACGTCGGACGCGTGAACGTATAGGTCGCAATAGTTTATCGTGTCCCGAAGCTCCTGCCAGTCGCAGAATTTGAATATCGGTTTATTTTTCAGTCCCAGCGCTTCGGCTTTCTTTATCAAACTCTTTTTCCACGGACCCTTTCCGCAGAATATGAGCCGTATATCGTCGGCATACTTACTGCCTGCGACGGCTTCGATAATCAAATCCTGTCTCTTTTCACGCGAGAAGCGACCCGACATTAAAATCAGATATTGCCCTTCCAATTCCTTGGGGCGCACAGAATCGGTCTTGACGAAATAATCGGATACGCCGTTGCTTATGACGTGCTTTTTCGCCTTGTATCCGTAGCCGTCGAGTATGTCTTTTAACATTTGGCTGGGGCAATGTATGTGCGCGAACTTATTATAATATTGCTCGAATATCTTGTATATCAGCATATTTACAAGCTCGACTTTATTCATCTTTATCGTATAAGTGATGTTCTCGGGCTGAACGTGGAAAGCGGCAGTCGTGGCGATATGAAGTTTGTCGGCAATGGATTTACCCGCTTTCGACAAGCCGAACGGCAAAAAGAAATGCACTATGTCTGCGCCCGTTATGGCGTCGGTCAAGATTTTTTTATCGGGCTTTGCCAACTTCATTCCCTGCGAGTGTACTATACTATTCAGAAGCGGCAGGTTTCTTTCGGGCACAACGTACACGTTTTCTTCCCTGACGTTTTCCACGGAAGTGACTATACGCACCGTATGACCGTGCTTACGCATTATATCCGCCAACCGCATAGCCGTCGTGGTCGTGCCGTTACTCGTATCTCCGTATTGGTCCATTACCAAAGTTATAATCATAACTCACCTTTATAATGTTTCTTTGTTTTTGCGCAACAACCGAAAAAGCGACAATGGCCGACGCGGTTTGCCGTTTAAACCCTACCTGAAAGTACGCGCAAATTTCGTCCCATTATCAAACAACGTGTTTCAAACGCATTGCAGTTTCTATGCAAATGCGCAGTAAATCCGCAAATTCTCTTTACTGCGATTATTCCCCGACCGTATATGTTTATACTATTTTACGTTAAAAGTAGTATTCTGAATTTTATAATAGCTGCCGCAGACGTCGCACTTTCCTATCGTTTCCATTCCTTCGTGTACGAAGCCGCAATTGCAGTCGTCGACAAGCTGCATAGGCTCTCCGCACGCCGAGCAGCGGTTAGGCATAACGTAAATGTTTTCCCGTTTGCCGTCCATATAGCGCACGCGAATATAGAGTCTGTTTTCGAATTTTTCGCACTTTTTGCACCAGAAGATACCGTTGAACGCTATCGTCCCTTCTATGCCTGCGGCTATCGACCACTTCTTTTTGCTCAACGCTATCTTTTCCGTAACGGGCGGCTGCATAAGTTTTTGATATGCGGTGTTCTTTTCCAAATCTTCCGCCTTAAACATAGGCACACAGCCTTCGAATAAGTCGTAATTGATATTGGTCAGATATTCGGCGTGGTTCAGATAGAAATTGTAATGCGCCGACTTCGGCTTTTTGGCTTCTATCGCCACCATAAGGGTCATTATTTTCTGCATAGTCTTTTCGTCCGTCAAGAGCGCGACGGCGTCTTTAAGCGACTGCAAATCGCTTCCCGCACCGACCTTGAAACTCTTTTGGTTCAGACAATCGTGACATTTCATAGTAATAGTTTTAGACATTTTCTCTTTAAAAAGCTCCTTTCGCTATTGCTTTGACATTTACCATATAAGTATATCACTACCGCCGTCTTTTGTAAACCGTTTTTCGGCAAAAGTTGGTTTTATGATTTTATATGACTGATTTCAAATGAAAAACCGCGGGAGAGGCTCTCGCGGTTTTGATGAATTTCATATTTTTAAGCGTTACTCTTCGACGTCTTCTTCCACTTCGGGCTCGGGTGCGGCGACTGCCACGCAGACTACGCTTCCCTGTCCTTTGAGTTTCATTATGCGGACGCCCTGCGTGTCCCTGCTGATTTTGGAAATTTCCTTGGCTCTCATTCTGATTATGATACCGTTGTCCGCAATCAACATCAAGTCGTCGTCGGGGTTTATCTGTTTCAAGTTTACCAGACGTCCCGTCTTCTGCGTGAAGATACCTGCCTTTATGCCCTTGCCTGCGCGCGACTGCAAACGGTAATCGTTAAGGTCGGTACGCTTGCCGTAACCGTACTGCGATACCGTTATGATTTCGTGTCCCGGCTTTATGACGGTCATATCCACGACTTCTTCGTCGTCCGTTATCTTCATCGCTCTCACGCCGCGGGTGTCTCTGCCCATAACGCGAACGTCGTCTTCGGCAAAACGTATGCACTTGCCGGAGGAGGACGCAATCAATATCTCGTCTCTGCCGTTGGTCTGCTGAACGCCGATAAGCTCGTCGTCTTCGGCAAGCTTGATAGCTATTTTGCCCACCTTTCTTATCGAAACGAATTCCGAAAGCGACGTCTTTTTAATCATACCGCGTTTCGTAGCCATTATGAGATTGCCGAGATAGTTGTCTTCTTCTATCCTTATGACGGCGTTGACTTTTTCTCCGTCTTCGAGATTCAACAGATTGACAATGGCTCTGCCACGCGCCGTCTTTTCCGCTTCTGGCACTTCGTATGCCTTTATCGCGTACACCTTGCCGAAGTTTGTGAAGAACAGCAAATCGTCGTGCGTGCAGGTGACGAACATTGTTTCCACGAAGTCTTCTTCTTTTGGCTTGTGCGCGGTCACGCCTTTGCCGCCGCGGTGCTGTGTGCGGTATTCCGATTTCGGCAGACGCTTCACATAACCGAAGTGCGTCATAGAAATGACCACGTCTTCTCTTTCAATCAAGTCGCCGATATCTATCTCGTCATAGTCGACGCAGATTTCCGTTCTTCTCGGCACGCCGTATTTGTTCTTGATTTCTTCGAGCTCGTTCTTGACGATTTCCAGCACCCGTTTCGGCGAAGCTATTATGCTCTTTAAATCGGCGATGAGCAGCTGCAGCTGCGCCAAGTCGTTCTTTATCGATTCGATTTCCAGGCTCGTCAATCTCTGCAAGCGCATTTCGAGAATGGCGTTTGCCTGTTTATCGGACAGGTAGAATTCCGCCATCAATTTTTCCGCCGCTTCGAATTTATCACGGCTGCTCTTGATTATCTTTATTACCTTATCGATATTCGTGAGCGCTTTGACAAGACCTTCCAAGATATGCTCGCGTTCCTGAGCCTTATCCAAATCGTACTTGGTTCTGCGAAGCACGACTTCCTTTTGATGTTCGAGATAGTGATATAATATCTCTTTTATGTTGAGTATCTTCGGCTCGCCGTTCACGAGAGCAAGGAAAGTTATACCGCCCGACGTCTGCAAGTTCGTGTGCTTATACAGCGTGTTCAGCACGACCTGCGCCTGAGCGTCTCTCTTTATTTCTATGACGATGCGCAAACCGTCTCTGTCGGACTCCTCGTTTATCGCGCTTATGCCTTCCACGCGCTTGTCCTTGACGAGATTTGCCATACTCTTTATGAGTTCCGCCTTGTTTACCTGATACGGCAATTCGGTCACGACTATTCTCTGTCTGGGCTGTCCGCCTTCCTTTGTCGTATACTCCTCGATTTCGCACTTGGAGCGGATAACTACGCCGCCGTGACCGGTGCGGTATGCACAGCGCAAGTTGGCTCTGCCCATTATCGTGCCGCCCGTGGGATAGTCCGGTCCGGGAATGTAGCCGATTATTTCGTCCACGGTTATGTCGGGATTGTCTATGAGCGCCTGCACGGCGTTTATTACTTCCACCAGGTTGTGCGGCGGTATATTCGTCGCCATACCGACGGCAATACCGTCACTGCCGTTTACAAGCAGGTTCGGGAATCTCGACGGCAAAACGGTGGGCTGCTGCAACGTATCGTCGAAGTTGGGATACCAATCGACGGTTTCCTTATCTATATCGCGCAGCATTTCCGACGCTATCTTCGCAAGACGGGCTTCCGTGTAACGCATAGCCGCAGGAGGGTCGCCGTCCACGCTGCCGAAGTTGCCGTGTCCGTCCACAAGCGGATGATTTATGGAGAAGTCCTGTGCCAAACGCACCAAAGCGTCGTACACGGAGCTGTCGCCGTGGGGATGATATTTACCCAAGACGTCACCGACGATACGCGCGCATTTTCTGTGCGGCTTGTCGGAAAACAGGTTGAGTTCGCCCATAGAATACAGTATTCTGCGGTGGACGGGTTTTAAGCCGTCGCGAACGTCGGGTATGGCACGGGACACGTTGACCGCCATTGCGTATGCAATGAACGACGTCTTCATCTCGTCCACGACCTGACGGCGGACAATCTTGGTTTTATCTACGTGTTTAATCTCGTCATCCGAGAATTTTCTTTTTCTTTCTGCCATTTCACACCTCGATTATATATCCAACTCTTTGACGAGCTTGGCGTTTTCTTCTATAAACTGTCTGCGCATTTCCGGCATTTCGCCCATAAGCACCGTGAATATTTCGTCCGCCTCGAAAGCGTCGTCCATAGTCACCTGCACCAGCGTTCGGAATTCCGGATTCATTGTCGTGTTCCAAAGCTGTTCCGCGTTCATTTCGCCGAGACCTTTATAACGCTGTACGTCGCAGCCCTTTCTTCCGAGGCTGTCCAGCGTGTCGTTGAGCTCGGGGTCGGAATAGCAATAGGTGTCCTTTTTATTCTTCGTCACCTTATACAGCGGCGGTTGCGCTATATATACGTGTCCTTTTTCTATCAGCGGACGCATATAGCGGAAGAAGAACGTCAAAAGAAGTATTCTGATATGGCTTCCGTCGACGTCGGCATCGGTCATACAGATAATCTTGTCGTAACGCAGTTTGCTCTCGTCGAACTCCTCTCCGACGCCGCAGCCGAATGCCGTTATCATATTCTTTATTTCCGCGTTTTCCAGCACCTTTCCGAGTCTGGCTTTTTCCACGTTCAATATCTTGCCGCGCAACGGCAGTATCGCCTGAAAGCGGCGGTCCCTGCCCTGCTTTGCCGTGCCGCCTGCGCTGTCGCCCTCGACGATGTAAATTTCGCAGTGAGCGGCTTCTTTATCGGTGCAGTCCGCAAGTTTGCCGGGGAGCGTCGTACTTTCCAGCACGCCCTTTCTTCTCGTGAGTTCTCTCGCGTTTCTCGCCGCGTCTCTCGCTCTCTGCGCCGTTATGCTCTTTAAGACGAGCTCCTTACCTTCTTTCGGGTTTTCTTCGAGATAAGTGCCGAAGCCTTCGGTCAGCGCGCGCTCCACTATGCCGCGCATTTCGGAGTTGCCGAGCTTGGTTTTTGTCTGTCCTTCAAACTGCGGGTCGGTGAGTTTGACCGACACGATTGCCGTCAAGCCTTCGCGCACGTCGTCGCCCGTCAGTTTTTCTTCGTCTTTTATGAGATTGGCTTTATGCGCGTAATCGTTTATAATCTTCGTCAGCGCATTCTTGAAACCTACAAGGTGGGTTCCGCCTTCTTCCGTATTGATGTTATTCGCATACGAATATATTATCTCGTTATAGCTGTCGTTGTACTGCATCGCGATTTCCACGGTGCTGTCCTTATACTTTTCTTCGAAATATATCGCATTTTCGAACATCGTCTCTTTGGAACGGTTCAGGTATTCCACGAAGTCCAAAATACCGCCTTCATAACAGAACGTCTCCTCTTTTTCTTTGCCCTTGCGCTCGTCTTTCAAGACTATCTTGACGCCCTTATTCAGATAGGCGACTTCGCGCAGGCGGGTTCTTATCATATCATAGGAGAATTCTATCGTTTCGAAAATTTCGTCGTCGGGGAAGAACGTGACTTTTGTTCCCGTCCTGTCCGTCTTTCCGACTTCGGCAAGCGCGCGCATAGGCACGCCGCGATTGTACTTCTGACGGTAAATCTTGCCGTTTTTATAGACTTCCACTTCCAGCCACTCGGAGAGCGCGTTGACAACGGAAAGACCGACGCCGTGCAGACCGCCCGACACCTTATATCCGCCGCCGCCGAACTTACCGCCCGCGTGAAGCTTCGTCAGCACGACCTGTACCGCCGATACCTTTTCCGTCGGGTGAATGTCGATGGGTATGCCTCTGCCGTTATCCGTGACCGAAACAGCGCCTTCCTTGGTTATTTCCACGATTATGGTGTCGCAGAAGCCTGCAAGCGCTTCGTCCACGCTGTTGTCCACTATCTCGACTATGAGGTGATGCAAGCCCCTCTCGTCCGTCGAGCCGATGTACATACCGGGACGCTTTCTGACCGGTTCCAGACCTTCCAGCACCTGTATTTCGCTGGAATCGTACTTATTGTCCACCTTTTTTGCCATACTGTTTTCTCCTTGTTTTTTCCTCGCGGGTCCTATGGTATAATTATAGCACAAACGGCAAAAAAAATAAAGCAAAACGGGGTCGGTTTTGCCTTATTTTTGTCGTTATTTTTTGTATACACGCCATATAACGCCCTTAAACGGGCATACAAGCGGTTAAAGCGTTTTGCGCGACCTGCACTCTATTTCTTCAAACGCGCGTTTAAACGCAAATTTTACCTTTATATCATTCGAAAGCTATGCTTATCACTCTCTTGCAGCCGCCTGCCGTCACGGCGAGCAGACGGGACTTGTCTCTGCGGTACGCAACCACGGTTTCGCCCGTATCTTCGTCGTACACATAGCTTTTCATAAAGGCGAATCTTCCGCCGTATTCGGGGACATAGGTCACGTCTTTTAAAATCACTCTGCCCCTGTTGTTCATAACTTCTATCGAGCCGTCGGCGGATTTACCCGTCGTCAGTCCTTCCGTCGATTGCAGTTCCGCATATATCTTTCCCAGACGTTTTCCGTAAAAATCGGCTTGGAAATAGGTCGGTGCATACTCTCCCCTTATATTGTCTCCGTCCACGCTCACAATCACAAAGCCGTCGTGCAGTTCCATTTGCTTATACGTCGGGGACAGCGTTACTTTGCCGCCGTCGATTATTCCGTAAAGTCCGCTTTGATTGTTTCTGAACACGAAAGTGTTTTCGCCCTTTTCGGTTATGACCGCGCCGCCGTCCATTCTGCGTTCGTCAGACACCGACCCGTCGTTTAAGTCGAGCACGGTGAAGCCGTCGGACCGAATTGCCACGGCGTATCTGTTATAGCGGCTGAATTCGATACTGTCGAACTTTACCGATATCTCTTTATCTTTGGAAACGACTGTCACCTTATCCTTGCCCACCACAAAAAGCTGGGACTGCGACACGCTTATCGTCTCGCCTTCTCCCACCGTGAAGTTCGTGATTTTATTTCTGTTTTTGTAGAGATTGAAACTGCCGTCGGTCAGTCCTTCCAAAACAAAGAAATTGCTTTCGTCCGTGCAGTATACGATTTCCACAGTCGAATCGAGTGCGACTTCTATTTCGCCGCGCGGCAATACTATCTTTTTCTTGCCTTCCGCCGTTTCGGCGTAAGCGGGCAGATAGGCGTCTATCACCTGCGGCGATTTCAAATTGGTTTTTTTGTCTTTGAGGCGGAAGAACGAATCGTATATTTCCGTCTTCTCGCTTGTCTGCGTTATTATGCGCGATTCGGTTGCGGACTCTTTATTTACGACCTGCTTTACGAATTCCAAACGCTGTACCAGCTTTCCGTTTTCATATTCGTAAAGTTTGCCGTCGGCGACAAGACACCGAACGACCGACATATAGTATGCCCTGTTCTTTTCTTTTTCGCGCTTCAATTCATAAAAACCGAAATCTTCGGCGCGTATGATATTACATTCGTCGTCCAAAATGTACGTCTTTTCCGTTTCCGAAAGACGGAAGTAGGTTACGCTTCCGCCCGTCAGATTTTCCGTTGCCGCTCCGCCGACCGTTTCTTTCAACGTACTGCCGTCAAAATAGAACACGCTGCCGCCGTATATCGAATTCACAACAGCGCGATTTCCGTCCGTCAGTGTAACGGCGGCATCGGACGACGTGGAAAATTCCAGATACCTATATTGATTGGGCACGCCGTGAATATAGACGGCGGAAGCGTTATCGTATCTATGCGACACGGCGCGACCGTCGACGACATAGTAATAATCGGCTGCGGAAACTGCGCCGTCTTTCGGAAGCAGTCCGAAAAGAGAAGTGATTTCTCTCAAATCGACACCGTATGTGCGGCAGTCTTCCCCTTTCTTTACAGTCAGATAGCCGTCCGCGGCATAACAGTTTTCACTCGGAGAAAACGGCAGGTTATACGTCTTATATTCCTTTGTATCCACCGCGGCAAACTTTCCGTCTTTATCTATATATGCGACATAATAATCGCCGAAAGCGTCGTAGAACTTTTCGAAGTCGGAATATAACAGCGGCGTTCCCTTAAACTTCTCGCTTTTTCCGTCGCCGTTTTTGACGACAAACTCGCCTTTTTCGGAATCGGTCTTAACCGCCACGCGGCTGAAATAAGACGACGGTATGAGCGGCTCGAAATCGCCGCCGAACTCTATTTCCACGGAGCCGTCGGTGTTCACATAACCCCAACCTTTGCCGTCGGTATTTATGAAATAAAACCGTCCCTCTCCTGCATATTCGAGCTGTCCGAATGTGCGGGATATGGAATCTCCGCCGCGATATAACTGCCACTTGCCGCCCTTCATAGTTATATAGGCGTTGTCGTACATAGCGTCGCCGACATAGTCGAACTCCGCACCGTAAACTTCCGTCTTGATGTCGGTATCCAAAAGCGCGAGCGCGATTATCCAAACAATGGCACCCATAATGAGCACGAATGCCGCTATTCCGATAACTATTTTAAGTTTAAGCGTCAGCTTTTTCTTCAAGACTTCTGCTCCTTAATCTCTTTCAAACCTTATGATATTATTGCCTTTTTTAAGTCGAATTTACTTCCAAAAGCCGCAATAAATGTATACGGACAAATTTTCCGTATACATATTTTAGCACAATGCGAAAAAAATGGCAAGCATTCTATATGCCGACTTTTTCACTTTTGAAATAAGAAAACTCCCCGAGGGACTCGGGGAGTTGTTATATTGCATTTTAGTATATAAAGTTATTTGACTTACTTTATAATCTTGGAAACGACGCCGGAGCCGACCGTTCTGCCGCCTTCGCGGATAGCGAAACGAAGTCCCTGTTCTGCCGCGATGGGTGCGATAAGTTTCACGGAAATCGTGATGTTGTCGCCGGGCATAACCATTTCCGTTCCCTTCGGAAGCTCTATGGTTCCGGTAACGTCGGTCGTTCTGAAGTAGAACTGAGGACGGTAGCCGTTGAAGAACGGAGTGTGACGTCCGCCTTCTTCCTTTTTAAGGACGTAAATCTGACCTTCGAACTCGGTGTGCGGCGTGATGCTGCCGGGTTTTGCGATAACCTGTCCGCGCTCGATTTCTTTCTTGTCTACGCCGCGGAGAAGCACGCCTGCGTTGTCGCCTGCCATTGCCGAATCAAGAGACTTTCTGAACATCTCTATACCGGTAACGACGGAGCTTCTCGTTGCCTTGATACCTACGATTTCGACGGGGTCGCCGACCTTTATCTGTCCGCGCTCTACTCTGCCGGTTGCAACGGTGCCGCGGCCGGTAATCGTGAACACGTCTTCGACAGGCATAAGGAAGGGCTTGTCGGTGTCGCGCTGAGGGTCGGGAATCCACTTATCGACTGCGCTCATAAGCTCGAATATGCACTTGCATTCTGCGCCGTCCACGTTGCCGTTGGAAGCAGCTTCGAGAGCTTTGACCGCGCTGCCGCGGATTATCGGGGTGTCGTCGCCGGGGAACTCATACTGCGTCAAAAGGTCTCTGATTTCCATTTCGACGAGGTCCAAAAGTTCGGGGTCGTCCACAAGGTCGGTCTTGTTCATAAACACTACAATCTTGGGCACACCGACCTGACGGGCAAGCAGAATGTGCTCGCGGGTCTGGGGCATCGGGCCGTCCGTTGCCGCAACGACAAGGATTGCGCCGTCCATCTGAGCCGCACCGGTTATCATATTCTTGACATAGTCGGCGTGGCCCGGGCAGTCAACGTGAGCATAGTGACGGTTTTCCGTCTCGTACTCTACGTGAGCCGTGTTTATCGTGATACCTCTTGCCTTTTCCTCGGGCGCGGAGTCGATTTGGTCGTACCTCATCTTCTGCGAAAGACCCTTGGAAGCCAGCGTCATTGTGATAGCCGCAGTCAAGGTGGTCTTGCCGTGGTCGACGTGACCGATAGTACCTATGTTAACGTGCGGTTTGCTTCTGTCGAATTTAGCTTTTGCCATACTATTTTTGATTCCTCCATTAAAATCTTTTTTGATATTATCGGGTTTTCAAGAGTCCCGCTCTCATATTATAACTGATTTTTACAAATAAGACAACCGTTTTGCGGCGAAAATATTTTAATTTTTCGTGCGCATACTGATTATCTTTTCGGCAACATTTCTCGGAACTTCGCTGTAATGGTCGAAAGTCATCGTATAGTTGCCTCTGCCCTGCGTACGCGAACGCAAGTCGGTCGCATAGCCGAACATTTCCGAAAGCGGAATCTCCGCCCTGATTTCCTGCGAGCCGTTTATCATTTCCATACCCAGCAGGTTGCCGCGGCGAGCGCTTACGTTGCCCATAACGTCGCCGAGATATTCTTCGGGAAGGGAAATTTCCACGCGCATAATAGGTTCCATAAGAATGGGATTGGCCTTTCTCATACCCTCTTTAAACGCCATAGAACCGGCAATCTTGAACGCCATTTCCGACGAGTCGACTTCGTGGAAAGAGCCGTCGTAAACTGTGACCTTGAAGTCCACACATTCGTAGCCTGCGAGCACGCCGCTCATCTTGGCTTCCTTTATGCCGTTATCGATTGCAGGGATATATTCCTTGGGTATCGAACCGCCGACCGTCTTGTCTTCGAAGACATAGCCGCTTCCCGGCTCCAACGGTTCCATATAAATCTTACAGTGACCGTACTGACCTTTACCGCCGGACTGACGAATATATTTGCCTTCGACGTCGACTTTCTTCGTGATAGCTTCGCGGTATGCAACCTGCGGCTTGCCGACGTTTGCTTCCACCTTGAATTCGCGCAGCAGTCTGTCGACTATGATTTCCAGATGCAGCTCGCCCATACCTGCGATTATCGTCTGTCCCGTTTCCTGGTCCGTATAGGTTTTGAACGTCGGGTCTTCTTCCGCAAGCTTTATGAGAGCCATAGTCATCTTTTCCTGTCCCGCTTTCGTCTTGGGCTCTATAGCCACGCGGATAACGGGTTCGGGGAATTCCATACTCTCGAGCACGATGGGTTTTGCGGGGTCGCACAGCGTGTCGCCCGTCGTCGTATCTTTGAGTCCGACAAACGCGCAGATGTCGCCGCTGTGTACTTCGTCTATTTCCACACGGTTGTTTGCGTGCATCATAAGGATACGTCCGATACGTTCCTTCTTATTCTTCGTGGAGTTCAAAACGTAAGAACCCGACGAGAGCGTTCCGGAGTAGCAGCGGAAGAATGCGAGCTTACCGACAAACGGGTCTGCCATAATCTTGAACGCCAGTCCCGCAAACGGCGCGCTGTCGCTGGTTTCTCTCTCTTCCACGGTTTCGCCGTCCAAAAGCGTGCCTTTGACGTTGGGTATGTCAAGCGGCGACGGCATATATTCGACGATTGCGTCCAAAAGCTTCTGAACGCCCTTGTTCTTGAACGAGCTACCGCAGGTGACGGGATTGATTTTCATTTCAATCGTCAGCTTTCTGAGAGCTTTCTTTATTTCTTCTACGGTGAAGTCTTCGCCTTCCGTTTCGAAATATCTCGTCATCAAGTCGTCGTCGGCTTCCGCCACGACTTCCAGCAGTTTTGCACGGTATTCCTTTGCGGTGCCCATAAGCTCTGCGGGAATATCCGATTCGTCCATAACCGTTCCCAAGTCGTCCTTGTAGATATCGGCTTTCATCGTCACGAGGTCGATAACGCCGACGAACGTATCAGCCGCGCCTATCGGCAGCTGTATCGCCACGGGATTGGCTTTCAGACGCGTCTTCATCATATCCATAACGTTGAAGAAGTTTGCGCCCTCTCTGTCCATCTTATTGACGTACGCAATTCTCGGAACGCCGTACTTGTCCGCCTGACGCCAGACCGTTTCCGACTGAGGCTGAACGCCGCCGCGTGCGCAGAATACCGCAACGGCACCGTCCAAAACTTTCAAAGAACGCTCCACTTCGACGGTAAAGTCGACGTGGCCCGGCGTATCTATAATGTTGATACGCTTAAACGGCTCTTTGGACGACGGGCTTCTGTCCACGCGCCACTGCGTGGTGGTAGCCGCCGAAGTTATGGTTATGCCGCGCTCCTGCTCCTGCTCCATCCAGTCCATCGTTGCCGCGCCTTCGTGCACTTCGCCGATTTTATGCGTCTTGCCGGTGTAGAAAAGTATGCGTTCGGTAGTCGTGGTTTTGCCCGCATCGATGTGCGCCATAATACCGATATTGCGCGTATTTTCCAATGAAAATTCTCTTGCCATAATTTTGTTTCCTCTGACTTACCAACGGTAATGAGCAAACGCTCTGTTCGCTTCCGCCATTTTGTGCATTTCTTCCTTGCGACGTATTGCGCTTCCCGCATTGTTGTAGGCGTCCATTATCTCGCCTGCCATACGTTCCGCCATAGTCTTTTCGCTGCGCTTTCTCGCAAACGCCACCATCCAGCGGATTGCCAGCGTCTGACGACGGTCGGGGCGTATCTCGATGGGCACCTGATAGGTGCTGCCGCCCACTCTGCGAGCCTTGACTTCCAACACCGGCTTTATGTTCTCCAAAGCCTGCGTGAACACGTCCATAGGTTCCAAACTCATTTTGTCTTTTACGATATCGAAAGCCCCGTACACTATCTGCTGCGCCGTGCCTTTTTTGCCGTCCAGCATTACCTGATTGACGAGCTTCGTGATAACCTTGCTGTTATACACGGGGTCGGGCAGAACGTCGCGCTTGGGGACACCGTTTCTTCTCGGCATAATAATATCTCCTTTATTGAATTTTTCCGTAACGTATTTTTACCGATTTAATACATTACTTTGCGCGTTTTGCACCGTACTTCGAGCGGGACTGCTTGCGCTTTGCGACACCTGCGGTATCCAACGCGCCGCGTATGATATGATATCTTACGCCGGGCAAATCCTTCACTCTGCCGCCACGAATAAGCACGACGCTGTGTTCCTGCAAATTGTGTCCGATTCCCGGAATGTAAACAGTGCCTTCCATCTTGTTCACAAGACGTACTCTGGCAATTTTCCGAAGCGCCGAGTTGGGCTTTTTCGGAGTGGTCGTCGTCACCGAAAGACATACGCCGCGCTTTTGCGGGTTACCTTCGAGAATGGGGCTCAAAGACTTGAACTCGATTTTCTCGCGGCCTTTTCTGATTAACTGGTTAATCGTAGGCATTATTACTCTACCTCCTTTTAGTAGTTTGCCCCCGCATTCATTCGAAGCCGCCTGTTTCGGCAAGACCCTATGTCCGCCGAAAGCGCGCGCTTTCAATAAAGCGAGTTTTGATTTTCTCCGCCTGTTTTCGGCGCAGAAAATCTACGTGTAGAATTTACACGCATTCGTGATTATACTACTTTTACGCAAGGCTTGTCAAGCGATTGCGGCAAATTGATTTCAAGCAATTTGAGCGGCATACGAAAAGCCCTCCCGTCGCTGTGACAAGGAGGACTTTCCGCAAAGATAGGAAACTAATGAGGTTGCCTATATGATACTATACAAATGTGATAGGCGTATGATAAAAAGGCGAAAGCTGTTTGTTTTTTTCGGAAAGATTATTCTTTCTTTTGTTCAGTCTTTATTCGGTCTTTGGCTTTCGGCTCCTTCCTGCGGCGCTTTTTCTGCGGCGTCGGTTCGGGCGCCTGTTCGACAAACTTTTCCAGCTCGAACCAGAACGTCGTGCCGCTCTCTTTGCCATCGGCATTGTCTTCCGTGACGCTGTCCACGCCGTATACGGCGCCGTGCTTTTCCAAAATACTCTTGACAATCGGCAAGCCGAGACCCGTGCCGACGGTCGTCCGCTTGGTCTGATTGGCGCGGTAGTATCTGTCCCACACGGCTTCGATTTCTTCGGGGGCTATCCCCTTGCCCCTGTCGGAAACTTCTATGCGCACCGTCTTTTCCTTTTCCGTCACGCCGACGGTTATCTTCTTTATTTCGCGGCTGTAATTCATCGCGTTGCTTATCAGGTTGTACAGCGCCTGTTCTATTCTCTTTCCGTCGCACAGCGCGTCCGACTTGCATACTATATTGCTTTCGAACTCGAAGCCGTTCTGCTCACCCATTGCCGAAAAGCGTCCGACGACGGTTTCGGCAAGTCTGGCGACGTCCGTTCTGCCGATATTGTATTCGGCGGTGTCCGCCTGCAATTTGCTCAATTCCAAAATGTCGCCCACAAGCAGCGTCAGTCTGTCCGCTTCGTCCATAATTATCTGCGCGTGCTTTTCTCTCTTTTCTTTATCTTCTCCCGATATGTCGCGAATCATTTCGGCATACGCCCTGACCATTGTCAGCGGCGTGCGCAAATCGTGGGATACGTTGGCAAAAAAGTCTCTGCGCATCGCTTCCGTTTTGCCGATTTCTTCCGTCGCATAGTTAAGCGTGTCGGCAAGCTCGTCGATTTCCGTCCAGCCGTTGCCCGTAAAGCGCACAGAATAGTCGCCCTTGCCCAGCTTTCTCGCGCCCTTGGAAAACTCCGATATCGGTCGGCTTATCGTGCGGCTGAAAGTCAACGCAAGCGCCATACTGACGAACATACACAGCACGGTTACTATGATAAGCTGATTGCGCAAGACCGCAACGGTGGCGTCTGCTTTCGACAGCGGCTTTAATATGCACAGACAAAGTTCGCCGCCTTTTTGCGACGTCGTCAAAGCTCCGTACACTATGAACTCGCCGTGGTATTCCGCCGAAACGGTATAGACGCTGCCCGCCTCGCTTACCTTGGACTTGAACTCGTGCGAATTTACTATTTCATCGAAAAGGCCGCGGTCCATCTGCTCGTGGTCCTTGGAACCGTTTGCATTTGCATAATAGCTTGGAAGACCCGTCTTTCTGTCGAAAAAGAACGCCGAGAAACCGCCGCTTATCGCGCTGACGCGCAATTTCTCCTGAAAGTCGTCTTCATCGAGCTCGCACACGTCGACTTTGAGTTTGTCCCCGACGCGCTTCACTTCGCTTTTGCTCATATCGTTCAGACCTGCGGTATAAAACACGACCTGCGCCACCCACAGTATGACGAGAGTCAGTGCGGTCAAAGCGACGAAGCTCAACCACATTCTAAACTGGATACTTTTCAACCCCAGCACGTCGCCGTCCGACTTCGACGGTTTGACTACGGGAATTCCCGATTCTTTTTCCTTTTCCGCGACCACCTGCGAATTAAAGCTCCAACTTATAGCCCAAGCCGCGCAAAGTCACAATCTTGTCGCGGTATTTGCCGAGAGAGGCGCGCAGCATTTTTATATGCGTATCCACCGTTCTGTCGTCGCCGTAAAAGTCGTAACCCCAGACCTCGCTCAACAGTTTTTCTCTCGACACGGCTATGCCCGCGTTATCGGCAAGATAGAACAGCAGTTCGTATTCTTTCGGAGTCATTTCGGCTTTTGCGCCGTCCACATATACGTTTCTGCCCGCCTTGTCTATCACGAGCCCGTCGGACACTATCTTGCCCTTGCTCACTTTTCCGCGTTTTAAAATCGCGCCGATTCTCGCCATAACTTCTTTGGGCGAAAAGGGTTTCGTCACATAGTCGTCCACGCCCATTTCGAATCCGAAAAGTTTGTCGTATTCTTCGACGCGCGCCGAAAGCATAATGACGGGGGTGTCCTTTTTCTTGCGTATTTCCTTGACCGCGGAAAAGCCGTCCAGCTTCGGCATCATCACGTCCATAATAATCACGTCGTAATCGTTTGCCAATGCTTTCTGCACGGCCTCCATTCCGTCCACCGCTTCCGCACATTCATAACCCTCGAACTTGGCGTACTCGGCAATTACGGAGCGAATCATTTCTTCGTCGTCGGCAATCAATATCTTCGTCACAAATCCATCCTCCTTTGTTCGGCACTATTTTTCTTCCATCAAATCCGCCACCGTAAACCCGTCTAT
The DNA here is from genome assembly GCA_948440265.1 of uncultured Clostridia bacterium. GTDB lineage: Bacteria > Bacillota > Clostridia > Christensenellales > Pumilibacteraceae > MGBC157735. The sequence goes on from CAOJOK010000004.1 coordinate 57,884, forward strand.
GACGGCGGCAACGGCTTTTTCCAGCTTTTTTATCGCAACGCTTTCGTCGGCGCTCTTTTTCGGCGACCCGTCCATAAGCCGCAGTACATCGCCGACGCGATAGTTGTCGGGCGGCAAAACGAGCCGATAGCCGCCGCGGCTGCCGCGCTCGCTCGTCACGAAGCCTGCGCGTTTCAATATGCTCATAATCTGCTCGGCGTATTTATCGGAAATTTGTCTGCGCCGCGCAATCGCGCTCACGGAAACCGGTCTGTCCCTGTGTTCGGCAAGGTCGGTCATTATCTCCAACGCGTATCGGCTTTTGGAAGAAAGGGTCATAGCGTGCCGTCTCCTGTATTTCCTACCTGCAAGTATAGATTATAGTTCAGTGTTTGTCAACGGGTCAAAACCGCCGAAAATCAAAATTCACTGCACTTTCACCGTTTCGACACAACGAAAGCGGATTTATTTGATGAGCGAGTTTATTCTCATAACAAACGCCGCTTCGTCGTCCACTTCGCCGAGCGAAGTCAAAGCCGCTTCGTCGTACAGAATGAGCGCAACGGTCTGATAGTCGCCGCCGCTTTCGTATTCCTTTTCCAGCTTTTTATAGAGCGCGTGCTCGGGATTGAGTTCCAGCACTCTGTCGGCTTTTACGGGCTGTCCGCTTGCCGCAAAAACGCGTTCCATTTCCAGCGATATTTCGCCGTCGGCGGTTATGCAGGAAGCGTGCGATTTCATTCTCGACGACAGCCGCACTTTATTGACCTTGCCTTCCAGCAGTTTTTTCACGCTGTCCAGCAGTTCTTTCGACTTGTCCTTTTCTTGGCTCTTGTCTTCCTTTTCGGATTCGGACTTCAATGCGTTTATAAATGTTTTGCCGCCGTACTCATTCAGCGCCATAAGGCAGAATTCGTCCACGCGCTGTGTGCAATACAGAATTTCCCTGCCGTCGTCTTTGAGTTTTTCCAACTGCGGCAGGGCGTCGATTTTTTCTTCGCTCTCGCCGCACGCATAATATATCCCTTCCGAATCTTCTTTCATTCTCGACACGTACTCCGAAAGCAGAGCGGGCTTTTTCTCGGTGGACGAATACATCAGTATCAAATCTTTAAGCTCGTCCTTTCTCTCGCCGAAGTTTTCGTATACGCCGTACTTTATGCCTTCGCCGAGTTCTTTGAAAAACTTTTCATAGCCTTCCCTGTCGTTTTTCAGCCACTTCTTGAAGTCGTCGAGAATTTTCTTTCTGACGGAATCGGCGATGAAACGCAGCTGTCTGTCCTGCTGCAGAACTTCTCTGGAAAGGTTGAGCGTCAAGTCGGGCGAGTCCACCACGCCCTTGACAAAGCCCAGCCAATCGGGCAGAAGCTCGGCGCACTTCTCGCGAATGAGCACTCCGCTCGAATACAGAGCAAGACCCTTTTCGTAATCTTTCGAATAATAGTTGTTCGGCAGTTTCTCGGGCACGAACAAGAGCGCGGTATAGTTCACGTTGCCTTCGATATTCACGTTTATGACGCGAACGGGAGCGCGGAAATCGTGAAAGCGCGAACGGTAAAACGCGTCGTAGTCTTCTTTCTTGACGCTTCTTTTCGGTTTCTTCCAAATCGGGGTCATCGTGTTCAGCGTTTCCGTTTCGGTATACTCGGTATAGCCGTCGCCGCTCTCCTGTTTTTTCGACTTGGTCACGTCCATAAGTATGGGATAGCGGATATAGTCGGAATAGGTCTTGACGAGTTCGCGCAGTTTGTACTCCGACAGATATTCCGAATAGCGGCAGTCGTCGTCGTTTTCTCTCATCCACAGCGTCACCGTCGTGCCTGCCTGCTCTCTTTGACAGGGCTTTATGTCATAGCCTTCCGCGCCGCTGCTCGTCCAACGATATGCCGCTTCTTCCCGTACCGAACGCGAAACGACTTCCACCTTGCTTGCCACCATAAACGCCGAATAGAATCCGACGCCGAACTGACCGATTAGAGAGTCGGCATTTTCCTGCGACTCGCGGAATTTGAGCGTGCCGCTGGCGGCGATTGTGCCGAGATTGTTTTCCAGCTCGTCCTTGCTCATACCCACGCCGTTGTCGGTTATCTTCAACGTCCTTGCGTTTTTGTCCGCTTCTATTACTATATTGAAGTCGGCGGAAAGCTCCGGCTCGGTCAGCGACATAAAGTGACGCTTGTCCAGAGCGTCCGACGCATTGGAAATAAGCTCGCGCAAAAATACGTCCTTATTCGTGTAGATGGAGTTTATCATCATATCCATCAGCTTTTTCGATTCCGCTTTAAACTGTTTCATTTTATATATCCTCCGAAATTTTTTTACTGTTTTATCCGAAAATTCTGAACGAGTGCGGCGGCACTTCGGCTCTGCTGCTTTCCTCTCGCCCGTCGATTAAGTCCTTACAGCTGCCGCCTATATCCACCGAAACGGGGTTGTCCGAAATGTTCACGGCAAGCGTCGTTCTCTCGCCGTCGTGCGTTCTGCAAACGGCGAAATATTCGTTGCTTAACGATACCTTTTCATACGCGCCGATTTGCAGGCTTACTCTTGTATTCTTCAACCGTATCAGCTTTTTAAGCGTTTCAGTCAATTCGATATTTTTGTTTCTGTCCACGTCGCTCATCTTCGGGCGGAGATGAACGTCCCCGTCCCCTTTGACTCCTTCCGCCGCATACTCGCTTCCGTAATAGATACAGGGTATGCCCGGCATTACAAACAGTATCGCATAAGCCGCCGCCGCATTGCGCTTGTCCGTCAGCACGCTGTACAGTCTCGGCACGTCGTGATTGTCCGCGAAGTTCAAAAGATGTCTGCCCTTATACAGCGCCCAAGGCGTGTTTGCAAACTGTCTGGACAGAGAGTGTTCTATCTCGAAAAGATTTCTGCTGTTAATCGCGGAATACAGCCCCTTATAGCACTCGTAGTTCGTGACGGATTCCACGCCGCAGTTCAGCAGTCGGTTATAGTCGCCGTGTATGGCTTCCGCCGCCAGAAAGAAATCGCTCTTTTTGCTCTTGCACACGCCGCTCAAATCGCGGATAAAGTCCTCGGGCAGGCTGTAACACACGTCCAGGCGCAAGCCGTCTATATCGAGCTCGTCTATATAGAACCGCACCGCGTCGAACAGGAAATTGCGCACGTCGCCGTTTTGGAGATTGAGCTTCACGAGCTCGTAATGACCTTCCCAGCCCTCATAGTAAAAGCCGTCGTTGTACGCGCTGTTTCCGTTGAAGTCGATATGGAACCAATGCTTATACGGCGAATCCCACTTCTTCTGCCTGACGTCGGCAAACTGCGGAAACTCTCTGCCGACGTGGTTGAACACGCCGTCCAGCACCACCCTTATGCCGCTGTCGTGGCATTTTTTCACGAGACGTTTCAAGTCGGCGTTATCTCCGAGGCGGCAGTCGGTGTTATAAAAGTCCACGGTGTCGTAACCGTGCGCGACCGACTGAAACAGCGGATTCAACAGCAGTGCGCCGATACCCGTTTCTTTGAGACGGGGTATTTCTTCTTCTACGGCTTTCAATCTGTGTCTGACCTTTCCGAAATCGTTTTGTCTTTCCGCTCCGCAAAACCCGAGCGGATATATCTGATAGAAAACTTTTTCCTGCCACCACTGCATATACGATTCTCCTTATTTCTTTGCGCCGCTTCTCTTTCCGCCCATAAAAATCGGCAGAACGAGCAGTACCACGCCTGCAATCACTATGAACGTGACGACTATTTCCAGCCAGGTGATGTCGATTGCTCCGAGCGACACCGTCTTTTGCGTTCTTACGACGTCGGCGCCGAAGAACAGCGCGTATTCTCCGCTTGCTTCGTCGAACTTTATGCTCATAGCTATGTCGCCGTTGACGTCGGTGCGCAAGATGTTTTCCTGTTTAAAGCCGAGCGCGTCCAGTCTTTCCAGCACTTCTTTATGCGGATGTCCGTATTTATTGTCCAATCCGCAGCTTATGATTATGCGAACGTCCTTTCGGCTTTCCTGCGTCGTCATAGTCTTTAAATATTTTTCCGACGACGAAGTGCGGCTGCCGTGATGTCCGAGTTTTATCGCCTGCACGGTGAACGTATCGTCGAATATCGCATAGCGGCCTTCCTTCTGTTCTGCCTTTGCGACAAAGTCGGCTTCCGCTTCCTTTTCCGCGTCGCCCGACAGCGCGACTCTGTTGTCGCCGTATTCGAGAATGATTACGGGAGAGTAATTGTTATAATCGGAATAACTGTCTTTCACGGGCGCATAGAAATTTATTTCGTAATAGCCCTCGTCGCCGTCGTTTAATCCGTCGGGCTTTATGACGTTTATCTCGTCGTTAAGCGCATTCGTGACAACGCCTTTGGCTCCGCCTGCATAGCCTGCCGTTATCGCGTCGGCGTAAGTCGCGGTGTTCTTGCCGTTATAGTTTCCGTAAAGCTCCGCTTTGCCCGGGTCGGCAATCTTCGTCGCTTCCTGATTCGGGCGGTAAAACACTCCCGTTACGGGGAAGCGGCTTAAAACGTCTTTCATTTCGCCGCAGTGGTCGGAATCGGAATGGGTTATGACCGCTATGTCGAAGTGCGTTATCGTCTTGCCGCCGTCGTCCTTGATGTTTTCGTCTATGTAATGAATGAGTTTGTCCTTGCTGTCCTTTTCGCCGCTGTCAATCAGCATATTTCTTCCGTCGGGCAGTTCCACTACGCAGGCGTCGCCCTGCCCCACGTCCACAAAGTGCAGGTTCAAATCTCCGCCGCTACCCGTCAGCACGGTTTCGGTTTTCATACCGCCGTATTCGCTTTCGTCGACGCGTTTTAAGCCCAGCGCGGCGCTTATCTCGTTCTGCCAGAAAAGACTTATCGCAAGCCCTGCGGCAATGACCAAAAAGATTATCAGTCTTGTCACGAACGGTATTTTCGACACTGCCTTTGCCGCGGCTTTTTCCGCTTTTCTGTTATAATTTTTTGCCATAGCGTTTTCTCCTGCACATTATTCTATTCGCTTTTCGTCAAAGCTGTTTTATCCTGTCTATGAATTTCAGCGTCTGTTCGTACCCGAGTTCTATCATTTCCTGCCAGCCGTCCTTGGACGACGACGAAAACTTCTTCAAATCGGGCGCGATGACAAGGTCGGAATTTTTAAGTCCAGCCACCGAGGAATTGGCGGTCATAATGGACAGCGTGCCTTTAAGCACCGACAGCCAGCCCAAGTCTTTCGTACCGCCGCCGCGCGTGGGATTTACGTCCACCGTCACGACTTTGTCCGCGCCGAGCATTTTGCACACGTCGGCAGGAATATTGTTCAGCAGTCCGCCGTCCACAAGATGTCGTCTTCCGTATATGACAGGCTTGAACAAAAGCGGTACGGCAGAGGACGCCGATACGGCAATGGACACGTCGCCGCTGTCGATTATTATTTGTTTGGCGTCCACAAGGTCGACGGCGACGCAGGCGAACTTTCTCGGAAAATCTTCTATGTTCTTTCTGCCGATTGCGTCGGTCACGATTTTGCCTATTTTGGCGGCGTCGTTGGGAGTGACGACTATGCCGTTGTGGACGTTCTTCATTTCCAGCTTTTCGCCGCACTCGCGCATTTGCGAGCTTGTCAGTCCTGCGGCATACATTGCACCGACGATACTGCCTGCCGACACGCCGACGACGGTATCGAAAGAAATGCCGTTTTCTTCGAAAGCCTTTATCGCTCCGACGTGCGCGAATCCGCGCGCGCCGCCGCCCGACAGGCAGAGCCCGACCTTGCTTTGAATTTTCTTTTTGTTACTTCTGAATAAACCCACCGTTTACTCCTTGCCGTATTTTTGGCTTTCAAGATACAGTCCGCAGGCAGGCGCCGTTCCGCGCACAAGCGTTCTGTCCTTTGCCGCAATCAAAAAGTCCACGTCGCTCTCCGACAGTCTGCCGCGCCCTGCCGCTTCTATGACGGAAGTCATTATACGCACCATATTATACAAAAAACCGTTTGCCGACGTTTGAAATATAATGAAACCGTCCCTTTCGCACACGTCGGCTTTCAGCACTTTCCGCACGCTGCTTACGGTATCCGAACCGCCTGCCATAAAGGACTTGAAGTCCTTTTCGCCTATGAAGCGCAAAGCCGCTCTTTTCATTTTCTCCACGTCTATGTCGGGGTCCACCGCCCACGCTCTGTCCGTCAGCACCGCTCTTTCGGGCGCGCGGTACATAACGTAAATATAGCTCTTTTCCACGCAGTCGAATCTGGCGTGAAAATCTGCGCTCGTTTGCCTTGCGCCGAGTATCCTTATATCCCGTGCAAGAAAGTGGTTCAGTCCGCCGACCAATCTTTTCGGTTCCCACTCCTTTGACAAATCGAAATGCGCGGTCTGGCACAGCGCGTGCACTCCCGCGTCCGTCCTGCCGCTTCCGACAACCGACGGTTTTTCTCCCGTCAGCTTAAACAGGGCGTTTTCAATCTCGCCCTGCACGGTCCTTAAATCGGGCTGTACCTGCCAGCCGCAATATGCCGTGCCTATATAATCGACGTTTATTGCAAAGCGATACATACTTCACACCAATACGGCGATAAACGCCCAATTAAACCAATTGTATTTCAAAAACAGCATAGCCGTCAAAAGGACCGCCATAAAAAACAGCATTACGAAATCGGAGAAGCGGAATTTCAGCACTCTCATTCTCGTCCTGCCCTTTGCTCCGCGATAGCACCTGCTGTCCATTGCGTCCGCCAAGTCGTCGGCACGGCGGAAAGAAGATACGAACAGCGGAATGAGCACGGGCAGCATTGCCTTTGCGCGCTTGAAAATGTTTCCGCTGTCGAAGTCGGCACAGCGCGCTTTCTGCGCGTTTATAATCTTATCAGTTTCTTCCATAAGCGTGGGTATAAGCCGCAGGGCTATACTCATTATTATAGCCAGAGAGTGCACGGGGACTTTTATCAGCGCGAGCGGTTTCAGCAGGCTCTCCACGCCGTCCGTCAATTCCATAGGCGTCGTCGTAAGCGTCAGCAGCGCAGGACCGAGCACCAAAAGCAGCAGTCTTATACAGAGTTTGGCAGAGACAAACAGTCGGTCCCAATACAGATGAATTATGCCCCACTCCCATATGAGTTTGTCGGGTTCGCCCTTGACGAAAAGGAAGGTGAACAAAAACGTGAATATCAACAGAAACAGCACCGCTTTGACCGATTTGAGCACCTTGCCGAGCGGCACTTTGGATATCAGTATGATTATGAGCAGAAACAGAGCGGCTATACCGAACCCCGTGAACGTATTTATGAAAAACAGCGTCACGATATAGATAATGACCGACAGCAGTTTGGTTCTGGGGTCGAGTCTGTGTATGGGGCTGGGAACGGGATAGTACTGACCGAAGCTTACGTCGCGCATTTTTCCGCCCCCTTTCCGCCGACGGCGTTCTCTATCGCTTTCACAAGCTCGTCCGCCCTGACTATGCCGCGGTCTATGTCGAAACCGCAGTCGGCAAGTCTGTTTGCAATCGAAGTCACTTTCGGGACGGACAAGCCGAGACTTTTCAAAAGCTCGCCCTTGCCGAACAGCTCGTTCGGCGTGAATACTCCGTACAGCTTTCCGTCGCTCATAACCGCGATTTTATTGCAGTATTCGGCGACTTCGTCCATATTGTGGCTTATCATAACCGTCGTGGGACAGCTCTTTCTTATATCCCGAACGAGATTCATAATCTCGCGTTTGCCCTTGGGGTCGAGCCCTGCGGTCGGCTCGTCCAGCACGAGCACTTTCGGGCGCATTGCCAGCACGCCTGCAAGCGCGACGCGCCTTTTCTGTCCGCCCGACAGCTCGAACGGAGAGCGGTCCTTGACCTGCTCGTAATCCAAGCCCACAAGTTCTATCGCTTCTTTGACGCGCTCCTTGCACTCGGCGTCCGCTATGCCGATATTTTTACAGCCGAACTCCACGTCCTTTTCCACGGTGTCGGCAAACAGCTGATACTCGGGGTACTGAAAGACCATTCCGACCTTGCTTCTCAAAGCCTTGAAGTCGATTTTCTTCGGAGTTATGTCCACTCCGTCCACCGTTATTTTGCCGCTCATCACGCGCGTGAGCGCGTTTAAATGCGACACGAGAGTGGACTTTCCCGAACCCGTGTGTCCGATGATACCGAAAAAGTCTCCGTCTTCTATAGTGAACGTCACGTCGTTTAAAGCCACTTTTTCGAACGGAGTTTTGGGACTGTATACATATCTCAATTTTTCGATTTCAATCGACATAATGCGTCCGCAAGCTCCTTTTCGTCCGTTATCGCGGCGGGCAAATCGAACCCGTCCTCTCTCAATTTTTCGGCTATGAACCCGGCAATCGGCAAATCGAGCCCCGCCCTTTTTATTTCGTCGGCGCGCTCGAAAAGCTCCTTGCCGCCCGACATAAGCACTTCGCCGCCCGACATAACAATCATTCTGTCGGCTTTCAGCGCTTCTTCCATAAAGTGCGTTATCATAACGACGGTCATCTTTTCTTCGCGGTTCAGTCTTTCCACGACAGCCATAACCTCGTCTCTGCCGACGGGGTCGAGCATTGCCGTGGATTCGTCGAGCACGAGCACTTTCGGTTTAATCGCCAATATGCCGGCTATGGCTATTCTCTGTTTCTGACCGCCGCTCAACCGAAACGGAGTGCCCTTTTTATACTCGCTCATTCCGACGGCTTCGAGAGCAAAGTCGACGCGCTCGCGTATTTCCTGCGGCTTCAAGCCGATATTCTCGGGTCCGAAAGCTATGTCGTCTTCTATTATCGTTGCGACCATTTGGTTGTCGGGATTTTGGAACACCACGCCGACGGTGTTTCTAATGTCGAACACTTTCTTTTTGTCCGCCGTATCCATTCCGTCCACTAGCACTCTGCCTTCCGACGGCAGCAAGAGCGCGTTCATAAGTTTTGCGGCGGTGGACTTGCCCGAGCCGTTATGCCCGACAAGCGCGACAAACTCGCCCTCTTCGATGGAAAAGGACACGTTGTTAAGCGCACGCGTTTCCGACGACGAATCCGCATTATAGGCAAAGCTTACGTTTTGAAATTCTATTCTGCTCACTGCCGCTTCCTTTTAAAAAGAGACTTTACGTCTTTTTCAAGACAAGCCTCCTATTTTCCCGTTTCGTCCGCAGACAATCTCACTGCCGCCGACCTACATATTATACCACAAGTTTGCAAAGATACAAACCTTTTTACCGCGGTTTTCCGTTAATTCTGTCTAAAACCGCGAAAAAAAGTTGTGCTCGGCTCTGCCGAATTTGTCATTAAAATGGGTTGCCAACCGCGCAAAAAAGTGCTATAATTTAGTAAACGTAAGATACAAGCGTTAAGGAGGACCCTGTATGTCGAAAATAATTGCGGTTGCCAATCAAAAGGGCGGCGTGGGCAAAACCACGACTTCCGTCAATCTCGCCGCATATCTCGCAATAATGAACAAGCGCACGCTGCTTGTAGACATCGACCCCCAGGGCAATGCTTCCAGCGGCGTGGGTATAGAAAAGCGCAGTCTGAAACACGCGGTATATTCCCTGCTGTGCGGCGACGCGAAGCCTTCCGAAGTCATACAAAAGACGGGCGTCGAGAAGCTCGACATAATCCCTTCCAACATCGACCTTGCAGGCGCGGAGGTGGAGCTTGTGTCGGCGCAGAACCGCGAAAAGGTGTTAAAGACCGCCTTATCGCAGTTGCGCAATCTTTACGACTTCATCTTAATCGACTGTCCCCCCAGCCTCGGACTTTTAACCGTCAATGCGCTGACTGCCGCGGACAGCATACTCATTCCCATTCAGGGCGAGTTTTTCGCGCTCGAAGGTTTGAGCCAGCTTATGAATACGATTAAACTTGCAAAGAAATATCTCAATCCGCCGTTGGAAATCGAAGGCGTCGTGCTGACTATGTACGACCCGCGTTCCAACCTTGCCAACTCCGTCACCGAAGAAATACTCAAATACTTCGGCAAGAGCGTTTTCCGCACGCGTATTCCCAGAAACGTGCGTCTCGGCGAAGCGCCTTCCTACGGTTTGCCGATTATGCAGTTCGACCCCAAAAGCAGCGGCTCTTTGGCGTATAAGGCGCTTGCGGAAGAATTTTTGGCAAGAAACAAAGTCACGGACTATACACGCATAACAAATCTCAATTCTCTGCGCCGCAGACCCGTATGAGAGAAAAGATATTCAAAAAGCCGCCCGTGCTTCTGCGCGTCGGCAAAAACAAATCCGATTTCATACCCGTCGAGGCAGTATCCCCGGCGGATATCGTATTTTTCGGCAGAAGCGGCGCAACGCTGAAAATCGGCGAATACGAACTCTCCCCCGTAAGCGGAGACATAGTGGTCGTTTCCCGTCAAGCCGCTTACAGCGCCGACGTCAAAGACCTGCCGGCAGGCGGCGCGATTTTCGTAACGATTGACGGCGCGGAAATTTACGGCGATTACCGTTTTACGGGAGAGAGCGGTTTCCGCATAGTTTCGAGCGGCATATACCGCGGAATACTGGAAGCGGCGTTTCGGCAGTTATGGCGCGAACAGGACGACCTCTATCCCGAAAGCAACTTTGTTTCCGACAATCTCCTCAACATCATACTCGCGCTGACGACGCGGCTTATGCCGTTTGAAATACGTCCGAGAAAGTCGAGCGAAGTGGTCGGACGCGCAAAGGAATATTTCGACGAAAACTTTTTGAATGACGAAACGCTTTCGGACGCCTGCAAAAAGCTCAATCTCGACCGCTATTATTTGTCGCACGTCTTTCGCAGGCAGACGGGTATGCCGCCCAAAAAGTATCTTATAGAGAAGCGGTTGGAATATGCCGAACAGCTTTTAAGAATGACGGACGACGATATAATCGTGATTGCCAAGCGGTGCGGCTATGACGACCCTGCATATTTCTGCCGACTGTTCAAGCAGACGCGCGGCAGGACGGCGCTGGAATATCGTGCCAATTACAAGAAAAAGAAAGCGGAAGAAGAAAAACAGAAAAAATGATTTTTCTTAAACAAAACTCCGAGAGCTTTTGACGGCTGTCGGAGTTATTTTATTTTTAAGGCAATGCTTTCAGATAGGTGTCCATTTCTTCGTCGCTTCCGACGGTCACTCTCGTATAATCGCGCACTCGTTCCGCGTCGAACCACCGCACTAAAATTCCGTTCTCTTTCAGTTTCAGATAGTCGCTTTGTCCGCCTTTGACAAACAGGAAATTCGTATCGGAATCCAAAACTTCTCTGCCGCGCCTGCGCAGTTCTTCGATTACCCGTTTGCGCGTCTTTATCACGGACGCAACGCAGTCTTTATGATAGCGCTCCGCCTTTACTGCGGCGACGCAGATTTCCTGACAAAGACTGTCCACGGGATAACTGTTAAAGCAGTCGCGCACCGTTTCCACGGCTTTTATAAGTCTTTCGTCTGCTATCATATATCCGCAGCGTATGCCTGCCAGCGAATAGCTTTTGGAGAACGTCTTTATGACGGCGAGATTGTCGTACCTTTCGATAAGCGGCACGGCGCTTGACGTATTCACGGCAAAATCGATGTACGCTTCGTCAACTATGACGGGTTTATCCCTATTGATTTCAAGCAGGCGTTCTATGCTTTCAAGCGGCAGAGACAGCGACGTCGGCGCATTCGGGTTGGCTATAATCGCGCCCTGTCCGCCCGTCAGTTTTTCTATGTCCACCGAAAAATCGCTCTCGTTTTCCGCGAATCCGTACTTTACGTCGAACAGGTTGCAATAGACGGGATAGAAGCTGTAAGTGATTTTCGGGAAAATCACTTTTCCGCCGTCGGGGTCGTAGAACGCGCGCACGGCAAATGCCAGAACTTCGTCCGAGCCGTTGCCGACAAACACGTTTTCTTCGCGCACTTTCTCTTTTTGCGCTATCGCCCTTTTCAACCGAGTCACGGCAAGGTCGGGATACAGTTTGAGTTGTCCGACGTCGAACCGTTTCGCGGCGTCCGCACATTCTTTTGCAGGCGGATACGGGTTTTCGTTGGTGTTTAGCTTTATGAATTTTCTCTGCGGCTGTTCCCCTGCCGTATATGGCGTTGTGCTTGCGGCAAACTTCGAAATCTTGACCATAGTCGCTCCTTATAAAGCAAAGGCTTCCTTTTCGGAAGCCCTTGTGAATTTTTTGTTGACCTTTACCGTTAAGAATAAAGTTCCTTATATCTCTTTTGGAATTTTTCTACGGACTCCAAATCGTCTTCGTAGTATTTGAAAATTCTTTCCTGCAATGCGTTGAACGCCGCGTTCTTCTTGTTGTCGAGCGCCGTCTTTTCGATTACTTCGCGCACCGTCTTTTTCTTCGCAGGAGTGAGATAGTCGTTCAACGCCTTGACTTCGCCCGCTCTCGTTTTGGAAGCAAGATACATAATGTGAACGCCGTAATCGGTCACGACGTATTCGTCGTACAATTGACCGACTTCCAACTCGTCGTACATCTTTCTCGCCGCCGCGGCAAACTCATCCATATAAGTTTCGGTGTCGCCGTTGAGCTCTCTGCGCACGGCATATCCGTAATTGCTGCCGAACGCGCCCGAATCGGTGTTATATTTGTACGTCAGGCTGTCGAACGTGCGCTCCGCCATTTCGGGGTTGTACTTATAAGTCGACATCTGCGATTTGATATCCGAGAATATCGCCTGTATGCTCATAGGATTGCTCAAATCGTCTTCGCCGTCCACGTGCGGATAGGAAACTATTTCGCGGGCAAGCTGTGCTCTGCGGTTTTTGATTTCTTCTTCCAAGTGATAGCCTTCGTTCTTGTAGGCGGTAAGCTCTGCTTTCTGTTCGTCGCTGAACGGAAGGAGAATGTGCTTGACGTAGAAATAGTTGTCGTTCGGGTTATACAAAACGTCGGTGCTGTCCGTCGTCATAGCCGTCTTATATTCCGACTCGTTCGTATAGTTGCGCTTCTGCTCTCTGACGGTCACGTTGTACTGTTCGAGAATTTCTTCTTCGGTCACATTGACTCCGTCGGTGGCATACTCCTGCAAACGGTTTATTTTCTGATTGTCCGTCGCGTCCTTGCCGTAGAAATATTCCACGATATAGGTTCCGTTGCCTTCGCCCTTTTCGGGGTCGTAGTCTATGTCGTACAGCATAGGATATATGTCGTGCTCGCGGTTCTCGGCAATCAAGTTGCGCATTTTCTTTATGTCGGCGTCGAAATATGCCTTTTCGGTATCCGTCGCCAAAATATCGTTTTCGATAAGCGTTTCGAAATAGTCCACCAGACGGCGCATTGCTTCGCGCTCGCGGCTGCGCTTGTCCTTATCGCCGCTCATTGCGGGATAGGCGCTCTGGTCCGGAACCCACTTTTCCACTTCGGTTTCGTCTTCTTCTTCGTCGTCTCTCGTTTCTTCTTCGGGAACGGGGTACGTCGTGGACGTCGACTGGCTCTCGCCCGTGGACGGAGCAGGCTCTCCGTGGTCGGTATAGACGGACTTTATTCTCTCTTTGATTACGGAATCCAACGTGTTATAGACCGATTCCATAACGGCGTTCTTGTCCTTCAAATCCCATTCGAGCTGTCCGAATGTTATCATCTTGTCCGCTTCGGTGAGCAGAAGCTCGCGGCGTATGAGCTGATTCAACAGATAGTCCACTATTTCTTCGGGGTCGGAAAGCCCTGTGGACGTGGAATAATTCTGCACCATAGCAATCAGTCTCGTCTTGTAAATCTTCTTTTCGGGCACGGAGAAATGCAGCGTCTCCAAGACCTTGCCGTTTTCGTCCTCGACGTTGTAATCGGCTTCGTATGCCGCTATCGTTGCCACGACCTGTTGATAATCTTTTTTATAATTATGCTCGAACAGAGAGCAGCCCGTCGCAAACAGACCGAGTGCCGCCGCCAGCACGACGCATAATGTCACTTTCAGAAAATTTTTACGCATATTACAAATCCTTTCTTATCCGATGGGTTTTAAAGGGGTGACAAAACCGCCGCCCGATTAAAGCAGTATAACAATTATACATTATTATTGATTAAAAATCAATCGTTTAAACCCCTTTTTTGACGGCATTTCAACAAAAAGTTCAGCAGCCGCTTTCTGCCCGTCGTCCGGACATACGGTCTGTCCCCGTCGAAACCGACCAGCGTGCAGGAATCGGCTCTCGCCGTTTCGATTATATCTTCCGATATATCCATTGCCTTTTCGAAAAGCACTCTGCAGTCTTCGCCGCGCACGGATACGGACACGGCGTTTATATCCGCGGCAAGATTTTTTATGAGCGCGGCTTGCAGCAGGTTGTCCGCCTCCGCAGGCGGTTTGCCGTATATATCGGTCAACTCGCTTGAAATCGCCGCCCTATCTTCCGCCGAAGAAATCAGCGCGATTCTGCTGTACATACTCATTCGTTTTTCCGAATCCTCGACGTATGTTTCGGGCAGGTATGCCGGATAGTCTATCGTAAGCCGCACTTCCCTGCGCGGTTTGACTTCCTTGCCTTCAGCTTCCGCAACGGCGTCTTCCAGCAGTTTGCAGTATAAATCGTAACCGACTTTTTCGAGATGTCCGTGCTGTTCTTTACCGAGAATATTTCCCGCGCCGCGGATTTCCAAATCCGCCATAGCAATCTTGAAGCCGCTTCCGAACTCCGTATATTTTGTTATGGCTTCCAATCTCTTATACGCCGATTCCGTCAATATTCTGTCGGCGTCGTATGTGAAATACGCATACGCCAGACGGTTGCTACGCCCCACTCTGCCGCGAAGCTGGTACATCTGCGCCAAGCCCAATTTATCCGCTTCCACGACTATGAGCGTGTTTGCACGTGGCATATCTATTCCGTTCTCTATAATCGTGGACGCAATCAAAACGTCGTATTTGCCCGCGACGAAGTCGGACACCGTCTTTTCCAACAGACTTTCCGTCATCTGACCGTGAGCCACGGCAAACCTTACGTCGGGCAGAAGCTCTTTGAGTTTTGCCGCAAACGTATCTATCCCCGCCACTCTGTTATAGACGATGAAAGCCTGACCGTCGCGCCCGACTTCTCTCGTCACGGCGTCGGCGACAAGCGCGTCGGAATATTCGGTGACGAAAGTCTGCACGGGTATGCGGTCCGCAGGCGGCGTGTCCAGCACGCTGACGTCGCGAATATTGACCATTGTCATATAGAGCGTGCGCGGAATGGGTGTGGCGGAAAGGCTCAACACATTGACCGACGGTTTCAAAAGCTTGAGTTTCTCTTTATCCGCCACGCCGAAGCGCTGTTCTTCGTCCAATATCAGCAGTCCCAAATCTTTGAACTTCACGTCCTTGCCGAGCACCCTGTGCGTGCCCACGACGAAGTCTGTTTCCCCCGCTTCCAGCCGCTTTAAAGTTTCTTTGGTCTTTTGCGGCGAATCGAAACGCGTCAGCCGTTCTATGCGCACGCCGTGACTTTGCATACGCTTCACCGCCGTTTCGAAGTGCTGGCAGGCAAGTATCGTGGTCGGCGAAATGAACGCCGCCTGTTTGCCGCAGGAAATGACTTTAAACGCCAAGCGCAGGGCGACTTCGGTCTTTCCGTAGCCGACGTCTCCGCACAGCAGTCTGTCCATAACCTTGCCCGATTTCAGGTCTTTCAGACCTTCCCGAACCGCCGTGAGCTGGTCTTCCGTTTCGGTAAACGGAAAATCGCTTTCGAACTCGTCCAAAAGGCAGTCGTCTTCGTCGTACTTATAACCGTGCGACACGCTTCTTTCGGCATAGAGCTTGACAAGGTCGAACGCCAATTTTTTGACGGACGCCCGAACCTTGCTCTTTACGCGCTCGAACTGCTCTCCGCCGAGCTTGCTCAACTTCGGTTTTTCGCCGCTCGCCACGAACTTGGACAGGCTGTCCATATTTTCCACGGGGACATACAATTTATCCGAGCCGCTGTATTCGATTATCAGATAGTCGCGGAAGCTGCCCGTCATATTCATTTTTTCCACGCCTATGCACATACCTATGCCGTGCGTTTCGTGCACCACATAGTCGCCGACCTCGGGCACGGTGAATACGTCGTTCTTTCTTCTTCTCGGCAGTGTGCGCGAGCGTTTTCCGCCTATGTTATACGTCCCGATGACCGCACACTTGCTTTCGTGGAAAATGCCGCCGCGGTCGATTTTTTTCGCGTACAGGTTTATCCTGCCGCCGCCGTCCGAAAAGCCTATGCCGTTATCGGACAGAAAATCGCCGATGTTTTTGACCGCCTGTTCGTTGCCGCAGGCAATATGCACGGTATAGCCGCTTTCCGACCAATTCTTCAAATCGCTTGCCAGCGTGTAAAAATCGCGGCTGTAATCGGGCATTTCCATTCCGTTGAAAGTATGCACCGCGTCGGGGGCGAAGATTCGGTTATTGTTTATGAGGCGGTGGAAGGCTACGGCGTCGGCTCTTTGAAAATCGAAAACTTCTTCCTTTGGCAAAACGGAATCTTTCGCGAACTTCATTGTTTCGCCTGCTTTCAGAAGCGACTCGAAACGCTCGTCAAACTCCTTATACAGCGCCTGCAATGTATCGTAAACCGTTTTCGCGTCGTCATACACGACCGCGGACGGACGCATATAACGAGCCAGCGAAAAACTTTTAAAAAGCGGACGCACATAGGACAGCGACAAATCCCGACTGCCGACGGCAAGTTTGACTTTTATGTCGGACGCCACGGAAAGCGCGCGCTCGCCCGTCGCCGCTTCCGTCAGCATAGCCATTGCTTTTTCCGCTTCCGACTCCGTGTAAAACACGTCGGTTGCAGGTATGACTTCCAATGCTTTTTCTTCGCCCGAAGAAAGATTGGTCGCCACGTCCACCTTTCGGAGCGTTTCCAGCTCGTCTCCGAAAAACTCCGCTCTCACCGCATAGTCCCTGCCCGTCGCCCAGACGTCGAGTATGTCGCCGCGCGAAGAAAACTGCCCCGCGCCTTCCGTCTGCGGCACGGATTTATATCCCATCAAAGCCAGTTTTTTCTTTATCTCGTCCAAGTCGTATTCTTCGCCGACGGCAAGCGAAAACGCAAACTTTGCCAAACTTTCGGGGTCGGGGTATTTCTGCATAAGCGCGGACACGGGCGCCACGACTATCTGCGCTCTGCCGCAGGCAATCTCGTACAGCGCGTGCAGTCTTTCTATCTCGCTTTCCGCCGACGTCATTTTTTTATAGACAAGCGTGTCCGTTCCCGACGGAAGCAGTACGGTGTTTTCGTTTAGACACTTCAATTGCTCGAACGCCGTGCGCGCCGCGACCGCGTCTCCGCACACATAGAGCTTTCTGTCTTTAAGCGCCGCCGTGAAAAACGTTTTTTCGAAAAAGCGCGCGTCAAAAACCGAGACTTTTTTTCCGTCCCGGCTGTCTTTAAGCGCGGCGGCATATTCTCCGCCGTTTAAAATGTCATCGAGTTTCAAAATAAATTCTCCGAAAAAATCGCAGTTTCGTTTATCGCGCGAACCGAACAATCGGCAGCCCGTTTAACATTATGCGCGCAGGAGTTTGACGACCTCGTCCGCGGCGCTCTCTATCATATCGTGAAAGCTCTGTCTGTCGGCTTTCGGCACGTCGGAAAGCACATAGTCGCCGAGCGGTACATTCTCGGGCGGTCTGCCTATCCCGAGACGCACTCTCGGAAAGTCCACGCTTTTCATAATCTCGATTATGTTTCTCATTCCGTTGTGCGTTCCGCCGCTTCCGTTCATACGAACGCGAACCGAAAGGCGCGGAATATCTATATCGTCGAAAATCACGATTACGTCTTTTAAGTCCAGCTTATACTTATTCACAACCTGTTTGACGCAATGCCCCGAAAGGTTCATATATGTAAGCGGCTTTACTATCAAAAGCCGCTCGCCTTCGAAATTGCCTTCGGCAATCAAGCCGTCGCATTCCTTTTTTTTGAACTTAAACGACAGCCTGTCCGCCAGACACTCCGCAGTCAAAAAACCCATATTGTGATAGGTATAGGCATACTTGTCTCCGAAATTGCCGAGACCGAAAACCGCTTTCATCTTTTAGTTGTTCTCGGCGAAATCGTTCAATGCCGTAAGCATTTCTTCCAATTCGATTCCGTGTGCGGCAGCCGCCTGCTCCACCGTTTCGCCGCGGCTTATGGGGCAGCCGAGGCAGTGCATTCCGAACTGCTGAAAAACGGGCGCGATGTCGGGGCAAACGCCGAGCACTTCCGCTATCGTCATATCTTTATTGATTGTCATTTTCAATACCTCCGTATAATATGTTTTGAGTTTACTCGCTATATTATATACTCGTTTGCCGCAAAAGTCAAGCGGGAATTTAAAAGGGCGCGCGGCGGAAATCGGCAGACAACGCTCCGCTTTCGGCATAACGCCGACAAAATCGGCATATTTATAATTATCCCCAAAATTGCGCTTTAAGAGGTCGGTAAATGTACAAGTTAAGCGATATAATATCCAAACAGGCAATCTCTCTGCGCGGCGCGCAGCTGCTCGGAACGGTGTCCGACGTGCGGTTCGCCGCCGCGCTTAAAAAAGCGGACGCGCTCCTTCTCATAGACGGCGAAGAAAATGCCGACGGCTATCTTTCCCTGCCGACAAAGTCTATACACACTATGAAAGAAGATTCCGTCGTCGTGCGCTCGCTGTCTTCTCCGCTGGCATTTTCTTTTCTGCCGCCGAACAATCCGATTAACCTGCCCTGCGTCAATCAGGACGGCAAAATGCTGGGTAGATTATCCGACATAACTTTCGACGAAAAGTTCGCCGTCATAGCGTTCACGGTCGGAGAAAGCGAATACAAGGCAGATACTCTGCTGTCACATTCCGATTCTCTCGTGATTTTCAACGACAGCGGCGCGCCGATTAAACTTCCGCGCTCGCGCCCCAAGCCGAAAGCCGCCGACAGAAAGACGGTTGTCAAAACCACGGCTCTGCCTGTCGAAACCGCACCGCCGCAGAAAACCGAACAGCCCGTCGAAAACACCGCGGCGGAAGCCGAAAAGCCGCCCGTTACCACGCCGACCGCCGCGCCGTCGCCCGCGCCCGAGCTCGGAGCGCCAGACTTCTCTTTCCTGCTCGGAAAATGTATTACGAAAACGCTGTGCTCGTCGTCTGGAAGAACGATAGCCGCGGTCGGCGAAATAGTCACCGAACAGATTATAGCCGACGCCGCGCGGGAAAACAAGCTCGTGCAACTGACTTTGCGCGCATTCTGAATAGGAAAACGGCAAGCGCTTTCGACGCTTGCCGTTTCCGTTATAGGGGAGGGAGATGAAACTTATTGCAGTCTCGTCCCTGTCGAGGGGCATATATTAAGCCGATTGTTTTTCTCTCGTCATAAAGCAGGGCACAACCGCAACTATCGTTGCCGCGCCGAGTATCGCCGCAATCGCATAGTTCAGCGGAGCCAGCTCCGGTATGCCGAACATTACGATGTCGCTCACTGCGTCGGCAATGTTGCCCACGCCGCCCGAAAGCCCGAGCGCAAGACTCAATACATAAAGCACGGGAGGCAGAATGGCTATGAAGTCGCCGTACTTGCCGTCATAGAAGAACAGCGCGACCTGTGCGAGTATACCGATTATTATGAGCGCGAATATCCAGCCCGTGCCCTCGCCTGCTCTGCTCTTATAGACTGCGAATATTATGAGTCCGACAAGAGCTATCACAGCCGCGGCGCAGCCGAGCCAATAGGCTATCGTCTTATTCGAGAGTTTCTCTTTCAAATTCATTTTTTAAGCCTCCTTTTTCTTTAAGACCTTGCTCACGACGGACAGAGCCAGAGCCGCCGCCGTCAGTACGGAGAGCACGACTATGACCGCGATAAGCGTCGTCTGCCACCAAGGGGTTACCTGCACGATTCTGTCTGCGGACGATATGCCGTTTACGATTCCGGAATGAGCAATCGCATATTCCCAGCTGATAGCCGCGTTTATGAGAAGCTCCACTATATTGCCGTCGTTATTCTCTTTCGCCCAAGCAAGCGCTTCCTTGCCGTGTCCCGCACTGCCGTCCAGACAGAACTGCTCGGAACCTGCCGCAAGCACTTCCAAAGCGTGGTTTTTATAACCCTTGAATCCGGACGCGCCGCCGCGAAGCGGAGCGGCGTCGGTGACGATGTTACCCGTCCAGCCCCATTCGTTTCTGAACACCTGCGTATTCATAGCATAGCTTGCCGAAGCCCAAGTGCAGCCGAGTCTTTCGAACGACTGCATAAGTCCGCCTGCTTTCGCCACTTTAAGCGCGCCTTCGAACGCTCTCAAATTGCCTTCGCGAAGCGCCTGTTCCGTGAAGAAGCAAGCCACGCCTTCGCGATGATATTCCTGGTCGTTGCCGACTGCGTGTTTGGGAGCGGCGTGCGAACCCGTCTTTTCCATAGCGGTTACTTCGGGAATGGAAGCAAGATAGGAAAGGTTGGGACATTCGCTCATATACTCGAATGCACGTCCGCCGAAAGGCGTTCTGTGAAGGTCTGCGCCCGTGTTGTAGTTTTCCATAAGATTTGCCCACAAACCTTCTTCGCCCATCATTTTGCCGCGGCCTGCGTACAGTTCTTCGTTGAACGTACCCGTAAGCGTCGGCTTGCTGCAATAGCGCAGAGTTGCCCACGATATGACGCCGGGGTCTTTACTTGTTTCTATCGCAACGCCGTTTTCGTCGGTCTTGGGTTTCGTCGTTCCGCTCTGCGGATAGATTCTTATAGTGCTGCCCACGCTGTCGTCTCCGTCGCCTACCGCAAATGCGGGAGAAAGCGAACCGACTGCGGGACAGGAGAAGCTTTCCGCCGTTGCCAAAGGCAAGTCTTCGATTTTAAGCTGCATTATGAACTTTCTCCAGGTTATCTTATCCGACAGCGGAACGTCGCGCATCATTATGATGTTGAGTCCTTCGTCCTTGCCGAACTGTGCCGCCAACTCCTCGTATGCGGGCGCGTCTTTCGGCGTTTCGTAAGTGTTGCCGCTTAACAGTTTTATCATTTCCGCAGTTGCGGCAACGGTGGTCTGCTGCGTAGGATAAGTGGCTTTCCAGTCGCTTCTCGACAGATATTTGCCGCCGTTTTCGATAAAGTGATTCAAGTCGCAGTCGTCGAACTGGTTGGTCACGCGGACGTTGTTCGTGGACATTCTGTACTTGTTTGCGTCGAAGCTTTGAGAGAACTCGTGCGCCTTTGCCGCCGTACCCGTCACTGCCGCGCCGTTTTCGTCGGTCATTCCCGTTTTGCCCTGCTTTGCAAGAACGTTATTGAGAGCGTCGTGCGCGTTGTCGCCTATCGCTATGTAGTAATCGCCGCCGCTCAAAATATATCCCTTTTCGCCCACATAATCATAGGACGCAAGCAGATATTTGTCCACCGTCACCGTTACGGTATCGGTTGCGTTCGCATCCAGCTCTTTCGTCTTGGCAAAGCCGACAAGCTGTATTGCGCTCTTTTCCACTTTGTTCTTCTTCTCGTAATCGCCGTAAGGGGTCTGCGCGTAAACCTGAACGACGCTCTTGCCCTTTACGCTGCCCGTGTTCTTTACGGTGACTTTGACTTCTATTGCGTCCGCTCCGACGCTTACGGAATCCAGCGTCTGCGTAAACGTCGTATAGCTCATACCGTATCCGAACGGATAGGAAATTTCGTCCGAATACTTCCACTCGGTCGCGTCCGACTTGCTCGCTCCGACCTTGTCTTTCGCGTTGCCGGCTCCTGCTACGGCGTCCGCATAACGCGTTTCGTAATAGCGGTAACCGATATAAATATTTTCCGCCTGGAAGGAAATCCAGCTTGCGTTCTCCGCCGCGCCGATTTGCTCGTTTATGGCGTCCTTATTGGTAAATTCGGGGGTCTGCGTGCCAGAGTTTACAACTGCGGGAGCGGAAAGCGAGTTGACCGCATAGGTGTCCGCAAGATGTCCCGACGGATTGACCTTGCCGCTCAAAATCTCGGCAACGCCTTCGAACCCGTAATGTCCGGGCAGTCCCATATACAGCATTGCGTCGCAGTACTGCTTTACTTCTTCGACTTCCATTTGGTTGCCGATATTCAAAAGCACGATGACTTTGCCGAACGCCGCTCTGACCTTTTTCAGCATTTCTCTCTCGTTTGAATGCAGAGCAAGTCCGCTGAGCACCGTCGTGCCGTCGTCGTCCGTTTCGCTCATTGCCACGTCGGTGCCTTCCGCGCCCACACGGGAAAGTACGACTATCGCCGCGTCGGTATACTCGCCGACGCCTGCAATCTTCGCGTCATAGAAATCGGGCGATTCTTCGCCTGTTCCCGTTCCCGCCTTATCGTGACCGCCGGTATTGCCGTTTTTGACCGAAGCATAACCTGTCAAGCTGTCGGGATTTACCGTGAAGCCCTCCTTTTCCAGCGCGGTTTTCAAATCGGTCTTATCGGCCGTTGTATTGGAAACCTTCGTTCCTGCCGAACTTCCCTGCCAAGCCGGATATGCCGCCGACCTGCCGAACAGGGAAATTTTCTTTTCCGTCTTCAACGGCAGCGCGTTCTTGTCGTTTTTCAACAACGCCGCGCCCTCTCTCATTTCGTTGATGTTCTGCTCTTTTGTTGCCGCCTTCAACTTTTCGAGGTTTGCCGCATTGAACTCGCCGAACGAACTCTTATAATAGGTCGTATCGACTTCTTCCGACACTTCGCCCTTGATTACCTTACTCGTCTGTACGCCGAGCGCGTCGTTTATGACGCCCGCATAATCATAGGCAACCGTCGTTCCGACAACCGCAATGCACAAAAGCACCGCAAATACGGCTGTCAGTCCGAACCACAGTTTAGATAGTTTGCTCATATAAACCCTCCTTTTTAATTTGTTTTTCCGCCGCCCCGCAACGGAAAAACGACTTTGGTGTATATTTACAACACTTATATTCTAACAGCCGAACGGCGCGTATTCAAGACGGCATTTTGCGCGTTTAAGACAATTTTTTACTTTTGCTTCCGCCTTGGAAAATCTTTGCGCTTAACGGTTGACATATTTCCGTCAATGCTGTATACATAAATCATACGAGCATATGCAGGGGGCTTTTTATGCAAGTCAAACGGGAACACAGACGGTATACGGACGGCGCGAAGGTCTGGGCGGGCAAATACAGGAATTCGCACAATGCTCCGCACTGGCATTACGACTGCGAGCTTTTGTACGTCGAACGCGGAAAACTCGACCTTATTGTGGGCGAGTCGGCTTTTTCGGCGGAGCAAGGTCAAGCCGTATTCATAGGCAGCGAGCAGGTTCACGAAATGCGTGCGCTGACGTCGGACACGCTTGTTTCTATGCTAATTTTCGACTGCGAGCTTATAAAGCCGTTTTTGCGCGACAATGTGCTTTGTCATCCGCTTCTGTCGCACAGTTACGGTTTTTTGAATATCTTCGAAAAAATAGAGTCCGCGCTGAAAACCCGCGAACCGTATTTCGAATACGAAACCGCCGCCGTTGTGCAGATGATGATTATCGATATTTTTCGGCACGAAAAAATCGAGCCGACCAAAAAATGTCCCCCCCCCCCCGAGCGGTACGGCTTAAAGCCCTGCTTGCGGAAATCGACGAGAAGTATCTCTATTTCGATTTGACGTCCGCCGCCGATTTTATCGGAATGAACCCCGCGTACTTTTCCCGTCTGTTCCACTCGCTGACGGGTATGACGTTTTCGCAGTATTCAAACAGGGTGCGCGTGGAAAAAGCCGTCGAGATTTTGAAATCGAACGACGACGTTTCTATGACGGAAGTGTCGCTGCGGTGCGGTTTCGACAGCATACGAAACTTCAACCGAATATTCAAAAAGTATACGGGATACACGCCGCGCTCGCTCCCGAAAGATTTTATTCTGCGGCAGAGACTTATCAATCTCAACGAAACGGCAAGCAATCCGACAATGGCGGAATGCGAGCTTATAGAATCTTCCGACTAACAAAAAAACCGTGCTTTATTGCACGGTTTGTTTTTTATTTATACAGGTTCGTACTCAAATACCGCTCTCCCGAATCGGGCAGAAGCGCGACTATGAATTTGTTTTCGTTCTCCTTTTTCTTTGCAAGCTCGACGGCGGCTTTAAGCGCCGCGCCCGAGGAAATGCCGACCAGCAGTCCTTCTTCTTCGGCGAACTTTCTCGCACAGTCCATTGCGTCGGAATCCGACACGGCGATTATGCCGTCGTAAATTTTCGTGTTCAGCACTTTCGGCACAAACCCTGCGCCTATGCCCTGAATACCGTGCGTCCCCGACACGCCCCTGCCGAGCACGGGAGAGGTTTGCGGCTCTACGGCGATAATCTTAACATCGGGATTTTTCTCTTTCAGATATTCGCCCACGCCCGTTATCGTTCCGCCCGTCCCCACGCCTGCCACGAAAATATCGATTTTGCCGTCGGTGTCCTTCCAAATTTCCGCGCCCGTACTCTTTTTGTGCGCCTGCGGATTTGCGGGATTTACGAACTGTCCGGCGATTATCGAATTCGGCAAATTCTTATGTATTTCTTCCGCCTTTTCTATTGCTCCCGACATACCCTTTTTTCCGTCGGTCAGCACTATTTCCGCGCCGTATGCCGAAATCAGTTTTCTTCTCTCTATGCTCATCGTATCGGGCATAGTCACGATTAGTTTATAGCCCTTTGCCGCGCAGACGGACGCCAGCCCTATGCCTGTATTGCCCGACGTCGGTTCTATCACGACGGCGCCTTTTTTCAGACGCCCGTCTCTTTCCGCCGCCGCAATCATATTATCCGCCACGCGGTCCTTGACCGAGCCTGCCGGATTGAAACATTCGAGCTTGACCGCAAGCAGAGCTTTCAGCCCGAAAGCGGAAGCGAATTTTTTTGCCGACATAAGCGGCGTATTTCCGATAAGCTGTGTGACAGACTCGTAGAGCATACAAAAATTCTCCTTTACGTCACTCCATAAACAGAAGCGCGTTTAAAAATTCGATATAGTCGTCGCGCCCGTTCTTTATGAACTCGATTGCCGACGACGGGTGCGCGTTGAACAGTCCCGTCAAGAGATAGGGTACGTCGTATCCCCAGACCGCGCCCGATTCTTTCAACGGCTTCATAAACCCGCGCAGAAAGGCAAGCGCCGGTTCTATCCTGTACTTCGGGTTTTTCAAAAAGCCGAGCATTGCTTCCGTATGGCAGTTGCCTGCGCCCCTTCCCATACCCGACATTGTGGAGTCGAGATAGTTCACGCCGCAGGCGCACGCCTCGATTGTGTTGGCGAACGCCAGCTGTTGATTGTTGTGCGCGTGTATGCCTATCTGCTTGCCGTACTTGTCGCCGACTTCGAGATATATCTCGCTCACCCTGCGTATTTCTTCGGGATACAGCGAACCGAAGCTGTCGACGATGTATATGACGTCAACGGACGATTTGCCTACTTCTTCCAGCGCGCGCTTCAAATCGCTTTCCTGGTTTTTGGATATCGCCATTATATTCAGAGCCGTTTCATAGCCCCTGCTTTTGCAATACTCCGCCATTTGCAGTGCGGACGGTATCTGATTTAAGTACGCCGCAATTCTGTACATATCGACGACGGAGTTCTTTTTATCGGCGACTGCTCTTTTCAAATCCACTCTGCCGACGTCCGCCATAACGGCTATTTTCATATCCGTTTTGTTTTCGCCGACGATTGCTCGGATATCGTCTTCCTTACAGAATTTCCACTTGCCGAACTTTTTTGCGTCAAACAGTTTTTCGTCCGCCTTATATCCGAACTCCATTATATCGACGCCTGCTTTCACATTCGTTTCATACAGGTTTTTCGCAAACTCGTCCGAAAATAAGAACGCATTTACTATGCCGCCGTCGCGCATAGTCGCGTCCAAAAGCCGAACGCTCTTTCTCGCAGACTGTAAATTACCCGTTTCTTCTCTCATAATTCATTCCTTTATTTTTTCTTCCGACAGCCGTCCCCTTGTCTAACGGGAAGCAGGATTTACTATACCATATATAATAACAGCCATC